>NZ_JALKFX010000018.1:0-39463 GCF_023243045.1 Frankia sp. AgB32
GGGACGCGTGCCGGTGGGCGATGCGCCGCAGGATCGGGTCGACGGGCGGGCCGGGTTCGCCGAGCAGGTGCCCGGCGAACGCGACGAGGGCCGCGGCCAGCGCCCGGGCCTGCCGGCCGGTGGCCTGGTTGCCGTCGTTGAACAGCGGTCGCAGCGCGGGGTGGGCCGCGAACAGCCGCCGGTAGAACGCGGCGGTGATCCGCTCCGCGTTCTCGGCGACGCTGCCCGCGGTGGCCGCCAGGACCGCGGCGCAACGGTCGGTCGGGAGGACGTCCATCCGGGCACCAGCTCCGCTTCTACGGCTCGTAGTAGCAGTACGGGTTTCACGGTAGTAACGGCGCCGCGTCCGATCCGGACTTCCGCTTCATGGCCTCCTTCACACGTGACCCGTGTCCGCGTCCACCAGCACGTCCCGCCGTCGTGCCCCCGGCGCGACGGCCCGGCCGCGCTGGCCTGTTTGGTCGATTCGGCCCCGGCTCCGGCCCTGGGCCCAGGGCCCAGGGCCCAGGGCCGGAGCCGGCGTCGGGTCGGACCGGGACAGGTTGCCTCGTCAGGCGGCGCCCTCCTGGACGTCAGCCGGCGGCTGCGTGCGGGTCGGGATCGCGATGCGGTTCCAGCTGTTGATCGTCGCAATCGCGAGCACCAGGTCCGCCGCCTCGCGGTCGGAGAAGTGCTTCGTCACGACCGCCCAGGTGTCGTCGCTGACGCCGTCCGGGCCCAGCCGGGTCGCCTCGTCGGTCAGGGCGAGCGCGGCCCGTTCCCGCTCGTCGAAGAACGGCGCCTCCCGCCACGCGGAGACGGCGAACAGTCGCCGCGACGACTCGCCGGCCGCCAGCGCGTCCCGGCTGTGCATGTCCACACAGAACGAGCACCCGTTGATCACCGATGCCCGCAGCTTCACCAGCTCCAGCAGCGTGGCATCGACGTGCTTGCGGACATAGGTCTCCAGGCCGAGCATCGCCCGGTATCCCTCCGGCGCGACCTCGGCCACGTTCAGTCGTTGCGACATCGTTGCGTCCTCTCCTCTGGCAGCCGGGGCAGCCGGCGGCTGCCTGCGACGCCGGGCCGCCCCAGTGGCGACCCTTCCCCGCCCTGGACGGGGCCGCCACCCGAGATGTGACGGGCCCGGCCCGCGGTGCCGGTGTCGAGGCCGCTCAGGTGGTCGGCGGGGCCGGCTCTCCGGCGAGGCCGGCGGTGGCCGCCGCGGCGTCGAGGGTGGCTGCCAGCGTCTGCCTGGGCAGGTCGATCAGGCGGGCCACGAGCAGGTCGCCGTCGCCGGTGGCGCCCCGGACCAGGGCGAGCGCCTCGCGCTGGGTCAGCACCCGGCCGGTGCGGTCCCGGACGAGCCTGATCAGGCCGTCCCGCCAGACGTTGCCGAGCCGGCCGTGCGGACGGTCGAGCAGCCGGCGGGCCAGGAGTTCGCCGGGAGCGAGGGTCGCGGGGTCGGTCGCGGCGAATGTCACCAGTCGCGTCCGGGAGCCGGCCGCGGGGGACGAATCGAGCTCCGGGGTCGCCGTCCACTTCGCCCGCAGGTGGCCGGACAGGCTCCCGGGGCGCAGGTCGGGGTGTGCGGCGTCCACGATCAGCGCGAGCCGGTCGGCGTTGACGGCCAGCAGGAGCCGCGTCAGCCAGGGCCCCGGGTCGTCCGTCAGGTCGGCGACGACCGCCGTGACGCCGCCCGCGCCGGCCGTCGCCACGGGCGGCAGCCCGCGGTCGAGGACCGTTGCCAGGCGGGTGTGGGTCGCGTCCAGGGCGGGGCGCTCACCGACGAACACCGACCGGGCGGGGGCTGCGGCGGCGAGGAAACGGCCGGCAGCGTCCAGCACCGGGGCGGGCAGCTCGCCGGACCGGCCCTCCTCGGACTGGCGGCCGCGGGTGTAGATCGTCGTCGGCACCGGCTCGCGGTCGGCCGGGCGGTCGAGGCGTTTCCAGGTGGCGGGCGTCGGCTGGCAGATGTACATGGCGGCGCGGGCGCCGACGGCCTCGGCGCCGTCGTAGGTGTGGAAGTCCGGCCAGACCGCCTCGAACACGAAACCCTGGTCGAGCAGTGCGCGCTGCACCTTCGCGCCCAGTGCGGGCGTGCGCGTGCTGTACCCGTAGGCGACGAGGACGCGGCCGCGGTCCCGGTCGGCGAGCGCCTGCGCGCCCCGCGCGGCGAACAGGGACACGCCGGCGGGGGTGTACGGCGGGTCGGTGAAGACGAGGTCGGCCGAGCCGGCGAGCGACGGCGGCAGGCCGAAGCGCAGGTCCGCGTATCGGCATTGCAGCCGCACGCCCAGCGAGCGGGCCGAGCGGTCGAGGTACTCCAGCAGTTCCTCATCGATGTCCACCACCGTGACCGCCGGCCCGGCGCTCGCCGCCGCCGCGCCGTGCCCGGCGTCGCGCTTGGCGAGCAGGGCGACGGCCAGCGAGGTCAGGTCATGGTCGCCGACGCACAGCAGGCGGCCCTCGCGCAGGTCGTAGCGGCTGGCGAGCCACACCGCCCGGCGCACGACCGTCGCCGCGGTGGCGGGCACGTGGTCGAGTTCGGCGCGCGGGCGCGGGGCGGCGGCGATGAGCTCGTGCACGGCGGTCACGAGCGCGCCGTGGCGGTGGATCTCGACCGCGAGCGGGTCGATGGGCGTCGACGCGCGCAGACCGGTGTAGTCGATCATGGTTCGGTAGTGGTCGACCGCGCCGGCGCGCAGCACCTGGCGCTCGCCCGCGGCGGGGCGAAGGTCGTCGCCGAGGCAGGCGAGGATCTCCTCGACCGAGCGGCGCGGCAGGCCGGTCTCCTGGACCAGCTCCCGCAGCGTCCGGGGCCGCTCGGTCAGGGCGGCGACAACCCGGCGCGGCGCCTTGGCGTGCACCCGGTAGTCGTGCAGCAGCGTCGCCAGCGACTCGCCGGGGGCCCCCGGCGCGCCACCCGCTCCGGACGGCGCGACGTCAGTGGTCTCTGTGGTGGTCTTGACGCCGGGGCCGCCAGCCCCGCCGGCTGCCGCCGAGGAACGCCCCGCCCCGGCCGCCGATTCCCCAACGGGCGCGCCCACATCCGGCGTCACCTGCGCCGATGCGGCGGGCGACGGAGGGAACGGCGACGGTCGGGGATCGGACGCGGGCTGCTGGGTCACCGGACCAGCGTGACATCCCGCGCCGGCTCGTGATTTCGCCGGGCCCGGCGCCGGCGGATAGTCTCAATACCGTGCTCAGAAGGGTAGATCTGCGTGACGCCGCGCCCACGCCCGCGGAGGTTCGTCGGCTGTTGCCGCGCGCCGCGATCGACGTGGACGTCGCCGTCGCTGCGGTGCGGCCGGTCTGCGACGACGTGCGTGAGCGCGGCGACGCGGCCGTCCTCGACGCCGCCGAGCGCTTCGACGGGGTCCGTCCCGCCCAGCTGCGGGTGCCCGCCGCCGATCTCGCGGCCGCCGCCGACAACCTCGACCCGGCCGTGCGCGACGCGCTGGCCGAGGCGATCCGGCGCTGCCGTCTGGTGCACGGCGCCCAGCGGCGCGAACCGGTGACCATCGAGGTCGCCCCGGGTCTCACCGTGACCGAGCGGTGGGCGCCGGTGGAGCGGGTCGGTCTCTACGTCCCCGGCGGCCGGGTCGCCTATCCGAGCAGCGTCGTCATGAACGTCGTGGCCGCGCAGGAGGCGGGCGTCGCCTCGCTCGCGGTGTTCTCCCCGCCGCAGCGGGACAACGGCGGCCTGCCGCACCCTGTCGTGCTCGGCGCCTGCGCGCTGCTCGGCATCGACGAGGTCTACGCCGCCGGCGGCGCCCAGGCGATCGCGATGGCCGCCCACGGCACGGCCAGCTGCCCACCGGTCGACGTGATCACCGGCCCGGGCAACGTCTACGTCACGGCCGCGAAGCGGCTGGTGCGCGGCGTGGTCGGCGTCGACGCGGAGGCCGGTCCGACCGAGGTCGCGATCCTTGCCGACGCCACCGCCGACCCGAGCTATGTCGCCGTCGACCTCATCGCCCAGGCGGAGCACGACCCGATGGCCGCGGTGCTGCTGGTCACCACCTCCGTCGAGCTCGCCGACGCCGTCGACGTCGAGCTCGGCAAGCAGGTGCCCGCCACCCGCCACCGTGAGCGCGTCGAGGAGGCCCTGGCCGGCCAGGGCGCGGTGGCGCTCGTCGCCGACCTCGACGCCGGCCTCGCCGTCGTCGACGGCTGGGCCGCCGAGCACCTGGAGATCCACACGGCCGACGCGGCCCGCCTCGCCGCCCGGGTCCGCCACGCCGGGGCGATCTTCGTCGGCCCGCACGCCCCCGTCCCGCTCGGGGACTACCTCGCCGGCTCCAACCACGTCCTGCCCACCGGCGGCACGGCCCGCCACTCCGGCGGCCTGTCCGTCGCCACCTTCCAGAGGCAGGTCCACGTCATCGAGAGCACCCCGGACGCGCTGCACGCCGTCGCCGGGCGGCTGTCGGCGCTCGCCGCGGCCGAGGACCTCACCGGGCACGCCGACGCCGTGCGGGCGCGGTTCCGATGATGGTGCAGACCGGCGGTCGCGTCGACGCCCGCCCGGCCCGGGACGACCGGCCGTGGCGGCCGCTGGACCTCGACGAGCTGCCGTTGCGCGACGTCCTGCGGGGCGTGTCCCCGTACGGCGCGCCCCAGCTCGACGTGCCGGTGCGGCTGAACACCAACGAGAACCCGTACCCGCCGTCCATCGGCCTCGTCGACGCCCTCGGCAAGGCGGCGACGCTCGCCGCCACCGAGGCGAACCGCTACCCGGACCGCGACGCCGAGGCACTGCGCGCCGACCTGGCGTACTACCTCACCCCGGACGCCGGTTTCGGCGTGCACACCGCCCAGGTGTGGGCCGCCAACGGATCCAACGAGGTCCTCCAGCAGCTCTGCCAGGCATTCGGCGGCCCGGGCCGGGTCGCCGTCGGCTTCGAGCCGTCCTACTCGATGCACCGGCTCATCGCCCTGACCACGGCGACGGACTGGGTCGCCGAGCAGCGCGCCGCGGACTTCAGCCTGTCCGTCGAGGCGGTCGCGGCGGCGGTCGAACGGCACCGCCCGGCGCTGCTGTTCCTCTGCTCCCCGAACAACCCCACCGGCACGGCGCTGCCGCTCGAGGTCATCGCGGCCGCCTGCGAGGCGATGCACGCCGCCGGCAGCGGCATGGTCGTCGTCGACGAGGCCTACGCCGAGTTCCGCCGGGACGGCGTCCCCAGCGCCCTGACGCTGCTGCCGCAGCATCCGCGGCTCATCGTCACCCGCACGATGAGCAAGGCGTTCGCGCTGGCCGGCGCCCGCGTCGGCTACCTGGCCGCGCACCCTGCCGTCGTCGACGCGCTCCAGCTCGTCCGGCTGCCCTACCATCTGTCCGGCTTCACCCAGGCCGTCGCCCGCACCGCGCTCGCGCACGCCGACGAGCTGCTCGGCTCGGTCGAGGCCGTCCGGGCCCAGCGGGACCGGATCGTGCGGGAACTGACCGCGCTCGGGCTTCAGGTCGCGCCGAGCGACGCCAACTTCGTGTTCTTCGGCGCGTTCGCCGATCATCGTGCCGTCTGGCGGGGCCTCCTCGACGCCGGGGTGCTCATCCGCGATGTCGGCCCGGACGGCTGGCTGCGGGTCACCGCGGGCCTGCCGCGCGAGATCGACACGTTCCTCGCCGCCCTCGGTCGGGTGCTTGCCGGCGCCGGGGCGGGGACCGGGCAGACTGACGGTCAGACACCGCCAGACCGGTAGATCCGGCTGACCCAGGACCCAGGTAGGAAAGGCCCGAGGAAGCCCCGATGGCACGTACCGCGCGTATCGCACGCAAGACGCTGGAGTCCGACGTCCTGGTCGAGCTCGACCTCGACGGGACGGGAGTGGCGACGTCCGACACCGGCGTGCCGTTCTTCGACCACATGATGTCCCAGATCGGCAAGCACGGCGGGTTCGACCTGACTGTGCGAACCCGCGGTGACCTGCACATCGACGCTCACCACACGGTCGAGGACACCTCGATCGCGTTCGGTACGGCGCTGCGCGAGGCGCTCGGCGACAAGGCCGGGATCCGCCGCTTCGGCGACGCCACCGTCCCGCTCGACGAGGCCCTCGCCCTCGCCGTCGTTGACCTGTCCGGCCGGCCGTACTGCGTGCACGTCGAACCCGACCTGGTCGGCATGATCGGCACCTACGACACGACGCTGACCCGGCACATCTTCGAGTCCATCACCGCGTCGGCGCGGATCGCGCTGCACGTGCGGGTGCTCTCCGGCCGCAACGCCCACCACGTGGTGGAGGCGCAGTTCAAGGCGGTCGCGCGGGCCCTGCGCGACGCGGTGGCCCTCGACGCGCGGGTCGCCGGCGTGCCGTCCACGAAGGGCACGCTGTGAGTGCTGGCGGTGGGCCGCGGCCGCGGGTCCTGGTGCTCGACTACGGCTCCGGGAACCTGCGATCGGCGCAGCGCGCCCTGGCCAGGGTCGGCGCCGACGTGACGGTCAGCGACGATCTTGACGCGGCGCGGGACGCCGACGGGCTGGTCGTGCCCGGCGTCGGCGCCTACGCCGCGTGCATGGCCGGGATCGACGGCCTCGGCGCCGCGCCCGTCGTCCGCGCGCGTCTCGCCGCCGGCCGGCCGGTGCTGGGGATCTGCGTCGGCATGCAGGTGCTCTACGAGCGCGGCGACGAGCACGGGGTGCGTACCGCCGGGATCGGCGCACTGCCCGGCGAGGTCCGCCGCCTCGCCGCCCCGATCCTGCCGCACATGGGCTGGAACACGGTGCGCCCGCCCGCCGGGTCGGTGCTGTTCGCCGGGCTGCCCGCGGACACCCGTTTCTACTTCGTCCACTCGTACGCGGCCAAGGCCGATCCGGACGCCGGCGACACGATCGGCGAGCACGGCGAGCCGTTCGCGGCCGCGGTGGAACGCGGCGCGCTGGCCGCCACCCAGTTCCACCCGGAGAAGTCCGGCGACGCCGGCGCGCACCTGCTCACGAACTGGCTCGCCACCCTCGCCTGAGCCGAATCAGCCCGTCGCGGCCGGGACGCGGCCGGTCGTCAGTGCGTCCGGCACCGGGAAGTCGAGCGATTCCAGCAAGGTCGCGAGCTTCAGGTCCAGCTCGATGCCGACGATCGTGATCGACCGGTTGCCGTAGCTGCGGAAATGGGTGCTCGGCTGGTCGACGCTGAACCGGGTCCGGGCGAGGTGGTCGGTGTGGATCGTCGTGCGCAGCGGCGCGTGCAGCAGCACCCCGGGATCGTGGCGGAACATCCGCTCGGCGATGACATGGTTGCCCATCAGGTACTCCACGCAGCGGCCCTCGTCGCCCGCGGCGCGCAGCAGCCAGCCGAAGTCCCCGCGCCAGTAGCGCACGAAGTCGTGCGGGGCGTGCGGCAGGATCGCGGCGCGCACCTCCGTCCAGGTCGGCCAGCCGGCGGCGAGGGCGGCGAACCGCGCCTCGTCGAGGGCCGGCACCGCCTGTTCGTAGCGGCGCACCGTCTCGTCGAACGCCAGCCCCGTCGCGACCGACAGCCGGTGGACCTCGTAACGCACCGTCTCGACCGCCTCGGCGGTCCGGGTCGGGGAGTCGGTTCGGGTCGGGGAGTCGGTCCGGGTCGGGGAGTCGGTTCGGGTCGGGGAGTCGGTTCGGGTCGGGGAGTCGGTTCGGGTCGGGTAGGCCGTTCGGATGGCCCGCGGATCCGTGCTTGTCATCGTGGACGCCCCTCCCATCCTCATGGGCCGGCGGCGGCCGGGCGGCGCGCCGCATCCTGCTTCGGCGGGTCCCCGGCGCCGGCCCGGTCGAAACCGCGAACCCGAGGACACGACCCGAACCGGCGGTGGATCCGTGGCTGGATCCGCCGATCCCGGGCAGCCCATAAGGTGGCGGGCATGGCTCTGACACTGCTGCCCGCCGTCGACGTCGCCGACGGCAGTGCCGTGCGCCTCGTCCAGGGCGAGGCCGGCTCCGAGACGTCCTACGGCGACCCGCTGGAGGCGGCGCTCACCTGGCAGCGTGACGGCGCCGAGTGGATCCACCTCGTCGACCTCGACGCCGCCTTCGGTCGCGGCTCGAACCGCGAGCTGATCGCGAAGGTCGTGCGGGCCGTCGACGTCGCCGTCGAACTCTCCGGCGGCATCCGCGACGACGAGTCCCTCGACGCGGCGCTCGCGACGGGCGCGGCGCGGGTGAACCTCGGCACCGCCGCGCTGGAGAACCCCGACTGGGTCCGGCGTGCCATCGCCCGGGTCGGGGACCGCATCGCCGTCGGCCTCGACGTGCGCGGCACCACCCTCGCGGCCCGCGGCTGGACCCGCGAGGGCGGCGAGCTCTTCGACGTCCTCGCCCGGCTCGACGCCGACGGCTGCGCCCGCTACGTGGTGACCGACGTCCGCCGCGACGGCACGCTGACCGGGCCGAACGTCGAGCTGCTGCGGTCGGTGACCGCCGCGACCGACCGGCCGGTCGTCGCCAGCGGCGGCGTGTCGGCGCTCGCCGACCTCACCGCGATCGCCGCCGTCCCCGGCGTCGAGGGCGCGATCATCGGCAAGGCCCTCTACGCCGGCGCGTTCACCCTGCCCGAGGCGCTCGCCGTCGCCGCCGGCGCCCCAGCCACATGACGGTCGCGGTCCGCGTCATCCCCTGCCTCGACGTCGACGGCGGCCGGGTCGTGAAGGGCGTGAACTTCACCGACCTGCGCGACGCGGGTGACCCCGTCGAGATGGCCCGGCTCTACGACGCCGAGGGCGCCGACGAGCTGACGTTCCTCGACATCACCGCCTCCAGCGGCGACCGCGAGACCACATACGACATCGTCCGGCGCACCGCCGAACAGGTCTTCATCCCGCTGACCGTCGGCGGCGGTGTCCGCTCCACCGACGACGTCAACCGGCTGCTGCGCGCCGGCGCCGACAAGGTCGGGATCAACACGGCCGCCGTCGCCCGGCCTGAACTGGTCCGCGAGTGCGCCCACCGGTTCGGCAACCAGTGCATCGTCATCTCGATCGATGCCCGGCGCTGCCCCGACCCGACCGGCCCCCGGTTCGAGGTGACCACGCACGGCGGCCGCCGGGGCACCGGCATCGACGCTGTCGCCTGGGCCGCCCAGGTCGTCGAACTCGGCTCCGGGGAGATCCTGCTCAACTCGATGGACGCCGACGGCACCCGCGACGGCTACGACCTGGAGATGATCTCTGCCGTGCGGGCCGAGGTCGACGTGCCGGTGATCGCCAGCGGCGGTGCGGGGGAGCTGGGGCATTTCCCGCCGGCGGTCGGCGCCGGCGCCGACGCGGTGCTCGCCGCCAGCGTGTTCCACTTCGGCCAGCTTCGCATCGGCGAGGTCAAGTCGGCGCTGCGAGCCGAGGGCGTCCCAGTGCGCTGATCACAACCCGGACCGACCCCGCCGGGGGCGCCGGCCGGGTCGGTATCGCCGGTCGTCTCGAAGTTCTGATTGCACGGGGGTGGTGATGATGCCGTCCGCGACGCGGACCGACGCGCGGGAATCCGGAGTCATCGGCCTGGGCTTCGCCACCCTGTGGCGCGGCATCCGCGAACAACCACGGCTGTTCGCCCTCGCCGCCAGCGGCGCCTGCCTGTACACCCTCACCGGGGTGGCGAGTTCGATCGTGCTCGGCGAGGCGACCGAACGCATCGTGCTCCCGGCGGTGCGCGACGGTCACGCCGACTGGCCGGCGGTCGCCGTCGCCGCGGCGGTGATCGTCGGGGTCGGTGCGCTGCGGGCCCTCGGGATGTTCGTGCGCCGCCTCGCTGGCGGCACCGTCGTGTTCCGCGTCCAGGGGCACTACCGGCACCGGGTGACCCGCCAGTACCTGCGGCTGCCCCTGTCCTGGCATCAGCGCCACTCGACCGGCACGCTCCTGTCGAACGCCAACGCGGACGTCGAGGCCGCCTGGAATCCGCTCATGCCGCTGCCGTTCGCCGTCGGTGCCCTGATCATGCTCGTCACGGCGCTGGCGCTGCTGTTCGCCACCGACCCGGTGCTGGCACTGATCGGGCTCGTCGTGTTCCCCACCTTCGGCTGGGTGAACCTCTGGTACGGGCGGCGGGTGTGGCCGCTGTACGCCGGAGTGCAGCGACTGCGCGGGGAGGTCAGCGCGGTGGCGCACGAGTCGTTCGACGGCGCGCTCGTCGTCAAGGCCCTCGGCCGCGAGGAGGAGGAAACCGACCGCTTCCGGGTTCACGCCGAGGAACTGCGCGACGCGATGATCCGCGCGGGCCGGCTGCGCGGCCTGTTCGACCCGCTGATGGAGAGCCTGCCGAACCTCGGCATCCTGCTGGTTCTCATCGTCGGCGCCGTCCGGATCCGCTCGGGAGCGATCGACGTCGGGCAGCTCGTGCGGGTGGCCTACCTGTTCACCCTGCTGGCCTTCCCGCTGCGCGCCTTCGGCTGGGTTTTCGGCGACCTGCCCCGAGCCGTCGTCGGCTACCAACGGGTGGAGGCCGTGCTGACTGCCCCGTCCGAGGAGCCACAGGGCACCCGGAACCTCACCGGGCCCGGCCCCGCGGCCCTCCGGCTGGCCGCGGTCAGCTACGCCTATCCGGACGCCTCGCCGGACGGAACCGCTGCCCTGCCGGGAACCGCTGCCCCGGCCGGAACTGCCTCGCCGGACGGAGCCTCCCAGGACGATGCGGCCGGCCCGTCGGCCCGCAGCGAACGTCCGGTGCTGTCCGAGGTGAGTGTCGAGGTCGCGCCCGGCAGCATCGTGGCGATCACCGGTCGGACCGGCGCCGGCAAGTCGACCCTGGCCGGCATGCTCGCCCGCCTCGTCGATCCGACCGACGGCGCGGTCCTGCTCGACGGCGTCGACCTGCGCGACCTTGCCCCCGGCGAGGTCAGCCGGGCCGTCGCTCTCGTACCCCAGCAGGCGTTCCTGTTCGATGACACGGTCCGGGCGAACATCACCCTGGGCCTGGACGTCTCGACCGAGGCGGTCTGGGCCGCCCTGCGCAGTGCCCAGGCCGACCGTTTCGTCGCCGCCCTGCCCGCCGGTCTCGACACCCACGTCGGGGAACGCGGCACGAGCCTGTCCGGTGGGCAGCGCCAACGCGTCTGCCTGGCCCGCGCGCTGGTGCGCGCACCCCGGCTGCTCGTCCTCGACGACGCCACCGCCAGTGTCGATCCCCGCGTGGAGGGCGCCATCCTCGCCGGGCTGCGGGAGAACGCCGGCGCGTCGACGGTCGTGGTCGTCGCCCAGCGACGGTCCACGATCGCGCTCGCGGACGAGGTCGTCCACCTCGACGCCGGCCGGGTGATCGGCTGCGGCCGGCACGTCGACCTGCTCGCCTCCTCGCCGCGCTACGCCGCCCTGCTCACCGCCTACGAGCAGGCCGCCCGGGCCGCCGGCACCGACGCGATGCCCGATCCCGACCTGGCCACCGAGGCGGTGTCGTGACCGGCCCGATCCCCTCCGCCCGTTCCGGGTCCGAGCTGATCCCGTCCGAGTCGGCCCCCGACTCGCTGGCGCGGCCAGCCGCGGCGCCCTCACCCGGTGCCGCACGAATCCCGGCCACGCGCCCGCCGGGCCTGGCGGACCCGGCCAGTCCCGCGGACCCGGCCAGTCCCGCGGGCACGGCAGATCTCGCGGGCACGGCAGAGCCGTCGGATCTCGCGGGCTCCGCGGATCCGTTGTCGGCAGCCGCGCCGCCGGCGAGCTTGGTGGCGACGGTTCGGCGGCTGCGGGCGCTGTCCCCCGAGCTGACTCGCGGCCTGCTGGGCACTGTGACGCTCGCTCTGGTGGCGACTGTGGGCAAGGTGGTCGTCCCGGTGGCCGTGCAGCAGATCCTCGACCGCGGCCTGACCGACGACGGCGTCCGACTCGGACTCGTCGGCGTCGCCGTTGGGGCGGCCGCCGTCGTGATCGTGGTGACCGCCGTCGCCACCTACCGGATGAACCTGCGCCTGTACCGGGTGTCCGAGGGGACGCTGGCCGCGCTGCGGGTACGGGCGTTCCGGCACATTCACGACCTGTCGATGCTCAGCCAGTCCGCGCAGCGCCGCGGGTCGCTGACGTCCCGGGTGACCAGCGACGTGGACCAGATGTCGCAGTTCCTCCAGTTCGGCGGCGTGATGCTGCTGGTCTCGACCGGCCAGATGCTGCTCTCGGGCGTGCTGATGTTCGCCTACTCGTGGCCACTCGCCCTGCTCGTCCTCGCCTTCTACGTCCCGCTGCTGATCGTCACCCGGCTGGCGCAGCGCCGCCTCGCCGCCCGCTACGCCCAGCTCCGGGAGCGCGTCGGCGAACTGCTGGGCGCCGTGGCCGAGTCGGTCGTCGGAGCCCCGGTCGTGCGCGCCTATGGCATCCAGGACCGCACCGCCGGGCGCATCGACGGGTCCATCGACCGCTACCGGGGCGCGCAGATCGACGCCCAACGGGTCATCGCCGGAGTGTTCTCGCTCAGCGAGCTCGTCGCCGCGCTCGCCTCGGCGTCCGTCGTCGTTGCCGGCGTCGCCCTCGGGGTCGACGGCTCGCTCAGCACGGGCCGGCTGATCGCCTTCCTGTTCCTGCTGACCCTGTTCGTGATGCCGATCCAGTCGATGACCGAGGTTCTCAACGACGCGGCAAACGCGTTCGCCGGTCTGCGCCGGGTCCTCGCCGTCCTTGATCTGCCCCGCGACGTGCGCGATCCCGGTCTCGGCGCCGACAGCGCGACCGTCGCCGCCGAGGGTGCTCCGCTCGGCGGCGACGCGACGTCGCCGACCGGATCCGGTCGGGACCTTCCTGTCGGCCCGCTGGGCGCCCGGTTCGTCCGCGTCGGGTTCGCCTACCCGCAGGGGCCGCCGGTGCTGCGGGACATCGATCTGGAGATCGCTCCCGGCGCGCGGGTCGCGATCGTCGGGGAGACCGGCTCGGGTAAGACCACGCTGGTGAAGCTGCTGACCCGGCTGATGGATCCGTCCACGGGCACGGTGTGCGTGGGCGGGGTGCCGCTGCCCGAGGTGCGGTTCGCCTCGCTGCGTGCCCGGGTGCTGCTCGTGCCGCAGGACGGCTTTCTGTTCGATCTGACGATCGCCGACAACGTTCGCTACGGCCGACCCGGTGCCTCGGACGACGCCGTGCGCACCGCGTTCGCGGCGCTCGGCCTCGCCGACTGGCTCGACCGACTCCCGGCGGGGCTGGCCACCCGGGTGGGGGAGAGCGGCTCGCGGCTCTCCGCCGGTGAGCGTCAGCTCGTCGCGCTGGCCCGGGCCCAGCTGGCCGACCCGGAGCTGCTGGTCCTGGACGAGGCGACCTCCGCCGTGGACCCCGAGACCGAGGTGCGACTGGCCGCCGCGCTCGCCGAGCTGACCCGGGGCCGGACCTCCGTGACGATCGCGCACCGGCTGTCGACGGCGGAAACAGCCCAGGAGGTCGTCGTCGTCGACGACGGACGGATCGTGCAGCGCGGCCCGCACCGTGATCTCGTCGCCGTTCCCGGGGTCTACCAGCGGCTGCACCGATCCTGGGCGGCAGGTGTCGGGACGGCGGCGGACGAGACCCGCCCCGAGGGGCCGGGTGCGCCGACCGACGTCCGCCGCGCCGCCGCGCCGCCGGAGAGCAGAATGAAGCCGTGACCGAACGTCCCGCCGCTCTTGACCCCGCCATCGCCCGCCGCGTGCGCCGTGACAGCGCCGGGCTGTTCCCGGCCATCGCCCAGCAGCACGACACCGGCGAGGTGCTGATGCTCGGGTGGATGGACGACGAGGCACTGCACCGGACGCTGACGACCGGACGAGCCACGTACTGGAGCCGCAGTCGCCAGGAGTACTGGGTCAAGGGCGACACCTCGGGCCACCAGCAGTGGGTCCGCTCGGTCGCCCTCGACTGCGACGGCGATGCCGTGCTCGTCCGGGTGGACCAGATCGGCCCGGCCTGCCACACCGGCACCCGGACGTGTTTCGACGCCGACGCGCTGCCCGCCCGTGTCGGTAACCCGGGCACCACGGCCGCCGCGGGGTCGGACCGATGACGACCGGGCGGATCGTTCCCGACCGGGCCGGCTTCCACGCCGCCGCCGCGGCCCAGCCGGTCGTCGCCGTCACGCGCCGACTGCTCGCGGACGGCGAGACACCGGTCGGCATCTACCGCAAGCTCGCCGGCGGCCCGGGCACGTTCCTGCTGGAATCCGCCGAGCACGGCGGGGAGTGGTCGCGCTACTCGTTCGTGGGCGTGCGGGCGGCGGCGACGCTGACCGAGCGCGACGGCCAGGCCGGGTGGGTGGACGGGGCGCCGCCACCGGGAGTGCCGACGCGGGGCGACCCACTGGACATCCTGCGCGCGGTGGAACGCCACCTGCGCGCCGACAACGGTCCCGACGCCCCGCCGCTGATGGGCGGCCTCGTCGGCTATCTCGGCTACGACATGGTCCGGCGCATCGAGCGGCTGCCCTCGCACGCCGTCGACGACCTGCACCTGCCCGAACTGCGGATGCTGCTCGCCACCGACCTGGCCGTGCTCGACCATCGCGACGGCTCGTGCCTGCTGGTGGCCAACGCCTTCAGCGGCACCGCCGTTACCGGCACCACAGAGGCCGGCTCCGAAGCAGGCGCCGCCACCGCGGCGCTGGACGCCCTGTACGACGACGCGGTCGCCCGGCTGGAAGCGATGACCAGCGACCTGGCGAAGTGGAACGAGCCGACCGTCGCGACGACGTCCGGCGCCGTGACCGGGATCGCCGACTTCGTCTCCGCCACCCCGCCCGGCGCCTTCCAGGCTGCGGTGGAGCGGGCGATCGAGGAGATCCGCGCCGGCGAGTGCTTCCAGATCGTGGTGTCCCAGCGGTTCGAGCGGGCCACGGCCGCCGATCCGCTCGACGTCTACCGGGTGCTGCGCACCACCAACCCGAGTCCGTACATGTACCTGCTGCGGTTCGGCGACCACGACGTCGTCGGCTCGTCGCCGGAGGCGCATGTCAAGGTCACCGGCCGACGGGCGCTGCTGCACCCCATCGCGGGCAGCCGGCCGCGCGGCGCGACGCCCGAACAGGACGCGCAGCTCGCGGCACAACTGCTCGCCGATCCGAAGGAACGCGCCGAGCACGTGATGCTGGTGGACCTGGTCCGCAACGACCTCGGGCGAGTCTGCGTGCCGGGTTCGGTGCGGGTTGTCGAGTTCGCTGCCGTCGAACGGTTCTCGCACATCATGCATATCGTCTCCACGGTGATCGGTGAGGTGGCGCCGGAGCGCAGCGCCGTCGACGTGCTGACGGCGACCTTCCCGGCGGGCACCCTGTCCGGGGCGCCGAAGGTGCGCGCGATGGAGGTCATCGACGAGCTGGAGCCAACGCGGCGCGGTCTGTACGGCGGCGTCGTCGGCTACCTGGATTTCGGCGGTGATCTGGACACCGCCATCGCCATCCGCACCACGGTGCTGCGTGACGGCGTCGCCTATGTGCAGGCGGGCGCCGGGATCGTCGCCGATTCCGATCCCGACGCCGAGGACCTGGAGAGCCGCACCAAGGCGGCGGCGGTCCTGCGCGCCATCGAGGTCGCCGAGTCGCTGCGACCGCCGGTATGAGCGCCGCCAGCCCTCCGCCCACCTCCACTGGAACCACGGGGCAGGGTGGCGCGCCGGGCACGCCCGAGGAAGCTCGCGCCGCCCGCCTCGGCCGGCGCGAGCGGGGCCTCGCGATCCTCGGCTGCCTGGTCGGCGCCGGCCTGGTGCTCACGTGCGGTGCGGCCACCTGGGCGTCCGCCCGGGTGGGCGCACCGCGCTCGCCCGGGGACGGCGACGCCGTGGCCGCCCCCCTGGCCGCTCACTGGAGCGGCGGGACGCTCGCCCCGGCGTGCACCGCACTCGCCCTGGTCGGCCTCGCCGCGGCGGTGGCGATCGTGGCCACCCGCCGCGTCGGCCGCACCGTGGTCGGCGTGCTGGCCGTTGCTGCCGGCATCGGCATCATCTACCTGGCCGGGCGGGTCGGGGCCGACCCGTTGGCCGCCGTGCGGGACACCGACGCGGTCGAGCAGTTCTCCCTCGGCGGCCGGGCGGATATCAGCGAGGTGCACCGCACGGCGGCGCCGTGGCTGGCCGTGATCGGCGGGGCGCTGCTCACCGTCGCCGGCATGCTCGCCGCCGTGCGCGGCGGGCGTTGGCCGGCGATGTCCGGCCGTTACCAGGCCCGCGAAGCCCGGCCCGTGGACGCTTGGGACGCGATCGAGCGGGGCCACGACCCCACCTGATCATCGGGCCCCGCCCGTCGCGACCGGCGCCGCCGGACGGTCGGTGGCCGCGGGTTGCCGCGGCTGCGGCGCGAGCGCGCCGAGCAACTCCCGCTGTCGCCGCAGATCCTCCTCCAGCAGGGTCATGAGTGCCTCCATCCGGGCCAGGGCGCGATCGAGCCGCGCCAACGGTTCGTCCCGCCTCCCGTCGCGGGCGGGCGGGGCGTCCGTGACGTGGATGGCGAAGGGCCCGACCGGAGGCGCCCAGCTCGGGCGCGGCGGAACGGAGGTACGGCGAGTGTCCATGCGAGCTCCCTGGTCTCGAACGCGTGTTCGACTATAGGGCATCGGGGCGGGCTCGGCCAGGTCGACGGGCGGACCGGCGCGCCGCCGCCACCGCGTTCGGGGTAGCTGGGTGATTCCCCAGGCGGCGGCATTCGGTCGCGGGTCGTAGCCAGGTGTGGGTGCCTCCGGCCCGTGGCAGCGACCTGGCCTACCATCGGCGGCATGACCGCGACAGCCGCGAGCGCGGGTCGGAAGAACGTTCTCGCCGAGATCCTCGACGGGGTCCGGGCCGACCTGGCCGCGCGCGAACAGCAGACCAGCCTCGCCGACCTCAAGCAGCGGGTGGAGCGCGTCCCCGACCCGCGGGACGCGCTCGCCGTCCTGCGCCACGCCCCGGTCTCGGTGATTGCCGAGGTCAAGCGCCGATCCCCGTCCAAGGGCAGCCTGGCGACGATCGCCGATCCGGCGTCCCTCGCCCGTGACTACGAGGCCGGCGGCGCCGCGGCGATCAGCGTGCTGACCGAGCAGCGCCGCTTCGGCGGCTCGCTGGCGGACTTCGACGCCGTCCGGCGTGCGGTCGACGTGCCGCTGCTGCGCAAGGACTTCGTGGTCTCGCCCTACCAGGTGTTCGAGGCGCGGGCTCACGGCGCCGACCTGGTGCTGCTCATCGTGGCGGCGCTGGACCAGCCCCGGCTGGTCGGCCTGCGCGAGCGGATCGAGTCGCTGGGGATGACCGCGCTCGTCGAGGTGCACGACGAGATCGAGCTGGCCCGGGCCGTGGACGCCGACGCCCGACTGATCGGCGTGAACACCCGCGACCTGCACACGCTCGAGGTCGACCGGAGCACGTTCGCCCGGCTGGCGCCGATGGTGCCGGCCGGTGTGATCACGGTGGCCGAGTCCGGGGTGCGGGGGCCGCACGACCTGCGCGCCTATGCGGCGGCGGGGGCCGACGCCGTGCTCGTCGGCGAAGCGGCGGTCACCGGGGGTGACGCCCGGCAGACGGTGGCCGAGCTCGTCGCCGCCGGCGCGCACCCGGCGGGCCGGGTCGGCCGGTAGACCGGCCTCGCCGCCGCCGGCGCCCGCCGGGCCGGATCGGAACCGATACAGTCGCCGGGTGGCCATCCGAGCAGCTACCTCGCCAGCCCCCGCCGACGGCGCCGTGACGTCCGGACCTGCCGGTACCGGCAGCGCGGCCGTGGGGGACTGGCGGGCGTTTCCTGACCCGTCCGGGCATTTCGGGCGGTTCGGCGGGCGGTTCGTGCCCGAGGCGCTGATGGCCGCGCTCGACCAGCTCACCGAGGCCTACGACCAGGCCCGGGTGGACCCGGCGTTCACCGGCGAGCTCGACGACCTGCTCGCCACCTACGCCGGGCGCCCGACCCCGCTGACCGACGCGCGCCGCCTCACCGAGCACGTCGGCGGAGCCAGGATCCTGCTCAAGCGGGAGGATCTGGCGCACACCGGCTCGCACAAGATCAACAATGTGCTGGGTCAGTGCCTGCTGACAAAGCGGATGGGCAAGACCCGGGTCATCGCCGAGACCGGCGCCGGTCAGCACGGGGTGGCCACCGCCACCGCCTGCGCGCTGCTCGGTCTCGACTGCGTCGTCTACATGGGCGAGGAGGACACCCGCCGGCAGGCCCTCAACGTCGCGCGGATGCGGCTGCTCGGCGCCGAGGTCGTCCCGGTCACCTCGGGCAGCCGCACCCTCAAGGACGCTATCAACGAGGCCTTGCGCGACTGGGTCGCCACGGTCGACGACACGCACTACTGCATCGGCTCGGTGATGGGTCCGCACCCGTTCCCCATGCTGGTCCGTGACTTCCAGCGGATCATCGGAGTGGAGGCGCGTGCCCAGGTGCTGGAGCGCACCGGCCGGCTGCCCGACGCGGTCGTCGCCTGTGTCGGTGGCGGCTCCAACGCGATGGGCATCTTCCACCCGTTCATCCCGGACGCCGAGGTCGCGCTCATCGGCTGCGAGGCCGGCGGGGACGGTGTCGCCACCGGCCGGCACGCGGCGGCGATCGCCGGCGGCTCGGCCGGGGTGCTGCACGGCATGCGTACCTACCTGCTGCAGGACGACTTCGGTCAGACGCAGGTGTCCCACTCCATCTCCGCCGGGCTCGACTATCCCGGTATCGGGCCCGAGCACGCCCTGCTACACGAGACCGGGCGGGCCAGCTACCGGGTCGTCGACGACGCCGCCGCGATGGCGGCGCTCGCGCTGGTCGCCCGCACCGAGGGCATCCTCGTCGCGATCGAGAGCGCGCACGCGTTCGCCGGCGCCCTGGACGTCGCCCGCGAACTCGGCCCGGAGAAGACGGTGGTGGTCAACTGCTCCGGCCGCGGCGACAAGGACGTCGACACCGCGGCCCGCTGGTTCGGCCTGCTCGACGCCGACGCCGACGCGGGCGACCGCGCGCACGGCTGACGGCCAGCCCACCCCACTTCAGGCGGCCCGCGGGCCCCAGGCGAACGGACTGCACGACGATGCACAGCCGGTTGGACGCGTGTTTCGCGACGGCTCGCGAGGAAGGCCGATCGGTGCTGATCGGCTACCTGCCGGCCGGATTCCCCACGGTCGACGGCGCGATCGCCGCCATGCGCGCGATGGTCGCGGCGGGCGTCGATGTGGTCGAGGTCGGCCTGCCCTACTCGGACCCGACGATGGACGGGCCGGTGATCCAGGACGCCGCCGACACGGCGCTGCGCGGCGGGGTGACCACCGCCGACGTGCTACGCACCGTCGAGGCAGTCGCCGAGACCGGCGCGCCGACCCTGGTCATGACGTATTGGAATCCCGTCGACCGCTACGGCCCGGCCCGGTTCGCCGCCGACCTCGCGGCTGCCGGTGGGGCGGGGACGATCACGCCCGACCTGCCGCCGGAGGAGGCCGGCCCGTGGCTCGCCGCGGCCGCCGAGCACGGCCTGGATCCGGTCTTCCTGGTCGCGCCGAGTTCGTCCGACGAGCGCCTGCGGGGGGTGGCCGACATCTGCCGCGGATTCGTGTACGCGGCCTCCCTGATGGGCGTCACCGGCGCCCGGGCCGAGGTCGGGAACGCGGCTGCCGGGCTGGTCGGACGGGTTCGGGCGGTCAGTGATCTGCCCGTCGCCGTCGGCCTGGGAGTGAGCACCGCCGCGCAGGCGGCGCGGGTCGCGTCGTTCGCCGACGGGGTCATCGTCGGTTCGGCGCTGGTGCGGGTGCTGCTCGACGCGCGTCGCCGCGGCGCGGCCGAATCCGTCGCCCTGGCGGACATCGGCACCCTCGCGGCCGAGCTCGCCGCGGGGGTGCGCGGGGCCGTGCCCGCGTCGGCCGCGACGTCGCCCGCCTGAACGTCGCCCGCCTGAACGTCGCCGGAGTGGCGCGCCGCCCGCCCCTCGGCCAGCGGCGGCGCTCGGGATAGCCTGGCGACGTGGTTTATGCCGCCATCCCCAGTCCGTCCCACGGTGTAGTGCATCTGGGGCCGGTGCCGTTGCGCGCCTATGCCCTGATGATCATCGTCGGGATCGTGATCGCCGTCGTGGTCACCGGGCGGCGGCTGCGCGCCCGGGGCATCGATCCCGAGATCGCCAGCGAGGTCGCCTTCTGGGCGGTGCCGTTCGGGATCGTGGGCGCCCGGATCTACCACGTCTTCAGCACGCCGGACGCCTATTTCGGGGCGCACGGGCACGTGGCGGACGTCGTGAAGATCTGGAACGGCGGCCTCGGCATCTGGGGGGCGATCGCCGGCGGGGCGCTCGGTGCCTGGATCGCGGCGCGCCGGGTCGGCGTCAGCCTGGCGCTGTTCTCCGACGCGGCGGCGCCCGGGATCATCCTGGCGCAGGCCGTCGGCCGCTGGGGCAACTGGTTCAACCAGGAGCTCTACGGCCGCCCCACCACCCTGCCGTGGGCCCTGAAGATCGACGTGGAGCACCGGACCGATCCGGCCGTGGGCCTCTACCACCCGACGTTCCTGTACGAGTTCCTCTGGAACCTCGTCGTCGCCGGCATTCTGTTCTACGTGGACCGGCGCCACCGGCTCGGCCGCGGCCGGCTGTTCGCCCTCTATGTCGCGCTGTACACGTTCGGCCGGCTGTGGATCGAGATGCTGCGGGTCGACACGGCCGATCACATACTTGGGCTGCGGGTCAACATCTGGACCTCCGCCATTGTCTGCGTCGCGGCCGTGATCGCGCTGCTGGTCGTCCGCCGGCCGGTCGACCAGGACGTCTCCCTGGAGGAACAGCGGGAACTCGGCCTGCACCGCGACCGCCGCGACCGCCGCGGTGCCGCAGCCGGTGACCACCGCGACTCGGGCCGCGCGACCTCCGCCGCCGGAGCGAGCGCCGCCGACGCGGATTCCGATGCCGATGAGGACGACGCGTATCGCGACGACGATGTGCGTCCCCACGTCGCTGCGAACGCCGACGGCGGCGCGAATCCTGGCAGCGTGGCGAATGCCGACGGCGGCGCGAATCCCGGTGCTTACGTGAATCCTGACGATCAGCCGACTTCGAGCGTCGACGTGATGTCCGGTGACAGGCCGATGCGGGCTGATGGCGCAATTCCTGCGGAAGATGCGCATTCCGCTGATCGTGCGGCGGGCTCCGATCCGGCGGCGCCTGCCGAGCACGCCGGCCTCGGGGTGCCCACTGCGGGCGCCCGCAGCGCGTCCAACGCCGCCCCGGCTGGTCGTTCCGAGGCGCTGCCGGAGGGCTGACCCGCGCCGCGGGAGTTGCGGAGCCCCTCCACGGGATGCCCGTGGTCACCGGAATTCCGACCGTAATACCGGCATGACACCGGCTCAGGTCGGGAAGTGTGACGTTATACGGCTGTGACCTCGTGGACATATATGATCAAGGCGTATCGACGCGGCGCGTGGCACACTCGACTGAAGGCACCCGGGCCGCTGGGCCAGCGCCGTCGTGCCGCCGTTCCACCTCGGACAGCGTCGTCCGCTTCACCTTCAGCCCCTGAAGACGGACAGGACTTCGCCGGATGCCGAGTGCGCAAGGTCTCTACGACCCCACCTTCGAACACGATGGCTGCGGTGTCGGCTTCGTTGTCGACGTGCACGGCCGTCGCACCCACGAACTGGTCGACCATGGCCTGACCGTGCTGCGTAACCTCGACCATCGGGGCGCCTCCGGCAGCGATCCGGACACCGGCGACGGAGCCGGCATCCTGGTCCAGGTTCCGGATCTGTTCCTGCGCGACGTGGTCGACTTCGCCCTCCCCCCGGCCGGGCGCTACGCGGTGGGTATCGCGTTCCTCCCGCAGGTCGCCGGCGAGCGTGACGACGCGGTTCGGCTGATCAGCCGCATCGTCCGGCAGGAGGGCCTGCGGGTGCTCGGCTGGCGCGAGGTGCCGACGGTCAGCCACATCGTCGGGCATTCCGCCCGCGAGGTGGAGCCGCGGATGCGGCAGCTCTTCCTCACCGTTCCCGGTGAGGTGCCGGTGGGGTCCGCGACGGACGACGCCGAGTTCGACGTGGCCAACCTGGAGCGCCGCGCGTTCTGCGTGCGCAAGCGGATCCGCCGGGAGACCGGCGTCTACATGGCGTCGCTGTCCTCGCGCACCCTGGTCTACAAGGGGATGCTGACCACCCACCAGCTCTCGGCGTACTTCCCGGATCTGGACGACCCGCGTTTCGCCAGCGCCATCGCGCTCGTGCACAGCCGGTTCTCGACGAACACCTTCCCGAGCTGGCCGCTGGCCCACCCGTACCGGTTCGTCGCGCACAACGGCGAGATCAACACCGTCCGCGGCAACCGCAACTGGATGCGTGCCCGCGAGGCGCTGCTGGCCAGCGACCTGATTCCCGGCGATCTGTCCCGGTTGTTCCCGATCTGCGCGGACGGCGCGAGCGACTCGGCGAGCTTCGACGAGGTACTGGAGCTGCTGCACCTCGGCGGACGCAGCCTGCCGCACGCGGTGCTGATGATGATCCCGGAGGCGTGGGAGAACCACGCCGAGATGGATCCGGCCCGGCGCGCCTTCTACGAGTTCCACTCGACGCTGATGGAGCCGTGGGACGGCCCGGCGTCGATCGCGTTCACCGACGGCACGATCATCGGCGCGGTCCTCGACCGCAACGGCCTGCGCCCGTCCCGGTACTGGGAGACCGACGACGGCCTGGTCGTGATGGCCTCCGAGGTCGGCGTGCTGGACATCCCGCCGCACAAGATCGTGCGCAAGGGCCGGCTGCAGCCGGGCCGGATGTTCCTCGTCGACACCGCCCAGGGCCGCATCGTCAGCGACGAGGAGATCAAGAACGAGCTCGCGACCGCCGCGCCCTACGCGGAGTGGCTGCACGCCGGGCTGATCTCGCTCGACGACCTGCCCGAGCGCGAGCACATCATCTACGGGCACTCCTCCGTCCTGCGCCGCCAGCAGGTCTTCGGCTACACCGAGGAGGAGCTGCGCGTCCTCGTCGCGCCGATGGCCCAGGCCGGCGCCGAGCCGATCGGCTCGATGGGCACGGACACGCCCGTCGCGGTGCTCTCGTCGCGGCCCCGGCTGCTGTTCGACTACTTCACCCAGCTGTTCGCCCAGGTCACCAACCCGCCGCTGGACGCGATCCGGGAGGAGCTGGTCACCAGCCTGGGGCGCACCCTGGGCCCGGAGGGCAACCTGCTCGCGCCGTCCCCGGCGTCGTGCCGGATGGTGCACCTGCCCTACCCGGTGATCAGCAGCGTCCAGCTCGCGAAGATCATCGGGATCAACGATGACGGTGACATGCCGGGCTTCGCCTCGGTGACCGTCAGCGGCCTCTACGACGTCGACGGCGGGGGAGAGGCGCTCGCGGCCCGGCTGGCGGAGATCTGCGAGGGGGTCAGCGAGGCCATCGCCGACGGCGCCCGCGTCGTCGTGCTCTCCGACCGCGACTCCGACGAGCGCAAGGCACCGATCCCGTCGCTGCTGCTCACCGCCGCGGTGCACCACCACCTGATCCGGGAGCGGACCCGGACGAAGGTCGGGCTCATCGTCGAGTGCGGCGACGCCCGCGAGGTGCACCACATCGCCCTGCTCACCGGCTACGGCGCGGCGGCGGTCAACCCGTACCTGGCGTTCGAGTCGGTCGACACCCTCATCGACGAGGGCGAGGTCACCGGGGTGACCCGGGAGCAGGCCGAGAAGAACCTGATCAAGGCGCTCGGCAAGGGCGTGCTCAAGGTGATGTCCAAGATGGGCATCTCCACCGTCGCCAGCTACACCGGCGCGCAGGTCTTCGAGGCGATCGGCCTAGCCCAGGAGTTCGTCGACTCCTACTTCGTCGGCACCCCGTCGCGCCTCGACGGCGTCGGCCTCGACGTGATCGCCGACGAGGTCGCCGCCCGGCACCGCCGCGCCCACCCGCGGGTCGCCTCCGAGCTCGCCCACCGCGGGCTGGAGGTCGGCGGCGAGTACCAGTGGCGCCGCGAGGGCGAGATCCACCTGTTCGACCCGGAGACCGTCTTCCTGCTCCAGCACGCCACCCGGACCCGCCAGTACGACGTGTTCCAGCAGTACACCGGCAAGGTCGACGCCCTGTCCCGGGAGAACTCGACCCTGCGCGGCCTGTTCGACCTGCGCGCCGGCGTGCGCCCGCCGGTGCCGATCGAGGAGGTCGAACCGGTCTCGGAGATCGTCAAGCGGTTCGCCACCGGCGCGATGTCCTACGGTTCGATCAGCGCCGAGGCGCACGAGACCCTCGCCATCGCGATGAACCGCCTCGGCGCGAAGTCGAACACCGGCGAGGGCGGCGAGGACGCCCGCCGCTTCGTCCCCGACGAGAACGGGGACCTGCGCCGCAGCGCCGTCAAGCAGGTCGCCTCCGGCCGGTTCGGCGTGACCAGCGACTACCTGACCAACGCCGACGACATCCAGATCAAGATGGCGCAGGGCGCGAAGCCCGGCGAGGGCGGCCAGCTGCCCGGCCACAAGGTCTACCCGTGGATCGCGAAGACGCGGCACTCCACCCCGGGTGTCGGCCTGATCTCCCCGCCGCCGCACCACGACATCTACTCGATCGAGGACCTCGCCCAGCTCATCCACGACCTGAAGAACGCCAACCCGAAGGCCCGGGTGCACGTCAAGCTGGTCGCGGAGGTCGGCGTCGGCACGGTCGCCGCCGGCGTCTCCAAGGCGCACGCCGACGTGGTGCTGATCTCCGGGCATGACGGCGGCACCGGCGCCTCCCCGCTCACCTCGCTCAAGCACGCCGGCGCCCCCTGGGAGCTCGGGCTCGCCGAGACGCAGCAGACGCTGCTGCTCAACGGGCTGCGCGACCGGATCGTCGTGCAGGTCGACGGCCAGCTCAAGACCGGCCGCGACGTGATCGTCGGCGCGCTGCTCGGCGCCGAGGAGTTCGGCTTCGCCACCGCGCCGCTGGTCGTCGCCGGCTGCGTGATGATGCGCGTCTGCCACCTCGACACCTGCCCGGTCGGCGTCGCCACCCAGAACCCCGTACTGCGGGAGCGCTTCACCGGCAAACCCGAGTTCGTCGAGGCGTTCTTCACCTACATCGCCGAGGAGGTCCGCACCTACCTCGCGGCGCTGGGCTTCCGCACCCTGCAGGAGGCGGTCGGCCGGGTGGACCTGCTCGACGCCCGCGGGGCGATCGAGCACTGGAAGGCCTCCGGGCTGGACATCACTCCGCTGCTGCACATTCCCGAGCGGCCCTTCGGCGGCTCGCTGCACTGCACCTCCAGCCAGGACCACGGGCTGGACAAGGCGCTGGACAACTCGCTCATCCAGCTCTGCGAGGGCGCGCTCGACGATGGCCGCCCGGTGTGGCTGGAGATGCCGATCCGCAACGTCAACCGCACGGTCGGCACGATGCTCGGCTACGAGGTGACGAAGCGCTTCGGTGCCGCGGGACTGCCCGACGACACGATCCAGCTGCGGTTCACCGGCTCCGCCGGGCAGAGCTTCGGCGCGTTCGTTCCCCGTGGCATGACCCTGACCCTCGAAGGCGACGCGAACGACTACACCGGCAAGGGCCTGTCCGGCGGCAAGATCTTCGTCTTCCCGCCGAAGGAGTCGCCGCTGCGCGCCGAGGAGAACATCGTCGCCGGCAACGTCCTGCTCTACGGCGCGACCGCCGGCGAGGCGTTCTTCCGCGGCATCGTCGGCGAGCGGTTCTGCGTGCGCAACTCCGGCGCGACCGCGGTCGTCGAGGGCGTCGGTGACCACGGCTGCGAGTACATGACCGGCGGCACCGTGCTGGTGCTCGGGCCGATCGGGCGCAACTTCGCCGCCGGGATGAGCGGTGGCGCGGCCTACCTGTACGAGCCGGTCGAGGCGCGGATCAACCGCGAGATGGTCGACGTCGACGAGCTCGACGCCGCCGACGAGACGATCGTGCGCGACCTGCTCGTCCGGCACCGCCGGGAGACCGGATCGACGGTGGCCGCCCGCCTGTACGCCGACTGGGAGAACGCCCGCGGGTCGTTCCGCAAGGTGATGCCGCGCGACTACAAGCGGGTGCTGGCGGCGATGCGCCGGGCCGAGGAGCAGGGCCTCGTCGTCGAGGAAGAGATTATGGCGTCGACCCGTGGCTGACCGCCCGGCACCGAGCGCCCCGACCGCACCGACGGTCCCGGCCACATCGACGACGGCTCTGACCGCATCAACGGCACAGACCGCATCAACGGCACAGACCGCGTCGACGGCACGGACCGCACGTTCCCGACAGGAGTGGCATGGCTGACCCGACTGGCTTCCTCAAGCATGGCCGGGCGCTGCCGACGCGGCGGCCGGTGGACGTCCGCATCCAGGACTGGCAGGAGGTCTACCAGCCCTTCCCGGAGGCGGACCTGCGCGCGCAGGCCGCCCGGTGCATGGACTGCGGCATCCCGTTCTGCCACAACGGCTGCCCGCTGGGGAACATCATCCCCGAGTGGAACGATCTGACCAGGCGCGGGGACTGGGCCGACGCCATCGAGCGGCTGCACGCGACGAACAACTTCCCCGAGTTCACCGGGCGGCTGTGCCCGGCGCCGTGCGAGGCCGCCTGCGTGCTCGGTATCGGTGACGACCCGGTGACGATCAAGCAGGTCGAGGTCAGCATCATCGACCGGGCCTGGGCGGACGGGACCGTCGTCCCGGTGCCGCCGTCGGTGCACACCGGCCGCCGGGTCGCGGTCGTCGGCTCGGGGCCCGCCGGGCTCGCCGCCGCCCAGCAGCTCACCCGCGCCGGCCACGACGTGGTCGTCTACGAGCGGGCCGACCGCGCTGGCGGGCTGCTGCGCTACGGCATCCCCGAGTTCAAGATGGAGAAGGCCGTCCTCGACCGGCGCCTCGCCCAGATGGAGGCGGAGGGCACGTCGTTCGTGACGTCCTGCAATGTCGGGGTGGACATCACCGCGGACGAGCTGCGGTCCTCCTACGACGCGGTGGTCCTCGCCGGCGGGTCGACCGTCGGGCGCGACCTGCCGGTGCCCGGGCGCGAGCTCGGCGGCATCCACCTGGCGATGGAGTTCCTGGAGCCGGCGAACCGGGTGGTCGCGGCCGACCTGGCCGAGCCGCCGATCACGGCGGCGGGCAAGCGGGTCGTCATCATCGGCGGCGGCGACACCGGCGCGGACTGCCTGGGCACCTCGCACCGCCAGGGCGCGGTGTCGGTGCACCAGCTGGAGATCATGCCGCGGCCGCCGGAGCTGCGGGCGCCGGCGAACCCGTGGCCGTCGTTCCCGATCCTCTACCGGGTGTCCAGCGCGCACGAGGAGGGCGGCGAGCGGGTGTTCGCCGTGTCCACCGAGCGCTTCCTCGGCGGCGACGACGGCAACGTGCGGGCGCTGCGCATGCACGAGGTGCGCTTCGTCGAGGGACGGTTCGAGAAGGTCGAGGGCACCGACGTCGAGCTGCCCTGCGAGCTGGTGCTGCTGGCGATGGGCTTCACCGGCCCGCAGCGCCCCGGCCTGCTCACCGACCTCGGCGTCGAGCTCGACGGGCGGGGCAACGTGGCCCGCGACGCCGGCTGGGAGACCTCCGTGCCCGGCGTGTTCGTCGCCGGTGACATGGGCCGCGGCCAGTCCCTGATCGTCTGGGCGATCTCGGAGGGCCGCTCGGCGGCCGCGGCGGTCGACCGGCGCCTGATGGGCCGCACCGATCTGCCGGACCCGATCACCCCGACCCGTCGCTGAGCGGCGGGCGGCTGGGGAACCCGATCGGGGGCTGTCCGGATGAGTGGTTCGAACGTGCGCGCCGCGTGACAAATCACTGTGATCTGGCTTGCTCCCGATCGGATGTGCCCTGATTGACCGAGATCGGCTGTGGGGATCGGTACTGGTGGCGGTACCGTCCTGACCCATGAGGCTCGTGCTGCTCGGCCCCCCGGGCTCCGGCAAGGGAACGCAGGGCGCTCGGATCAGCGCCCGGCACGGTATCCCGTCGATCTCCACCGGCCAGTTGTTCGACCGGCAGATCTCCGCGGGCACCGACCTCGGGCGCCGCGCCGAGCGGTACGTGCGGGCCGGTGAGCTCGTGCCCGACGAGATCGTCCTCGACATGGTCGCCGACCGCCTCGCCGAGGGGGTGGACTGCGCCGCCGGGTTCCTCTTCGACGGCTTCCCCCGCACCCTGGCGCAGGCCGAGGCCCTCGACCGGATGCTGACGGCGAGCTGCGGGCCGCTCGACGCGGTCGTCGACCTCGACGTGGACGTCGACGAGGTGCTCGACCGCATCCGCCGCCGGGCCCACACCGAGGACCGTCTCGACGACGCCGAGGACACCGCGCGCCGGCGGATGAGCGTCTTCGCACAGGAGACCGCCCCGCTGCGCGCGCACTACGGCGACCTCGGCCTGCTGTACACGGTCGACGGCACCGGCAGCCCCGACGAGGTCGCCGCCCGGATCGAGCAGACCCTCGCCGCCGTGGCCCACCCGGAGCTTCCCCTGCGCGGCTGAACCGGGGGAGACCCCGGCCAGGCGTGACCGGTTTGCCCGCGCGATATCCTGGGCGCGGTGGGTAGACAGCGTGGATGAGCGAAACGACGGCCGCAGCCGCCTCGCGTACATGGCGCTGGTGGCCGTCGTCGTGCTCTGCTGGCTGCCGCTCGTCGTGATCCTCACGGCGTCGCGGACGGTGCTCAACCCGTCGTTCTACTCGCAGTCGCTGAACCGGGCGCACGCCTACGACCGGGTGTACACCGAGGTCCTGCCCGACCCGGCGGTCGACACCCTGCTCGCCGGCCTGCCGATCGACTCCACCCTGGTGACCGCCAACCTGCGCACGGTCCTGCCGCCGGCGACCGTCCAGGAGCTGACCGACGAGCAGATCACCCGCATCGTCGACTACCTGCGGGCCCGCACCGATGACGTCGAGCTGGCCGTCGACCTCCAGCCGATCTTCGGCAACATCTCCGGGCTGGCCAACCGCTACATCGCCGGCGAGCTCGGCGCCGGCACGACCTACCGGGTCACCTCCGTGCAGGACTTCACCCACGGGGTGCTCAGCGCGATCGACGACATCAGCGCGGGCCGGGTGCCGAAGTCGCTGCCGACGATCGAGCTGACCGCGCAGGACACCGACCGGCTGCTGCCCCTGGTGCTCGACCGGGTCGACCCGGCCACCCGGACCAGGGTGGAACCCGAGCTGCGGGCCATGCTGCGCTCCGGAAACATCGCCGGCGCGCTCGCCCTGATCGGCCCGCAGATCTTCCAGGGCGACGAGCGGGCCACCGCCCGGCTGCGGACCTCGCTGCACGGCTCCACCCTCGACCTCGGGCTGCGCCTTTCGGACCTGCGTGGGGAACCGGCTATCCGCGCCGTCGACCGCCTGCACGACGTCTGCGCGGCCCTGTGGTGGGTGACGATCCTGCTCGGCCTGGTCATGGCGGGCGCGTTGGCCGGGATCGTGGTGCTCGCCGGGCGGCGCGGGGTGTCGCGGGTGCGGGCCGGCGCCGGTGCGGTCCTCGCGGCCGGCCTCGGCGCGGCGGTCCTCGGCGTCGTCCTGCGCCTGACCCTGCCCAACCCGCTGACGTCGCTCGACGGCCCCCGTTCACCGCTGCCGCCCGGCGCCAGCCGGGTCCTGGTCGACTTCTCCGGGCACGCCTACGCCACGATCGAAGGCGACTACCTGCGGATCGTCGCCTGGACGCTGGTCGCCGCCATCGTCGTCGGCGGCCTGTCGCTGCTGGTGGCGGCGTCCGCGCGGTGGAGCCGGACCGGGCGGCGCCGCCGGGTCGCCACCGCGTTCGTCCTCGCCGTCCCGGTCATGGTCACCGTGACCTGGACGGCCTTCCCCGGCGCCGCCGCCGAGCCGCGCGTGCTGTGCGAGTCCAGCCCGTCGCTGTGCGACCGGCGCTACGACCAGGTGACCTACCTCGCCACCCACAACGCCATGGCGAACAGCGAGGACCAGTTCCTCGGGCCCGCCCAGGATCCGACGATCGTCCACCAGCTCGACCTGGGGGTGCGGGCGCTGCTGCTCGACGTCCACCACTGGACGCCGGCGGCCCAGGTCGAGACCTACCTGAACACGTTGCCGCCGGCGACCCGCGACGCCCTCGCCCCGCTGACCCAGGGGGCCGTGTCGCAGCGCCCCGGCACCTGGCTGTGCCATGACGTCTGTCAGCTCGGCTCGCTCGACTTCGCCGCCGAGCTCGGCCAGATCCGGGACTGGATGGCTCGCAATCCCACCGAGGTCGTCACGCTGATCATCCAGGAGGACGACGTGTCGGCCAGCGAGATCGCCGGGGCGGTGGCCGCCGCCGGCCTCGCCGACACGGTCCTCACCCCGCCCGAGGACCCGCACGGCCGCTGGCCGACGCTACGATCGATGATCAGCTCCGGGCGGCGCCTCGTCGTCTTCACCGAGCGCCAAGACCTGCCCGGGACGTTCCTGCGCGGCTTCTACCGGTACGCCACCGACACCCCGTTCGACGCCGACCGTCCCGAGGACCTGCGGTCGTGCCCGCGCAACCGGGGTTCCGCCGGCGCCGACCTGCTCCTGATGAACCACTGGCTGACCGCGGCCGCGCCCAGCCGGCGGGCCGCCCTGAGCTCGAACGCCGCGGACACCATCGTCGAGCGCGCCGCCCGCTGTCGTACCGAGCAGGGCCGTACCCCGACCTTCGTCGCGGTCGACTTCTCGACCATCGGTTCGGCGCAGGCCGCCGTGGACCGGCTCAACCGGGTCGCCGCGCGCCCCCCGGCCGCCACCGCCCGCTGAGCCGCCCCCGGTGGGAGCATCGGTGCCGGATCGTGCGTTCACCCTGGTGAATCGTTCGCCGCCGACACCGTGGGACGCGGTGTCGGCCCGGGTCCAACGGGGTCCGGGCCCCCAGCCGTGCAAGGGAGCACAGGTGCCCATCTGGAACCAGCTGCGCCAGTCCGCGCAGACCATGCAGGGCCAGCTGAACGCCAAGAAGAACGACCTGAAGAGCGGCGCCTTCCGGGACGCGAGCATGGCGATCTGCGCGCTGGTCGCGGCCGCGGACGGCACGGTCGACCCGGCCGAACGCCAGCGGGTCGCGTCGCTGATCATTTCCAACGACGTGCTCAACAACTTCCCCGCCGACGACCTGCAGCGCCGCTTCAACGACTACCTGGGCAAGCTGCAGGCCGACTTCGAGTTCGGCAAGGTCTCGGTCCTGCAGGACATCGGCAGGACGAAGAAGAAGCCGGCGGAGGCCCGTGCGGTCATCCAGATCGGCATCGTCATCGGCGGCGCCGACGGGGTGTTCGACAAGACCGAGCAGGCCGTCGTGCGCGAGGCGTGCTTCGCCGTCGGGATCAACCCGGAGGAGTTCGACCTCTGAGCCGACCCGGCGCGTGAACGGGCGCGCCGGCGCAGCCGCCGCCGGGTCCCGGCGGCGGCCGGTCGGGCGCAGACCACGTCACATCTCCACCCGTGTCTGACCCAATGGTTAGATGCTCGGGCAGACCGTCGCGCCCATGCGCGGGTCGGGCTGGTCGCGGCGTCGGGTCCGCGGGTAGGCGGGGGGACGAGGAGGGCACGTGGGGCCAGCTGACGCCGCGCTTGTCGGCGGGGCGGGCCTGCTCGCCGGTGCCGTCAACGCGATTGCCGGTGGCGGCACCCTCATCGCCTTCCCGGCGCTGCTCGTCACCGGGCTGCCCGCCCTGACGGCCAACATCACGTCCTCCGTCGGCCTGCTCACCGGCTACGCGGGCGGGGCCCTCGGCTACCGCCGTGAACTCGCCGACCAGGTCGAGCGTCTGCGTGTCCTCGGCCCGCCGGTCGTCCTCGGCGGCATCATCGGCGCCGTGGTGCTGCTGGCCACCCCGTCCGCGGGCTTTCGTTCCGCCGTCCCCTACCTGGTGCTCGCCTCCTGTCTGCTGCTGGCGGCCCAGACCCGCCTGGGCGCCCTGGTCGCCCGGCGTCGAGCCACGGCGACCGGTGGGACGCCGGCCGACGGGACGACGCCCGCCCCCCCGCCACGAGCTGGGGGAGAGGTCGTCACCTGGCCGACGCGTCTCGGCGTGCTGCTGGCCGGTGTGTACGGCTCCTACTTCGGCGCCGGGCTGGGCGTACTGCTGCTGGGCGTACTCGGTATCCTGCTGGCCGACGACCTTCAGCGCACGAACGCGCTCAAGACGCTGCTCGCCTTCGGCGTGAACGCGGTCGGCGTCGTCGTGTTTCTCGTCACCGCGAAAGTGGCCTGGGGCTACGCCGGCATTCTTGTGGTTACCTCACTGATCGGCGGCATTGCTGGCGCCCGTATTGCCCGCCGGCTTCGCCCCGGGCCTTTGCGCGCGGCCGTGATTACGCTTGGTGTGACGGTGGCCATCGTGCTCATCGTCCGCGGCTGATCGCCGGCGGACGTCCGGCCGCCCACCATACCGACAACGCGCGGAACAACGCCACGGTCAGGGCCCTATCGTCGGGCCGGTCGGCGGCAGCGCAACCCTCACGTGAGGTGCGAGGTCGGGAGCGGAGACGCCCACCCCAGCGGATGAGTATTGGCTGGCGTCCGCATAATCTGTACACGCAGTGTTCCTGGGGAACGCTCACGTAACTGTAATCCTGTGTGGTTGGCACGGTATTTTCGTGCCGTCACGTGTCCGTCAGGTGTGGTGGCGGCGCGGTCTGCACGGGGAAGTCCTGTCCGCGCCAGGGGGTGGCGTGGGGTCGCGGCACGGCCGCGCGGACTCGGCCAGCCGGCCGGGCGGCGCGCCCTGCCCGGTGGGAGGGGATTCGTGGTCGAGGTGAACGGAGCGCTGGGCGCCGGGCTGGCCGGGCGGGCCGGTGCCCGGCTGCGCGCGGCCGCGCCCTGGGCGGATCGCGCGCTGGTGCTGTGCGCGCTGGCAGCGCTGGTCGCGGCGTTCGCCGTGCCGCGGACATGGGCGCGCGCGACCCTGTCCGACCGCGGCGCGGCGCTGCTCGTCGTCACCAGATCCGGCTGGGACCTGCGTCCCACCGGCGCGCTGGTCGTCGCGGTCGTCGTGCTCGCCATCGTCGGGTGCGGGTTCGCCCGCCGCGTCGGGCACCCGGCGCTGGGGGTGCCGCTGGTCGCCGCGGGCGTCGCCGTCGCGGCGCTCGCGCTGAGCCGGATCTCCGCCGCGGACCCGCTCGAGCACACGATCGGCCGGTTGCGCATCGGAACCTTCCAGACCGACGAACCGGTCACGGCAGGGGCGGCGGGGGAGTGGCTGTGGGTCACCGTGGCGGCCGGCGTCGTCATGGCCGCCACGGCCCTGAGCTGGCTGGTACTCGCGCGCCGGGTCGCGGCGAGCGGTGCTGCTTCGGGTGTGGCGGCCACGGCTGGCGCGGCTGGTGCGGTCGACGCGACGCGGGACGGAGCCGGACATGGCCTATGACTACGCGTCGTTCTCGACGCTCGCCGGACCCCTGGGGGAGCCACCCGCCGAGGGTGAGTACCACGTCGCCTACCGCAAGATCATGGTGGGGCGACACCTGTACCAGGTGCTGCCACAACTGCTCGCCACCGTGGGACTGTCGTCGCTGTTCTTCGTCTGGCTGATCCAGCCGCAGCACTACCCGCACTCGCGGTACCTGCCGACCGCCGTCCAGGTCGGCAACGCCGTGATGTTCTGGCTGATCGTCGTGACCGAGGGCATCCGCCTGCTGAACTCGGTGACGCTGTGCTGGTCGGCGTTCATCATGCGCAACCCCATCCCGGTCACCCCGCCGCGCGGCCTGCGGGTCGCGTTCACCACGACGATCGTGCCGTCGAAGGAACCCATCGACGTCGTCCGCGACACCCTGATCGCGGCCCGCAACATCCGCCACGACTCGAAAATCGACGTCTGGCTGCTCGACGAGGGCAATGACCCGGCGGTGCGCGCGATGTGCGTCGAGATCGGCGTCAACCACTTCTCCCGCAAGGGCGTCGAGCGCTGGAACACCGACCGTGGCCGGTTCCGCGCGAAGACGAAGCACGGTAATCACAACTCGTGGCTCGACGCCCACGGTGACGCCTACGACGTGGTTATCTCCGTGGATCCCGATCACATTCCCCTGCCGAACTTCGCGCAACGAATGCTCGGATATTTTCGGGACCCGAACGTGGCGTTCGTCGTCGGACCGCAGGTTTACGGAAACTTCCGCCACTACCTCACCCGCGGTGCCGAGGCACAGAACTACATGTTCCACTCGGTGGTGCAGCGGGCGGCGAACCGGTTCGCCTGCGGCATGTTCGTGGGCACCAACCACGCCTACCGGGTGGAGACCTGGCGGCAGATCGGCGGATTCCAGGACTCCATCACGGAGGACCTCGCGACGTCGTTCGCCGTCCACGGCGCCCGCAACCCGAACACGAACCACCGCTGGACGTCCGTCTACACCCCGGACGTCATCGCCGTCGGCGAGGGCCCGGCGACCTGGACGGACTTCTTCAGCCAGCAGCTGCGCTGGGCCCGCGGCGCCAACGAGGTCCTCGTCACCGAGGCGGCACGGCGGATGCGCCGGCTCAACTGGGGCCCGCGGCTGCACTACGCGACGCTGATGCTGCACTATCCGACGGTCGCCCTGACCTGGATCCTCGGGATGATCCTCACCACGACGTACATGGCGCTGGGGTCGACCGGGATCGTCGTGCACGTCTCGGCGTGGCTCGCGCTGTACTTCGACGTGTTCGCCGCCCGGCTGCTGCTGTACTTCTGGCTGCGTCGGTTCAACACCAGCCCGCACGAGGAACCGGGCAGCGCCGGCATGTCCGGCATCTTCGTCTCGGTGCTGTGCACGCCGTTCTACTCGACGGCACTGGTCGGGGCGGTGTTCCGGCGCAAGCTCGGGTTCGTCGTCACGCCGAAGGGCGACCAGGCCAGCCCGGACCGGCTGATGACCTTCCGCAAGCACCTGTTCTGGGCGGCGTGGTCGGCCGGGTCGATCGCCGCGGCCGCGGCCCTGGGCCACCTCTATCCGGCGAACATGGTCTGGGTCTCGCTGTCGCTGGTGACCTGTCTGCTGCCGATCGGGCTGTGGGCCCTGGAACCGGTCCTCGCGCCGCGCCGCGCCGCGGCGCCGAACCCGCTGCCGCCCGCCCACGTGCCGGCGCCGCGCCGCGCCGGGCAGACCGGCCGCCCAGCCGCCCCCGCCGTCGGCCGGCGCTCCGCGACCACCACCGCGGGCAGTACCGCCGGCGTCGCCCCTGCCGTCGGTGCCGCGAGAGGTACCGATCCCGTCACGGAGGAGGTGCCGGCCACCGTCGCCGCGACCTTCGCCCAGCCCGCCACCGCGGCGGTCGAACTGCCCGAGGGACTCGTGACCGCCGCGCGGGAGTCCGTCGATGCCGACACCATGCTCATCCTGCCGGCGCAGATCCCGCAGATCCCGCAGACCGGGCACCGAGTGCCGGCCGCCGAGAAGGCGAGGAGTGCCGGGGAGAAGAAGAAGTCCGCCGGCGAAAGGAAGCCGGCCGGCGGGAAGGTGCCGGCCGGCGCGGCGGGGGTCGACGGACCGACCCTGCTGCTGTCCGCGCCGGCCGCCGCGGCCGCCGCGGCCCGGGCCGGCGGCGCCCACACGGGGGACGGCGCCGACCAGGACACGATGATCACGCGAGGCGGGCCGCGCTCCCCCTCGGATGATCCGCCGGCCTACCCCGACGACAAGCCCCAGTCCACGCGTGCCGCCGACCCCGTACCGGTCGGGGGCGAGCCCGCCTACGCGGAGCACGAGACCATGTTGACCCCGCGCCGCGAGGCGCTCGCCGGTGTCGGAGCCGCGCCGGGTGACCAGCCCGTCTACGTCGAGGACGTGACGATGCGGCTCACCCCGCGCCGCCGCCGCGTGTCCCTCGACGGCATGCTCGAGGAACTCGGCTGATGGCCGACAGCTCCCGCCACCCCGGCTCAGGTCCCGACTCCGGATCCGGCTCCGATCCCGATCCCGATCGGGACGCGTCGCGACGCCGGGACGGGCGCCGCGCTCAGGGCGACGACTCGCCGACGTTCTCCGATCTGCCCGTCGTCGACCGTCCCGCGCACCTCGACGACCCGCGGATGACTCCGGTGGTGGCGACGCCGTCGCCGTCCCGGCAGCGCCGACGGATCCTGCAGGCCACGATCATCGTGCTGGTCGTCCTGCTGGGCAACCTCCCCTACGTCGGCTCCTGGGCGTCGGACCAGTACGACCAGTGGCAGTCCCACAAGCCCGACTACATGCGGGCCAACGGGCGCTGGGACATCGTCGCCGACAGCGGTTCGCGGTCGATCCACGCGGCGATGCTGCGCACCGGCAAGGTGCTGCTGATGGCGGGCTCCGGCAACGACAAGAAGAACTTCGACGCCAAGCGGTTCGAAACAGTCCTGTGGGACCCGGTCGCGAACACGTTCCAGAAGATCTACACACCCTGGGACGTCTTCTGCGCCGGGCACGCCTTCCTGCCCAACGGAGAACTGCTCATCGCCGGCGGAACCAAGGCGTACGAGGTGCTCGCCCAGGACTCACCGGACGGCAAAAAGAAGGAATACAAGGGGCTCAAGGACGCCTACCTGTTCGACCCGATCCTCGAGCGGTTCGTCAGGACCGGCTTCCTCCAGCACGCCCGCTGGTACCCGACGTTGGTCACGCTGGCCAACGGCGCGGTCGTCGCCGTCTCCGGACTCAACGAGAACGGCGACATCGACCCTGGCAACACCGAGTCCTACAGCGCCGCCAGCGCCAGCTGGATCGAGCATCCGGACCTGCGCAAGGAGTTCCCGACCTACCCGTCGCTGCTGCTGGCCGCGGACGGCCGGCTGTTCTTCTCCGGCGCCAACGCCGGCTACGGTCCGGCGTCACTGGCGGCCCGCCAGTCCGGGCTGTGGAACCTGACGAACAACAACTTCCAGACCGTGCCCGGCCTGCCGCTACCGGAGGTCAACGAGACGGCCGGCACGGTCATGCTCGCCCCGGCCCAGGACCAGAAGGTGATGTTCATCGGGGGCGGTGGCGTCGGCGACACCCAGGTGGCCACGGACCGCACCGCGATCGTGGACCTGTCCAGACCGGCTCCCGCCTGGGTGCGCGGCCCGGACCTCAGCTCGCCCAAGCGTTACCCGGGCGCGGTGGTGCTGCCCGACGACACGGTGCTCGTCTCCGGCGGCTCCCGTCGTTACCGCGCGAAGGACACGCTCACCGCCGAGATCTACAACCCGGTGACGAACACGTTCCGCCAGGTGGCCGACCCGCACGTGGGCCGCGACTACCACTCCGAGTACCTGCTGCTGCCCGATGGCCGGGTGGCGGTGTTCGGCTCGAACCCGCTCAGCGACGACAACACGTTCGACACCCGGGTGGAGGTCTACTCCCCGCCGTACCTGTACGCGGGTACGCGCCCGGTGGTGCAGGGCGCGCCGACCGCGGTCACCCGGGGTACCACGATCTCCTTCAGGACCTCGCAGCAGGTCGGCAAGGTGCGGCTGATCCGGCCCGGGGCGTACACCCACGTCACCGATACGGAACAACGGTCGGTGGCCTTGCCGATCACCGCGCAGTCGAACGGTACCGTCACGGTGAGCGTGCCGGCCAACCCGAATGTCCTTCCGGGTGACTGGTACATGCTCTTCGTCGACAACGGGGCGAACGTGCCGTCGGTCGCGACGTGGGTGCAGGTGGCCCAGTAGCGCCGCGGATCGCCGCTGCGGCCGGGGCCGGCGTCCCGCGCCGCCGGGCGCAGCCCACCACGTCGGCGAGGTCACCGTCGAGAGGAGTGCCTTCGTGCCGACGTCCACGTCGACGCCCCCGGGCCACGGCCGCGGGCGGCGCGGCGGGTCACGGTCGAGCCCGGAACCGGGTCGACGGGGCCGGTCGGTGTTCGGGTCGGCCCGCGGGGTCGCGGTCGGGGTCGCGGTCGCGGCGGCGCTGGCCGGCTGCGGGATCGGCGGCAGCAGCGGCGGCGGGGCGGCCGACCGCGGAACGGCGAGCGCGCGCACGGTGGCCGCGCCCGACCTGACCCGCTGCCCGGCCGGCGTCGGCGTGGCCGCCGGCGACGGTCAGCCGGTGTCGGCGGACACCGGCGTCGGGCGGACCCGTACTCCGCGCGGGCCGTTCCTGGTCGATCCGCGCAGTCAGGCCGCCCAGCAGGCAGCGGCCGACCCGGCCGGCGCCGACGCGATCGCCCCGCTGGTGCGGACGCCGACCGCCTTCTCCGTCGGCGACTGGATCACCGACGTCACCGGCGAGGTCCACAGCCGGGCCGCCGCCGCCCGCGCCGGCGGCACCACCGCCGTGTTCATGGTCTACGGCATCCCGCACCGCGACGTCGGCGCCGGCTACTCCGCCGGCGGGTTCTCCAGCGCCGACGCGTACCGCCAGTTCACCCGCCAGGTCGCGGCGGGCATCGGCGACACCCGGGCGGTCATCGTGCTCGAACCCGACTCGCTCGGCCAGATCGACCAGCTGCCCGCCGACCAGGCGACCGAGCGGTACGCGCTGCTGCGCGACGCGGTGGACGTCTACGCCGGGCTGCCGGGGACCAGCGTGTATCTCGACGGGACGAACTGCGGCTGGATCGCCCCGGCGGAGATGGCCCGCCGGCTGGTCGCGGCCGGCGTCGCGCACGCGCGAGGTTTCGCGGTGAACGTGGCGAACTACTACCGGACCTCCGACGAGGTGGCCCGCGCGGAGGTGCTGGCCGGGCTGCTCGGCGACGCGCACTACATCGTCGACACCTCCCGCAACGGCCGCGGCCCGGCCACCGGACTGACCGACGCCTGGTGCAATCCGCCGGGCCGGGGAACCGGCACGACACCGACGACTGACACGGGATACCCCCACGCCGACGCGTTCCTGTGGGTGAAGACGCCCGGCGCGAGCGACGGCGAATGCGGCCGCAACAATCCGTCGGCCGGAAGCTGGTGGCCGCAGGCGGCGGCCGACCTCCTGCGCAACGGCGTGGGCTGAGCGAAGGCGTGGCCGCGGGCGCGCGCGGCGCCTCGCCGTGGACCGGATGAGGGTCCCTTTCCTCCCCGTTTACTGATTACTAGGCGTATCTAGGTATGCTTCGGCTGACATGGGGCCCGCGGGTGCATCATGGCCCCGCGATATGCGGGTAACCGGAGGTCGCGTGCCAAGTACCCCGAGCCACCGGCGCCATCGCCGTCCCGTCCGCCGGGCGGGCTCGCCCAGCGCGGGCCGACGGCGGTTCCTCGTCCTGCTCCTGCCGGTCGCCCTCCTGGCGGCGGTGGTCGGATTCGGGCTGGACCAGTTCCTCCTCGCGTCGACCGAGGCGTCCGCAGACGGGGCGAGCACCGTCTCGGCAGGCCGCCCCGACGTCGGGACGATCACCGCCACGGCCCCGGACCCGACTCGCGTGTTCACGTTGCCGTCGGCCGGTGCCACCGGCCCGGCCGCCGCGAAGAACGCCACCGGGCTCACCGCCGTCACCGTGCCGACCGTGCCCCTCACCCCCATCGGCCCGGCCCCGGCCGCCCCGAGCAGCGGGCCGACCGCGGCCGCGCCGCGCGCGGCCGCACCACCGGCGGCATTGACGGGCGCGGCCAGCGGCGACCCGTTCACCTCGGCCACCCTCTATGTCGACCCGAACGGCGACGCGGCGAAGGCCGTGGCGACCCTGAGCGCGAGTGACCCGGCCGGCGCGCAGACGCTGCAACGTCTCGCCGGCCGGTCCCACGCCGACTGGTTCGGCGACCCGGTCCCGGCCACCGTGGGGGGCCCGGGGGGGCCGCCCGGGCGCGGGGGGGGGGGGGCGCCCGCCCGGG
>NZ_JALKFX010000018.1:39473-73579 GCF_023243045.1 Frankia sp. AgB32
GCGGCGCGCGCCCCCCGCGGGCGGGGCGGCCCGCCCCGCCCCCGCCCCCCGGGCGCCCGGGCCCCCCCGACCGGGTCCGCGTGGTCCGTGCCGCCAGCGCGCTACCGGTGCTCGTCGCCTACGCCATCCCGCAGCGCGACTGCGGCGGCCAGTCCGCCGGTGGAATCGCCGACGAGGCCGGCTACCGGGCCTGGATCTCCGCGTTCGCCGCCGGGATCGGCACCGGCCCCGCCGCCGTCATCCTCGAACCGGACGCCCTCGCCCAGGTCGACTGCCTGTCGCCGGCCGCGGCCGGCGCCCGCTACGCCATGCTGGGATTCGCCGTCGACCAGCTCGCCGCCGTCGGCGCCGACGTGTACATCGACGCCGGGAACGCGACCTGGCACTCGGCTGCCGACACGGCCACCCGTCTGCGGCAGGCCGGCGTGGATCGCGCCCGTGGGTTCGCCCTCAACGTCTCCAACTTCGACGAGACCGCCGACGAGACCGCCTACGGCGATGCCGTCGTCGCCGCCCTCGGCGGCGGCGCCCACTTCGTCGTCGACACCTCCCGCAACGGCCGCGGGCCCGCCCCGGACAACGCCTGGTGCAACCCGCCCGACCGTGGCCTGGGGGTCGCGCCCACCGGTCAGACCGGTGACCCGCGCGCAGACGCCTACCTGTGGATCAAGGTGCCCGGAGAGTCGGACGGAGCCTGCAACGGCGGGCCGGCGGCCGGTCAGTGGTGGCTGGACTATGCCCGGGGCCTCGCGAGCAGGGCGGCGTGAGCGACGCTCCGCCCTGACCCGGGCCGCTCGGGAACCTTTCCGTCATGGTCTTCGGCTGCGGGTTGCAGCGGCCTTCCTGGCCATTTGCCAAAGCGCGGTTTCCGCTGCCGGCGAGAATGGCTGCCACAGGGCCGGACGCCGACCGTAACGCCCATTCCATCTGAATACAGATGATCGTCCAGATGGTTATCCACAGGTCTTTCCTGATGCTGGATCGGTGCCGGGGCGTGGTGGATTCTCGGAGCATGACCACTTCGCTCTCGGCCTCGACCCCGCCGACCCGACCCGCCGCCCGTGCGTATCCAGGCCTCGACTCCGCCGTCGCGTTGGCCCGGCGGCAGGGCGGGATGATCACCTTCCGACAGGCGATCGCCGCCGGCCTGACCCGCGGTCAACTTCGCCAGCTCGTGCAGTCCGACCAGTGGGGCCACCCGGTCCGGGGTGCCTTCGTCGTGCCCGGGGCGGGCCGGGCCGAACGCGTCCCGCCCGTGGCCGGAGCGCCCGCGACAGCCCGCGGTGCCGCCGGCTGCATTTACCCGGCTGGCAGCGCCCTGAGCGGCGGAGACCCGGGCGGCGAGGTCGTCGCGATTCTGCCCGCCCGTGGCGCGCCGCCGTCGGCGCTGGCGGCCCGCGCACGCGCGGCGCTCGTCGGCCGGCCGCGAGCAGTTGTCTGCGGCGCCACCGCGGCGGGCCTGCTCGGCTTTCCCGCGGTCGAATCCGACAATCGGCCGGAACCGGTGCACCTGATGCTGCCGGCGCGCCTCACCCGGGCACAGCCGCGCGGCATCCGGCTGCATTTCACCGACCTACCCGCCGGCGAGCGGATGACGCTGGCCGGAATCCCGGTCACCGCGCCCGCGCGCACGCTGGCCGACCTGGTCCTCGCCGCCTCGACCCGCGACGCGGCCGTCGCGGTGATGGACGGCGCGCTGCGCAGCGGCGTCGTGGCGGACCTGCGGGCGGCGCGCCGGGCAGCGGCCGGCCGGCGGGGCTTCCGCACCGTCGACGCATGGTGGTCGCTGGCCGACGGGCGGGCCGAGTCGGCCCTGGAGTCGCGGCTTCGGCTCCTGCTCGCCGACGCCGGACTCGCCCCGAGCCACCTGCAGTGGCCGGTGACGGACGCCGCCGGCCAGGTGGTCGCCCGGCTCGACCTCGCCTGGCCCTCCCACCGCCTCGTCGTCGAGGCCGACACCTGCGCTGCGGTCGGTTCGGCCGGGGCCCTGCACCGGGAACGCCAGCGCGGCAACCTTCTCGCCGCGCACGGATGGACCGTTCTGCGCTTCGGCGTGCTCGACCTCGCCTGGCATCCGGACCAGATCGTGGCCGCCGTCGAGCGGGTCCTCGCCGGCCGGGAGGAGGTGTCCCCGCGGGCCTCGTGATCAGCGCCACCAACAGGCCAAACTCACGCAACGTCATGTGACGGGAAGTACATTCCCAGCCCGTCGGACGTCCCACGCCTACGATCCGGTGCATGACCGTTCCATCGGCCGGAATGTCGCTGGCTGCCGACTTTCCGGAGGCCACGCGCGCCGAGTGGCAGAAGCTCGTCCTCGGTGTGCTGCGCAAGTCCGGCGCGGCGACCGAGACGGCCACGCCCGAGGCCGCAGAGGGCCTGTTGACCACGCGCACCTACGACGGTCCGCGGATCCGGCCGTTGTACACCGCGGACGACGCACCCGCGACCGCGGTCGGCCTGCCAGGACTGGCACCGTTCGTCCGCGGTGGCCGGCCGCAGGGCGCCGGCGCCACCGGCTGGGACGTCCGGGCCCTGCATGCCGGCCCGGACGCGAAGGCCGCCGGCGAGGCCGTTCTCACCGATCTGGAGAACGGCGTGACCAGCCTCTGGCTGCGGCTCGGGCCCGGTGGGCTGCCGGTCGAAGCCCTCGGGACGGTCCTCGCCGACGTATACCTCGACCTCGCGCCGATCGTCCTGGACGCGGGCGCCGAGACGGTGCCGGCCGCCGAGGAGCTGTTCCGGCTCGCCGCCGCCCGCGGGCTGCCCGGCTCGCAGCTCGCCGGCAGCCTGGGCGCCGACCCGATCGGCCGGGCCGCGCGGACAGGCGTGGCCGCGGGTGACGTGCCGGGGCTCGACGACGCGGCGGCCCTTGCCGCCCGGTGCGTGCGGGAGTTCCCCGGCGTGCGCGCCGTCGTCGTGGACGCGCAGCCGTACCACCGTGCCGGCGGCAGCGACGCGCAGGAACTCGGCGCGTCGCTGGCCACCGGGGTCGCCTACCTGCGGACGCTCACCGACGCCGGCCTCGGCCTGACCGAGGCCCTCGGCCAGCTGGAGTTCCGCTACGCGGTCACGGCGGACCAGTTCTCCTCGATCGCGAAGCTGCGTGCCGCGCGCCGGCTGTGGGCCCGGGTCGCCGAGGTCTGCGGGGCCGAACCGGCCGCCCGCGGCCAGCGCCAGCACGCGGTCACCTCGACGGCGATGATGACCCGGCGTGATCCCTGGGTGAACATGCTGCGGACCACGTTGGCCTGTTTCGGCGCGGGTGTCGGCGGCGCGGACGCGGTCACCGTGCTGCCGTTCGACACCCGCCTGGGCCAGCCCGACGACTTCTCCCGCCGCATCGCCCGCAACACCCAGACCCTGCTGCAGGAGGAGTCGAGCCTGATCCGGGTCATCGACCCGGCCGGCGGGTCCTGGTTCGTGGAATCGCTCACCGTCGAGCTCGCCGAGGCGGCCTGGTCGGTGTTCACCGAGATCGAGGCGGCCGGCGGGATCGTCGAGGCGCTGCGCGCCGGCATGGTCGCCGAGCGGATCGCCGTCACCGCCGCGGCCCGCGCCGAGGCGATCGCCCACCGCGGCGACCCGCTCACCGGCGTCAGCGAGTTCCCCAACGTCGGCGAGAAGCTCCCGCAACGGGCCCCGCTACCGGTCGAGCCGGTCGAGGCCCCCGCGGGCGCCGGCCCCGGCCTCCCGGTGATCCACTACGACGCCGACTTCGAGGCGCTGCGCGCCCGCGCGGACGCCCACACCGCGGCCGGCGCGCGTCCCGTGGTATTCCTGGTCACCCTCGGCAGCGCCGCCGCGTCGACGGCGCGCGCCACCTTCGCCGCCAACCTGTTCCAGGCCGGCGGCTTCGAGACCCCGACGTCCGGCGTCGGCACCGACCCGGCGGCGATCACCGCGGCCTTCACCGCCTCCGGCGCCACCGTCGCCTGCCTGTGCTCCGGCGACAAGGTGTACGCCGAGCACGCCGCGGGCGTCGCCCGGGCGCTGCGGGCGGCGGGTGCCCGCCAGGTGTGGCTCGCGGGCCAGCCAGGCTCGCGTGCCCAGTCCGACGCGGACGCGGGCATCGACGGGTACGTGTTCACCGGATGCAACGCCGTCGCCGTGCTCCAGGCGACGCTGGCCGAGGCGGGAGTGGCCTGATGACCGTCGACAGCACGGATTCGCGTTCCACCGCGATCCCGGACTTCTCCAAGGTCGAGCTCGGCACCGTGCCGGCTGCGGCCGACGCCGCCGAGCCCGAGTGGCGCGCCGCCGTCGAGGCGGAGACCGGCAAGGACGTCGAGGCCCTGACCTGGGACACTCCCGAGGGCATCGCGGTCAAGCCGCTCTACACGGCCGGTGACACCGCCGGGCTCGACTTCCTGCGCACCTACCCGGGGATCGCCCCGTACCTGCGCGGCCCGTACCCGGCGATGTACGTCACCCAGCCGTGGACGATCCGCCAGTACGCCGGCTTCTCCACGGCGGCGGCGTCGAACGCGTTCTACCGGCGCAACCTCGCCGCCGGCCAGAAGGGCCTGTCGGTCGCCTTCGACCTGCCGACCCACCGCGGCTACGACTCCGACCACCCGCGGGTCACCGGAGACGTCGGCATGGCCGGCGTCGCCATCGACTCGATCCTCGACATGCGCCAGCTCTTCGACGGCATCCCGCTGGACAGGATGAGCGTGTCGATGACCATGAACGGCGCCGTGCTGCCGGTGCTCGCGCTCTACATCGTCGCGGCCGAGGAGCAGGGGGTGGCCCCCGAGCAGCTCGCGGGCACCATCCAGAACGACATCCTCAAAGAGTTCATGGTCCGCAACACCTACATCTACCCGCCGCAGCCCTCGATGCAGATCATCTCGGACATCTTCTCGTTCACCTCGCAGCGGATGCCCCGGTTCAACTCGATCTCCATCTCCGGTTACCACATGCAGGAGGCCGGCGCGACGGCCGACCTGGAGCTCGCCTACACCCTCGCCGACGGCGTGGAGTACATCCGGGCGGGGCTGGCGGCGGGCCTGGACATCGACGCGTTCGCCCCCCGGCTGTCGTTCTTCTGGGCGATCGGCATGAACTTCTTCATGGAGGTCGCGAAGCTGCGCGCCGCCCGCCTGCTGTGGGCGCGGCTGGTGAAGCAGTTCGACCCGAAGAGTGCCAAGTCGCTGTCGCTGCGCACCCATTCGCAGACCTCCGGCTGGTCGCTGACCGCGCAGGACGTGTTCAACAACGTCGTGCGCACCTGCGTCGAGGCAATGGCCGCGACCCAGGGCCACACCCAGTCGCTGCACACCAACGCCCTCGACGAGGCGCTCGCCCTGCCGACCGACTTCTCCGCCCGCATCGCCCGCAACACCCAGCTCCTGCTGCAGCAGGAGTCGCGCACCACGCGCGTCATCGACCCGTGGGGCGGCAGCCACTACGTCGAGCGGCTCACCCACGACCTGGCCGCCCGGGCCTGGGCGCACATCGGCGAGGTCGAGGCGTCCGGCGGCATGGCCCAGGCCATCGACGCCGGCATCCCGAAGATGCGCATCGAGGAGGCCGCGGCCCGCACCCAGGCGCGCATCGACGCCGGCCGCCAGCCGCTGATCGGCGTGAACAAGTACCGGGTGGACGCCGACGAGGCCATCGAGGTCCTCAAGGTCGACAACTCGGCGGTGCGCACCGAGCAGATCGACAAGCTGCACCGGCTGCGCGCCGAGCGCGACCCGGCGGCCGTCGAGGCGGCGCTGCACGCGCTGACCGCCGCCGCCGACGCCGCCCGCGACGGCCGGCGCGCCCCCGGCCTGGAGCAGAACCTGCTCGCCCTGGCGGTGAACGCGGCCCGCGCCCGGGCGACCGTCGGGGAGATCTCCGACGCCCTGGAGAAGGTGTACGGGCGTCATTCCGGTCAGATCCGTACGATCTCAGGCGTGTACCGGGACGAGGCGGGACCCGCCGGCAACATTGTCGCCGCCCGCGACGCCGCCGCGGCGTTCGAGCGCGAGGAGGGCCGCCGCCCCCGCATCCTGGTCGCCAAGATGGGCCAGGACGGCCACGACCGCGGCCAGAAGGTCATCGCCAGCGCCTTCGCCGACATCGGCTTCGACGTGGACGTCGGCCCGCTGTTCCAGACGCCCGGCGAGGTCGCCCGCCAGGCGGTCGAGGCGGACGTGCAGATCGTCGGCGTGTCCTCGCTCGCCGCCGGGCACCTCACCCTGGTGCCGGCGCTGCGCGAGGAGCTCGCCGCGCTCGACCGGTCCGACATCCTCATCGTGGTCGGCGGGGTCATCCCCCCGGGCGACTTCGACGAGCTGCGGGCCGCCGGCGCGGCGGCGATCTTCCCGCCGGGGACGGTCATCGCCGACGCGGCGCTGGAGCTGCTCACGACCCTGTCCACGCAGCTCGGCCACGCCGCCGCCTGACGGCCGGCGCCGCGCAGCCATGACATCGCTCGCATCGTGACCCGGCGGCCGATCGACATCGGCGAGTACGCGGACGGCGTGCTCGCCTCGTCGCGCACCTGGATCGGGCGGGCCATCACGCTGGTCGAGTCCACCCGGGCCGACCACCGTGAGCTGGCGCAGCAGCTGCTGGTGAGCCTGCTGCCGCACGCCGGCAAGGCGCGGCGGATCGGCATCACCGGCGTGCCCGGCGTCGGCAAGTCGACGTTCATCGACGCGCTCGGCACCATGCTCACCGGCCGCGGCCACCAGGTGGCGGTGCTCGCCGTCGACCCGTCGTCGACGCGCACCGGCGGCAGCATTCTCGGTGACAAGACGCGGATGGCGGCGCTGTCGATCGACCCGGCGGCGTTCATCCGCCCGTCGCCGACCGCCGGCACCCTCGGCGGCGTGGCCAAGGCCACCCGGGAGGCGATGGTCGTCATGGAGGCGGCCGGCTACGACGTCGTCGTCGTCGAGACGGTCGGCGTCGGCCAGTCGGAGACCACGGTCGCGGACATGGTCGACACCTTCCTGTTCCTCACCCTGGCCCGCACCGGCGACCAGCTGCAGGGCATCAAGAAGGGCGTGCTGGAGCTCGCCGACGTCATCGCGGTGAACAAGGCCGACGGCCCGCACGAGCTCGACGCGCGCCGCGCCGCCCGCGAGCTCGCCGGGGCGCTGCGGATGCTGCAGGGCGCCTCCGGGCCGCGCGACTGGAACACCCCCGTGCTGACCTGCAGCGCCGAGCAGCGCACCGGCATCGACACCGTCTGGGCGCAGATCGTCAAACATCAGGACACCCTCGACGCCACCGGCGCGCTGGCCGCCCGTCGTCGCCGTCAGCAGGTCGACTGGACCTGGGCGATGGTCCAGGACCGCCTGACCACCGCGCTGCGCTCCCACCCACGCGTCCGGGAGATCACCCCTGACCTCGAGGGCCGCGTCCGCGACGGCACCCTCACCCCGGCGCTGGCCGCCGACGCCATCCTCGGCGCCTTCAACGAACCGACGCTCGTTTCCCGCCCCACCGACTGAGCCGCACCGGCATCGACGTGGCTCGCCGGCAGGGATGCCGACAGTCGTGACAGACCACGTCGATCACCGTGGGCCTGACAGCACAGTTGTCCAGGCGATGGTCGGTGCCAGGAAGCCGCGGTCGGCACGTGGCCGGCCGAGCCGCTTCCATGCCGACGGCCGAGATGGAGACGATGTCAGTGGAATCGGTGACCGCGATCGTCGAGCATGATGGCAACACGCCGCTGGATGTGGAGGAGGAACAGGACAGCGACCTCCAGGACATTGACCGACCTTGGAATCCCGAAAGCATCCGGGTCAGTACGAAGTCCTTCTCGCTGCGCAACATGCTTGACTCGATCGACGAGGAGTCACTCGATCTCGCACCGGACTTCCAGCGCCTGCGGGTGTGGAAACCAGTGCAGAAGGCCCAGCTCATCGAGTCGGTACTGCTACAGATCCCGTTGCCGGCCTTCTACTTCGCTGAGGATATCGATGGAACCCTGCGGGTCATCGACGGCGTCCAGCGGCTGTCCACCATCCATGACTTCGTCCGCGGCGGCCCGAAGGGATCCGGTGGCTTTCCGCTGGTAGGGGTCGAATATCTTACGGATGTGGTTGGAAAGCGTTTCGGGGACCTTCCCGCGCTCTGGCGGCGGCGGCTGAACAACACGCAGATAGTCGTCAACGTCATCGATCCTTCCACGCCGCGCCCGGTGATGTACGACATCTTCCGTCGAATCAACACCGGTGGGACACCCCTGAATGCGCAGGAAATTCGGCATTGTATGAGTGATCGGCGCAGCCGTGACTTTCTTCGGGGTCTGACGGAGGTTCCGGAGTTCGCGATTGCTACCGGCGGCGCGCTGGAGCGTCAGCGACGCATGATCGACCATGAGGTCGCGCTGCGGTTCTGCGCCTTCTGGCTGATGGGGGAGCAGGACTACGTGCCGCCGATGGACAGGTTCCTGCAGCGGGCGACCGAGATGCTGGACGATCCCCGGCAGGTGCCGGATGCGCTGCTCCGAGAGATTGAAAAGAAGTTCATCATCGGTCTGCGCACCAGTATCGAGACCTTCGGGGATCGTGCTTTCCGGAAATGGCCGCTCGGCGATGACCGTCGTAACCCTTTCAATCGTGCCCTCTTCGAGAGCTGGAGTGTCGAGCTGGCGCGCTCCGGTCCCGTCGAGGCCAGGGACGCCATCGCAAAGATTCAGCGGGGGGCGCGGCTGGCGATGCGGGACCAGCCGGAATACATTGCCGCCGTCACTGCCTCGACGGGAGACGGCATGCGTGTCCGTAACCGCTTCCTGATGACTCGAAGCATCATCGAGAGTGCACGTTGATCACGAATGTGCAGATCATAAACTTCAAGATTTTTCGCGATCTGGATTTGGATCTCCTGCCCCTTACTGTGCTGACTGGTCTGAATAGCTCAGGCAAGAGTACGGTCATTCAGGCGCTTCTTCTGGCGGATCTTGCTGAGGATCGCGATGGAGAGCTTGTCCCTCTCAACGGGGAACACGGTCTGGCCCTGGGGGAGGCGTCGGATGTGCTCTACGCGGAGGCCGCTGACAGCGCCATCACGACGGTCCGGGTGATCGACGGGCAGATCTGCAGGACCGACTTCGCCGTTCCTGACGACCGCGCTGGCTACCTCCGTTGCGAGCGGTCTGACCGCCATGGCCCGCGCGTGCCGATCGACACGTACCTGTCGGCGGAACGGCTGGGACCGCGAGACCTGCTGGAGGTGTCGACTCTGGATGACGGCCGCCTGCGGGTCGGCCACCGGGGGCAGTACACCGCCCATCTGCTTGCCCGCAGGGAGCGCGAGCAGGTACCTGTCGAGCGTCGCCATCCAGAGACCGTGGAACATGATCATTCGATCACGCTGGGTGGTCAGACGGGACTCTGGCTTTCGGAGATCGTTCGGCCCGTTCTCGTGAGCGCCACCTGGCTACAGGGCACCAACGCGGCGATGATCCGCTTTCGGGACCCCGACGCACTGACGCCGTGGCTGCGGCCGGCGAATGTCGGGTTCGGGCTCTCCTATGCACTGCCGATCTGCGTGGCTGGCCTCGCCGCGCGGCCGGCATCGCTGTTCATCGTCGAGAACCCCGAGGCGCATCTCCATCCCGCTGGGCAGTCGGCGATGGGGCGATTCCTCGCACGGCTCGCGGCGTCTGGTGTGCAGACAATTGTCGAGACTCATAGCGATCATGTAATCGACGGCATACGTCTTGGTGTGGCCGAGGAGCGCACGCTGCCAGCGAGCCACGCGGTCCTCCACTACTTTGGGAATGGAGAGCGTACCGCGGTCGGGATACTTGAATCCGGAGCGCTGACCGATTGGCCGGCTGGATTCTTCGATCAGGGCGAGCGAGATCTGGCCAGCCTCGCCAGGATCCGCAGGCGGTCGCAGTGAGATTCATCGTCGACGAAGAGGCACTTTCCTGCGCGGGGCTCACTGGCTGGGGTGACGTCGAAGGCGAGATCATCGCCTTTGTCGAGCTTCTGGCGGATATCAGAGGCTCGGGAGAAACGGTAGGGATCCTCCGCGGGTGGGGCGCGGTCGCTTTCGTCTTCGGGGCGGATGTCGGGAGTGCCCTGGCGATCTCGCCGCGTATCGACCGAGACGTCCGCGTTCTGCTCATGCGATTACTCGACAAATGCGTCGACTGGGATGCCGATCCGGCGATCGCCGTCGACGGTGACGTGCATGTTGACGATACAGCCTCGTACAGCCTCGGCTTGGCGCGGGCTGTACAGCTGGCCGCCGATGGTGGGAATGCGGGGGTTCTCTCCCTTCCCTGGCGAGAGCTGGCCGGGCTCCGTCGAGTGACTGCCCAGCACCTCCAGGCTGAGATCATGATCCTTGACCGCGCCGCGGACGTGCCACTCTTCTACCGCGCGCTCATCGGGTGGGAGGCGACGGACGAACGGCACTTCTTCTCCCTTGCCGAGAAGGCATTCCCCGGCCTGTGTTTCGCGCCGAAGCTGTCGTTTCGCAAATTTGCTGGCGGCTACGACGTACGGGACACGGTGGTGCTGCATCTCGGCGCATTGAATGATTATTTTCTAAAGCATTTTGTAGCCGAACGGGGTTCCTCCGCGGAGATTTCGGCCCGGCTTGGGATCGACGTCAGCATCGAAGGCAAGACCCGCGGATCGGCCGCGCTCATGCGGAAGCGTGACGTGGAGTACGAAGGCTTTCTCTTCCGATGAGAATGGCACACGAAACTGGCTCGACACCGAAATAGAATTCACTTCTTTCCGGGTGATGGGCGTACTGGCGGAAGGATCCTGATTGGTCTTTTCGTCGAGCATCTTCCGACCTGAGGCGAAAAGCGGAGGTGTTGTACTGAGGCTTGGGTCAAGTAGTCAGAGCGGCGGTCGCTCAGGCGGGGCGGTGGCCGATGCCGACGCGGATCACGGTGGACTCGGACTCGTCGGCGCGCCACTGGGTGGCCAGGACGATGCCGGGGTCGAGGAGATCCCAGCCGTCGAAGAAGCGGCTGATCTGCTCGGTCGTCCGCGCGTGGATGCTGCCGGTGGAGGCCTCCCGCAGCAGGGCGTAGGCGGCCGCGAGGTCCTCCGCCGGGACGTCGCCGGCGGGGGCGTCGGTCGCCGGGACCGGGTGGGTCAGGACGAAGTAGCTGCCCGGCGGCATCGCGTCGGACAGCGTGCGCACGATCGTGTACGGGTCGTCCTCCTCGGCGATGCAGTGCAGGACCGCGATGAGCATCAGCGCGATCGGCTGGGTGAAGTCGAGGGTCTGCGCGGCCCGGGCCAGGATCTCCTCGGGCTGTCGGACGTCGCCGTGCACGTAGTCGGTGCGTCCCTCGGGGGTGCTGGTGAGCAACGCGCGGGCGTGCGCGAGGACGATCGGGTCGTTGTCGGCGTAGACGATGCGGGCGTCCGGGGCCGCGCGCTGGGCGACCTCGTGGGTGTTGTCGACGGCGGGCAGACCGGTGCCGATGTCGAGGAACTGGCGGACGCCGTGCTCGGCGGCGAGCAGGTGCACCGCGCGGCGAAGGAAGGACCGGTTGGCGCGCACGCTTTCGGTGACCGCCGGCATGGCGGCCATGACCGCTTCCGCCACCTTCCGGTCGGGCGCGTAGTTGGTCTTGCCGCCGAGCCAGTAGTCGTAGACCCGGGCGATATGGGGGATGTCGGTGCGCAGGTCGACCGAGCCGCCCTCGGGCCGGTCCACAGAGGGGACGGCGGCGGCGGACCGGAAGTTCCACGATCCGTTCCCGGCGCCGCTGTTCTCGGCCACTGTCCTTCGACCCCCTCGGTCCTGCCTGGAAACGACATGTCGGATCTGACGCGAGCTCAGGCAGATCGTAGTGGACCGCTGACAAACGTCCCCGCGGCCGTCCGCCGGTTCGCCGTTTCCATCGGTGGGTCCACCGCCGCGACCGGTGAACCGCCGAGCACCCGACAGTGCGCCGCGGCGCACTCGGCGGTGTCGCACGTTGCGGTCCTCGCCCGGTTGACGTCGGGCCGTCCGTGGACTCCGCGCGCCGAAACGGCTTCGTTACTCTCCGAATCGGATTTCCGGGTGGCCCGGTTCAGATCGATCATCTGTTTTTCTGTCCGCCACCGGACATACGTAATGCCTGGTCAGGTGTCCTACGATATTCCCACCATCCGGGTAAGAGAGACGCCGGTGGTCGGGTGCGCTTCCCGTGGGGGGGACGCCTCCCGTGATGGCGTGGGTCGGGAGACGCGGTGGGTTATCAGCTAGGCATCGACATCGGGACCGCGCACACCATCGTCGGAATCGCCGACGGGGGCTGGCCCCGGGTACTTGAACTGGGCGGGCAGCGTCGGCTGCCCTCGGTCGTCTACGCGCCGGAGGGCGCCAGCCCGCTGTTCGCCCGTGCCGCGCAGCGCCGGGCCTGGACCGACCCGGACCGCGCCGCCACCGACCTGCTGCGCCGCCTCGGCGACGAGGGCCAGGTGCTGCTCGGCGGCGCCGCCTACAGTCGGGAGAGCCTGCTCGGCCGGTTCGTCGCCCATCTGGTGACGACGGCGTCGGAGCAGCTCGGCGGGCCGCCTGACCAGGTCGTCGTGACGTATCCGAGCTTCTGGCCGGCGTCTCGGCGCGAGGCGTTCGTCGACGCCGTCGCCCAGCTCTCCGGCCTGGAGATGCCGGTGACGGCGGTGGCGGCGGCCGACGCGATGGGCACTCTGCTCGCCCGCGCCTCGGTGACCCAGACCGTCGACCTCGTCGGCTGGTACGGCCTCGGCGCCGGCTTCGCCGACACCGCGGTGCTGTCCTTCTCCCCGTTCGGATTCCAGGTCGTGGGCTCGCCCGCCGGCCTGCGCCACGGCGCCGGGCTGGATGTCGACGCCCTGCTGGTCGACCGCGCGCTCGCCCGGGCCGGCCTCGCGTCTGCCGGGCTGGACCGCGCTGACGCGGCGACCCGGGTCGCGCTCGACCGCCTGCGCCGTGACGCCGCCCAGGCCAAGGAGATCCTCGCCGAGGAGGACGAGGTCGAGCTGTCCGTCGCGCTGCCCGGCGTCGACACCTCGGTCACGCTGACCCGGGCCGAGCTGGAGACGCTGGTCGGGCCGACGATCGAGGACACCGTCGAGGCGTTGCGCCGGGCGCTGCGGTCGGTGCCGGCGTCGCCGGCGGACCTGTCCCGCGTGCTGCTCTCCGGTGGCGTCACCTACCTGCCGCTGGTCGCCCGGCGGCTGCGCGAGGCATTCCCGGAGATCCACCGGATCGAGCACCGTTCGGACGCGGACCTGGCGATGGGTGCGGCCCTGCTCGCCGCGGACCTCGCCGACCGCGCGACCCGCCACGGCACGGGAGTGTTCGGCGCGGCGCCGGCCGAGGAACCGCACGACGTCACCGCGGTCATCCGCCCGCCCGACGCGGCGAGCCTCGGCTCGTTGCCGCCGTTCATGTCCGGCGGCACCCCGCCGCCCGCCGCCGCCGCGGCGGCCGCGGCCGCGGGCGACGGCTCGTACGACGCGACGGTGCTCAACCCTGCGGTCGGCGGCGGTACCATGCCCACGGTCGGTCTGGGGTACGGGCCCGGGGTGCAGCCGGTGGGCGAGGCCGGCTGGCTCGCCGCCGACCATTCCCCGGCGGGCCCGGCGGCAGCCGCGGCAGCCGCGGCGGCAGTGGGCAGCGCCGCGCCGGTCGGCCTCAGTGGCACCGGGGCGCTGACCGCGCTCGGCGCGGCCCAGCCGCCGGCGGGCGGGCCACCGCCGGCGGGCGGCGGCCACCGGGAGAACGAGCCGGACCGCGGCGGGATCTTCGCGTCGCGGCGCGCGATGATCGCGGCCGCGATCATCGCCGTCCTGTTCGTCGCGACGGGAACGACCGCCGGCGTGCTTCTCACCGGCCGTGACTCCGGCTCCGACACCGCCTCGGTGTCCCCGGCGGCGACGGCGTCGGCGTTCCCGACCACGGACCCGATCCCGCCGACGACCGCGCCGCCCGAGCCGTCGGCGGCGCCGAACCTCGTCCGCGTCGCCGGATCCTCCGAGGTCGCGCCGATCGCCGAGACCGCCTACAACGAGTTCCGCCAGACCCAGCGCAACGTCACCGTGAACGTCGAGTCGACGAGCACCGAGGACGGCTTCGACGCGCTGTGCAGCGGCAAGGCGGACCTCGCCGACGCCTCCTTCGAACCGAATCCCGGTTCGCTCAAGGATCCGTCCTGCCAGAAGAAGCTCGTCGGTTTCGAGGTCGCCCACCACACCCTGCCGATCGTGGTGAATCCACAGAACACCTGGCTGCGCTGCCTGAACCTCAAGCAGGTCCGGCAGATCTGGGGGGCCGACTCCACCGTCACCCGGTGGAACCAGATCGACAGGTCCTATCCGGACGAGCCGATCAACTTCGTCGGCCCGGCTCGCACCACGGTGCAGGCGCAGGTTTTCAACGCGACCATCAGCGACGCCAGTGACCGGTCCCGCTCTTATCAGCAGACGGACCTCAGCGGGGTCGCCAACAACGTGGCCGGTGACCGGTTGTCCATCGGCTTCCTGGACTACCCCACCTACGAGACGTTCGGCCAGCGGCTGCGCGGAGTCGAGATCAACAACGGTGAGGGCTGCGTGGCGCCGACGGCGGTGGCCGTCGGAACCGGTCTCTACCTGCCGCTGTGCAAGCCGCTGTACGTCTACGCGCGCACCGACGCGCTGCGTCAGCCGGCGACCGTCGCCTTCCTGCGTTACTTCCTGGAGAACGGCCGCAAGATCGCTTTCGACGCGCACTACGTCCCGCGTACCGATGACACGGTGGGGGACAACGTCGCCCGCCTGCAGAAACTGACGACGGGAGTCGGACCGGTCCCCGCCTGAGCGGGCGGGGACCGGTCAGGCGACCGAGAACGTGAGGCTGCACCGGTAGGTTCCGACGACGATGTTCGTGGGCACGGCGATGGTGAGCGTCGGGTTCCAGGTCACCGAGCTGGCCGCGCCGCGGTTCGCGGAGCCGGAGAAGGTCTGGCGGGTGGCGCCGAGCGTCACCGACGTGGTGGACGACTGGCCGGGGTTGGCGACCGTCATCTGGCCCGTCACCGCCGTCGCCGGGCCGGACCGGTACTGCACCGAGCTGGCCCCGATCCGCTGGTAGGACAGGCCCGTGCCGGTCGTGCAGGCCGACGCCGAGACGGAGGCGATCCAGCTGCCACCCGTGCTGTCGGCCGTCACCGTCACCGCGCCGAGCCTGGCGGAGATCGAGCTGCTGCCCGCCTTGACGTCTGGGACGACTCTCGGTGCTCTCGTCACCGTGGCCGGCCTGCTCCTGGTGACCAGCGGGCCCGCGACGCCGGCCGCGGCCCTCGCCGGGGAGCGGGCCGGCACCGCACCGCCCGCGCGCCACGAACTCGCGGCGATCGACGGGAAGAAGAACCGCTTCGGCATCCGCCTGACGGAGGTCAGCGAGTCGCTGCGCGACGACCCGCGGGCCCGGCAGTACATCATCGACCACCTCAACCCCGGCACGGTGCTGCGCCGGCAGGTCGAGGTCTACAACGAGGCCAGCACCCCGCTGTCCGTCTCGCTCTACCCGGCGGCCGCCACGATCAACGACGGTGGGTTCCACTTCGCCGACGGTCACGGCCGTAACGAGCTGACCACGTGGACCTCCGTCGACCCGCCGACCGTCGAGCTCGCCCCGCACGCCCGCCGCAACGCCGAAGTAGCCGTCAACGTCCCGAAGGACGCCTCGCCGGGTGAGCACTACGGCGTGGTGTGGGCCGAGGCGGCGGGCGCGCCGACGAGCGGCGGCGTGCGGATGGTCAACCGGGTCGGCGTGCGCATGTACCTCGACATCGGCCCCGGCGGGCCGCCAGCGGCCGGGTTCAGCATCGCGGCCCTCACCGCGAGCCGGCTCGAGGACGGCCGGACCGCGCTGCTGACCGACGTGCGCAACACCGGCGGCCGGGCCCTGGACATGTCCGGCGACGTGCACCTGGACAAGGGCCCCGGCGGCCTGCGCGCGGGGCCGTTCCGGGCGGCGCTCGGCACGACGATCGCGCCCGGCGGGACCAGCCCCGTCTCGATCCCGCTCGACGGCACCCTCCCGCTCGGACCGTGGAGCGCGACGGTGACGCTGCGCAGCGGACTCGTCGAGCACAGCGTCACCACGACGGTGGAGTTCCCCCGCAGACCCGGCTCGCACCGCTACCTGATCACCGGTTATTCGACCGGCTGGTACGCGCTGGCCGCCGGGATCGGCGCGATCGGTGTGCTCACCGTCATCCTGATCGTCGGCGCGCGGCACCGGCGCCGTCGCCGCGCTGGCGCCACCATCCCCGGCCCGGGCGCGGACCCCACGCCGTCGACCTGACGGCGACTCAGCCGCCGCAGGCGTCCCCGACCGGGACGCCCGCGGCGAACTGGTCCTGGTCAGGCGGAAGCCCAACGGCGAAGGATCACCACCGCGTTGTGACCGCCGAAGCCGAAGGAATTGCTCATCGCGACGTGGATGTCGTGTTTCTGCGCATGGCAGGCGACGAAGTTCATCTCGGTATCCAGGGGACGGTCGCAGTTGATGGTGGGCGGGGCGATGCCGTCCCGGATCGCCAGGCAGCAGACGATCGCCTCGACGGCGCCGCTGGCGCCGATCATGTGTCCGGTCATCGACTTGGTCGAGCTGACCGGGATGCTGGTCGCGTGTGTACCGAGCACCTCGCGAACCGCGTGGACCTCGCGCTCATCCCCGACCGGTGTGCTCGTGCCGTGCGCGTTGACGTAGTCGAGCGCACGGGGCTCGATCGACGCGTCGTCCAGTGCCGCGCGCATCGCGGCCTTGGCGCCCGCGCCCTCGGGATGCGGTGACGTCCAGTGGTGGGCGTCGGAGGTGGCGGCGTAGCCGATCAGCTCGGCGAGGATCGGTACGCCGCGGGCCAGCGCGTGCTCGGCCTCCTCAAGCACCATGATCCCCGCTCCGGCGCTCATCACGAAGCCGTCACGGTCGGCGTCGAACGGCCGGGAGGCGAGTTCTGGTTCGTCGTTGCGGACCGACAGCGCTCGGGCGTTGCCACTGCCGGCGATCTCACAGCGGGTCACGCAATTGTCCGCTCCGCCGGCGATGACGACGTCGGCGAAGCCGAACTGGATCCAGCGGGCGGCCTCGCCGAGCGAATCGGTGCCCGTAGCGCAGGCGGAGCTCTGCGCCCGGCTGGGCCCCCTCGCGCCGAAACGCATGCTGATCTCGCCCGCCGCGTTGTCAATGGCCCCGGCGACCTGGGCGAACGGACTGATCGCCCGCGGCCCCTTGGCACGCAGTGTGTCGGCGACGGTGTGGTTGTAGCTGACCGCGCCGTAGCCACTGCCCACGAGGACGCCGACGCGGTCGGCGAGGCCCTCGTCGATCTCCAGCTTGGCGCTCTCCACCGCCTGGGTGGCGGCGCCCAGCGCGTACAGCGCGTACAGGTCCAGCCGGCGGCTCACCTTCCGCGGAACGTACACGTCCGGGTCGAAGCCGCGAACTTCGCCGCCGATGCGGGTGTTCAGGTCGGAGACATCGAAACTCCTGATGGCGCCGATGCCGCTGCGGCCGGCCACCATCGCGGCCCAGGTGTCCTCCACTCCGAGCCCCAGCGGCGTCACCGCCCCCCAGCCCGTGACCACCACGCGCCGCCGCAGCCGCCTCATCGGCTCATGCACCATGTCCACTCCCGGGGAAGTCGCCGTCGACGTCGGACAGTCCCGGCGGGGCGTCGGCGAGGTCCACCGGCACGAACAGCACCGCCGGCCGTCCCTCGGCGCAGGCCTCGAGCGCCCGGCGTAGCGCCTCCTCGGCCTGCTCCGGACGTTCGAGGACCGCGTGGGACACGCGCGGGCCGCTGGGGCGAAGAAGCGGCAGCCCGCCGTCGGCGAACACGAACCGATCGCCGGCGAGGCCCCGTTGGTCGAGCTGGGACTGCAGCCAGCCGTACCCGCCGTTGCACAGCACCACGTACAGGACACCGATGTGCTCGCTGGCGAGCGTCTCCAGATCCGCACCGGCGAGGGTGAACGCGCCGTCGCCGACGAAGGCGACGACCTGCCGGCGCGGCGCGGCGAGCGCCACGCCCGCGGCCGCGGCCACCCCGAACCCGAGGCTGGTCTGCTCGGACGGGACGACGGAGCCCGCCGGAGCCCGGCACGGCAGGTGCGGAAAGACATAGGACCACATGTCCTGCAGGCCGTTCTCCTGGACGACTATCCGGTCCGGTGGGAGCAGTCCGTCCATCGTCGCGAGCAGGTGGGCGATCGCCGACGTGCCGGCCAGCACCTCCTTCGCCGCCGCGTCGATCGCCGTGCGCGTCTCGGCGAGGCGCCGCTGCCAGCCGGCGTCGGGTACGTGGTCGGCCAGCGCGGCGCACCACGCGGCAGCGGCCTGCCCCGCGTCGGCGAGCACCCGGGGGCCGTCGAACTCGGCGGAGAACTCCTCGGGGGCCAGGTTGACCTGCACCACGCGCGGCGAGGACCACCCGAACGTCGCGGTCTCCTCCAGGCGGCTGCCCAGGGCCACCACCAGATCCGCCTGCTCCCACAGCGGGGCGGCGGCGGCCGGCAGGTAGAGGCCTGACAGGCCGAGGAAGCGTGAGTTCGCCTCATCGAGGGTGCCGCGCCCGGAAGCGGTACTGAACATCGCCGCGCCAAGGCGCTCCGCGAGCAGCTCCAGGATCCCCTCGGCATTGCGGTGGCGGCTGCCGCCACCGGCCAGCAGGACGGGGCGGCGCGAGCCGCGCAGCGCGGCCAACGCGTCGCTGTTCGCGGGCGGCCGGTAGGACGCCGTCGACTCGACCGTGATCCTCGGGAGTCGCCCGGCCGGGATGGGTGTGTTGGTCAGCTGGTCCGGCAGTTCGAGGTAGACCGGGCCGGGTACGCCGCCGACCGCCACGGCCCAGGCCCGGTCCAGCGCGGGCCGGACGCGGTCCGGATGGTCGACCCGGTGCGCCCACTTCACCAGTGGCGCCATGAGGGGCAGCTGCTCCAGTTCCTGAAAGGCCGCTGACCCCCGGCGTTCGACGGCGGTGCCCGCGGCGAGCACGAGCAGCGGCGCCGCCGAGCGGGCCGCCTCCAGCACACCGGTCAGCACGTTCGTCGAAGCCGGGCCCTTGCCGACGACGCAGACACCCGGTCGGCCGGACTGGATCGCATAGCCGGTCGCCATGAAGGCCGCGTTGCGCTGATCCCGGCAAAGCACCATGCGCGGGGAACGGCCCGCCGGGTCGCCGTCCCGCAGGGCCGCGAGCAGCGTCAGGTCGTCGGCTGGCAGCCCGAAGACGGTGTCGGCGCCGGCCGCGGTGAGGAAGGCGACGACGGCGTGCCAACAGCCGGGATGAGCGGGGGAGCTCACCGCACCGTCACCGCCGCAGGCGTCGGCGCCGCCGCGGGTCGCGCGGCGGGAAGGCGGAAGCCCTTTGTCGGGAAGTCGGCGACCGTTCTGGGGGTGATCATTCCGGTGGGTACGCTCGCGCCGGTGAGCCGGGCGAACATGTTGCGGGGGCCGACGACGAAGGCCCGGTCCGCTCCGCTCGCCTGGATTCCCGCGGCGACTGTGGACCAGTGGACCGGCGTGGTCCAGCCGTCAAGGAGGTCTTTCATGATCGCGACTCGGTCGGTCAGCAGGCGCCCGGTGACGTCGGAGATCATGGGAAGCCGCACGTCACGCCAGGTGAGCCGGCTGTACACCTCGGCCTCGAGCCGCTGCCGCAGGTCGGCCACCATCGGACAGTGCTCCGCCCGGTTCATCAGGTAGAAGGCACGTCCGCCCGCCCGCGTGACCAGCTCCCGGAGGCGCTCCAGGCCCGACATCGTGCCGGACACGCCGTACACCCGGTTGTCGAGGTAGATCGAGCCCTCGACACGGTGGCCCTCCGCCCGGCACTCCTCGAGCAGAGCGTCGACGTCGTCGGCCGCCAGCCGATAGAAGAAGAAGCAGCCGAGCGATTCCGTGAGCCCGCCGAAATAGTCCAGCTCCACCCGGGTGCTCTCGCGGACCAGCCGCAGCCCGTCCGCGTAGTCGAGCGCCCCGGCGTAGACAGCGCCGACGATGGCCCCGAAACTCTGGCCACCGAACACCACCGGATCGAGGTCGAGACAGTCACCGGCCCAGTCCGCGAGGGCGAGGTTCAGCGCCATGAAACCAGCTTCGTAGACCTCCCAGTCGTAGACGTCCGCCCGCTCGTACGCCGCGATCAGCGAATATCCGAGAATGTCGTCCGCGATCGCGGTCCGCTTGCGGGCGTACGGATTCCCGGTGAAGAAATCGGCGATCGAGGGGAAAGTGGTGGGAACCAGACCGGGAAAGTAGATCGCATCGGCCACCTGCGCCTCCAGACCGCGGCCGTGACCCAGCGGTCACGGCCGGTCGAGTGATTGATGACTGGCTCGTGCGCGATTGCCCGGGGCGAGTGCCTCCGCCGGGCGACCGTCGGGACTGTTTCGTTGAATTTCGACGAGCAGGGACGCGGCGAACGGCAACGAGCGCGCGAGTCCGCCGTACCCCAGACCGAACAGAATCACCCGCGGGTCGTCTTCGGGTGCGAGTGCACCGGCACTGTCGCCGGTGGCGTGGACCGCGAGGTGACCGGACAGCAGTCCCGGCCGCACCCATTCCGCGCTCTCCAGGGCTGAGAGCGGATAAACGCTCGTCCCCAGCGCACGTTTGATCGGACTTGCTGCGCTGTTCCAGCGGAAACGCAGCACGTCGGCATCGAGATGAGCCTCGCCGTCGTAGCATTTCAACCGTAGTGGGAGCGGGTCGGCGGCCAGCAGGAAAAGTGGGCTCGGCGCGGGGTGCAGAGGCTTCGTACCCGCACGCAGCCGCAGGTCACGGGCATAAAAATTGGCCAGGTCCGCCTGGTCGTTGTCGAGTTCCAACCGGTGCGGATCGTGATCGTCCGGCAGTTGGCCAGCGGCCGCTGTCAGGTATGGGTCGGCGCCGGCGCGAAGGATGAGCCACAGCACCCAGGCACCGTCCCCCCGACCAACGCCCGCGTCCGCGATCGCCTCATTCGGGACGACCCGCCGACCGATCCGGCGCAGCAGTCGAGGAACATCGAGACTGGTTGCGTACTCAATGACAACGTGGTCGGCGTGAAACGTCCAGGTTGCGTTGCTCCCGACCAGCTTGAATCCCAGATCCATGGCACCCCCGGGCTAGCGCCCTTGGCTCTTCTTGGGCGGGAAAACCATTACCGTCGTGGTGATCACCAGTTCGATGACGCCGAGCACCACCAGCACGACGCCCACCTTGGTCAGAGTGAACACCGGGGTATGCACCGCGTCCGTGGTGAAGTAGAGGATCAGGCCCACGACCAGCATGAACGCGCCGGTGATCAGAGACTTGACATTCGCCGACACGGGGCCTCCTTGGTAACCTCCGCTCCGGACTGATCGGAACCCGCGGACGATCGGGACGTGTCGCCCGGAGACGACAGCGAGACCGAGCGCAGGCCGTACAGTGGCCGGATGAAAAACAGTCCGAAAGCGACTCCAAGATAGCAGCACCCGAGTACGAGGAAGGTCCGGCGACTACCGTTCGCCGAGATCATCCAGGTGAGCAGTGCGACCGCGAGTGGGCTCGGTGCGGACACAACCGTGGTGGCGAGGCTCGCGACCCCGCCGAACACGCGCTCGGGTACCCGTTCCTGAAGTACCAGCATGTACAACAGATCGACGGGACTGATCACGAGGCCGGCGACGAACATTGCCGCCAGCGCGATCGGAACGCTGGTCACCACCGCAAGCGTCAGCACCACCATCGCGAATGACAGATAGGCACCCAGATAGACGCCCCGCCGGGGCATCCGATGGCCCATGACCCCGTAGGCGATCGTGCCGGCCAGCGACCCCGCCCCGAAGAAACTCACCAGGCCGCCGTACCAGGCCGCTGATCCGAGTTCCTCCTCCGCATACATGGTGAGTCCGATCGAGGCGAGTCCGGTGTCCAGCGCCGCGAACACCATGGTGCTGATGACGAGCACCCGCAGCAGCCGGTCGTACCAGAAGAAACGCAGCGCGACCCGCAGGTGCTCGTAGTACGACTGTCCGTTGGTCGCCCGGGACTCGGCGGTGGCCGTTGGCGCGGCCAGGAGCAGCCCGAGGATGACGGCGGTCAGGCCGCCGGCGACCGCCTCCAGAAGGACGGTGACGGGGCTGCCGAGAAATCCGACGACGACCCCCGCGAGAATCGGCCCGAGCAGGCTCGCCAGCGCGTTCATTCCTCGCAGCGTCGCATTCGCGCGCTCGAGGGTCCGCCCGGACTCGCCGGCCACCGCGGGCAGCAGGCCGAAGGTGGCCACCCGGCCCGGCTCGTCCGCCCCGGCACGCACGAACGCGAGGAACAGCAGCAGCCAGGCGGGCAGGGCATCGGTCAGGTACAGAACGAGCGTGGATGCATTGGCCCCGGCACCGATCAACGCCGAACCCAGCCAGGACCGGTGCAGGCCCCAGCGGTCCAGCAACGGCCCCATCAACACTCCGGTGAGGACCGACGCGACGATGGAAACCGTGACGACCGCTCCCGTGAAGGCGATGTCCCCGACGGCGTCGAGCACGAACAGCGGATAGGCGACCCCGCCGACACTGTTGCCGACGAGGCTGATGCCGAAAGCCGTTCGCAGGACCCCGTACTGGTGTTCCCGGACAGCGCCGAAATCCCGGTGCCTGCCGGGCATGGCTGGACCTCCGCGGAAGGCGGGACGGACACGGGCGCGAAAGCGGCGCCCGCGCCCGCCCCAGCTCCGGCTTTCTCAGCAGTTGTTGCTTACGGTGCTGGATGGCAGCAGGGACTCGGCGGCGTCGGTCACCAGGTCCTGCAGGTCGAAAACGCTCATCGCATTATCACCCCCTCTTCTCGACACCGGGAGGCCGATCAGCGCGGCTGCGCTGATCGGATGGTGCGATCAGCAGTTGTTGCTGATCGTGCTGCCGAGTAGGGCGGTCTCCGCCGCCTCGGTCGTGAGGCCCTGGAGGTCGAGGACGGTCATGTTCGCACCTTTCGGTCGCTGCTCTGATTCCCGACCACACATCCGGAGGAGTCTGTTGTATCGGATCCTGGTGTGGCCTCGACGGCCGAGGCCTGGCTGGCCGGCGCGTCTCCGACTGGAGACAGGAAGGGTAGAAACGGCACCGCGGGGTCCAGGACGGACGCTGCCGCCACCAATACACCCGCATTGCCCGTTGCAAAATCCATGGACAAGCGGCTACATCCGTCACCGGGAAAGGAGACATGTCCATGGAAGGCGAGCGCGTGCCATCCGAGATTATTCAGCTGGTCTCGCACTCGCGCTGTCCCCACTATATCGGGAATGGTGTGGGAAAGTCGAGAGAAAGTCGCGACCAGTCCAGCGCGTCCATGAAAGAGGTTCGCGTCCGCGGTGAACGCGCTGCGGCACGACCGGCTCAGCGGCGCCAGCGCGGCCAGAACGCGTTCGTCGGTCGTGTGGGCGCGGAGTTCGGCCGCGACGAGTGCGATGCCCGCGCTACCGACGTCCAGATACGGCAGCGCCCGGAACCCGCCGTTCACCTGGAGAGAGCCGTCCGGCATCGGCACGCACAGGTCGAGGTCGCGGTGCAACGCCCGCACGGCGGCGTCGAGCCACCGCCGTTCGCCCGTGGCCTCGGACAGGCGCAACAGGAACAGCGCGGGTCCCGACCAGCCGCGCAGCAGGCCTGCGCACGTTCCCGCGTTCCGGGCCCGGCCAAGATCTCCGGCCGGCCGGTCGACTCCGTGCGGTGCGCCGTCGTCGACCGCGGCCGTGAGCCGCTCGCCGAGGCGCCGCGCCACGCTCGCGTAACCGGCATAGTCACCGTGGTCCCCGCTTCGGGTGGACAGGTGCAAGAGGTTCAGGCCTATCCCGGCCATCCCTGCGGCCAAGGTGACGTTCGTGGTCTCCTCGACCAGTTCGGCGCACCGGTCCACCAGCGCCGCCGCCGCGGCGGGCTGACCGAGCAGATCGAGGACGTGAGCGACGCCGTGCGCGCCGTCGAGGAACCCCGGGCGGGTCGCGGGCTGGTCTGCCCGCGCCAGCAGCCACCGCTCGTGCGCGGCGTCGAGGTCGAATCCGGCGACCCGCATCGCCCACAGGACGCCGGCGGCGCCGTGGGCGAACGTCGCGCCGCCGGTACGAAACACCTCGAGGTCCGCGGGGAAGAGAAGGTGCGCGCGCCCCGGGGTCGCGGCCCGCCTGATCGCCGCCGCCATGGAGCCCAGCGCCGCCGGCCAGTGCAGTCCGCCGCCGCGGGTGACCGGCGGCGTCCGGTCGTGTGGGTCGTCCTGTCCGGCGCCGGGTTCGGCGACGGGGGGGACCGCGCGCTCGGGGGACCGGCCCGCGACCGCCTGGATGGTCGCCACGAAGCCGGTTGGCAGCTCGAAGTTCCGCTCGGCCGCCGTGGCGAGATCGTCAAGCTTGTCCGGCGTGAGGCTCAGCAGTGACGTCAGCGGTAGGAACAGCCACAGCCGCAGCACCGCCAGAGCGTGCAGGTCGATGTCGCGGCCGCGTTTGCCGCTGGCGGTGAAGCCGGCGTGCCCCATCGTCTGCCGGCGGTCCTCGGCGATGTCGAAGGCCGACTCGAAGTCGACGAAGCTGACCATGTCGTCCTCGTTGACCAGAATGTTGGCCGGATGCAGGTCGGCGAACACGATGCCGCGGTCGTGCAGGCGGCCGACGAGCGCGCCGACCCGGTCCGCGAGCGCCAGCGCGCGGGTGGTGTAGGCCTGCCGCTCGGCGACGCTCGGGGCCTCCCGCACCAGGGGGAACTCCCGCGCCTGCCACTGCTGCAGGGAGCCCCCGGACATCCGCTCCAGGACCAGGTAGCGATGCCCGGCGACGGTTAGCTCAGCCAGCACGCGGGGGACACCGGTGACGCCTGCCAGCCGTCGCAGCGCCCACGCCTCCGCTGCCATCCTGTCGACGGCGTCCCGGCCGTCGCTGCCCAGCCCGGCGTGCGGGCGCGCCTCCTTCAGCACGACGGCGCGGCCGTCCTCCTCCCGGACGGCCGCGTAGACCCCACCTCCGTTGGAGAAGTGCATCGCCTCGGTGACGCGGTAGCCCACCAGCGAACCCGCGCGACGACGGGCGTCGATGCTGTTGGCGAGGACATCGGGAACCTCCGCCCAGCTCGGCGGGGAGAAGATCGGACGCCGCTCGTCCGGCACAAGCGTGCCGTCCGGACGCTCGACCGCGAGCACCCGCTCGCCGTCTGGCGTCCAGACGTACCGCGCGGTGAAGCCGCCGTAGCGGACATGGAGCGGCCCGTCTCGATAGCGAACGTCGCTGAGGATGTACGGGCCGTCGGCGCCACCGAGTTCGGCGTCCAGCTGCTCCAGGCTGCGGCGCAACTCCGCGGGGTCCCGCGGGTAGATCGCGACCACCTTGCCGCTGGACGCGCGGGGCGCGTACTTGAGGTTGTACGCCAACACGAGACCGGGAGTCGCGAGGAACTTGAACGCCACGCCTCGCGTGAAGCAGTGCCGGGCGGCGACCTCCACGGCGATATGAGCGTTGTCCGGGGTGGCTGAAACGTGGATCTTCCAGCCCTGGGTGGGCGGCGGCGAGGTGACCGGCGGCGTGCACACGATCCAGCCGTCGTGGTGTGCGCGTGTCCAACCGTGAGGGAGAGCCTCCCGGCCGGGTCGGAACGTCGGTTCGCGTGGCCGCCAGTAGCGGGGATCCTCGAAGAAGATCGGATCCGCGAGGCTGTACAGCTCGGCTGACGGCCTCATCGCCGGCTCCCTTCCGCGGTCAGTACGGCCGCTCCCGCGACGCCCGGCCGACGAAGTCCCGCAGGGATGTCGGTGGATCCTCAGCGAGGTACCTGGCGAAGGCCGCCTGGGCATGCTGCTTGTCTCCGGCTGGCACCAGGTCAGCGACGGGGCTCCGTTTCGCGAAAGCTCTCGCTGCCTCGACAAATTCGTCGCGAAGGATAGACCAGATGGTTCGATCGTGATATTGGCCGTCGATGAAGTAGTAATCCCTGAGTACTCCCTCCAGCACGAAGCCACCCTTGGTGAGGATGCTCATCGTGTGCCGGTTGAAGGAGGCCGTGGCGAACTCCACGCGATGCGCGTTCAGCTGATGAAAGAGGTGGTCGACCAGGATCGCGAGCGCGTCCGCCCCGCAGCCGCTGTTCCATTTCTCGGGGTCGCCTATGGCGCCGCCGACGGCATACGAACCAGCGCTTCCGACCTTGCGGTGATTCACCATCCCGACCGGCTCGCCGCTGGTCGCCACTACCATGAAGTAGCGGACGGCGCCGCTGTCGTCCGCCTCTTTGATCGCCGCCGCGGTGACCCGCTCGTGCGTGTCACCGGTCAGCGCGCTCGCCGGCGCGAATGGCCTGAGCCAGTCCTCCATCACGTGGTAGTCCTCGGCGGAGGGTGACCGCAGCGAGCACAGGTTTCTCGACAATTCTGTCAACTCCCGGCGTGACCTGCACGGTTTGGCTCCAGGTCCGCGATAAAGTTTCTTGCGCAATCAACTGTCGCGGCCGAACCTCTCGGGACCAACACGCCTGCGCGTCGGATCGGGCGCCTGTGCACCCCTGATCTCGCGAGAAGATGTTCGAGAGCAGCCTAGCATCCGGGATAGGTGTGTCAACTACATGGCCGTGGGGCCCGGTGTGTGGGGGCGACGCCCACCCCGCACGTATTTCTTGCACCGCTTACCTGCACCGTGAGAATGAACGGCCTGTTCGTGAGGTCGCCGTCCTGTCTGGTTGACGTCACCGAGCCCGTCTTCCGGTGGACTGGCCTTCCGCATTGTGTACGCTCGCCCCGTCAGGGCTGTCGCGGCCACCGGCTGTTCTCGCGTGCAATTCGACGCCCGCCGTGGCTGGGCGATCGTTCTGCCTTATGCATATCCACACGGCTCCATTCGCCCGCGGCGCTCCGCCGGAACGGTCCGGCACCAGTTTTCGCGATCGCCGTCGCGGGTCAGAAGCGACGGCTGGAGGACGCCAATGACCAGATGGACGACCCTGCTGATGGACGACGCGCGGCTACGCGCGCTCCCCGGTCCGCCGGCCGGGGGACCGGCGGAGGACACTGCCGGCCCCGGCCCGACCCCCCTTGAGCTCTACCGACGATGGGAGCGTCAGCAGTGGTCCGCCGAGGCACTCGATCTCAGCGGCGACCGCCAGGCGTTCGCGGACGAACGCCATCCGGCCGTGATGCGGGACATGCTGCGCAGCGCGGTCACGACCTTCATCATCGGCGAGTACACCGGCCTCGACATGCTCGGCCCGATCCTCACCGGGTCCCCCGCCGAGGAATACACGCTGTTCCTCGGCACCCAGACGGCCGACGAGACCCGGCACACCCGCGCGATGTTCCGGATGGGAACCGAGGTCCTCGGGCTGTCGGCGGACCCGAGGACGATGCTTGCGCAGGCCTGGCGGCTGGCCACCCTCGCCCACCACGAACTCGCCCTCCTTGAGGGTGAGGCCGCGCGGGACGTGCGCGCGCAGCCCATGGACTACGGCCGGTGGCTACGCGCCGTCGTCCTGTTTCATCTGATCACCGAAGGAGTGCTGGCCCTCGTCGGTCAGCGGGTCCTCGTCCACGCGCTGCGTGAGATCAGGGCATTCGAGGGCATCAGGACCGCCTTCGTCGCGATGGGCCGCGACGAGTCCCGCCACGTCGGCTTCGGACTGCACGCGCTGCGCCGCGGCATCCAGGAGGGCCACGCCGAGGTGATCTACGGCGCCCTTGAGGAGGCCGCGCCGCTCGCGCTGCGGCTCGACACCGAGTTCGACGGCATCGCTGTCGACTTCCGGCAGATGAGCGTGGAGGTTCTGCGCCGTCATCTCGGCCGGATCGGCGCCTCCCCGGTCTTCGTCTCGCACCTGCTCGACCACTACACCCCCCGTATCACCCCCCGCACTGACCGAGAGCAGGAGTGATCGTGAATCAGGACGCCATCCGGATCGTCTTCCAGCACGGAGCCCTGTCCGCGACCGACGTCTCCCGGACCTGCGCGGGTATCACCGACCGGCTGCTCGCGATGGGACTGCGCGCCGGGGACCGGGTCGGACTGGTCGCCGCGAACTCGGTGGACCATGTGCTGGCCACGCTCAGCCTCATGCACCTGGACGTGTCCCTCATCCTGCTCGACGATCAGCAGGCGCCGGCGGAACGGGCGGCGGTACTGCGCCGTGCCCGCGCCCGCTGGCTCCTCCACGACACCGCGGGGGAGCACGAAAGTGCGGGGGACGCGGCGGGGGAGACGACGAACGGGACGACCCTCGACAACGACGCGGCGGCGCCACGCCGGATCGCGCTCGGGACGCTCGTCGCCGGTGCGGCGCCCTCGCCGGCGTGCCCCGCCTTCGAGCTGGATCTCGAGCCCTGGTGGACCCGTGACGACGCCCTCATCCTGTCCTCCTCGGGTACCACCGGCATCCCGACGATGGTGGTGCGGTCCGGACCGGGTCTGCTCGGCAACATCGAGCGCACCCTGCGTCGGATGGGGTACACCAGCGGCGACGTACTGCTGCCACTGCTGCCGATGTCCCACCAGTACGGACTGTCGCTCCTCATGGCATGGTGGCTGTCCGGGTGCTGCCTGGTGGTCGTTCCCCATTCCCGTATCGACCGCGCGATCGAGGCCGTCACCACGCTGAACGTGACCGTGGTCGACGGCGCCCCGTCGACCTACCACAGCCTGCTGCGCATGATGAAGGGCCGGTCGGTGGACCGCGCGGCGCTGGCGTCGGTCCGGATGTGGTGCGTGGGCGGAGCTCCGCTCGGCCGCGGCCTGGCGGAGCAGTTCGCCGCGTTCGCCGGCGCCCCGCTGCTGGACGGCTACGGCAGCACCGAGGCGGGCAACATCGCGCTGGCCTCGCGGGCGCGGCCCCGGCTGTGCGGCGAACCGTTGGACGGCGTCGAGGTCGAGGTCGTCCGCGAGGACGGCAGGGCGGCCGCCGACGGCGAGATCGGCGAGATCGTGGTCCGCACGCCCGACCTGATGGTCGCCACGATCGATGCGCAGGGACGGCTGCGGCGCGTCGACAGCACCGTCCACCGGACCGCGGACATCGGATACCGGACGGCGGCCGGCGACCTCGCGGTCCTCGGTCGCAAAGGCGCGGTGCACCGGCACGGCCACACGCTCTACCCGGACGCCTTGGCGCACAAGGCGGAGGCGGCCGGTGCGCCGGTGAAGGTCATCGACGTGCCCGACGAGCGACGAGGTTGCCGCCTCGTCTTCGTCGTGGCCGACTCCGGCGGGGACGCCCGGCATTGGCGCCAGGCCATCCGACCGCATCTGGCCACCCATGAGCAGCCCAACCAGGTTCTGGTGGTGCCGTCGCTGCCGCTGAACCGCAACGGGAAGGTGGACACGGCGGCGCTGCGCTCGCTGGTGGCGGCGGAACTCCGTCGCGGCGACGAGGCGCTCACCGCGCCCCATGCGGTGGAGCGGGCCGCGGTGGAGCCGGCCGGGCCGGCGCAGGCATCCGACGTCTCCTACATCCCACTGCCGGAGCGGGTGTCGTCGCTGCTCGCCGTCGCACGCTATCTCGAGGAGCACCGTGACGACGTCCTGACGATCCTCACCGAGGTGTCGAACCACCGAACCGCCGTCAGCGAGATCGACGCGGCCATCGCGACGTTGCGCGGCGCCGCGCTGGAGGTCTCCACCTACCGGCCCTCGCTCGTCGAACGCGCCTCGGTGTTCCTGCCGTCCAACATTCCGCTGTACGCCTACGCGCTGTTCCTGCTGATCCCGAGCCTCTACAGCGAGCGGGTGACCTTCCGGCCGTCGGGCCAGATCCGGTCCACCCTGGGGCGCCTGCACGAGCTGTTGGCCAAGGTGCACGAGCTGCCGATCACGGTGTCGAACACCACCCAGCGCGAGTTTGTCTGTGGTTCGGTCGCCGAGTCCGACCTGGTCGTGTTCACCGGTACCTACGCGAACGCGGAGAAAATCCGTTCGCGACTCGGCAGGGAGCAGCTGTTCATCTTCTTCGGGCAGGGCATCAATCCGTTCATCACCGGTCCGGGCGCCGACGTGGATCTCGCCGCCCGCGACGCCGTGGAGATCCGGCTGCTCAACTCCGGGCAGGACTGCTTCGGCCCAGACGTGATCTTCGTGCACGAATCCATCGGCGACGAGTTCATGACCCTGCTGACCAGGCGGCTCGACGAGCTGAGGGTCGGTCCCTACGACGATCCGACTGCTGACTACGGCGCGATGTACTACAGCCAGGCCTTCGGCTTCGCGTTGGAGTACCTCCTGGACAATGCCGAGCACATCGTGCACGGCGGGCAGGTCGACGTGCCTGGGCGCTGGCTGCAGCCCACGGTGCTCAGCCGCGCCCTCACCGACGTCAAACCGGCCTGTGAGGAGCTGTTCGCCCCGGTCTTCAATGTGCTGCGCTACTCGACGGAGCAGGAGCTGCATCGCTTCCTCACCTCACCGTTCTTCGAGGAGCGGGCAATGGGTGCGATGGTCTACGGGGACATGCCGGCCACCGTCAAGCTGCTGGAGCGCCGCCATGAGGTCTGCGTCAACGCCACCCTGCTGCAGACCGAGAACGGGAACGCGCCGATGGGCGGGCGCGGAATGGTCGCCAACTACGTCGCGTTCGGCGGGCGGCGGATCGCCGAACCGCTGCTCGTCTCGAAGGCGATCGCGGACCATCTGAAGCCGGTGGCCACCCGGAGTCGGCGGGAGACGGCATGACCCTCGACACCGCGCTGCCGAGACCGGTCGGTTCTAGGCTGCCAACGATCGTCCAGACCGCGCTGTACTGGATGTTCCCGCGGCGCACCCTGCGTCGCTGGCAGGCCCGCTACGGCGATGTGATCGCGGCGAGCGTCCTTCCCATGGGGGACATCGTGTTCCTCTGCGACGTCGGGGACATCAAGGAACTGATGCGCGCCGACCCGGCACTGTTCCCCGCCGGGGTGGCGAACGCGAAGCTGGGTGGCCCGTTCAGCGAGCACTCCATGCTGATCTCCGACGGGCCCCGGCACACCTCCTCTAGGGCGCTGCTGATGCCTGCGTTCCACGGTCGGGCGGTGCGGGAGCGGGTCGAGGAGATCACCGGGATCGTCGAGGCGCACCTGCGCACCTGGCCCGTCGACCGGCCGTTTCCGCTGCACGGGCGTTGCGAGCAGATCGCGCTTGACGTGATCCTGCGGATTGTGATGGGTGTCGACGAACGCGGGCTGGATGATGTCCGGGCGGCGATGCTGCGGCTCACCCAGGTCGAGTCGTTGCTGGAGCTGTTCCTGTCCGCCGGGCTGCTGGGCCGGCTGCTCCCGTTCGCTCGGCGCCGTCAGCGTGTGCTCGCGGAGTCCCATGATCGGCTGCTTGCCTACATCCAGGCGAGTCGGAACTCCCCGGGCCTGGCGGCGCGTGCTGATGCCGCGGCCCTGCTGATGCGCGCCACGGACGAGGACGGCGAGCCGCTGTCCGACCGTGCGGTCGAGGACCAGCTGATCACGTTGCTGATAGCCGGCTACGAGACCACCGCGACCGCCCTGGCCTGGACGTTCGAGCGTCTTGTCCGAACCCCGGAGGTGCTCGCGCGCGCCACCCGGGCCGCCGCGGAGGACGACGACGAGTACCTCGACGCCGTGGTCAAGGAGAGCCTGCGGGCCCGGACCGTGATCCCCGACCTCAGCCGGATGGCGACCGCCGATACGGATTTCGCTGGTCACCGGATCCGCGCCGGGGTTGTTCTCGCGCCCTGCCTCGACATCGTCCACGAGTCACCGGAGGTGTTCGACGAGCCGATGCGATTCCGGCCGGAGCGCTTTCTGTCCGACCGTGGCGCCACCGCCAACTGGCTGCCGTTCGGGGGCGGAATCCGTCGCTGCCTGGGTGCCGCCTTCGCCCAGACAGAGATGCGCACGATCATCAAACAGTTGCTTCGGTGCTACGAGTTCATCCCCACCTCCGCGCCGGACGAGCGGATGTCACGGCGCCATATCACCACCGCGCCCGGCCGGGGCGCCGTCGTGACGGTCCGCGCACGTACCGCTCTGCCCACCCGCGGGTGACCCGACCTGCGCGGGTCTGCGTCGTCGGCGCGGGGCCCCGCCGGCCCCGGGGGGGGCCACCGGGCGGGGCGCGGGGCCCCCCCCCGCGCGGGGGGGGGGGGGGGCGGCGGGGCCCCCCCCGGAACCGGGGTCGTCCAACGGCTCTGCGCGCTGGCCCGCCCCGGCGAGCTGGAGGTACACGTCATCGATCCGTTTCCGCCGGGCGCGGGGCGGATCTGGCGACGGGCGCAACCCGATCTACTGTGGATGAACTCGCCGGTGTCCGCCGTGTCGGATTTTGGTGGCGCGGACGGACTGCCGTCGCTGTGGGAGTGGTTGCGTGCCGTGCCACCGGCGGCAGCGACGGGCGTTGGACCCGCGGCGCGGGCACAACGAGTGCACGAGCGCTGGTTCGCCACCCGGCCCCTCGCAGGCGCCTACTACGAGTGGGTGTTCGCGCGGGCGGTGGCGGCCGGCATCGACGTCCGGGTCCACGCCGACCGGGCCGTGGACGTTCGCGACAGCGGTGCCGGCCAGGCCGTGTGGCTGGAGTCCGCGCCGGAACCGCTTGTCGTCGACGCGGTCGTGCTTGCCCAGGGACACATCGAGATCCGGCCGGGGGCAGGCGAGCGTGAGCTCGCCGCCCATGCCGACCGTCACGGTCTGCTCTACCGGCCGCCTGGGCTGGCCCGCGCCGTCGAGCTCGACGAGCTTGGCCCGGGGGAGACCGTGCTGCTGCGCGGCCTCGGGCTGACGTTCGTCGACCAGGTCAGCCTGCTCAGTCAGGGCCGTGGCGGCGCCTTTCGCCGAGACCGCGGTACGGGACGCCTCGCCTACCGGGCGTCCGGTCGGGAACCGGTGATCTACGCCGGGTCCCGGCGCGGCGTCCCGTACCACACCAAACCGACATCGACGCTGGTCGCCGGCCCACCGCCGTTGCCGAGTCTCTACACCCGGGAGGCCGTCGCCGCACTCGGCACGGGCCTCGACTTCCGCACGCGGGTCTGGCCGCTGGTGGTGAAGGAGATACTGGGCGGCTACTTCCACGAACTGCTGCTCGGTCATCCCGACCGCGCGGGGATGAGCTGGCCGGAGTTCTCCGCTCGGCTGGCCGCCGCGGCGGCGCAGGAGGTGCCGCGACTGGTGGCAGCTGCCGCGCCGGACCCGGCGGACCGCTATGACCTCGATGTTGTCGCGACGCCGATGGCCGGCCGGGAGTTCGACGACGCCGATCACCTTCAACGATGGACGCGGTCCTACCTCCGCGCGGGCCTGCGTCGCCGCGGCGACCCTCGGTACAGCGCCGAGCTCGGCGCGCTCGCGGCGCTCGGCTCGGCGGTGCTGACCACCCTCGAGGTGGCGCCGCGGCTCACGCCCCGATCCCGCCGGCGCGACGTCGAGGGCTGGTTCCTGCCCCTGGGCGGTTTCCTGTCGAGCGGGCCGCCGCGCCGAAGGATGGAGGAGCTTGTCGCGTTGTCGGAGGCCGGAGTTCTGCGGTTTCTGGGCCCGTCCCCGCGGATCTCGGCGGCGGGCACCGCGTTCACGGCGACGAGCGGGGTCGTGCCCGCCCACGTCGTGCGGGCTACCGGCCTGATCGAGTCCCGCCTGGCCGAACAGGCCCTGGCCACGACCGCGGACCCGCTGCTCACCGCACTGCGGGGACGCGGTGAATGCGCCGCGGACCCGGCGACCGGGCTGCTCGCTGTCCGCGAGGCCGACCGTCGGATACTGCTCCGCTCGGGCGCGGCGCACCCGCGCCGGTTCGCGACCGGCCCCGCGGTCGCCGCGGTCTGCTCTCCGGAGCGCGATCGTGTCCCGGAGTTCGGCTTCTTCGCCGTGAACGACGCGGTGGCGAGGGCGGTCCTCAGCGTCGTAGCCGGCTGAGCGCCGCGCGACCAAGCGTCCAGAACGTGTCGAACACGAACACGGCCGTCCAGATTCGGTCGGCGTTGAGCAGCCAGTCGCCGCTGGAGTTCCAGTACCACCCGGCGTCGTGCGGACCGTCGAACACCGCCTCGGCGGGCCAGCTGTGCCCGTTGACCGCCAGGGCGAACTGCACGACCACGTACACCGCCGCGTGCGCCCACCAGCCGCGGTTCGCGGTCAGCAGGGACTCCGGCCGGGGTGCGTCCGCCTGCGCCCGGCCGCCGGTGCCCGGGCCGGGGGCGCGGGCGGAAAATCAAGACCCACCCCCCCCCCCCCCGGCACCA
>NZ_JALKFX010000211.1 GCF_023243045.1 Frankia sp. AgB32
GCCGTTCTGGAGGCCTGGTGCGCCGAGCGGGGGCTTGCCGCCGATCCCCGCATTCTCGCGGTGCGCGTGCCCGGTATCGACAAGGCTCCGACCCCGCTGCAGCGCGAGCGCCTGGCGGTCGGTCCGGATGAGAGCGTGCGCTATCGCCGGGTGCGGCTCACCTGTGGAACCCACGTGTTGTCGGAGGCGGACAACTGGTACGTCCCTGGCCGGCTGACCCCCGAGATGAACGCTGCCCTCGAT
>NZ_JALKFX010000212.1 GCF_023243045.1 Frankia sp. AgB32
GTCCTTCATCGAGAGCGGCGGCTGCTTCTCGGAGGCGCAGATCCGCAGGGTCGCGGGGTCGGCCGGCGGCGCGGGCGGGGCCTTGCCGGGCTCCGACTGGATGGCCTGGGCCTCGGATTCCTGGGCCGCCACCGGCCCGGCGGCCAGGGCGGCGAGCGTCAGGACGGCGGCGAGACGGGCCGCCAGGATGCGGGCGCGCGGGCGCGGCATGGACGTTGATCCCTGTTGTCGAAGCGTTTCTTG
>NZ_JALKFX010000213.1 GCF_023243045.1 Frankia sp. AgB32
GTTCCAGATCATGCGCCGCCATGCCTTCCGCCACCTTGCGCCATCGGCCCATCTGGTCAGCGATGACGAGGCGCTGGACCAGCATCCCGCCCCCTCGCCTTCGGCGCTGGACGACCGGCTCGACGTGGTCAAGGCGCTGGCGCGCATCGCGCCCATCCACCGCGAGGTGCTGGTGCTCTATTACTTCGACGACATGCCCACGGCCCAGATGGCCGAGGCCCTGGACATTGCGCCGGGCACGGT
>NZ_JALKFX010000214.1 GCF_023243045.1 Frankia sp. AgB32
TAGCGGTATCGATGCGCAGGGCTACCTGGCGCAAGGGCCCGGTGCCGAGGGCATGGCCGACGCCTCGGGCCTGTACGACGCCATGCTGGGCCAGGGCCTGCACCTGGAAGCACTGGAGGACGGCCTGCTGCAGGAGGCGGTGCGCCGCGCCGGCGGCAACCTCGCGGCTGCGGCGCGCGCGCTGGGCATGACCCGGCCGCAGCTGAGCTACCGGCTGTCGCGCATTCGCGAACGCACCAAGGA
>NZ_JALKFX010000215.1 GCF_023243045.1 Frankia sp. AgB32
AAGTGCGTCCGTTCGTGCCGGGCATCGGGCCGATGCGCGCCCGCAACGGGGCGGGAAGTCGGCCGAACACGACCTCGAAGGTCTGCGCGCCGACGCTCCCGCGCTGGGTCCCGAGGAAGCGGCCGTAGAAGCCCGGAACGCGGGCGCTCGGCATGAGATCGCGGAAGAAGTTGCGTCCCACCACCGATTCGGGGGCGAAGCCGCACAGGCTTCCCGCCGCCCGGTTGCAGGCGAGCACGAGCC
>NZ_JALKFX010000216.1 GCF_023243045.1 Frankia sp. AgB32
GCACCAAGGCATCGTCGGCGCCCTGATCCTGGCGATCCTGTCTTATGTGCTGGGTCTGGCCGGCGTCTTCATCCTGGGCGTCATCATCAACGCTCTGGCCTCCAGCTTCGGCGCCACGCCCAACCCGGTCCAGGCTCAGAAACTGGCTGTTTATGCCTATACGGCGGCCTGGGTCGCGGGCATCGCCAACCTGATTCCGGTTGCTGGCGGTTTGATCGCCCTGATCGGCGCGATCTACAGTC
>NZ_JALKFX010000217.1 GCF_023243045.1 Frankia sp. AgB32
TTCACGGGGGTCGAGGGCAAGATGTTCCAGCCGATGGCGCTGACCGTCATCCTCGCCCTGGCGGCGGCCTTCGTGCTTTCGCTGACCTTCGTGCCGGCCCTGATCGCCGTCGCCCTCACCGGCCGGGTCACCGAGGCGGAGAACCCCCTCGTCCGGGGCCTGAAGGCGGTCTACCGGCCCGTCCTCGCCGCGGCGATCCGGACGCCCACCCCGTTCGTCGGGGCGGCGCTGCTCCTCCT
>NZ_JALKFX010000218.1 GCF_023243045.1 Frankia sp. AgB32
AGGTGCTGCTGGAGCAGGCAGCCGGCACGGTGAAGAAGGTCTCGATGGAGCTGGGCGGCAACGCGCCGTTCATCGTGTTCGACGACGCCGATCTCTACCGGGCGGTCGCCGGCGCGATGCTCGCCAAGTACCGCAATTCCGGCCAGACCTGCATCTGCACCAACCGGTTCCTGGTGCAGGACGGGATCTACGACGCCTTCGCGGAGAAGATGGCCGAGGCGGCCAACCGCCTGAAGGT
>NZ_JALKFX010000219.1 GCF_023243045.1 Frankia sp. AgB32
CACCAACGGCGCAGATCTCATGCTGGCTGAAATCGGCCGGAAGCGGCTAGACTTTTAATAAGCCGCCGCTCGCAGGCAGCGGCGTTCGATTTCTGCGAGGTCTTCCCCAAGACAGCCCCGGCCTCAAAGCGGGCGAGCCGGCCCCGGAAGCGTGCGGCCCCGAAGACCGCACGCTTCGCGGCGATCAGTACACGTCGGCCTGATAGCGGCCCGCCTTCTTGAGCGCGGCGAGGTAGGC
>NZ_JALKFX010000220.1 GCF_023243045.1 Frankia sp. AgB32
CTACTGCGGCAGATGCGGAATGGGCGGAACCGTTCCCAATACCTCGTGGGTCCTGTAACATGTATACCGAAGCAGTTTCCAAAGAGTGCCAGGCCGACCACCACGGTTGCTTGCACGTAGCGGACACCACCAAACCGAAACGCGAATGGCGGGCATGTTCGTGTTTTTGTTACGTAGCGACCTGGTAGGGGTGACACGTCGCAGTGTTTCATGTAAACTGAAGCATGGAACGAAAGG
>NZ_JALKFX010000019.1:0-60794 GCF_023243045.1 Frankia sp. AgB32
GGGGGGGGGGGGCCCCCGGCGCCGCCCCGCCGCGGCCCCGGCGGCGCCGTCCGGCACCGACATGCTCCTGCGGCGGCGCGCGAACACCTTGTCTCCTTTCGGCTTTCGTCGTCTGGGTGGATCTGCCGGCCGCGTCGCACTCACGAGTCCTGGCGCGGCGACCCACACGACCAGGGCCTGGGTCAGGGACCGCTGCCGGCGGCGCTCGGGATCGCCGGTAACCGAGCGTGAAGGCACTCCCGCCGGCGTGGACGGGACCGACCGGGAGCCAACCCGCGCTTGCGGCGCCCACCCGGCGACCTCGGCCGTCCGGCTGGCCTGAGGACCCGGGCCGGCGGGTGGTCCGTTCAGCGGACAGCTCCGTCGGCCAGACCGGCGCGTTCGGCCACGCCCGCGGCCTCGGCGGCCAACGGCGGCACCTGCCGGCCAGGCGTACCGCTCAGGCTGGCTGACCCGACTCCGCGACGGCCGGTGCGGACAGAACTGGAGACACTACGGCCACTCCCTACGCCGGAATTACCCGGACAGGTTCAGGCGGTCGGCGGCGCCGGGTCTGCACCCAGCCGCCCTCTCAGCCTCCTTGGGTGGAAGCTCCCGCATCATCGTTCGGACAAAAGTACGGCACGATCGAACTTCCGCCAACCCTGCGAACCGGCCGCGGTCAGGAAGCGATGGCCGCGGGAGCGCCGCGCCGCGGCGGCACCCAGCCGCGCTCCCGCAACGCGCCGGTGAGCAGGGCAGCGGCCTCGTCGGGTGCCTGGCGCAGCAGGCGCGCCGGCAGCAGGACGACGAGCTCGCCGTCGGGCTCACGGCGCGTGAGCGGTTCGGTCACCGTCGTCGCGATCTGGGCCTGGACCGACCACGGTTCGAAGCGCACCCGCAGCCGGGAGACGGGCTCACCCGCCGGACCGTCCACCGAGCACAGCGCGGCGGGCAGGTCGTGGAGCTGCTCCAGCCGCCGCAGCCTGATCTCGGTGAGCCGGGGTGCGTCGGACTCGAGCACGTCGAGCGTCTCGGCGATCAGCGTCCGGCGGCTGATCGGGCCCCGCCGGGCCAGCGCTCCGCGCAGCCCGCCGAGGCTGACGACGCCCTGGAGCACCGCGTCGACGATGGATCTGTGCGCCTGGGCTCGCGTCGGTGCCCACTCGGCCATGTCGACGACCGACCGGCTCGGCGTCGTCTGCCGGGGCAGCCGCAGCGCGTCGATCTCGGAGGTTTCCAGCCGAGCGCTGTGCCGCACCTGGATGCCAGGTGGGGCGTTGACCCGGCGCGGGGCCGGAACCAGCACCGTCACCGGCTCCGTGGGGTGGCCCGCCAGCCCGGCGAGGGCGGCCGCGCAGCCCCCGGCGAGCACCGCGTCGGGACCGACGGCCTGCAGGGCGGCCCACAGCCGCTGCGGGTCGGCGGGCGGCGTGAGGTCCGTGACCAGCACGCCTCGGAACGGCTGCCGCCAGCGGCCCGCGGTCAGGTGCGCACGGATCTCGGTGCGGGGCAGGCCGGCCGCGACCGCGTCGCGAATCGTGATCACGCCAGCCTGCGTGAGGGCGATCTCCTGCCAGGAGAGTCGGCCAGGGATAAGGGCCATGAGAAGACGATGACGGTTGTGCCCGCGTTGATCCAGCATCTGGCCCGAGTTGTGGAAAACTTCTGTGGAAATCGGGCGTGTCAGGCCGGATCGCGGGGCGGAAACTCGATGCGTCGCCGCCCGCGCCGAGGTGGTCTGCCATCGCCAGCCTCGCCCGCGGGCCCCGGCGCGACGGGACCGCCGGCCGGTGGAGTGGTGATCGGCGGTGGTGGGGTCACCGGCGGTCGGGCCGTGGCCGGCGGTCGGGCCGTGATCGGTGGTGGGGTCGTGATCGGTGGTGGGGTGGTGGCCGGTGGTGGGGTGGTGACGGGGACCCAGCCGCTGGGGGCCGGCTCCTGGCGGGCGGCTGGCCCGGCAGGGCGCGGCCCACCGGTCGGCGGGCCTTCGGGAGGCAGCCGAGCTGCGGTGGACGGCCTCGCGGGCGGCCAGGCGGGCGGCCACGCGGGCGGTGCCGCGGCGGGTGGCGCGGGTCGTGGTGATGGCGCCGGTGGTGGTGCGGCGGTGGGCCTGGCTGGGAGGTAGGCCAGGTTGTCCATGGGTACCGGGGCGGGGTGCCGGGGCAGCGGTGGGGATGGCGGGGCGGCCTCGACGGGCCTCGGCGGGAGGTCGTCGGCCCAGGCGGCCGGCCAGGCCGCCGACGGTGCCATCGCGGCCGGCGGAGCGGCGAACGGTGGTGCCAGCCCGGCGGCGGTGCGGGCCGCCGTCCAGCGGTCCACCGGGGAGACCCGGGGGAGCAGCACGGTGCCGGGGTTGCAGTCGCCCAGCGTCACCCGGTCCGGCCCGTCGATCGCGCTGACCAGCAGGAAGGCGGTGGTCGGCAGAGTCTGCACGGTGGTCGGTTCGACAAGGAACTCGTACACCCGCTGGGAGGTCTCGCCGTCGGTCGTCGAGTCGCTGAGCGAGGCGTTCACGGTGCGCTGCCAGGTCTGCGACCGTGACGTCGTCACGGACTCCTGCCAGCCGGTGTTCGTCGAGGTGTTCTGCAGCCAGGGCAGGATGCGGGTGCGGTCGTAGGTGCGGCCGGTGCCGCCGCTGGTCCCGGTGGTGTCGGAGACGCCGTCCTGGCTGCCGACGCTGTCGCTGTCGCCGACGGTGAAGCTGCGCCCGACCTGCGCGGTGACCTGGGACAGGACGAAGCGGTGCCCGCGGCCGATGAACTCCGCGGCGGTGGTGGCGTCCTTGCCGTTGCCGAGCCGCATGATGATCGTCGAGCCGCCCTGCTCGCCGAGCAGGCGTTCGGCGTCGTCCGCGAGCCGTTCGAACAGCAGCACCAGACGCACCCCGGCGATCTCGGCGTGCCGGCTCAGGCTGGTCAGTACCGGTCGGCCGAGCTGATCCGCCCCGGCGACGACGAGCATGTCGTGACCGGCGCCCGGCATCATCGGGCGGTGCCGGAGCTGGTGGAACACGGCCTGGACGGCGAGTCGGTCGGCGAGCTCCTTCAGGTGCGGGGCGGAGCCGCGGCTGGAGGTCGCCAGTACCCGCAGGCCGCGCACCGGCCACCAGGCCGAGAGCCGCCGCGGGCGCGCGCCCGGGTCGTTGCCGCCGGCGGTGGCCGGCCGGCCCGCGGTGTCCGCCGGCGCGGCCGGCGGGCAGAGGGCCTCCAGCGACGAGCGCAGGTAGCGCAGCTCGTCGGCGACGCGGTCGCCGCGGCCGAACGCGTTCATCCTGCCGACGACGGCGCCGGCCTCGGCGGGCGTCAGGGCGCTGGCCGCCCGGCCGTCGTCGAGGCCTTCCAGTACCCGCAGGCCCTCGGTGAGTCGGCGGAAGGTCAGCCAGGGGCCGAGTACCTCGATGACCGCGTTCAGCAGGTCGGCGTGCAGGGCCCGCCGATGATGGTCGGGCTCGTTCTCCCGGCCCGGGGTGAAGGCGTCGGCGACGAGCTCGGCGGCCTCCCGCGGCGCGAGGCCGTCCAGCAGCCCCACCTCGTCGAGCTGGTGGGGCAGGTCCCACGATTCGACGGGGCAACGGGCCTGGCCGGCGAGTCGTGCCAGGCCGCCGCCGACGGTCCGTTCACTGAGGTCGACCAGCAGGATCCCGGTGCCGCCGCCGAGCACGGAGCTGCCGGCGGTCGCGAGCAGGCTGGCCCAGCCGTTCCCGTCGCCGCCGAAGACGTCGACCCGCGGTGTCGCGGTCGGGCTGGTGACCGGGTAGAAGGCGCTGTTCGCGGCCCGTCGGCGCTGCTCGGCGTCATTGTGCGCGGCCACGGTGCTCCGCCAGGCGGTCATCGCCTCCTCGTGCGCGGCGCGGGCCTTCGCGGTGAGGGTGATCGTGCGGGTTCGGGCGCGGGCGAGCTGTGCGTGCCGCACCAGCGGGGCGGACCCGGCGAGCAGCGCGAGCGCACCGCCTGCGGGGACGAACAGCAGTCCGCCGGTGGTGGCCAGCACCGTGCCGAACAGGATGAACGCCGCGGGCAGCAGCATCCTGATCCAGGTCGCGCGGATCGCGCGGCGGCGTCGGTCGACCAGCGCGGGCAGGTCCGGCAGGTCCGGCTGGGCCCAGGTGGGTGGCTGGTCCGCGAGCGGGCTCGGCACGGGCGGTCCGCCGTCGACGAACTCCCAGCCCCAGCGTTCGACCGGGACGAACAACCGGTGCGCGAGTCGAGACTCCGCGGTCAGCAGGGCCGCGTCCCCCATCATCGCCCCCAAGAAGCCCGTGTCGGCCGTACCACCGCGGCGGCTGGGGCGCCGGCCGCGGGACGCCAGGTGGATCCGGGGGCCGGCACGCGCCGTGGCGAATACGCATCCCTACGGTCACAGTATGGCGTCTTGTGTCCGCTCTGTCGCGTTCCGCCGCTCAGCCGGCGGACGGGGGCGCGCCGACCAGGTCGGCGATCTGGTCGGCCAGGTCTGTCAGCCCGGGGCCGGCACAGGCCGCCGCGAGGGCGGTGGCGAGGCAGGCCGGGTCCGTGCCGCCGGCGAGCGTCCGCACCGCGTCGAGCAGGCCGCTGGCCGACACGTCGCCGACGCTCACCCGGTCCGCGCCGCCGGCGTAGATCGGGCTGCCGCGAAGCCAGTCGAGCTGCCCGCCGAGAGTGTCGCCGGTGATGGCGAGGCCCCGCTCGCGCCAGGACGCGGTGAGCGGGTGCGGCCCGGCCGCGGCACCGGACCGGCGCACGGCGTCACCGAGGGCGAGGCGGACGTCCTGCCACCGATAGACCCCGGCGGTGAGCCGCCGCGGGTCGGCCGCGTCGTCGACCGGGCCGGACAGGTCGGTCGGGCTGGCGGCCAGCAGCCGGCGCAGGGTGCCGCGCAGGGCGTCGGCGAACTCGTCGGGGTCGACGAACGTACGCAGCAGCGGTCCGCGCGCACCCGCGGACCGGTCGACGGCGTGCGCCAGCAGGCAGTCCAGCCGCCGCGGCGGCTCGGCGGCGAGGGTGGCACGCAGGGCCTGCGACGGGGCGAACGGCGGCAGTCCGAGCAGGTGGGCGAACCCCATCACCTGGTGCGCGGCGACCGCCTCCACCCACAGCACCAGCCGGGGATCGGCGGCGGCGAGCGCCGCCGTCTCCGTCTCCTCCAGGCTGCACGGCCGGCCGGACACGCAGGCAGCGCCGCAGTGCGCGCTGCGCCGGCCGGCCAGCGGCACCCGGTCGTGGCGGGCCGGCTCCGGCGTCTCCCGGGCGTCGCCGGCGACCATCTGGGCCAGGACGGGCCGGTCCATGCCGTCGATGCTGACCGCGGCCACCCCGGGGGGCAGGGAGACGACGACCTCGGACTGTTCCGGGCGCAGGTTCATCGTCGCGCCGACGGCCTCGCGGTCGTCGGCGGCGGGCAGCCGGTGCATCACCTTCAGAGCGGTGTTCTTGATGACGTCGGGCAGGATCTTCGCCGGGATCTGCTCGACGACGACGAGTCCCTCGCCGTAGGCCCGGATCTCCGCGAGCAGCGAGGCGAACAGCTCGACGGCTGCCGCAGCCGGGCCGTCGGTGACGTTCTTGAGCAGCCGGTGCGCCTCCTCGACGACGAGGACGTGGCGCAGCCCGCCCGCGCCCGTCGCGCCGAACCGGACCCGCAGGTGCTCGACGATGCGGATGAGCACCGCCCCGAGCAGGAACGCCTTGTCCTGGTCGCTGGTGATGTCCTCCAGCTCGATGACGGCGTTGCGGGTCAGCAGCGCGCCGATGTCGAGCGGGTGACCGCCCTCGAAGAACCGGCCGGGGCTGCCTTCGCGCAGGCTGCCGATGCGCACGTCGACGAACCCGCGGACGTCGGCAGTGACCTCCGCGCCGTACCCGATGTCCTCCACCACCCGGGTGGCGGTGCGTTGCAGGTCGCCGAGGGTCGGGTAGCGCCGGCCCGCCTCGACCAGGGGGTCCGCGTCGGGACCGGCGATCCGCAGCCGCGGCCGGTGCGCCGGTTCCGGCCGGTCGAGGACCAGGTTCCAGCCCAGGTCGCGGTAACAGGCGGTGAGCGCGCGCGCGAGGACCTGGGGGAACGGCTCGTGCGCCTCGAAGGCGGCGAGGAACAGCGCGCGGACCAGGTCGACGTGGCTCTGCAGTGGGAAGCCGGCTTCCGGCTCCAGCGGGTTCAGCGACGCCGGCGGCGCGTCGAGCCGCCCTGGTCGGATCACCAGGACCTCGCCCCGCCCGGCCCGACCGTCGGCGGGGTCGGCGCCGAGCGCGGGACCGGTGAGGTCGGCGAGGCGCCCGGCCATCCGGGCGTACTCCGCCTTCGCGGGTTCGAGCACCAGCCACGGCACCGGCCGCGGCGCCCGCGTCAACGACTCCAGCAGGGACCGGACGGTCTGCGACTTGCCGGAGCCGGTGGCGCCGCAGACGAAGGCATGGCGGTTGAGGGTGGCGCGCGGGACGGCGAGCGCGCCGGCCGGTGACCAGCCGGCGTCGATCACCTCGCCGAGGCGCACCGCCTCCGGCTCCCCGTTGGGATCCGCCGGTCCGGCGCGGTCCGGGCCCTCCGGGGTGACGTCGAACGTGTGCGGGGTGACGAGCGTGATGCCCGGCAGTTCCCGGGCGGGCGGACGCGCCAGTGCGGCGAGCAGTTCCGCCCCGGCCCGCAGCGGGGCGGGGGCGGCCGGCGGGCGGGCCGCGAGCGCCTGCGGCAGGGAGCTCACCGGGCCGGCCGGGCGCAGCGTGTACGGCAGTTCGTCGAGGTCGCTGGAGCTGCACAGCAACGCGGCAACGGAGAACGCGCCGGCCCTGCTCCCCCCGCCGACGAGGATCTGGACGTCCCACATGCCGCTGGCCGCGGCCCGGCCGAGCTCCCGGTGGCGCCGTTCGGCTCGCTCCAGGTCGAGGCGGGCGTCCTGGTCGTCCTCCCGGCGGCGCAGCGTGGGGATGGCCCGGCCGAGTGCGTCGCGTTCCGCGTCGAGGTGGTGCGCGGGCACCGGCCAGGCGAGCACCAGCCAGGCGAACGGGCCGGTGAGATGGGCGGCGTAGTCGTCGAACGAGCCGCGCCGGGGGGCGGCGGGTTCCTGGGCGTCCGGGCCGCTGCCGGACGCCGAGGCCCACAGGGCGTCCGGCGTTCCGGCGCAGTGCAGCCAGAACGGCAGCCGCGCGAGGTCGGCGGGCACGGTGCCGGGGGGCATCGGCCGCGCCGTCGAGCCGGGCGGGTAGAGCAGCGGGGCCGGCCGGCCGGTCGATCTTGGCCGTGCGCCCGGCCCCCGCGGTTTCCCCGGCTGGTGTAGGCCCGGCGGGGGCACGGCGGGGAACGGCGGAAGTGCCGGCAGCCCGGCGCCGTCCGCGGCCGGCCAGTCGTCGGCGGTGATCCATCCGGCGTCGCCGGTCGGTGTGCGCATCCCGGGCCAGGCCGCGAGGCCCCCGCCGGGGCGGGCGGCGGCGGGGCGTGCCGGCGGTGTGGGCAGGACCGGCGGTGTGGGCAGGACCGGCGGTGTGGGCAGGACCGGCGGTGTCGCCAGCGTCGGCGTCGGGTCGGCCGGGCTCGGGTCGGCCGGGCTCGGCGGGAAGTAGGGCCGGCCGCCGACGAGGAAGCGGATGTGGGCCTCGCCGGGGCCGCGAAGCCAGGCGACGGCGATGCCTGGCGCCGCGGGGCCCGGTTCGATCGAGGTCAGCTCGGCGTGGGCGCCGACGAGCGCGGCGAACAGCGCGGCCGGGACGGGATCGGGCCGGTCGCCCGGGTCGGGTCGGCGGGGCGCGCTGAGGACGCGGTGAAACAGGAAGTCGTCGAGCACGATCGGCTGGCCTGACTCGCGGGGCCGGATGCGGGCGGACGGAATCTATCACCCTCTGCGTGGCATTCGATCCAGATCGTGGTCATCATTGGTCGGATCAGATGGAGTTGCTGCTTTCCGGAGGTGTCCGGACGGCGCTGGTGGGCGAGTGGTGATGGGAGCGTGACGGATGATCCTGAGTTGTCCCTCGGCGGCGCCGAGGCGTGCGAGGCGAACAGGGCAGGCGTGGGGGCACCTGTCCCAGGACGGGGGCACGGGCGCGAAGTACCCCGGTTTCGGGGGGAAGCAGGCACGTATCGTCGTGGCCGGTGCGGTCTGGCCGCACCCCCGCGGCGCGGGCGAGAGCCTCGCGGGGAGCGCCGGCCATCGACAGCGTGACGCTGCCTCGCTCGCGGCGTTATCCCGGAAACCGGAGACATGGCCGATCACCGAAGCAGGCGGCAGCGGACGCGGCCACGCACAGACACGACGCGCGGCCGATCGATCGCCGTCGGTGTCGCGGCGGTCGGCGTGACGCTGGCCGTGGGCGCCGCGAGCGCTCTCCACTTCATCGGTTCCGGGCCCGAGGGTGGCAGTGCGCCGAGGTCCGCCATGAATATCCGGGCGGCGTCCACCGGGGCGTCCGTCCCGTCCGCGGCGACACCCGATCGTCTGCGGCCGAACCGGCTCGCCGGGCGGGCCGGTGCGCCGGCCAGCGCCGGCGCCCTGCCGGGTCTGGGCTCGGCCATCCTCGCCAGGATTCCGCACGAGTCGCTCCAGGTGATCATCGTGAGCGGCGCCGACCGCGACGCGAACACCAACAGCGTCACGCTGTGGCAGCGCGCGAACGTGGACGCCCTCTGGACGGCGTTCGGCACCCCGATCACCGGCCGTAACGGCGAGAACGGATGGACCACCACGCATCACGAGGGTGACCTGCGCAGCCCGATCGGTGTGTTCAGCCTGACGGCGGCCGGGGGCCGGCTGCCCGACCCGGGCACCGGCCTGCCCTACGAGTACCGGCCGTCCTACTACCGGACCGCCGCCCCGCAGGGCCTGCCGCTGGCCGACGCGTTCAACTACGTGGTCGCCATCGACTACAACCGCCTGCCCGGCCACCCGCCCTCGGACCCGACCCGGCCGCTGGGCGACGACGTGGGTGGCGACATCTGGCTGCACGTGGACCACCGCACGCCGACCCGGGGCTGCGTCGCCGTCCAGCAGGACGCCCTCGCGTCGATCATGCGCTGGCTGGCTCCGACGTCGCATCCGATGATCGTCATGGGGGACGCGCCGGACCTGGATCTCGAAACCTGACCAGGACGGCCGGCCCGGCCGGAAACCGCGTTCCCGGCCGGGCCCACGAGGCTGCTACGGCTTGTGCTGCTCGGCGTGGCCGCCGAACTGCTTGCGCATTGCGGAGAGGATCTTGTCCGCGAACAGGCCCTCCCCGCGGGAGCTGAACCGCTCGTAGAGCGACGCGGTCAGCACGTGGGCGGGGACACCCTCCTCGACCGCGGCCAGCACCGTCCAGCGGCCCTCACCGGAGTCCGAGACCCGGCCGCTGAACTCCGTCAGCTCAGGGTCGGCGTGCAGGGCGGTGGCGGTGAGGTCGAGCAGCCAGGAGGCGACGACGCTGCCGCGCCGCCAGACCTCGGAGATCGCGGCGGTGTCGAGGTCGTACTGGTAGTACTGCGGGTCGCCCAGCGGCGCCGTCTCGGCGTTGTGCTCGGCGGCCTCGCGGCCGATGTTCGCCTTGTCCAGGACGGCGAGGCCCTCGGCGAAGGCGGCCATCATGCCGTACTCGATGCCGTTGTGGACCATCTTCACGAAGTGCCCGGCACCGTTCGGCCCGCAGTACAGGTAGCCCTTCTCGGCCTGGGACGGCTCGCCGGTGCGACCGGGCGTGCGCTCGACCGAGCCCACGCCGGGCGCGATCGTCTCGAACAGCGGCTCCAGACGGGCGACGGTCTCCGCCTCGCCGCCGATCATCAGGCAGAAGCCGCGCTCCAGGCCGAACACGCCGCCCGAGGTGCCGACGTCCACGTAGTGCACGCCCTTCGCGGCCAGTGCCTGGGCCTGGTGGATGTCGTCCCGGTAGTACGAGTTGCCGCCGTCGATGATGATGTCGTCCGGCGCGAAGTGCTCGGCCAGCGCGGTCACCGTCTCACCCGTCAGCCCGGCCGGGACCATGACCCAGGCGGCCCGCGGCGGGCGCAGCGCCGCGGCGAACTCGGCGAGCGTGCTCGCCCCCGTGGCGCCCTCGGCCTCCAGGGCCTTGATGGCCTCGGGGTTCACGTCGTAGACCACGCACTCATGGCCGCCGCGGATCAGCCGGCGCACCAGGTTCGCGCCCATTCGGCCGAGTCCGACCATCCCGAGCTGCATCTCGTCTCCCCGCTCGTCTCGTTCGGCGGCCCGGACGGCGAGGTGCGCCGCGGCCGGGCCGTGCTTCGGCTCCTGCCATTGTTCCCGGCCAGCCGCCCGGCTCCCGGACGTGGTCGGCGCGCCCGTCCGTTCGGGCCGGGTGCTTCTCGTCACCGTCCGGCGGCGCGACCCCGCCGGGGGCTGCCACCCGCTCACGGTGCTACCCGATCCCGTGCGATCGGCTCACGGCGCGACCCGCCGGCGGACGGTCGGGGCGGTTTCGCGCAGCGCCGACCGGCCTGGCCGGTTCACCGTAGCCGTCCGCGTACCGTGCGACGGTCCGACCCGGCAATTCCGACCCGGCAATACTGCCGTGGCCAGGTAACGACACGGGGTCGGCCGGGTAGCGGGCCGGCAGCGGGGGAGGGCGGTAGGCGTGGATGAGGACACGAACGTTGACGTGATCGTGATCGGCGCGGGGCCGGCCGGGGAGAACGTGGCCGGGCGCTGCGCGGATGCCGGGCTTGCCGTGGCGGTCGTCGAGCGGGAGCTCGTCGGCGGCGAGTGCAGTTACTGGGGCTGCATTCCCAGCAAGACGCTGATCCGCCCCGGCGAGGTGCTGGCCGCGGCCCGCCGGGTGCCCGGGGCCGTCTCGGCGGTCATCGGCACGGCGGATGCCGTCGCGGCCTTCGCCCGGCGGGACTGGATGGTCAGTGACTACTCCGACGAATCCCAGGTGCCGTGGCTGACCGACAAGGGGGTCGAGCTCGTCCGCGGCGTCGGCCGGCTGACCGGCCGCCCGCGCGAGGTCGAGGTCACCGCGGCCGACGGCGCGCGGCGGCTGCTGCGGGCGTCCCGGGCGGTCGTGGTGGCCACCGGGACGCGGGCGACGATCCCGCCCATCCCGGGCCTGGCCGACGCGCAGCCGTGGGACAACCGCACCGCGACCGGCGCCCACACCGTGCCGCGGCGGCTGGTGGTGCTCGGCGGCGGCGCGGTCGGCGCCGAGCTCGCCCAGGCGTTTCGCCGACTCGGCAGCGAGAAGGTCACCCTGGTCGAGGGCTCGCCCCGGCTGCTGGCCCGGGAGGAGGAGTTCGCCGGCGAGCAGGTGGCGGTGTCGTTCGCGGCGGACGGCATCACGGTGCTGGTCGGCACCCGGGTGAGCGAGGTCCGCCGGGCCCGGACCGACGTCGACCAGCCCCTCGGCCCGGTCACCGTCACCCTCGACCGCGGGCACCGGCCGGCCGGCACCGACGTCAATACCAGCGCCGCCGCAGATGGCGAGGCGCCGACGTCCCTCGAGGCGGACGAGATCCTGGTGGCCGCCGGTCGTACCCCGGCGACCGCCGAGCTGGGACTTGCCGCGTTCGGGCTGCGCCCGGACGGGTTCATCGAGGTCGACGATCAGCTGCGCGCCGTCGGCGTCGCCGACGGCTGGCTGTACGCCGTCGGCGACGTCAACGGCCGCGCCCTGCTGACGCACATGGGCAAGTACCAGGCGCGGATCGCCGCCGATGTGATCACCGGCCGCCGGGATCCGGCCGGGCAGGCCGCGCGGGATGTCGCCGACGGGTCCGCCGTGCCGCGGGTGACCTTCACCGACCCGCAGGTCAGCGCGGTCGGCCTGACTGAGCGGGCGGCGCGCGCGGCGGGCCTGTCGGTCCGCGCCGTCAGCGTGGCCACCGGCGGGGTCGCCGGGGCGTCCGTACGCGGCGAGGGAACTGCCGGAACCTCGATGATCGTGGTGGACGAGGCGCGCCGGGTCCTCGTCGGCGCGACGTTCACCGGACCGGACACCCAGGAACTGGTGCACGCGGCGACGGTCGCGATCGTCGGGGAGGTGCCGCTGGAGCGGCTGTGGCATGCCGTGCCCTCGTTTCCGACGGTGAGCGAGGTCTGGCTGCGCCTGTTGGAGGAATACGGCTTGTGAGTCGGGGGGGGGGGGGGGGGGGGGGGGGGGGGGGGGGGGGGGCCGCGCCGGGGGGGGGGGGGGGGCGCGGGGTCCGTCACGCGGGGGGGGGCGGCCCCCCCGCGGCGCCTCCCGCCGCCCCGAGCGCGAGAACCGCGAACTTCTGGTGGACGGCGCCCACGTCAGCGAGATACCGACGTGGGCGAAACCCTCGACGTCAGGGCGATGACACCGGGCGAACATGGGATCAGGTGAACACCGAGACCCCGCCCGGACCGATGAGCAGGCCGACGACGATGAGCGCGATCCCGTAGAGCAGACCCCCGCGCACGATCGTGACGATTCCAGCGATGACCAGCACCACGGCGATCAGCCAGAGAAAAAATGCCATGCCGACTCCCTTCCGCGGTCGGCACCGGTAAAACCCTCGGGCGCACCGTGGCGAAATACTGTTTTGCCCGGCGCAGGTCAGCCGGCGGTTGCCCGGTGGGAAGTCAGCCGGCGGCCGGGGCCGGGTCACGCCGGTCGGTGTGGGCGGCGCGGCGCACGTCGGGCGCGCCGAGGCGGGCGGCATCCGCGGTGACGTCGTCGGCCTGTTCCTGGGCGGCCCGTTCCGCCGCGACCCGGGCCAGGTAGTGCTCGACCTCCCGGTCGCGGGCCGCGGCGTCCCAGCCCAGCGTGGGGGCGATCAGCTCGGCGACGGCGGGGGCCGCCTCGACGCCGCGGTCGCGGGTCTCGATGGAGATCCGGGTCCGGCGGGTGAGCACGTCGTCGAGGTGCAGGGCGCCCTCGTGGGTGGCCGCGTACACCGCCTCGGCGCCGAGGTAGCTCGGTGCCCCGGGCAGCGGCAGGGCGAGCTGCGCGCGGGTCGCGGCGAGCGCCAGCACCTCCTCGGCGAGCGTGCCGTAGCGGTGCAGCAGGTGCTCGATCCAGTCGACCCCCAGCCCGGAGCGGCGCGCCAGGGTCTGCCGGGCGTTCCACAGCGCCGGGTAGCCGTCCGCGCCGAGCAGCGGGATCTTCTCGGTGCACGACGCGGGAACCGGCCGGTCCATCCCCCGCACGGCGGCGTCGACGGCGTCGGCGGCCATCACCCGGTAGGTCGTGTACTTCCCGCCGGCGACCATCGTCAGGCCGGGCACGGGCGAGACGACCGCGTGTTCCCGGGAGAGCTGGGTGGTGTCGTCGGACTCGCCGGCCAGCAACGGGCGCAGGCCGGCGTAGACGCCGATGATGTCGCCGGTGGTCAGCGGCGTGCGCAGCACCCGGTTGACGGTTGTGAGCAGGTAGTCGATGTCGGCGCTGCTGGCGACCGGGTGGGCGCGGTCGAGGTCCCACTCGGTGTCCGTGGTGCCGATGATCCAGTGGTCGCCCCAGGGGATGACGAACAGGACGCTGCGCTCGGTGCGCAGGATCAGCCCGGTCTCGCCGTGGACGCGGTCGCGCGGGACGACGATATGCACGCCCTTCGAGGCGCGGACGGTGAGCGGCCCGGGGGTGCCGACCATCGACTGGATCTCGTCCGTCCACACCCCGGTCGCGTTGATCGTCTGCCGCGCCCGCAGCGCGATCTGTTCGCCGGTCTCGACGTCGAGCACGGTGACGCCGCTGACCCGGTCGCCGTCGCGCAGCAGGCCGGTGACGCGGGCGCTGGTCGCCACGCTGGCGCCGTAGCGCGCCGCGGTGCGGGCGACGAACAGGGTGTGCCGGGCGTCGTCGACCTGGCCGTCCCAGTACTGGATCGCGCCGACGAGGGCGTCCGGGCGCAGCGACGGGAAGACCCGCAGGGCGGCCTTGCGGGTGAGGTGGCGGTGGTGCGGCATGGTGCCGTCGCCGCCCGGGCCGATGCGGGCCAGGCCCTGGCCGAGGGTGTCGTAGAGCAGCACCCCGCTGCCGATGTAGGCCCGTTCCCAGCCGTGGCGGGTCAGCGGCAGCAGGAACGGGACGGTGCGGACGAGATGCGGCGCGAGGGTGTCCAGCAGCAGCGATCGTTCCCGCAGCGCCTCGCGGACCAGCGGGGCGTTGAGCTGCTCGAGGTAGCGCAGGCCGCCGTGGATGAGCTTGCTCGACCGGCTGGACGTGCCGGCGGCGAGGTCGCGGGCCTCGACGAGGGCGACCGACAGGCCGCGGGTGGCGGCGTCGAGGGCCACGCCCGATCCGGTCACTCCGCCGCCGATCACGGCGATGTCCATCACCTCGGTGCGCATCCGCTGCAGGGCCTCGGCGCGGCGGGCGGGTTCGAGGCTCGCGGGCGGCGCTGTGGGCCTGGTCGGCGTCATGATGGCGATCCTCCTTCGTGCCTGCGTGGTGCGTGCTGACGGTGTACGGCCGTTGCGGCGTGGCCGTCTCCATCGTGCCGGCTGGCGGTGACGAACGCCTGTGCGCAGGTGAACGACGGGCGTCGACGGGACGGCGCGACGGCGCTGGCCGGAGTTTGTCGAGCGACGCACGACCGGGTCGTGGAGTACTACGGTCTGTCTGTCCGGACCCTCCCGCCCCTGCGACGAGGCCGACAGATGGGTGCGACCACGTGGACCTGACCTACTCTCCGGCCGCGGCGGAGTTCCGCGCCGAGCTGCGGGCGTGGCTTGCCGCGAACATCCCCGCGCGGTGGGCCGCGCCCGGGTTCTGGGCGTCGCTCGACGAGGACGAGGCGTTCGACCTGCGCCGCGACTGGGAGCGCCGCAAGGCCCTGGCCGGCTTCGCCGGGGTCGACTGGCCGGTCGAGTTCGGCGGGCGCGGAGGCACTCCGGCGATGGCGGCGATCCTCGACGAGGAGCTGGCGCGGGCCCGCGCCCCGCGGTCGGTGAACACCCTCGGCCTGACCTTCCTGGCGCCGACCCTGATGGCCGTCGGCACCCCCGAGCAGAAGGCCGAGATCATCGGTCCGCTGCTGCGCAACGAGGTGATCTGGTGTCAGGGGTTCTCGGAGCCCGGCGCCGGCTCGGACCTCGCGGCCCTGCGCACCCACGGCGAGCGCGACGGCGACGAGTTCGTCGTGAACGGCCAGAAGGTGTGGACGACGTTCGCCCGCCGCGGCGACCAGATCTTCACCATGGTGCGGACGGAACCGGGTTCCAGCCGGCATCGCGGGCTGTCCCTGCTGCTGATCGACATGCACGCGCCCGGGGTGGAGGTCCGCCCGATCCGGCAGATGAGCGGCGTCAGCGAGTTCGGCGAGGTCTTCTTCACCGATGTGCGGGTGCCTGCGGCGGCCTGCGTCGGGGGTCTCGGCAACGGCTGGGCGACGGCGATGCTGCTGCTGTCGTTCGAGCGTGGCGCGTCCGCGATCGGCCAGTACACCGACTACCTGCGCGCCTTCGAGGAGATCGTGCGGGTCGCCCGGGCGCTGGGACGGGACGGCGACCCGGTCGTGCGCCAGGAGCTCGCGCGGCGCCGGGTCGAGCTGGAGTGCCTGCGCTACCACTCGCTGCACGTGCTCACCGAGGTCGAACAGGGCCGCGATCTCGGCTTCGCCTCGTCGGTGACGAAACTGCAGTGGTCGCAGGCCTACCAGGGGCTGTTCGAGACGTTCGACGAGCTGCTCGGCCCCGACGCGGCGCTCGTGCGGCCGACGGCGGACGTCGACCTGACGGCGCTGCGCCGGGAGAGCTTCTGGACCAGGTCGGTGACGATCTGGGGCGGCTCGTCGCAGGTCCAGCGTTCGATCGTCGCCGAGCGGGTGCTCGGTCTGCCGCGTGGGTCCTGACCACCCGCTGGCCCCACCATCGCTGGCCCGACCGCCCTGGGCGCCAGCCGCCTCGTGTCCCCGTCCCGTGCCGTCAGGAGACCACCGACCGTGTTCTTCGCCCTGACCGACGAGCAGCGTGCGCTCGCCGCCTCCGTCCGTGACCTGCTCGCCGGCCGCTTCGACCTGGCCGCCGTGCGGGCCGTGTTCGACGACCCGGCCGGCGACGGCCATCCGCTCGACCTGTGGAAGACGATCGGGGAGCAGGGCTGGCTGTCCGTGCGGGTACCGACGGAACACGACGGTCTCGACCTCGGCCTGGTCGACGTGCAGGTGATCGCCCGGGAGTTCGGCGCGGGCGTCGTGCCCGGGCCGTGGGCGGCCACCGTCCTCGCGGGCGAGGCGGTGCTGCGCGCCGGCGGCCCGGAGCAGGCCGCGGCCGTGCTCGGCCCGCTCGCCGCCGGTGACCTCGTCGCGACCGTGGCGCTGCGCGGGCCCGGCGGCGGTCCCGGGCCGGACGGCGTCGCCGTGCGTGCCACCGCCGCGGGACGGCTCGACGGGATCGCGTCGGGCGTCGAGTACGCCGGAGTCGCCGATCTCGTCGTGGTCGCGGCGATCGAGGGGCCCGGCCCGTCGGCCGCCGGCACCGGTCCGGGCCTCGGGCTGTACCTGCTGGACCCGACGGTCGCCGGGGTGACGATCGAGCCCCAGGCGGCCCCCGACGGCACGACCCGCCTGGCCGCGCTGACGCTCGCCGGCGCGGCGGCGACGCGACTGCCCGGTTCGGGCGCCGCCGCCCTCGCGGACCTGCGGCGTCGTGGGGCCGTGCTGGCCGCCGCGGACCTCGTCGGCCTCGCCCGCGCGGCGCTGACCCGCACCGTCGCCTACGACACCGACCGGGTCCAGTTCGGCCGACCGGTCGGCTCCTTCCAGGCGGTGGCACATCACCTCGCCGACCTGCACGTCGCCGTCACGATGGCCGAGCACGCCGTGCTCTACGCGGCGCACGCACTGGACGCCGGCCGCCCGGACGCCGACCTCGCCGTCGCCGTCGCCAAGAGCAAGGCGAACCAGGCCGGTGCGGACACCACCGCCGCCATGATCCAGTACCACGGCGGGATCGGTTATACCTGGGAACACGACGCTCATTTCTTCTACAAACGCGCACGGCGCCTCATCGCCGCCTTCGGCGACAGCCAGTGGCACCGAGAACAGGTCGCGCGGCTGACGATCGACTCCGTGGGCTGATTGTCCCGCCGCGCCGAACCCTGAGTTCGATCACCGGCGGCGATCCTTCCCGTTTTTCGGTCGGCCGGCGGCGGGCCGACATCTGACACTGCGCGGTCAGCTGCCCCGGGCGCTCCGCCCGGTTGCCGGATCCCCCACACTTATGCGACATGAACGGACGCTCCGTGCAGGCGCTGTCAGCGGTGATAGTTCGATGCACGGCTCAGTTGCGGGTCGCGCAGATCGGATTCCTGCTGTTTTTCGGCATGGTCTGGGCCGGCTGGTACCGCGACCATCCGATCGCGGTGGTGGCCATGGCGGTGCTGGTGGCCTGGGGTCTGCTGCTGGCGCTGCTCCGGCGCGGCCCGCGACGGGCGTACGTCGTCGCAGACGCGATCGTGTCCGGGCTCGCCGCCGCCACCACGACCTGGATCACTCCGGCCGAGTCGCGGGGCGACCCGGCGTCCGTCGTGTTCGTCGTCGTGCTCACCGTCGTGGTCGGCGCGGCCTTCTCGCACAGCCGGCGGCTGTTCGTGGCCATCCTGGCGACACTGGCCGTCGCGCAGCTTGCCAGCGCCGTGGGACACCGACCCCAGGTCTTCGCCTCCACGGCGATCATGGTCGTGGTCGCCGTGCTGGTGCGCCGGGCCGTCGACCGGCTGCGCCGGGTCGCGATCGAGGCCGACAGACAGCGCCGCGCCGCCGCCGCCCGCCGCCGAAGACTGCTGGTCGCCGAGGGCCGCGAGCGCGACACCCGGGAGCAGGAGCGGCTGCTGCACGACACCATCCTCAACACGCTGACCGGGCTCGGCATGAGCGTGGACCAGCCGGTGGAGCTGCTGCGCCGGCAGTGTGACCACAGTGTCCGCGTCGTCGAGGAACAACTGGCCGGCCGGGCGGAGCCGGGCGTCGGTGTCCTCGAACGCCTCGCCCAGGTCGTCAGCGCCGCGTCCGTCGACGGCCTGCGCGTCACGCTGGTCCGCGTCCCGCCCACCGCGCAGGCGGGTACGGCGCGGCCCGGCGCGGCTGAGTCGGTCGGTGACGAGTCGGTCGGGGACGAGTCGGTCGGGGACGAGGCGGTGGGGGAGGGACCGGGCGGCGATCCGGCGGCGCTGATACCGGACGAGGTCGCGACGGCCGTCGCCGCCGCGGCGGGCGAAGCGCTGCGCAACGTGCGTTCCCACGCCGGCGTCGCGCACGCACGCGTCGAGGTGGCGCTGAACCCGGGTGACCTGTGCGTCCGCGTCGTCGACGAGGGGCGTGGTTTCCAGCCGGAGCTGGACGCCGCCGGTGGGCAGCGGCTCGGCCTGCGCAACTCGATCGTCGCCCGGATGTGGGCGGCCGGCGGTCGGGCCGAGATCTGGTCGCGACCCGGCCGCGGCACCCAGGTCACCCTGAGCTGGGAGGCTCCACCGGCGGAGCCGGCCGAGGCGCTCGCCGCCGCGCCGCTGGCCGAACAGCTCACCATCGCGGCCCGCCGGGCCTTCGCGGTCGCCGTCGTCGTCGGCTGGCTCGCCGCCCTCGTCCCCGTGATCCTGCACCGTGACCAGACCCGCTCGTTCGCGGCCGGGCTGGCGGTCTGGCTGGTGACCGCGGTGGTCATCGCCGTGACCGCGCGGGTCGTGGCCCGCCGGGCGCTGCGCCGCGGCGAGGCCCTCGGCGTCCTGCTGGTCGCCATCGCCTCGGCGGTCGCCGGGGCCGTCAACACCGTCGAGCTGCCCGGCCACCTGGTCGTCAGCTGGGGCACCACGATGGTCAACCCGCTGCTGGTGGCACTCGCCGTGCTCACCCGGCGGGCCCGGGAACGGTACGCCGCGGCCGCGCTGGCGGCGGTCGCGATGGCCGCGATCGTCCTCGGCCTCGGTGGCTGGGGCAACGAGCTGGTGATGGCCCGGCTCGGCGCGGCGATCTACGCGCTGGTGATCCTCCAGCTGTTGGTGACCATGTTCGGACCGGTCCTGCGCGCCAGTGCGCAGCAGCGGGCGCGCGCCGCGGACCTCGACGTCGAACTCGTCAGCCGCCGGGTCCTGGGCCGGGCGGTGCGGCGGGACCGCCAACTGCGGCTGAAGGAGCTGGACGCCCGGTTCCTGCCGCTGCTGCGCGACATCGCCGCGGGTCGGCTCGATCCCGCCGACCCCGACGTCCGTGCCCAGTGCACGGCCCGGGCCCGCGCGCTGCGCCGCGACCTGACCGGCGCCGGGCCGGCCGCGCTGCGGCGGCTGACCGGGCCCATCGAGGAGGCCGAGGCGCGGGGCATCGCCGTCACCGTCCAGACGGTCGGCGAACTCATGGTCATCCCGGAGGCGGTGCGGGGGGAGTTCCTCGCCCGGATCTCCGCGGTGCTCTCCGCCGTCCGCCACGGCCCGGTGCTGCTCACCGCCTACGTCGACGACTCCGGGGCGAACGTCTACCTCACCTATCCCGCCCGCTCGGCAGCGCGCCCGCCCGCGGAGCGCGCCGCGGCTGTCTCGTCGGCGGCAGCGACCTCCCCCGCGGAGGCAGCCGTGGGGCGCCGCGGCGGGGGACGGCCAACCCGGCGCGCGGCGACGCTCGCGGACTTCGGCCGCACCGGCGAGTTCGGCCCCGGTGGTTCCGGGCTCGTCCGCGGCGGCGGGACCATCGGGGACGGCGTCGTCTGCGTGGAGATGCACTGGTCCGCGGCCGAGGCGGTGGGCGACGCTCCGCCCGCCCCGCGCCAGCCCGGGCAACCCGTCGAGACCGGTCGGCCGGCGGGGCGGACGCTCGCCGCGGCGGGAGCTGGCGGGTCCGGCGGCCCGGACGCGCTGATCGCCATCGCCGGCCTGCGTGGCTCCGGTCGGAGCGGCGAGGACGTCAGGCAGTCATCGCCCGATCGAACAGCCGGGTGGCGGCGGCGAGCGCCGCGCGGCGCTCGCTAGCGACGAGGCCGATCCGCGTCCGGCGGTCCAGCAGATCAGCCGCGTCGAGGGCGCCTTCGTGACGCACGGCGAACAGTAGTTCCGCCCCTGTCACCGACAGGCCGGTGGCGATCGGCGCCAGCAGGTCCGGGTCGTCGTCGCCGAGCGCGAGCACCCGGGGGGCCTCCGTTCCGTACCGCTCGACGAGGCGGCGGGGCGCTGCCACGTCGGCGAGCGCCGCGCGGGGGGCCGCGCCGACCAGCCCGACCTGGCGGGTCCGGCAGGGCCCCGCGAGCAGACCCGTGACCGCGAGAGCCGCGTCCACCGCGTCCGCGGCCATCCGCCGGTAGGTGGTGAGCTTCCCGCCGACGACGGTGACCAGGCCGTCGGGGCCGGTGTGCACGAGATGACGCCGGGACAGGTCCGCGGTGCGCCCGCCGGCCGCCGCGCCGCCGTCGAGCAGCGGGCGCAGGCCGGCGAAGGCGCCGAGCACGTCGGCGCGGTCCAGCGGGGCGGCGAGCACCGTCGACACGACGTCGACCAGCTGGGTGATCTCCTCCTCGGCGGGCTCGGGAACGTCGGTGACCTGGTCCACCGGGACGTCGGTCAGCCCCACGTAGACACGGCCGTCCCCCTGCGGCAGGACCAGCGCGAACCGGTCGAGCTCCCCGGGCATCGGCACGGACAGCGCGCCGCCGCGGGCGAGGGCGTCGCAGCGCACCACCAGATGGGTCCCGCGGCTCGGCCGCAGCCGGACGGCGGGCGCCAGGGTCGGTGCCCAGACCCCCGTCGCGTTCACCACCGCGCGGGCGCGCAGCGTGAACTCGCCGCCGCCAACGCCGTCCCGAACGGTCACCTCGAAGCCACCGCCACCGGGCCGGGTCCGGCCCTCGACGTGCCGCACGGCCAGCCGGGTGAGGATCCGGGCGCCGAAGCCGGCGGCGCTGCGGGCCAGCGCGACGACGAGCCGGGCGTCGTCGACGAGCTGGCCGTCCCAGTACACCAGCCCGCCACGCAGCCCGGTCTCCCGCAACGCCGGGGCGATCCCGAGCGTCTCCACCGCGGTCAGCCGCCGGGGTGTGGGCAGCACCGCGCGCGGGGTGCCGGCGGCGCGGCGCAGCGCGTCGCCGACATGCAGGCCGGCGTGTACCAGGGCCGCGGTCGGCCGCGACACCTGCGGGGTCAGCGGGGTCACCATCGGCAGCGCCCGGATGAGGTGCGGCGCGGTACGCCGCATCAGGATGTCGCGTTCCACGGCGCTCTCCCAGGCCACCGGGAGATCGCCGTGGGCGAGGTAGCGCAGCCCGCCGTGGACGAGCTTCGAGCTCCACCGGCTCGTCCCGAAGGCGAGATCATGGGCCTCGACCAGGGCGACCCGCAGCCCCCGCGACGCGGCGTCCAGCGCGGCCCCGGCCCCGGTGACCCCGCCGCCGACCACGATCAGGTCCAGCCGCTCACCGCCGGCGAGGGCGGCCAGCTCCCGTTCCCGCCGGCCGGCGTTCAGGGAGGTGTCCCCAGGCGGGAACGCCCCGGTCGCGGTGCTCACGACGCGGCCTCCCCGCTGACGGGCGGCGTTCCCGAGGCCGGCGGCTGTGCGGCTGGTGGTGTCTGTGAGTCCGGTGGTGTCTGTGAGTCCGGTGGTGTCTGCGGGGCCGGTGGTGTCTGTTGGGTCGGTGGAGCGAGGTAGGTGCGCAGCAGATGGCGCAGCTCGGCCACCTGGGTGTCGGCGGGGACGGTGCCACCGAGCGCGCCCGCGGACAGCACGAACGACTGCACGACGAGCAGCAGCATCACCGCCAGCGCCTCGGGGTCGGCGCCCCGCACCGCCCCGTGCCGCGCGGCCGGGCCGAGCTGCGTGGCCAGCAGATCCACGATCATCTGCTGGGTCGCGCCGCGGCGCTCGGTCAGGTAGGGCAGCAGCAGCTCCGGTTCGGTCTCGATGATCCGCAGGTAGACCGGATTCGTCCGGAACGCCTCGACGGTCGCGACGATCTGCCCGACGAGGCTGTCGAGGGTGCCGTGGTCCGGATCGTGCGCGGCCAGGTTCGCCGCCTCGGTGACGATCCGGCTCCACTCCCGGGTCATCACGTCCCCGAGGAGGGTGCGCAGGTCGGGCCAGCGCCGGTAGAGGGTCATCCGACTCATCCCGGCGCGGCGGGCGACCTCGGTGAGCGTGGTGCGGCGCACCCCGACCGCGAGCAGGGTCGCGGTCGCCGCGTCGAGGACCGCCGCCTCGCCCGGCCACCGCCCGGGCCGCGGGCCCGCCTGGACGGCCGGGCCGACGTCGACGTCGCGGTCGAGGTCGAGGATCACGCGTTCCTCCCATCCCCGGGAGGCCGACCTGGCCGGCGGGCCGGCGGGCCGGCGTCGGGTATGCCATCGTGGATCGAGCCTGTGTGACAATGTTACGTCTACTGTCACATCGGCACGGGCGGGAGTCCATCCGGATCGATCAGGTGTACCGGAGGCGACGTTGACGAGCACCGATGCATCCCGCGGAATCGCCGCTACCGAACCCGTCTGGTGGGGATGGGGTCCGGCGGTGGCCCACGACCCGCTGCCGGAAACCACCCGCCGCCTGCTCGCCTACCTGGGTATCACCGGCCAGCCCAGTCCCCCCGTCGCCCTCGACGAGGTGCGCCTGCCGCCGGCCCGACTGCCGGTGTCGGCCCGGGCGGCGCTCGTGGAGGTCGTCGGCGCCAGCCACGTTCGCGACGACCGGGAGACGCGCGTGCGGCACTGCCGCGGCCGTTCCACCTCCGACCTGCTGCGGCTGCGGGCCGGCGACGCCGCCGCCGCGCCCGACGCCGTCGTCCTGCCCGCCGGCCACGACGAGGTGCTCGCCGTGCTGCGGGTCGCGACCCAGGAGCGGATCGTCGTCGTGCCCTACGGCGGCGGCACGTCCGTCGTCGGCGGCCTCGCGCCGTCCGGGCACGGCGACCGGCCCGTGATCGCGCTCGACCTGTCCCGGCTGGACCGCCTGGGCCGGGTCGACCGCGAGTCCAGCACCGCCGAACTCGACGCCGGCCTGCGCGGCCCGCGGGCCGAGGCGCTGCTCGCCGAGGAAGGGCTCACCCTCGGGCATCTGCCGCAGTCGTGGGAGTACGCCTCGATCGGCGGTTTCGCCGCCACCCGGTCCAGCGGCCAGGCCTCGGCGGGCTACGGCCGTTTCGACGACCTGGTCGTCGGGCTGCGCGTGGCCACGCCCGCCGGCTCCTGGGAACTCGGCCGCGCGCCCGCGTCGGCGGCCGGGCCGGACCTGCGCGAGCTGGTCCTCGGCTCCGAGGGCGCCTTCGGCGTGATCACCCAGGTGGTGGCGCGGGTGCGGCCGCTGCCGGCCCGGCGCCTCTACGAGGGCTGGACGGTGCCCGACTTCGCCACCGGAACCCGGCTGCTGCGTGCCCTGGCCGTGCGCGACCTGCGGCCCACCGTGTGCCGGCTGTCCGACGAGACCGAGACGCTCGCCGGCCTGGCCGGGCCGCCGCGCCAGCACGACACGACCAGGCGCGGCTCCCTCGAGGGCGCCGACAGAACCGGCACCGACCTGGACAGCGGCCCGGCGGCGGCCCTGGACGGCGCCGCGGCCGGCGGCGGCTGCCGACTTGTCGTCGGCTACGAGGGCGCCGGTCCGGCGGTGGAGCGCCGCGCCGCCCAGGTCACGGTCGTGCTGCGGGCGGGCGGGGCGCGCCGGCTCGAACCGGCGGCCGGCACCGACTGGGAACTCGGCCGGTTCCGCGCGCCGTACCTGCGCGACGCCCTGCTCGACCTCGGGATCTTCGCCGAGACGCTGGAGACCGCCGGATTCTGGTCGGCGCTGCCGGCGCTCTACGCCGACGTGCGCCAGGCACTGACCGACAGCCTCGGCGCCGCCGGGCTGTCCCCGGTGGTCATGTGCCACATCTCGCACCTGTACGAGAACGGCGCGTCCCTCTACTTCACCGTCGTCTGCGCCCAGGGCGGCGATCCGATCCGGAGCTGGCACGCGGCGAAGACGGCGGCGGGCGACGCGATCATCGCCGCCGGTGGCACGATCACCCACCATCACGCCGTCGGGACCGACCATCGGCCCTGGCTCGGCGCCGAGATCGGCGGGCTCGGGGTGGAGGTGCTGCGCGCGGTCAAGCGGACCCTGGACCCCGCGGGCATCCTGAACCCGGGCGTCCTCGTCGAGTAACGACTGGCCAGTGACCGTTCGTCGTGACCCAGCGCTATGATCCATTTGCCGTCTGCTGATGTCTCTGTCGTGAACGGGGTATACCGACGGCATGCAGACCCTCGGAGCGGTCATCGTCGCCTTCGCGCTCATGCTGATTCCGCTGATCATCGTGGGTGGGGCGCTGACGTGGGTCTACCTGCGGTGCGCCCCGCTGCGGGCCGCCAACGCGCGCTCAGCCGCCCGGGCCCGGCCCGCCGGTCACCCGGCCGCCGCGGCCGCGGCCCCGGTCCGTCCACCCGATCCGGCGATCCCCGACATGTCCGGCCGTGGCCTCCGCCAGGATGAGGGACATGAGCAGCACCGCAGCGCGGTCTTCCGCCACGGCCTCCGCTCCGGCGGCGCCGCCGGAACGGTCGGCCGCGGCAGCCGCGGCCGTCGCGCCGGGCGCCGGTGGGCACGCACCGGACGTCGGGCCACCCACGACGCGGGGACTCGTCGTCATCGGGCCCGGAGCGAGTTTCGGCGCTGAGCTGCTGCGCCGCTACGGCCGGGAGGGATTCGCCCTCGGCGTCGTCTCGCGTTCGGCGGACACTCTGAGCCGCGTCCGGGACGAGCTCGCGCCGGCCGGGCTGGCCGTCGCCGGCGCCGTGGCCGATGTCACCGACGCCCCGGCGCTGACCCGCGCGGTCGAACAGCTCTCGGCGGAGATCGGCGGGCTGACGGTCTGCGTGTACAACGCCAAGCTCAGCATTCGCGGCGCCGCCCTCACCGTGTCGCCGGCGACGCTCAACCAGACCCTCGCGGTGAACATCACGGGCGCGCTCGCCGCCATCCAGGCCGCCGTCGGGCCGCTGGAGGAACGCCCGGCGGCCACCATCCTGGTCACCTCGGCGAGCCCGCGGACCCAGCCGGTGGCCGGCCGGTTCACGCTGGCCGTCGGTAAGGCCGGCCTGGCCGCCCTCGCCGAGGCGCTGCGCCCGACGCTCGCCGCGCGAGGGATCCGGCTGCGCACCGTCGTACTGGACGGACGGGTGGCGCCGACCGGGCCGCTGCGGCCCGAGGCGGTCGCCGACCACTTCTGGCAGGCGTTCGCGGCGCCCCGCGGTGACATGTTCCGGCTGGCACCGGCCAGACGGGACACCTCGGTGGCGCAGCTCCCCCTGGAGGTGTGAGCTGGCCAGGACGCGGTGCCCGCCGCGCGGTGGGTCGCGGACGTGCCACGTCACCGCGGTGGGTGGGCGCGGGTCGGCAATCCGACATGTCTGTCAGTGAGGCGATCGCACCCGACAGGGTGCGCAACGCGTGGAACGTGCGACGATCCGGCAGGACCTGAGCGCGCGGCAAGTGCCAGGCGGACGACCACAGGGCGACGGCGCGATCCGACGCGGTACGGCGGGAGATGGACCGGTGAACGACGGACGCGACGGTGACGAGCAGACGGCAGACGGCGCCGACATGGTGCCCGCTGAAGGCGACGTGACCCGATTGTCGGATCCGCGGGCGCGGGGCGGGGCGAAGGGCGCCCGACCCGGCGCGCCCGCCGGTCCGCCACCACCGGCGGACTCGTTCCGCCCCGCCGGTCCGCCACCGCCGGCGGACTCGTTCCGGCCCGGCCGCCCCCTGGGCGCGGCCGCCGGTCCGCCGCCGCCCGCGGCCCCACCCACCGGCCGGACGGCCCAGGTGCCCCGGCGCGGCGCACCGGCGCCGGACCCGGCCGCCGGGGAATCGTCCGAGGGCACGATGATCATCGAGCGCGGCGGTGCCGTCACCTGGGACGCCCGCTCCGGCGCGCCCGCGCCCGGTGGGCCTGGTGTCGGTGGGCCTGGTGCCGGTAGGCCTGGTGTCGGCGCGCCGCTGCGCAAGCAGTCGCAGCCGTACCCTTCCAACCCGGCCGAGCCGTGGCCCGGCACCGGACAGTTGCCCGTCAACGCGACGCCCGCGGCCTCCGCCGGGCACGGCGCTGCCTCCGGGCCGCCTGGCCCCACCGCGCCGAAGCCACCGCGGCGGCGGCGGCGCGGCCGGCTGCTGGCGATCATCGCGGTCGTGCTGGTGGTCCTGTTCGTGGTGGGCGACCGGGTCGGAGTGGTGATCGCCAAGGGGCAGATGCGTAAGCAGGTCGAGGCCTCCGTGGCCGAGAACCTCAAGCCCGGCGACCCGAAGCCGACCGTCACCGACGTCAGCATCGGCGGGTTCCCCTTCCTCACCCAGGTGCTTTTCGGCAAGTACACCGACATCGGGGTCGGCATCGACGGCATCCCGACTCCCGGCCCGAAGATCACTTCGGTGAAGGCCCACCTCAAGGGCCTGCACGTGCCGCTCAACGAGGCCCTCACCGACAGCGTGGGCAAGGTGCCCGTCGACGAGGTGCGGGCCACCGTCGTCATCACCTACGCCGACCTCAACGCCTATCTCGCGAAGCAGGCCGGAGCGGTCCAGGTGAACCCGGTCGACGGCGGCAAGCGGGTGGAGGTGCTCGGGACCCTGGACGTGCCCGGCTTCGGCTCCCAGCAGGTGGGCGGCGTGACGACGTTCGCGGTCACGGACAACTCCCTGACGCTGGTGCCGTCCGGGCTGAAGGTGGCGGGTGTCAGTATTCCGCTGCCGACCGGGGTGTTCCCGGCGATCCCGATCCCGGTGTCCGGGCTGCCGTTCCACCTGAAGCTGGTGAAGGCGTCGACCAATGCGACCGGCCTGTCTCTCACCGCGACCGCCAAGGATCTGGTCCTGCCCGCGAAATGACCCCGTCGCCGACGATCGGCGTAGCACGGATCACCTTTCCGTCGGCCGGCATGAATCGCGACACGTTCACGGCGTCCCGCGTCGGCTCCGCCCGTCCGCCCGTCCGCCCGTCCGCCCGTCCGCCCGTCCGCCCGTCCGTCCGTCCGGCCGACCGGTGAGCCGTCGGTGACCCACCGGCGCCGTCGCCACGGCTGGCCGGCGGTCGGGTGTCGTCGGCCCCCGGCGGGCGGTACGTGGCCGGCGTCGCGCACACGCGGTATTCGGCGCTCCGCGCCCGCGGGTATGCGGCGGCACCGGCCGGGGGACCGCTCGGTCCACCGCCGATGACGTGCGGGAATCGATTGAGTGCGGAGCGCGCGGTACCGGAGGCGATTCCGGTCACCTGCCCGGTCGGATCGGCGACATCCACCACTGTCCGGGTGTTCCGGGCGGCATTCTCATAAAGTGCCGCACGGGAGTCGCGTGCGGCACCATCGGGGATCGGCCTCCGGGCCGGGGACGAATCCGTGCCCAGTGGCCAGCCCGAAGGGCCAGGTCGAAGATCAAATGGAAAAGGCGGCGGGAACCCGAGAGATGTCCACAGGTCGAAACGCGGCGGCGACATCCGTCAATCGTCACCCGGGGTGGATCAAGGTCATCCCTCGACGCTACGATCGGACATCCGGCATGATCGGTCAACCCGCGTGACCGCTCGATGTGGCGCCGCCGCCCGCCCGGGCGGCAACGCTCGACCTGGCTCCGGCACCCGAACCGGTGGCAACGCTCAAACTGGTGACAACGCTCAAACTGGTGACAACGCTCGACTTGGTGACATGGTGGAGTTCGGCGGGACAACCCGGCCAGCGTCCCGTCGCGAAGGGGGAAACACGTGCAGACGACCTTCCTGAGAGTCGTCACCGAAGCTGGTGCGGCGACCGTACCCGCCGACGCCCAGTTCATCATCGGCCGTGCCCGGACCGCCGACTACGTCATCGCCGACAGCCGGGTTTCCCGTCGTCATCTCCTCCTCGAGCGGACCGGCGGCGGCTGGGTCGTCCGCGACGTCAGCTCCAACGGCACCTGGCTCGACGGCCAGCGGATGCCCGAGGCCGTCAGCGTCGACGGTGAGATCCGGTTCCGGCTCGGCACGCCGACCGGTCCCGAGGTCGTCGTGCACGAGGAGTTCCCGCAAGGCCGAGGCCCGGTGGACGAACCGGCCTACGACCCCGGCTACGACATGCAGACGATGCTGCCCAACGCCACCGGCTACACCCCGCCGCGGGCGACCGGCAGCCGCGGCGGACGTGCCCACCAGGGCCCGACCAGCCCGGCGCAGCGCGGACGCGACTACGACGACTACGACGACCGCCGCCGCGACGACCGCGACGACCGCGACCGTGCCGCCGGCCTCACCAGCCTCGAGCAGGAGCACGAGCGGCGCACCACCTACCGCCTGCGCCAGGGCACGATGTCGATCGGCCGTGCCCGCAACAACGACGTCGTCATCACCGACCTGCTCGCCTCCCGCCGGCATGCCGAGCTCTACGTCGGCCGCGGCGGCGTGCAGATCGCCGACCTCGACTCCGCCAACGGCGTGTTCGTCAACGGTCGCCGGATCAACCGGACGGACCTGAACCAGGGCGACGTCATCGCGGTCGGCCACCACATCTTCCAGCTCGAGGGCGACCAGCTCGTCGAGTACATCGACTCCGGGGACGTCAGCTTCGAGGCCGACGCGCTCAACGTCTGGGCCGGCCAGAAGCAGCTCATGCACGACATGACGTTCAAGCTGCCCGGCCGCGCGCTGCTCGGCGTCGTCGGGCCGTCCGGCGCCGGCAAGTCGACCCTGCTCAACGCCCTGACCGGCTTCCGCCCCGCGGACAAGGGCACCGTCCGCTACGCCGGCCGGGACCTCTACTCCGAGTACGACGAACTGCGCCGCCGGATCGGCTACGTCCCGCAGGAAGACCTGCTGCACACCTCGCTGACGGTGCGCAAGGCCCTCGAGTACGGCGCCCAGCTGCGCTTCCCGCCGGACGTCACCAAGGACGAGCGCCGCACCCGGGTCGACGAGGTGCTCGCCGAGCTCGGCCTCACCCAGCACGCGAACACCCAGGTCTCCCGCCTGTCCGGTGGTCAGCGCAAGCGGACCTCGGTGGCGCTGGAGCTGCTGACCCGGCCGACCCTGCTCTACCTGGACGAGCCGACCTCCGGCCTCGACCCGGGCATGGACAAGAACGTCATGGAGTCGCTGCGCAAGCTGGCGGACGACGGCCGGACCGTCGTCGTCGTCACCCACAGCGTCGCCCAGCTCGACCTCTGTGACTACATCCTCGTCCTCGCGCCCGGCGGCTACGTCGCCTACTTCGGGCCGCCCGGCGAGGCGCTGACCTTCTTCGGCAAGCGCGACTACCCGGACGTCTTCCTCAACCTGGAGGCGACGCCGGGCGCCGAGTCGGCCGCGAAGTTCCGCAACTCGCGGTACTTCGTGCCCGCCTCGATCACCGCGCCCTCGGCGCGGCCGGCGCCCGAAGAGCTGCCCTCGCTGCGGCAGCAGTCCGTCGCCTCCCAGCTGGCCACGCTGAGTCGACGAACGATGGCCGTCGTCGCCTCGGACAAGTCCTACCTACGGCTGATCATCGCGTTCCCGTTCCTGCTCGGCCTGATTCCCCGAGCCATCGGCGGAAACTTCGACCTCACCGCCGAACAGGCCAAACAGTTCTCCCCGAACTCCGACGGTCCGACGATCCTGCTGATCATGGTTCTCTGTGCCTGTTTCATGGGCATGGCGAACTCGGTCCGCGAAATCGTCAAGGAACGGGCGATCTACCGCCGAGAGAGAGCCATCGGCCTGTCCCGATCGGCGTACATCCTCTCGAAGGTCGTCGTCCTCGTCTTCATCACCATCGCGCAGGCGATCCCCTTCACCCTGATCGGCCTCGCCGGGCGAACGCCGAAGACCGGACTCGTCCTCGGTAACTCGCTCATCGAGATGCTGCTCGCCGTCATCGTCGTCTCGCTGGCCTCGGCGATGCTCGGCCTGCTCATCTCCGCCATGGTCGACAACGCGGACAAGACCATGCCGCTGCTCGTCCTGCTCACCATGGGCCAGCTGATCTTCAGCGGCGGCATCGTGCCGGTCCACGGCACCGTCGGCCTGGAGCAGGTCTCCTACATCGCGCCGGCCCGCTGGGGCTTCGCCTCCATGGCCTCCGTCGCCGACCTGAACCGCATCACCCTGGCCGGCGTCGCCCGACCCGACGACCCGACGAAGAAGGTCAACCCGAAGGTCGTCGTCGACCCAACCTGGCAGCACACGGTCTCGACCTACGTCACCGACATCGCCGCCGGCGTCGTCGTCGGCCTCATCTGCGTCATCATCGCCTCCATCCTCATCCGCCGCATGGACCCGAAGGTCGTCAAGCGCGCCCCCGCCGCCCCCATCAGCGGCCCCCCCCGCCGCTAACGCACCCCGCCGCTCCGCCGCTCCGCCGCCCCGCCCGCCGACACCCGCGTCGGCCGGCGGGGCGTTCGCGGTTGCGGGCCGCTTCTGTAAGGGCGAATCGGACACGGAGCGCTACAGAAGCGGCCCGAAGTCACAGCCCAGTGCGGAGCCAACGAGCGCCATGATCCGCGGCCCGTCGGCGACCACGTCCCGCCACGTGAAGCGCAGCACCTGCCAGCCGAGCCGAACGAGCGCGTTCTGGCGGGCACGGTCGCGATAGAGTGCCGCGGGCTCGCCATGGACACCGACACCGTCGGCCTCGACCGCCAGCCGCGAAGCTGGCCAGGCGAAGTCGACTCTGGCGACCAGACGCCCGCCCGCTGGATCAAAGACCGGCCACTGGATCTCATCGGGATGCAGTCCGCCGTCGCCCAGAAGCAGGCGCAATCGCGTCTCCAGCGGTGACTCCGACCGCCCATCGATCAGCGGCCACCAGTGCCGAGCCCTGTGACCGTTCCGCCGAGCCTCCACTCGAGCGCGTAGTCCGGCCAGGCCGCCCTTGCCCAGACGTAGCTGATGAAGCATGCCGTCGACGACGCACACAAACGACTCCCGGTCGGACAGCAACGCCATGTCTTCCAGCGTCCGAGACACCGAGGTCGTGGAGATCCCGCCGAGATCGACGATGTCCGACGGGTGCAGAGCCAGGCAGCGCCGGACATAGCCATTCCGCCGCCGGTGGTGGCCCTCATCGTTGTCCGCGACGTCGACGGGCTCCTGCGCCTCGCGCGCCAGCAGGCCGGGCATCCGGTGCAGACGGGCGGCGGTGAGCCCACAGATCGTGCCGCCGACCATGGCGACCACCGCTCGTGCGCGGGCCCGCAGCTCGTCACGGACAGGTGGAACGGTCAGAGTGCCGCGAATCGGCGATGTCCAGCCCTGGTCACGCCGCCGTCGGGCGATCGCCGCGTCCGACATGCCGAGCTGGCGCGCCTGTCGCCGGGTGAGGACATCGTCCTGGCGGCGGGCAAGCGCGATGACCTTGTCGTGGGCGTCCATTCGGCAAGTCTCGGCTCGAATCGGCCGTTGGAGACGATCCGGTGGCCGTCCTGTGGACAACTATGGCGGCGGCCCGCATCACCCTGGCCCGCCCTGTTTCGCCGCCTCCTGAAAAAGTCTTCAGGGAGCCGTCACAGACGTCGTCCTGGCACCGGCCGCCGACCGTCCTGTGGACAACTCGGCAGGATCACAAGCGCTGGCATGCCGAGCCGGATCCGCGCGGCAGATGAGATCTCTCCGCGGGAGAATGCATTTGATCCGTCAGGCATGCGTCGCCGACACTGTTGGCGTGCTGGCCGAGGACGACGAGGGAAACCAGCTGCTCGCCTTTGAACGAGATGTCCGCGAAGACGCTCTCGCCGTGCGGGCTTCCGCAGCAGCGGTCGCGTCTCCCGGGGATGTCGCATCACCGTGGAAGGTGCCGCTGCCCGCCGCGCTGGTCGCGCTATGGCATGGCGATGAGCTGCTGCTTGTCTTCGACCGGTACCGGCATCGCTGGGAGCTGCCCGGCGGCGGGATCGACTCGGGGGAGACGCCCCGTGAGACGGCCGTGCGCGAGCTGCGGGAGGAGTCCGGTTACGAGGTCACCGACCTGCTCCTTGCCGGTCGGGCGAGGTTCGCCCTCCAGGCCGGCCAGCGCGTCGAGGACGCCGCGATCTTCGCCGGTCGCGCCGAGCCCACCGGCGCCTTCACTCCGAACCCGGAGATCGCCGCGATCACCTGGTGGGACGGCGTCCGGCCGATCGACGGCCGCGTCCAGGTACTCGACCTGATGCTGGGACGCCTCGCCCGGGCCGCCCTGCGCTGACGAACCGCAAAGCTGGACCCGCGCTGGCGCCGAAGCCGGGCCGTCCCGCTGCCGGCGGCGGGCGAACTTTCGTCCGTGCGCAGGTCCGGGAACGGCCAGGCGGTCAAAGCGGCCGGGACAACGGCATCCCCGCTGGAGGGGTGCGACCGGGTCCGGCGCGTGGGTCAGCCGGCGTTCCAGCGGACGTGGGCGGGGAGATCGCCGCCTGTCGTGATCGCGTGGTCGGTGGCGGGGTCCTGGGGGTTGAGGACGTGGAGCTGCTTGCCCCCCTCACCGTCGCGCTGGGCACTGAAGACGAGGCTGCCGTCCTTCGCGAACGTCGGGTCCTGGTCGTCGCCCTTGGCGTGGGTGAGCTGCTGGATCGACGTGCCGTCCGAGTTCATCTCGAAGATCTCGAGATCGCCGCCGGTGAGGCGGCTGAAGGCGATCTTTCCGCCGTCCGGTGACCAGGCCGGGTCGGCGTCGCCGTTGCCCTGGCCCTTGGTGAGCGGCGTCGGCTTGTCGTCGGGCTTGGTCCCGATGACGACGATGAAGCCCCGAAGGCCGCCGGACTCGTTCGCCCAGTAGGCGATGTTGTCTCCGCTCTGAGACCAGGCCGGGTCGGTTGCCTGCTTCGCGGCGTTCTTGATCTGAGTGGCCGTGGACGTCTTCAGGTTGACGATGTAGAGGCCGGCCTGGGCATTGCCGGAGCCATCCGTGGTGGAGCGGGTGACCACCGACCCGCCGTCCGGGGAGAAGGACGGGCGGGAGTCGTCCTGGATCGTCAGGTTGGCTGCCTGGCCGGTGGAGAACAGTGAGACCGGTTTGCCGGTGCCGTCCGCAGCGATCGCCATGTAGCGGTTCGTGCCGCTGCTGTCCTTGGTGAAGTAGACGATGGTCTTGCGCCCGGGTCGGATGACGGGGAGTACCTCGTTGCCTGGGGTGTTGGTGATTTGCTTGATGTCGGTGATCAGGCCGGACGCGGGGACGGCGGCGGAGAACAGATCGTAGTTCGTGCTGCCCTGCTTCTTGGCCGTGTAGACGATTCGGTCTTCGCCGAGAGCCTGGGCGGACGCGGGCAGGGCGCCCGCCGTGGCTGGGGCGGTGGCTGTCGCGGTGGCTCCGGTGCCGGAGGCGGTGTTCTTGTCGTCGTTACCGCCGGAGCTGAGGGCGAGGACGGTGGCGAGGATGGCGCCGACGGCGACGATGGCGCCGCCGATGAGCAGGGGTGTGCGGTTCTTCGAGCGGCCGCGGTCGCCGGGGCCGCCTGGCTGGGCGGTGTTGCCGTACGGGTCGGTGCCGCCGGGGCCGCCGGCGTGGGTGGGGGACTGGCCGCCGATGGTGCCACCGCTGGTGGCGGCCTGGCGGCCGGCGCCGGTGGGCAGGCGGGTCGCGTCGTCCGGGCCCGCGGTGTAGCCGCCGGTGCGGCCCGGCAGGCGGGTCGCGTCGTCGGGGCCGGCGGTGTAGCCGCCGGGGCCACCGGGCAGGCGGGTGGCGTCGTCGGGGCCGGCGGTGTAGCCGCCGGTGCCGGTGGCGCCGGGGCCGGGGATGGGGAGCTGCCAGCCCTGGAGGACGTTCGTGACGTCCTCGGGGTTGACTGCGGCGGCGGCCTCGGGGCCGGTGCCTGAGGGGTCGCCGAGCAGGCGGAGCATCAGCTGCTGGGCGGAGGGGCGGCCGGCCGGGTCCTTGCGCATCGAGAGCCAGACGATCGGGCGCAGGGCCGGGTCGACGTCGTCGAGGCGGGGCTCCTCGTGCAGCGCACGGTAGAGCAGCACCTGCGCGGAGCCCTCGCCGAACGGGTAGTGGCCGGTGGCGGCGAAGGCGACCAGGCCGCCCCAGGCCCAGATGTCGACCGCCGAGGAGATCGGGCGGCTCTCGATCTGCTCGGGGGACATGAACGCGGGAGTGCCGAGCTGCTGGAGGTCGCCGGTCAGGCCGCTGCCCTCGTCGGCGGTGCGGGCGATGCCGAAGTCGATGACGCGCGGGCCGAACGGGGAGAGGATGACGTTGGCGGGCTTGAGGTCGCGGTGCACGATGCCGGCGCTGTGGATCGCGGTGAGTGCCGCGGCGACGCCGACGGCGAGCTGCTCCAGGTTCGCGTCGGCGAGCGGGCCGTTGCGCTTGACGTAGCTCGCCAGCGTCTCGCCCTCGATGAACTCGGTGACGATGAACGGCCATTCGGCGTCCGGGTCGGCGTCGAGCACCTCGGCGGTGCAGACGCGGGCGACGCGCCGGGCGGTCTCGGCCTCGAGGCGGAAACGGGCGCGGAACTCGGCGTTGCCGACCGCCTCCGTCCGGATCACCTTGATCGCGACGAGCCGGCCGCGCTGCGAGCGGCCGAGGTAGACGGTGCCCATGCCGCCCTGGCCGAGTTTGCCGAGCAGGGTGTAGGTACCGAGTTGGCGGGGATCGTCCGGACCGAGCGGGACTGACTTTGCCGCCACGCTGGCATCCGATGACGTCATCGAGCTGTTCCCCTGACTGCCTCGCGCCGACGGCGCCCCCGCGGGCCGCAGCGCCGCCGCCGCGTGACCCCGCCGGTGCCGCGCACCGACCCGTTGACCGTTTCGTGGTGTCCCGATCCGCCCGCATGGCGAACCACCTGGGTGAATCTTAGGCGAGATGGCTCCGTTGCCGGACCACCGTACGGTGACTCGGGGCGGACAGCGCTGTCCGAGGCCTGACAGGTTTTGGGTAGATCCGGATGGGCTCCAGCCGCGCGCGGTGTGCCATGGTCGTCTCATCGGAATCTTCGGTCGGTCCTGGGACCGATTGCTCCTGGGACGGAGAGTCACACGATGCTGGGAACCGCGGGCCGTGTCGCCCGCGCGGTCGGCGTGCTGGGCTGCGCCGCGGCGCTGCTGGCGCTGGCGGCCTGCTCGGACGGCGGTGACCCGCCGGCGGCGGCGAGCTCGGCCGCCGGCAGCGGCGCGGCGACGACGCCCGCCGGCACCGCCACGGCCGGCACCACGCCCGTGTGGGGGTTCGCCGGTCTCACCTCGCCCGACATCCAGATCGGCGCCTCGACGCCGATCACCGCCGCCCAGAGCTCGGGGAGCTGGATGACGGCCGGTGGCTCGGGCGCCTCCGCGCGGGTCACGGTCGTGCACCGGGCAACGGGAAGCTACCGGGTGAGTTTCCCGGGCATCGCGGTGCCCGGCGGGCGGGGCGTGCCGCTGGTGACCGCGCTGGACCGGGTGGGCACCGACCCGACCGGGCCGGTCGCGTCCTGCCACGTCGTGCGCTGGGATGCGGCCGGGACGGCCGAGGAGGTCGATCTCACCTGCCGTGACGCCGCCGGGACCCCGGTCGACTCGGCCTTCTCGGCGATCTTCACCCACGTGCCCGACACCGCCGCCGTGTCACCGGGCGGTTCCTACGCCTACCTGCGCCTCGACGCCGGCGCCGCCTCGGCCGCGACGGCGAAGCCCGCCGACGCCTACAGCGTGAGCGGTCCGGGCACGATCGAGATCCACCGCGTTGGCGCGGGCCACTACACGATCGACCTCATCGGCCCGGCCTTCGCGAAGAACGGTAACAACCTGCAGGTCAACGCGATCGGTGACGGCCCGGTCGGCTGCAACGCGCTCGGCCGGGTGGTCGGGAAGGACCGGCAGTCGGTCTTCGTCGGCTGCGCCAACGGCGCCACCCCGACGGACAGCCCGTTCGCGCTGCTCTACACCAGCGGCCACGCGCTGATCCCGACGGACGCGACGAGCTTCGCGCACGCCTTCACCGGCGTCACCCGCCCGGGCGGGCCCACCCAGCAGCCGCCGATCGGCCCGGCCGAGAACGCCTGGGGCTGGTATTCGGCGAACAGCACGGGGGCGGCGAACCAGGTCCGCCGGCTCGCCGTCGGCCGCTACGAGGTCACCTTCCCGGGGGTCGCACGCACCCCGGACCAAATCCAGGTCACGCCGTACGGCGAGCCGACTGCCCGCTGCTCGGCGGCGACCGGCCCGTCACCGGCCGCCGGCCAACCGATCACCGTGTCGGTGCGCTGCGTCAACGCCGCCGGGCAGCCGGCGGACAGCTACGCCAGCGTCGCCTACGCCAGCGCCTCCGGGCCGGCGACATCCTGACGGTCCCGGACCCGGACGCTCCTGACCCCGACGCTCCTGACCCCGACGGTCCTGGGGGCACCGCCCCCGCCGGTGCCCCCAGCCCCCCAGCCCCCGAACCGTCGACCGGCCGCCGGGTGGGACAGGACGCCCCCGAACGTTCCCGGCTCACCGCAGCGACCGCCCTGGAAGCATCAAACCCGCCCGGTGGCCCCAACACCCCGTATCTAGGCGGTTTTCGGTAGATTCCCGCTGGCCGCTTCGGCGGGCCGGGTCGCTCGGGCTTCGCCGTCAGTCCCCGGTGGTGAGGATCTCGTCGACCCCCCGGCGGGGCGTCGGGTCCAGCGGGTCGGCGCCGGCCGGCGCGTACCCGACCCGGAGGATCATCTGGACCTGCCCGAGGCCGCCGGTGGTCGCGCGGAACCGGTCACGCAGGCCTTCCACGTCGATTGCCTGGGACATCGGCGACGCGGCGAGGCCCAGCGCGGTCGCGGTGAGCAGTACCCGCTGCATGGCCTCCCCGGCGCGCAGCCGGTCGGCGGCCGTGTCCGCGTCGGTGCCGATGAGCAGCACCCCGGGGCGTTCCACGCCCGGCTCCGACGCCGGCGGTGGGTCCGCGGGGGCGGCGGGGTCGAGATCGCGCATCGGGAACTCGGCCTGGCGCGTCGCCCCGGCGGCCACGACCGCGCCGCGCGGGACGCCGTCCGGGGCCGGCTCCGAGCGGATCCACGATTCCAGCTCGCGCCGGTAGGCGGCGTCGTGCTGCTCGATCCAGTCCGCCCGCGACAGCAGGACGTTCACCTGGACGCGCAGGTCGGGATCGGTCAGGGCGGTCAGCCAGGCGCCCTGCGCCTCGGCGGCGGCGCGCAGCCGCGCGACGGCACCGGCCGGCAGGGGCCGGCCGTCGAAGGGTCGCCGGTCCGTGCGCCGCAGCGGGATCGCGTCGGAGAGGGCCCGTTCGGCGCCGTCCGCGGGGCGCTGCCCGGCGACCGTGATCGTGGCCAGCGGGTCGGCACGATGGTCGTCGCCGTCCGGCAGGATCGTGACCTGCGGGACGAGACCGCGGGCGCGCAGGGCGAGCGTGGCGTTGCACAGTGCCGCGCCGCAGCTCAGCAGCAGCTGACGGCCCTCCGGGTCGGTGACGGCGAGCCGGCGCGAACCGTCGGCGAGCAGGGTGAGACCGCCGGCGTCGAGCCGCCACAGCCAGGGCTGGGTGTTGTGGATGGACGGCGCCGCGGCCGCCGCGGCGACCAGCTCCCGGGCCAGGCCGGGTGACAGCGAGAGCGATACGGAGTGCGCTGCTTCAGTGGGCATGGCAGCCTCCCTTCTCCTCGTACCTCCTCAAGCCTGCGGGACGGCCGCGTGCCATACATGCGTCGAACGGAGCCCAGGTGAGGGGACCGACGGCCGGCTCGGCAGAGCCGGGTGGCACCCGGCGGTCCCGGCGGATCCGCCGGGCATGGCGTAATTGGGGGGCCTGGCCTGCGGCGCGGCGCGGAGTGACGATCGGCTGCGGGGGTAGCCCCTTGACATGGCTGGAACCGATACCGAGGCGGTGGTCGCCGAACTGCTCGCTCGGCACGGGCGGACCTTCGCCGACGAGATCGGCGCCGACGTGCCCGCCGACACCGCCGAGGCGATGTTCCGGCTGACTGTCTTCGCCCTGCTGGCAGGCGCCCGTATCCGGGCCGACGCGGCGGTGCGAGCGTGCCGCGCGCTCATGGACGCCGGCTGGACCGACGCCGCGTCGATGGCGGAGGCCACCTGGGCCGAGCGCGCCCAGGTGCTGAACCAGAACGGCTATGCCCGCTACGACGAGAGCACCTCCCGTCAGCTCGCGGACGCCTGCGACTACCTGTCCGACGCCTACGACGGTGACGTGCGGCATCTGCGCGAGGCCGCCGACTGTGCCCCCGACCGCGAGCGCGAGATGCTCCAGCGGATCAAGGGCATCGGCCCGGTGGCCGCGGACATCTTCCTCCGGGAGGCCCAGGCCGGCTGGGACGAACTCGTGCCATACCTGGACGAACGGGTGTTGCAGACGGCGGGGGAGCTCGGGTTGCCGACCAGCTCGGAGGACTTCGTCGAGCTCGTGGACCGCAACGACGTGCCGCGCCTGGTCGCGGCGCTCGTCCGCGTCCACCTGGAACACGACGTGGCCGATCTGCGCCAGGCAACCTCCCGCCCATCCTGACCCGTTTCGGCCCGTTCCGGCCCGTTCCGGCCCGCCGTTCGGGCCACGCGGCCGGTCCGAGCGCCCGAAGATGGCGGTGAGCCCCGTCGGCGGGTGCCCGTTCGGCGCGGTTCGTGGCGATGATCGACCCCACTCCCCGGGCGGGAAACCGTAACCTGGAGCAGGTGCCGGATACCGGCGCGGCCTGCGCGGACACCACGTTCTCGCGGCGGGCCGGGAGGATTCGCGGATTCGCGGCTGCTACCTTCCTGGCTCACCGTCGGGCGTTCGGACGAGGGACCTGCCAGGGTGCCCGCCCGACCCCGTCCGGCCGCCCGCTGGCGCCCGTCCGGCCGCGGCGCGAGTTGTCCGGCCGCCGTGCGATGGCGTGCGTGGGCAGGCGAGCTGTCCATCCCCCGGTCGGTCCCCGCCGACCGGTGCCGAACCGACCCAGACCGGGAGGAGCGTCCGTGCCGACCAGGCAGGATGTCGAGCGCGCCCGCGAGCAGGCGTATCTGGACAGGCTGTACACCCGGCTGGACGAGGTCCGGGAGGTCACCCGCGGGCAGTTGCGGGGCGTGCTCCTCGCGGTGGGCACCGGAACCCCGCAGTCGATCGTCGAGCGGGACGTCTTCGCCGCCGCGCACGCCGACCGGCTCGCCCGTCTCGACGGCGCCGAGGGCCGGCTCTGCTTCGGCGCGATGGACCACGACGACGGCCGGCGCACCTACATCGGCCGGATCGGGCTGTCCGACGACGAGCAGGAGCCGATCCTCGTCGACTGGCGGGCCCCCGTCGCCACCGCCTTCTACCGGGCCACCCTGGCCGATCCGCACGGTCTGATCCGCCGCCGGCACCTGCGCACCCGCGGCCGGGAGGTCACCGGTATCGCCGACGACCCGCTGGGGGCGGCCGAGGCCGCCGCGGCCGGCACGGTCGCCGAGTCGGGCGACTCGATGCTGCTGACGGCGCTGGCCGCGCCCCGCACGGGCCGGATGCACGACATCATCGCGACCCTGCAGGCCGAGCAGGACCGGGTGATCCGGGCGCGGGCGAACGGCATCCTCGTCGTCGACGGTGGCCCGGGCACCGGCAAGACCGCGGTCGCCCTGCACCGCGCCGCGTTCCTGCTCTACAACGACCGGGCCCGGCTGGACCAGTCCGGCGTGCTGATCGTCGGGCCGAGCCCGGTGTTCCTCCGCTACATCGACCAGGTGCTGCCCTCCCTCGGCGAGACCGGCGTGGTCTTCGCGACCCCGAGCCGGCTGTTCCCCGGGGTCGACGCAACCGGCATCGAGCCGGTCGAGGCGGCCACCCTCAAGGGCGACCCGCGGCTGGCCGAGGTTCTCGCCGGCGCGGTCCGCGACCATCAGCGGGTGCCCGGCCGGGAGCAGACCATCCGTTACGACGACCATGTGCTCCGGCTGCGTCCGGACACGGTCACCCGGGCGCGCACCCGCGCGCGGCGCAGCCGCCGGCCGCACAACCTCGCCCGCGGGGTGTTCCTGCGCGAACTGCTCACCGAGCTCACCACCCAGGTGGTCAAGCAGATCCCCGGCGGCCTGCTCGACGCCGAGGAGCGCGGACAGATCACCCGCGACCTGTGGGCCGACGAGGTCGTCCGGGCGGCCCTGAACGCGCTGTGGCCGCTGCTGACCCCTCAGCGGCTGCTCATCGAGCTGTTCACCGACCCGGCGGCGCTGGCCCGCGCGGCCGGCACCCGGCTGACCGCCGAGGAGCAGGCGTTGCTGCTCGACCCGCCGCCCGCGGCGGCCCCGGCCGAGCAGGGCGCCGGGGGGTCGGACGACGACCTGTTCGCCGCCGCGAACCTGCTCCCGACGGCCGCCGGTGAGCGGGCCCCCGCGACCGCCCGGATACCGAGCCCGCGCGCGGACGGCCAGGGCGCCGGCGCGTCGTCCCGTCGCGGCCGGGCCGGGCGGGGGCGTGGGCGGGGGATGGATGGTCCCGGCCGGGCGTGGACGCCGGCGGACGTGCCGCTGCTCGACGAGGCGGCCGAGCTGCTCGGCGATCCCGACGCGGAGGCCGGCCGGGAGGCCGAGCGCCGGGCGGAACGGGAACGCGCGGAGGAACGCGAGTACGCCCGCGGGGTGGTCGACATGCTGGGCTTGGACGGCGAGGTCGACGCCGCCGCCCTGGCCGACCGCTGGGCCGGCCCGCGGACGCGGCGCAGCGCGGCCGAGCATGCCCGGCAGGATCGGAGCTGGGCTTTCGGTCACCTCGTCGTCGACGAGGCCCAGGAGGTCTCGCCGATGCTGTGGCGCCTGCTGTGGCGGCGCTGCCCGGGGCGCACCGCCACCCTCGTCGGCGATCTCGCCCAGACCGCCCGGCCGGGCGCGCCGACCACCTGGGCCGAGCTGCTCGCGCCCGTCGCTGACAAGCAGTTCACCGTCGAGCGGCTCACCGTGAACTACCGCACCCCGCAGGAGATCATGGACGTCGCCGCGGAGGTGCTGCGCGCGCAGAACCCGGCGCTGTCCGCGCCGGTCTCGGTCCGTTCGGCGGGCCGGCGGCCGAGCGCGCTGCGCGTCGGAGACGTGGCCGCCGACGAGGTTCCCGGGCTGGCTGAGCTGCTCGCCGCCCAGCCCCCGGCGGCGGAGGGGCCGTCGGCCGGGCTGCTGGCCGCCGTCGCCCGGGCCGCCAGCCGGGAGGCGGCCGGCGTCGGCACCGGCCGGGTCGCGGTGATCACCCGGCCGCGCGACGTCCTGCCGCTGCGATCGGCGCTGATGGCGCTGCTGCCGGAGCTCGCCGTCGTGGCTGACTCCGTCGACCCGGCGAGCGTCGCCGGCAACGCGCTGGACGCGCCGGTCGCGGTGCTCAGCGTGGCCGAGACCAAGGGCCTGGAGTTCGACGCCGTGGTCCTGGTCGAACCCGCCGCGCTGCTCGCCGAGCCCACCCGTGGCCTCGCCGACCTCTACGTGGCGCTCACCCGGGCGACGCAGTCGCTGTGCGTGGTCCACTCCGGCGAGCTGCCGGCGGTGCTGGCCGGCCTCGACCAGACCTGACCGGGGGGCCGGGCTGGCCCGGCGGCCCCGCGACGGCCGGCGGGCCAGGACTCACTCGCCACCCATGGCCGCCATCCGGCGGGCCGTCTCCTCGGGAGAGACGATCTCGACCCGCGAGGCGACGTTCCAGCGGTGCCCGAAGGGATCGAGGTACTGGCCCGACCGGTCGCCGTAGAACTGGTCGCTGACCGGGCGCAGCGGCTTCGCGCCGGCGGCGATCGCGCGGTCGAAGGTGGCGTCGACGTCCTCGACGTACAGGTGCAGCGTCACTGCGGTGCCGCCGACCGCCAGTGGGCCGATCATGCCCATCTCGGGATACTCGTCCGACAGCATGAGCAGCGAGTCGCCGAGGGTCAGCTCGGCGTGACCGATCTTGCCGTCGGGCTGAGCCATCCGGACTGTCTCCGTCGCGCCCAGCACGTCGGTGTAGAAGTCGATCGCGGCGGCCGCGCCGTCGACGCAGAGATAGGGCGAAAGTCGGGGGTACTCGGCGGGGATCGGAGTGATGTCGCTCATCGGGGCCTCCTGGGACGATGACGGCGGGGTGACGCGGGACGGCGGGGTGACGCGGGACGGCGGGGTGACGCGGGACGGCGGCCGGCGCGGGACGAGGCGCTGGGCACGGCGGGCGCGCCCGTAGGCGCGTGGCGCCATGCTCGCGCACGGGTCCGACAGTTTCGGCCGCCGCCGATGGCCCGGGCTCGTCCGATCGCGCCCGCGTGCGGTCTGTCCCACCGGCGCGCCGTCGCTGTGCGTGGTGGGCCGGCCAGCCCGATGGTCCTTCTGTACGGATGAATCGGGCGCGGAACCGTAGAGAAGGACCGCCGCGGCCCTCGTGCGATGTTGACCCAGCGTGACTTTTGGCGGCCATCCCTGCCGCCGTCCGCGTCCTGCCGTGGTCCTGGTGCCCAGAGTCGGCCGGAGTCGGATAAACAGGCGGACCGATATCCGGTTACTGGTCTGCCGTATTTCAGTGCTGAAATGTCATGGAACATCGGTCTGGTTGGGTGGCGCGCTGGCTTCCGTAGCGGCTCCGGTTGTGTCTCGGAGTGTGCCGGATGGACGTAGTCGCCCGCCCGCCATGGCCGTACGGTAATTTTTCGCTCGGCCGCAGAGAATGCCAGGCCGAAGCTTGGACCGGGGGTGTCACTAAAGGTCCGGGCCGGGATCCCAATTAGCTGGGGGAAATTCGTCATGCGCACGGGAAGAAGTGCGTCCGACGGTCGCCGCGCGCAATTGCGGGCAACCGGTGGGCGGAACCCAGAAATGTATTCGACACCGGCCCGGGGCCGGGCGGTGCGCGGCCTGGGCGGAGACCGGCCGCGATGACGCCGGCAGCCGTGGGCGGCCAACCCGACGACCTCACCGGCGTGCTGCGCCGACCGGTCCTGCCGCGTCCCCGGGTCCCCCCGGACGACTACGGGCTCGAACCGGTCGCCGATCCGGATGCGCCCCCGCCCGGCTCGGCGTCGCCGGCGCGGCCGCAGGTGTCCGTGGTGGTGCCGACCCGCAACGAGGAGCGCAACGTGGGGCCCCTGCTGCGCCGACTGGACGACGCGCTGCGCGGGCTGGCCGGCGAGGTCATCTTCGTGGACGACTCGGACGACGCGACGCCCGACGCGATCGCCCGCATCCGCCCCAGCCTGACCCTGCCGGTGCGGATCCATCATCGTCCGCGCGGGCACCGCCCGGGCGGCCTCGGCGGCGCGGTCACCGAGGGTTTCTCCCTGTGCGCCGCGCCCTACGCCGTGATCATCGACGGCGACCTGCAGCATCCGCCGGAGACGATCCCGACGATGCTCGCCACCGCCGTACGCGACCAGTCCGACGTGGTGATCGGCAGTCGTTACGTGGCCGGCGGCAGCGCCTCCGGCCTGTCCGGCACCGCCCGTCACCTGGTCTCCACCGGGTCGAACCTGGCCTGCCGGCTGGCCTTCCCGCGCCGGCTGCGCGGTGTCTCCGACGTGATGAGCGGATTCTTCCTGGTGCGGGTCGCGGCGGTGAACCGGGCCGGCCTGCGCCCGGACGGCTACAAGATCCTGCTGGAACTGCTGGCCACCGCCGGGCCACTGCGGATCCACGAGGTGGGCTACGTCTTCGCCGAGCGGCACACCGGGGCCTCGAACGCGTCGCTGGCGGAAGGGATCCGCTTCGCCCGCCGGCTGTTCGCCCTGCGGGTGCCGCGGGCAGCCCGCTTCGCCCTGGTCGGGGCGTCCGGTACCGTCCCGAACCTGCTGGGCACGGCCGCCCTGCACCGCCTCGGCCTGCACTACCTGGCCGCGGCGATCATCGCCACCCAGGTCGCGATCGCGTGGAACTTCGCCGGCTGCGAGCTGCTGGTCTGGGACCGCCGCCCGGGCTCTCGGCGGCGCCGCTACCCGCCGTTCGCGGTCATCAACAACCTCGACCTGGTGATCCGGCTGCCGCTGCTGGCGCTGCTCGTCGGCCGGTGGGGGCTCGGCGTGGGCCTGGCGACCCTGCTGTCGCTGGCCGCCGCCGTCCTCGCCCGCTACCTGGTGGTGGAGCGGCTGGTCTATCGGGTCCGGCCGGTGCCGGCCGACCGGCCGTTCGGGCCGGTGCTGGCGGCTGCGGGGGAGGACGCGCCTGATGCGCTCACCTGACCACGCCGCCGCCGGTGCGCGTCGTCGCCGTCGGCGGCCGGCGCGGGCCGGCCGCGTGCTGGTCGCGGTCGTGCTGGCCTCGACGGTCGGGCAGTTCCTCGTCCTGATCGTCGCGGGCGAGCCGGCCGCGCGCGCCGAGACCTGCGCCGACGGCCAGTGGTCCGCCGAGTTCCACACCGGCACGGCCCTGGGCGGCGAACCGGTCGCCCAGCGCTGCGACGCCGCGATCGACGTCGACTGGTCGCAGAACGGCCCCGGCGTGACCGGGACCGGCACCACCGACTACTCGGTCCGCTGGACCCGCCAGCTCACCCTCGCCGCCGGCTCCTACGCGGCGAGTGTCACCGGCGACGACGGCGTCCGGGTCCTCATCGACGGCCAGACCGTCGCCGACGGCTGGGGCGACCACGGCCCGCAGACGTTCACCGGTACCCGCACCCTGACCGCGGGCGCCCACACCATCGTCGTCGAGTACTACCAGAACGCCGGCGGCGCGATGGTGGAGTTCGACCTCTCCGGCGGCCCGGGGGACGACGGAGCCAGCGCCGGGACCGACTGCCCCGCCGGCCAGTGGGCCGGCACCTACTACCCGAACCGCACGCTCAGCGGCACCGGCGTGCCCCGCTGCTCGGAGAGCGTCGACTACCACTGGGGGACGGGCGGCCCCGGTCTCGCGGGCATCGGCGCGGACGACTTCTCCGCCCGGTGGACGCGCACGCAGGAGTTGGCCGCCGGCACCCTGGCCCTCACCGCCGCCGCCGACGACGGCATCCGGGTCTCCGTCGACGGCCAGCCGGTCATCGACCAGTGGCACGACCAGGGCCCCACGACCTACTCGGCGAGCGTGCCGGTCAGCGCCGGCACCCACACCATCCGAGCCGACTACTACGAGCACACCGGCGACGCGAGTGCCCAGGTCGGGTACACCTTCACCCCCGCCGCAGTGTGCAACATGATCCAGTGGTCCGCGCAGTACTTCCCGAACGCGACGCTGGCCGGCGCGCCGTCGCCGGCCCGCTGCGAGACCGGCCTGCACCACGACTTCGGCCTGGGCGGTCCGGACGTCCCCGGCATCGGCAGCGACGAATTCTCCGCTCGCTGGACGCGGGTCGACCACTTCGCCGCCGGGCCGATCACGATCACCGCGGTGGCCGACGACGGGGTGCGCGTCCACGTCGACGGCATCCGGGTCATCGACGGGTGGAACGACCAGGGGCCGACGACGTTCACGGCGACCCCGACGCTCACCGCCGGCGCCCACACGATCGTCGCCGAGTACTACGAGGGGACCGGCGGCGCGCAGATCCGGGTCGACTACACCGGTGGCGGCGACCCCGGCCCGCTGCCGCCGCCACCACCCGGGGGATGCACCGCCGACTGCGGCGGATCGTGGCAGACGCTGAACTACCAGATGCCCGTGCGATCCGTGCACGCCAGCCTGCTGCACACCGGAAACGTGCTGCTCGTCGCCGGCTCGGGAAACGATCCGTCAGCATTCGACACGCATTCCTTCGCGTCGACGGTGTGGAATCCCACGACCGGCGAGTTCAAGGCTACTCCGGTAGCGGATGACCTTTTCTGCTCCGGGCATGTCCAGTTACCGGACGGCAAAATTCTGTTGGCCGGCGGAACGGCCGCGTACTCGACCGCGACGACGAACTACAAGGGCCTGGCGAAAAGCTACGTCTTCGACCCGGTGGCCGACACCTACACGGCCGCGAACGACCTGCCCGGCGGCGGCCACTGGTACCCGAGCCTGACCGAGCTCGGCGACGGGAACGTCGTCGCCGTGGGCGGCCTCGACCAGAACGCCGACGGCAACGTCGCCACCGAACTGTTCGACAGCGCGGCGCACCACTGGCTGCCGGCCGCGCAGGTACCGCAGAGCTACTTCTTCTGGGGCCTTTACCCCGAGCTGAAGCTGATGTCCGACGGCCGGCTGTTCTACGCCGGCATCCACACCTTCGGCAACGCGCCGACCGCCGCCGGGTCGAACATCTACGACCCGGCGACCGCCACCGTCAACGACGTCCCCGGCCTGCGCGACGTCAACCTGCGCGACCAGGGCGCCGCGGTGCTGCTACCGCCGGCCCAGGCCGGCCGGATCATGACCCTCGGCGGCGGCAACGGCGACGCCGGCGCCGACGCCGTCGCCACCACCGACCTCATCGACCTGCGCCAGACCGACCCGCACTGGCAGCCCGGCCCCGACCTGCCGGCCGCGAAGATGTACGTCTCCGCGGTGATCCTGCCCGACGGACAGGTCCTGGAGACCGGCGGTGGCCGTCACCTGCGCTCCGACCCGGTGCACGAGGCGTCGCTCTACGACCCGGTGGCGAACCACTTCACCACCGTCCCGCCCGACCCACAGGACCGGACCTACCACTCCCAGGCGCTCCTGCTGCCCGACGGCAGCGTGGCGGCGCTCGGCAACAACCCGCTGGACGGCTCGTTCAGCCAGACGATCTCCATCTACCGGCCCTGGTACATGACCCGCCAGCGGCCCGCGATCACCGCGGCGGCGGACACGTTCGGCTACGGCTCCCAGCAGTCCCTGACGGTCAGCGGCGACATCGGCCGCGTCACGCTGCTGCGCCCCGCCTCCGTCACCCACCAGGCCGATCCCAACCAGCGCAGCGTCGACCTGCCGATCTCCGCCAGCGGCCAGAACGGCATCAGCGTCGACGTCCCGGCCAACCCGAACCTACTTCCACCGGGGTACTACATGATGTTCGCCCAGAACACCGCCGGGGTTCCCTCGGTCGCCCGCTGGGTGCGTGTCGGTTGAGCTGGCACTCTGCCCACAACGGGCCTGACCGCGTCCACGCTGACCGGAGCCGGCGTCGCGGGAGGCTGGCCGCGATCGCGCTCACGGTCGTCGTCGTGAACGGCGTCGCCGGCGCGCTCGCGCGCGATGGCTGGCCCGCCGACGGCGCGGGGCCGCCGAACACCGGCGATCCCGCGGCCGTCGCGGCGGCGCCACCCGGTGTCCTGTCCGGCCGGGTCGTGCCACGCGGCAACGGCCGTCCCTCGCCGGTGCCCGCCGGACTCGACGGCTGCGACTACAACTACGTGGCGGGGGACACCGGGCGGCGGATTTGCGTGCCCCGCACGCCCCCGCCCGGCCAGCGACTCGACTGCGCCTACCTGCGGGCCCAGGGCATCGGCCCGGTCCGCGTGATCGGCGAGGACACCCGCAAACTCGCGGGCGCCATCCCGGTGACACGAGGCGCGGTGCTCTGTGCCCGGTAACGCGACGCCCCGGGTGCCGGGTCGCCGTCCGGGCAGCGCGGCCGCGGGGCTGGCAGCGGCCGCACTGCTGCTCCTATCTGCGGGCTGCGGCGGCGGGCCCAGGCCGGTGCTCGGTGGATCCGGGGCGCGGGCGGCGGGTACGCCGGTCGCGGCACCCAGCCTTCCCGGCGACTGGCACGGGACCGCCACGGTGGGGACCGTCCGCCGGCCGTCGTTCACGCTCACCGACACCGACGGCCGCCGCTTCGACTTCGCCCAGGCCACCGCGGGCCACGCGACCCTGCTGTTCTTCGGCTACACGCACTGCCCCGACGTGTGCCCGACGACGATGGCGGATCTCGCCGTGGCCCGGCAGGTCGTCGGGTCCGCCGTCGCGGCGAAGGTGACGGTCGTGTTCGTCACGACGGACCCGGCGCGGGACACCCCGGCGGTGCTGGCGCGGTGGCTCCGCCAGTTCGACGCCCGGTTCATCGGGCTGACCGGAACGTCGGCGCAGGTTGCGGCGGCCCAGCGGGCCGTCGGCGTCCCGGTCGCCCTCGCCGACCCGGACGGCGCTGGCCCGGACGGCGCCGGCTACCTGGTCGGCCATGCCGCCCAGGTCCTCGGGATCGGCCCCGACGACCGCGTCCACGTCCGCTGGTTCGCCGACACCACCGTCGCCGAGTACGTCGCCGACGTCCCGCGGCTCGCCGCCGCTGTCTGACCACACCTCGCCGCGGTCGCCGGCCACAGCGGCGACCGGGCGGCCCTGACCCACCAGGCAGGCAAAGTGAGATCCGAAACCGAGTCCGACCTTCCACCCACCCGCGAACTCCCCGCCTCCGCGCGCCGGGAACCGAGCCGACCGCCACGCCTCGACGGAGCCGACCCGTTGAGCCCGACCCGGCTCGCCGCCGCCGGCTGGGGCGTCGGCCTGCACGTCACGCTGACCGCCCTGGGCGCCGGCCCGCTCGGCATCGACCAGCCGCTGGCCTACCTGATCCCGGCGGCGCTGGCCGTCCTCGGCCCGCGCACCTCCGGCCGCGCCGGCCCTCGCGACGCGATCCGCCCAGCCCCTGCCGGCCCGGAGCGCGCCCATCGCGGGAACCGGCTGCCGCGGTGGGTCCAGCTCGCCTGCGAGGCGGCCGGCTGGTACGTGTTCGCCGCCGTCGGTGAGCCGGGCCTCTCGGGTGTCGGCGGGCCCGGCCTGTCGACCTGGCTGGCCGCCGCGCTCGGCGCGGTGACGGCGATCGCGGCCATCACCGTCCTGACCCGGCGCGGCCTGTCCGCCCGGCCGGCGGCACGCCGTCGCCGGCGGGTGGCGTGCGGCCTGGTCGTCGCGCCGCTCGCCGTCGCCCTCGCCGTCACCGCGGCGCGGCACCACCACACGGTGCTGCTGGCCGCCTGGACCGGAGTCTCGCTGCTGATGCTGGTCGTCGCGGTGGTGACGTTGACCCGCGGCCAGTACGGCTGGCAGCTGCCGGAACGGGTGCACCATGTCGACCTCACCGACATCGCACCGCCGCGGCACCGCGTCTCGCTGATCGTGCCAGCCCGCGAGGAGCCCGTACTCGGGCGGACGCTTACCCAGATCCTGGCCGGTGACTACCCGGAATCACTCGTCGAGATCGTGGTGATGGTGTCCCACGACGAGGTCGACCGGGCCACCCGGGAGATCGCCGAACAGATCGCGCGGCGGCATCCGAACGTGCGCGTCGTCGCGCCGGAGGGCAGCCGGCGCAGCAAGCCGCTGTCGCTGGAGGACGCCCGCCAGCACTGCACCGGCGACCTCGTCGGCATCGTCGACGCCGAATCGCTCATCGCCCCGGGGCTGCTGACCTACGTCAACACCCTGGCGTCCCGGCAGCCCGACGTCGGCATCTTCCAGGGCGGCGTGCAGCTGATGAACGTGCGCGGCCCCGACCGCGCCGACCAGGCCACCGGCCGGGACGGCGCCGGCGCCGCCGGCCCCCGGGCGGTGCTGCGCCGCCTGGACACCGATGCCTCCTGGTGGCGGGCCCGGAACTGTCTGGAGTACTACATCTGGTTCATGTCCCGGCTGCGCTTCCAGGCGCGGGCCCGGTTCATCCCGCTCGGTGGGAACACGGTGTTCATCCGCCGCGACGTGCTGGACCGCCTCGGCGGCTGGGACGTCGCCTGCCTGACCGAGGACTGCGACCTCGGAGTACGCGCCTCGGTCGCCGGGGTGCGCACCATCGTCTTCTACCACCCGGAGCTGACGACCCGGGAGGAGACGCCGGAGAGCCTGACCAAGCTCGTCGTGCAGCGCACCCGCTGGATGATGGGCTTCCTGCAGGTCCTGTTCAAGGGGGACTGGCGGCTGCTGCCGGGGGCACGCCAGCGGCTGATGGCCGCGGAGATGCTGGCCATGCCGCTGTTCCAGGCGGTCGCCGGGGTGCTGCTGCCCGTCTCCCTCGTTCTCACGTTGTTCCTCACCGCGCCGACGGGCCTGGTCATCGTGTTCTGGTTGCCGATGGGCGCGACCGTCATGGCCGTGTTCACCGAGCAGGCGGCGTTCCGGGAGTTCGCCGACGCCTACGACCTCGACGTCGGCCGCTGGGACAGCGTCCGTCTCGTGCTCAGCGCACCGCTCTACCAGCTCGCCCTGTCGGTCGCGGCGGTCCGGGCCGCCGGCCGCCTGCTGCGCGGCCGGCTCGAATGGGAGAAGACGTCGCACTCCGGCGCCCACCACGGCGTCGGCCGCGTCTCGCTGGAAGGCGTGTCCTGACCGCGACAGAGCTGGCCGGCGAGACGCTTCCGCAGGCGTTCGGGCCGCGCTCGACCGCCGGCCGGGCCGGCGAGCGGACGCGGACCGTGGTCGCGTGGCTGGCGGCGCACGCCCGGGCGCACCGGCAGAGCCTGGTGCTGCTCGCTGTCCTGCTGCCGGTCGTCGCGGTCATCCACGGGGTCAACTTCGACGGCTGGCCGGGCCGGGTCACCGACGACGAGGGCACCTACGCCGCGCAGGCCTACTCGATGCAGTACTGGAACCGTATCGCCCACTACACCTACTGGTACGACCACCCGTTCGGCGGCTGGCTGCTGATCGCCATCTACACCAAGCTGACCGACGGCTTCCACCGGGCGCCGACGGCGGTCACCGCCGCCCGGGAACTGATGTTCTGGCTGCACCTGGTGTCCTGCGTGCTGCTCTACCGGCTGGGCCGGCTGCTCGGGCTGCGCCGGTTCTTCGCCGCGTTCGCCCTGCTCGCCTACTCGCTGTCGCCGCTCGGCCTGTGGTACCAGCGGATGGCGTTCCTCGACAACATCGCGGTGATGTGGCTGCTCGCCGCGTTCACGGCCGCGGCCTCGCCGCGGCGCAGCGTCGGGGCGGCCGCGCTGGCCGGCACGTTCATGGCGTTCTCGTTCTGGTCCAAGGAGACGACGCTGCTGTTCCTGCCCGGGCTGTACGTGCTGCTGCGCCAGCACCGCGACCCGCGGAACTGGCGGTTCGTCCGGCGCAACTTCGCCGGCTGCCTGATCGGCATCTGCGCCATCTACATCCTCTACGCGGCGGCGAAGAACGAGCTGTTCGAGGGGCCCGGCCACGTCTCGCTGGAGTGGGCGGTGCGCTGGCAGCTCTTCGAGCGGGCACCGAGTGGCAGCGTGCTGGACAGCGGCAGCGACACCTACAACGTCGTCCGCTCCTGGCTGGACCTCGATCCCTACCTGGTGCTCGCCGGGATCGCCGCGGCGGTGCCGCTGCTCGCGCTGCGCCGCCTGCGGGTGGTCGCCGTGCTGCTGCTGGTCCAGTTCGGGTTCATCTTCCGCGACGGCTACCTGCCGAACCCGTACGTCACCGCGATGCTGCCCTTCGCGGCCCTGTGCGTCGCCGGGCTGCTCGACATGGCTCTTCCCCGCCGCGCTCTGCCGCTTCAGACGGGACGGCCGCTTCAGACGGGACGGCCGGCCTGGCTGGGGATGCTGTGGGCGATGGTGCGCCGGGGAGTCGTCGGTGCCGCGGTGGTCGGCGCGGTGACGGCCGTGACGCTGGACTGGACACCGAAGATCCACACTGCGCTGACCCGCGACGCGGGCGCCCCGAGCCGGGATGCCACCCGCTGGTTCCTGGCCAACCTGCGCGACCACGGCACCGTCGTCACCGACGACATCGCCTGGACCGACCTGGTGATCGCCGGCCGCCGTCCGTTACCCGTGTGGTTCTACAAACTGGACCTCGACCCGCAGGTCCAGGCCCAGTTCCCGAACGGCTGGCGGGACGTCGACTACCTGATGATGGGCAAACCGCCGGACTCGGTGCTCGCCGAGGTCCCGCTGGTCGCCGAGGCGCTGCGCCACTCGGTCGTGCTGAAGTCCTTCGGCAACGGTGAGATCGAGATCCGCCGGGTGGTTCCCCCCGGCTGCCGGGCCGATCTCCCACCCGAGCGTTGCGAGCACCGCGCCAGCCCGCGCCGCAGGACGCCGTCGCACACCTGACCGGGGTGCGCCGCGGCGCACCCCGGTACCAGGCGGGACGGCGTCAGCTCAGGGACGGCGTCAGCTCAGGGCGAGCAGCGCACCGAGGAAGAACCCGATGCCCGCGAGCCAGACATACGTGGGCAGCACCCGCAGCCAGTTGATCGACGCCTTCGGCCGCGGCGCCGCCTCCGCGGCCGGGCGGGCGCCGCCACCGCTGCCACCCGCGTGGGATGCGCTGGTGGCGGGCGTGGCCGCGGTGCGTGGTGCCGCGGCGGCCGGCGCCCCGGGGGCGCCCCCCGGGGCGCGGGGGGGGGGGGGGGGGGGGGGGGGGGGGGGGGGGGGGGGGGGGGCCGGGGCGGCCGGCGCCCGGGCGCCGACACCGGCCAGCATGGTCTCCTGGTCGTCGACGTCCGGCTCACTGACCGGCGGGCGGGGCGGGGCGGGCGGCGGAGTCAGCACGACCAGCGGGCCGTCGATCGCGCCGAGGCGGATCCGGGCCTCCCCACCGGTCAGCGCGACCACGCCGGTGCGAACGCCGTCGCGCCACATGCCGTTGGAGCTGAGGTCGCGGGCGACCCAGCCGTCGGGGCCGGGTTCGAGGCTCAGGTGACGGCGCGACACCCGGGCATCCGGGATGACCAGGTCGCAGTCCCGGCCGCGGCCGACCACCCGGGTGCTTTCGGCCGTCAGCTCGGCCTCGCCGGACGGGGTGACGACCCGTATCGGGCGCAGATTCACGGCAATGTCCTCTCTGGGACCGTGGCCGGCCGTCAGGCCGGGAAGACCTCGCCGCCGCGGACGGCGACCGCGACGGGGGGGAGCGGTGCCTTCGCGGGGCCGGCGACCGGCTGGCCGGTGCGGGTGTCGAACGCGCTGCCGTGACACGGGCAGAGGATCCGGTCGCCCGACACCGCGTTCACCGAGCAGCCCTGGTGGGTGCAGACCTTCGAGAATCCCTGGACCTCGCCGGCGGCGTTGCGGGTGAGCACGACGCCCTCGCTGTCGAGGATCAGCCCGCCCTCGGCGGGCACGTCGTCGACCTTGGCCAGGGCCGTGGCGGCGCCGCCGCCACCCGCGGCACCGGAACTGGCGGGGGCGCGGCTGGCAGCGGGGTCGTCCGCCGCGTCACTGCCGCTGGCCACCGCGTATCCGGCGACGCCCGCGGCCACGGTGACCGCGATGCCGGGGACGACGGCCCGCCGGCTCGGCGCGTGCTGGCTGCTCATGCTTCTCGTCCTTGTGCTCGGGAGCCGACGTTGCCGGGGCGGGAGACCGCGACCGGGGTGCGCTCAGACATGGGGGATTCCGGCGCGGGTGAAGAACCACAGCGACGCGGTCAGCCAGAGCGTGACGAGCGCGGCGAACACCAGCGAACCGAGTACCGGCAGCGTCCAACCGGGCAGGCCGCGCACCCGCAGGCCGAGCATCTTCGACGCGTACGCGCCGTAGAAGGCGCAGCCGGCGATGCCGTGGACGAGGACCCGCGCGTCGGTGTCGGCGAAACCGAGCGACCAGATGCAGGTGAACGCGACCGGCAGCGTCACCACGAACGCCGCCGTGCCGGCCCACCGGTGCACCAGGCTGGCCCACGCCGGCGCCGAGCCCGCGCCGGGCAGCCGGCCCCACATCCACAGCGCCGTGGTCAGCTGTCCGACCGCGAGCACCAGTGCCACCGTCGTCAGCCACGCCTTCATCGGCGTGGCGCTGGAGAAGCCGAGCGTGAGCACCGGCCGGCCGGCCGGGTCGTGGACCTTCGCGTACGTCCCGAGCGACACCGCGATGACGGCGCCGATCAGCAGTACCCACACGATCGCACCACCCCGCGCCGTCGACCGCTCGGTCGATTCAGTGCCGACCGTCATGGCCGCCCACCCCCCTGAAAACTGCCTTAAGATTTCCTCTGCAACCGGAACATGCCCGAGTACAGCAGGTCGCGCCGGAAATCGTCGTCGGGACGACAAAGACGGCGAGTTTGAGGGGTTCGCGCCGTTACGCGGCGCGACAAGGTCGGCGAATCAGCCGCGAGCGCGCACCGAGCGGCGCAGCTCGTCGGTGGCGTCGACGACGACCCGGCGCAGCAGCGGATCGATGTCCTCCCGGCCGAGCAGCTCCTCGGCGGCGTCCACGGTCGCCGTCGAGACGGCGTACTGCGGGTAGGCGGCGGCGGCGATCTGGCGGGCGGCGTGCGGGGTGCGGCGGCCGGTCATCGCCGGCATCTGCTCGAAGTAGCGGGCCACGTAGCCGGCGGTCAGCTCGTCCTGCTCCGGCTGCCAGAAGCCCTCGGCGCTCGCCGCGACCAGCCGCGCCGACGCGGTGTCGTCGGCGACGATCGACTCCCAGGCACGGGCCTTCGCCGCCGGATCCGCGATCGCGGCCCGTGACCGCGCGGCGTGCTCGGCGGCCCGCGCGCTGCGGTCGAGGCGCGCCTCCGCGGCGATCTCCGCCTCGCCGGCCCGGCCCAGCACGACGAGCCGGTGCAGCACCGTCCAGCGTAGTTCCGGGTCCACGACCAGACCGGCGGGCACGTCGTCCCCGGTGAGCCAACCGGCCAGCCCGGCGGCCTGCGCCGGCCCGCCGCAGCCGATGGCGCCGCGGGCTGCGGACAACTGCCGGCCGCTGCCCGCGACGGCCTCGGTGAGCACCTGGCGGCAGGCGGCGTGCAGCCGGGCGGCGGCCGGCGGGCGTTCGGCGGGGGCGAGGTAGCGGTTGAGCACGGTCGCGCGGGCGAACCGCAGGGCGTCCTCGAAGACGGCGAGCTGGGTCTCCGCGGGCAGCGCCGCGGCGGCGAGGGCCAGGTAGTCGGCGGCGGGCCAGTCGGCGTCGCGTGTCGCGTCGGCCGCGGCGGCCCAGATCACCGCGCGGGCCAGCGGGTCGGCGACCCGGGGCAGCACGTCGGGCAGGCTCGCGCGGTCGGCGGCGGTGAACCGGATCTTCGCGTAGGTGAGGTCGCCGTCGTTGACCAGCAGCAGCCGCCCGGCGGGCAGGCCGGTGAGCGCGCCGATGTCGGTCCTGCCGCCCGGCGCGGCCGGGTCGAGATCGACCTCGACCCGGCGGACGAGCTCCACCGGGGCGTCGGGGTCGGCCTCGCGACCGGTGGCCGGCGCGTACACGCCGATCCCGACCCGGTGCGGGCGCAGCGTCGGTGCCTGCGGTGGCGCCGTCTGGATCACGGCCACGGCCGCGAGGTTCCCGGCGGCGTCGGCGACGACCCGCGGGTGCAGCGTGTTGACCTGCTCGCGGCGCAGCCACACCTCGGCCCAGCCGGCGAGATCACGACCGCTGGCACTCGACAGGGCGGCCAGCAGGTCGGCGAGGGAGGCGTTGGCGTAGGCGTGCGCGCCGAAGTAGGCCCGCAGCCCCGTCAGGAACGCCTCCTCGCCGACCCAGGCGACGAGCTGGCGCAGCACCGAGGCACCCTTGGCGTAGGAGATCCCGTCGAAGTTCAGCAGCGCGAGTCCGGTGTCGGCGACGTCCGTCGGCGCGACCGGGTGGGTCGACGGGCGCTGGTCGGCGGCGTACCCCCAGCTCTTGCGGCCCACCGCGAAGCTGGTCCACGCCTGGGTGAAGCGGGTCGCCTCGGCCGTCACCCGGTAGCCCATGTACTCGGCGAACGACTCGTTCAACCACAGGTCGTCCCACCAGCGCATCGTCACCAGGTCGCCGAACCACATGTGCGCCATCTCGTGGGCGATGACCACGGCGCGCAGCTCGCGCTCGGCGTCGGTCACCGCCGAGCGGTAGACGAACTCGTCGCGGAAGGTCACGCAGCCCGGGTTCTCCATCGCCCCCGCGTTGAACTCGGGCACGAACGCCTGGTCGTACTTGCCGAACGGATAGCGGTCGGCGAACAGGTCGTGGTAGCGGTCCAGGCACGACTTCGTGACCTCGAAGATCTCGCCCGCGTCGGCCGCCAGGTACGGCCCGAGCGAACGGCGGGCGAGCAGGCCGAGCGCGATACCGTCGTGGCTGTCCTCCACCAGGTGGTACGGCCCGGCGACCACGGTGACGAAGTACGTCGCCAGCGGCGCGGTCTCGGCGAACTCCCACCGGCCCGGCTCGGTCTGGCGGCCCGCGCCGTTGGCGCGCACGACCCAGTCCGGCGGTGCCAGGACGACGAGGCGCACCGGTGCCTTGAGGTCCGGCTGGTCGAAGCAGGCGAACATCCGCTGGGCGTCGTCGAGGAACGTCTGGGCGTACAGGTACACCTCGCCGTCCTCGGGGTCGGTGAAGCGGTGCAGCCCCTCGCCGGTGTTCGAGTACCGCATCGTCGCCGTCGCGACGAGCTCGTTGCTCGGGTCGAGCGCGTCGAGCGGCAGTCGGTTACCGTCCAGCCCGGCGGGGTCCAGCGCATGGCCGTTGAGCCGCAGCTCGTGCAGGGCCGCCGGCTTCATCTCGGCGAACGTCCCCGCGCCCGCGCCCGCGCCCGCGCTCGGCGCGGAGCCGGCCGGCGCGGCCGGCGCGGCCGGCGTGGCCTCGCGGAGGCTGAACCGCACCCGGGTGGTCGAGCCGAACTCCGCCGAGGTGCGGGCCGCCGTCAGGTCCAGCTCGATGTCGTAGCCGTCGACGCGCAGCAGCTCGGCGCGGGCGACTGCCTCGGCCCGGGTGAGGGTGTGCATACCGCGAACCTACGAGACGCCGGGGCGGCTGTCCGCTTCGCCTCAGAGGAGCTGCGACCAGGTGAAGGCACAACCGTCATCGGATTCGCAGCGCCACAGATGCCCGTCGGTGCCGCCGGATCCACAGTTGGCCGGTGCGCACACAGACGGCGCTGTTCGGTGCGGACGGGCTGAGGGTGATCTGGGAAGGGTAGGCGTCGCCGCCGGCCTCCCCGACGCCGAAGATCGGTTGTCCGAGCCGGTCGTGGACGAGCAGCGGGTTGCCGGTGCCGGTGGTGCCACGTGCACGCTCGATTCGCGCGGCGGTGGTTCGCCGGGCCGGCGCGAAAGTGGCGGCCGGGGCCTGACGGTCAGGCCGTCGGGGCCGGTGGCGCGTCGGCGGTCGTCGTCCCGTCCGGGCGTGGCGCGGTCCGGCGCAGCCAGGCCAGGCCGAGGACCGGCAGGACGACGGGGATGAACAGGTAGCCGCCGCCGTACGTCGACCAGACGGCCTGGTCGGGGAACGCCGAGGAGTCGAGGACACTCGCGGTTCCCACCGCGAGCACCCCGGCGAGCTCCGTCGTGCACGCCGCGACGGCGACCCGGTGCCAGTGCACCCCGGGCCGGGTCAGCGCCACGGTCGCCACCACGTAGACCACGGCGGCGAACGCCGAGAGCAGATACGCCAGCCTGGCGTGGTCGAACTCGGTCGCGATCTGCACCGCGGACCGGGAGCAGGCCGCCACGGCGAAGATCGCATAGACCGCCACCAGGATCCGCCCGGGCCCGGACGACGTGCCGGCCGGCCGGTCGGTCGACGCGCTAGCCACCAGTGCCCTCCCAGACCTGGCCGAGCCGGACAACGATGATCGCGACCGCCACGCAGGCGACGCTCAGCACCGCGCTGCCCCAGCGGGTCCGCTCGCCCAACGACCACCACACCCCGGCGGGCAGCGCCGCGACCGACCCGATCAGGTACAGCACGAACACGGCGGGCTGGTCGGCCCGCTGCCCGCGGGAGATCTCGACGACCGCGCCGACGACCTGGGCGAGCAGGACGAGTTCGGTCGCCCCGGTGCCGGCCAGCAGGCCGACGCCGACCGGCCGGTCCCGCCAGGTCTGCAGCAGACAGGCCGCGCCGACCAGCAGCGCACAGATGATCGACGCGGCCGCGAGACCGTCGATCATCCGCGCCGCCCGGCTGTGTCCGTGCCGCCTGGCCGCATGCCCGCCCCCTCCGGCCGCACCGCCGCGCGGCGTCCCGTCCCCGTCTACTACGGATGGTAGGACTTCCGGCGGGAACGCCGAGAGCCGGCATCGTCGATCGGGCGGTTCGCCACGGCGGGCGCGGCGGCGCGGTAGCGTCGGGTCCGGCCGCCGTGGCCGCGGTCCGGTGGACAGCCGCGGCGGGGACGGGAGGCCGGGCTGGACGCCGACCTGCGGCTTGGGCTGGGTCTCGGGCTGCTGCTCGTCGTGACGCTGGCGGTGCTGAGCTGGGCGCGGGTGCCGCGCCGGCGAGACGTGCTGACCGCCTCGGCGCGGGCGATCGTGCAGCTCGCCCTGATCGGGCTCGCGTTGCGCGGGGTGTTCTCCGCGCCCCTGGCGACCGTCGCGGTGCTGGTGCTCATGCTCGGCGCCGCCGTGGGCACCGCCGCCCGCCGGCTCGCCGGCTTCCCGGCGGCCACCCGCTCGGTCGCCGTTTCCTGCCTGCTCGGCGCCGCCATCACCCTCGGGCTGATCTTCGCGGTCGAGGCGGTCATCCCGACGACGCGGACCCTCGTCGCGCTCGCCGGCAGCGTCGTCGGCGGCACGATGACGGCCTGCACGCTGACCGGCCGACGCCTCGCCGACGGGCTGCTGCGCCGGTGGGACGAGGTGGAGGGCTGGCTCGCGCTCGGCGCGACGCCGCGGCGGGCCGTCGTGGACATCGCCCGGGACAGCGTCGGCGAGGCGCTCGTCCCGGCGCTGGACCAGACCCGCACGGTCGGACTGGTCACCCTGCCCGGGACGTTCGTCGGGGCGCTGCTCGGCGGTGCGTCGCCGGCGGGTGCGGCCCGCTTCCAGGTGGTGATCCTCGTCGGCCAGCTCTGCGCGCAGAGCATCGCGGCGGTGTCACTGGCCTACCTGCTCGGCGCCACGGCCCGGCTGCCCGCGCCGCGGCGCGCGGTCAGCCCGCCGGACCGGCCCGCACCGACGCGGTGATCTCGGGGCGGGCCGGATCGAGGGGACCTCGTCGTCAGGAGCCGGCGGGCTCGAGCACGAACACCGGAATGGCGCGCTCGGTGTTGCGCTGGTAGTTCTCGTAGTCCGGGTAGGCGGCGACCGCGGCCTTCCACCAGCCGGCCTTCTCGTCCCCGGCGACCTCCCGGGCGACGTAGTCCCGCCGGGCCGCGCCGTCCTGCAGTTCGACGTGCGGGTCGGCCACGATGTTGAAATACCAGACGGGGTGATTCGGCGCCCCGCCGAGCGAGGCGACCACCGCGTACCGGCCGTCCCGCTCGACCCGCATCAGCGGGGTCTTGCGCAGCTTGCCGGACTTCGCGCCCTTGGTGGTCAGGATGATGACGGGCAGCCCGTTCATGGTGTTTCCCCGGGTGCCACCCGAGTTCTCGTACTCCGCGACCTGGTCACGGACATAGTCCTGGGTGCTCGGCTCATACTCACCGGTCAGTGGCATGAGCACAGTCAACACCAGTCTCCTGCCGAGGTCCCGTCGTGCGCGCCGCCGTCGCGGTCCGTTCAGGAGCCGATCGATCGGTGCCGCCTGAATCGGTGCCGCCTGAATCGGTGACAACCGACGTGAATGATGCGCGAGTGGAGACATCGGCTGTGCCGGGGGACGCTGCACCTCGTCCGTACGGAGGACTACTGGTGGCTGCGGGAGCTCACCGCACCGAGGACGGCGGGGCAGATCCGCCGCCGGCTGCCCCAGGAAGGCGTCTCGCCGCGGTCACCCCACCGGCTTGCGCAGGCGCCAGATGCACTCCGAGGGCCAGCGGCGGGCCCACTCCTCGTCGGCGCGCTCGGCCGCCGCGGCGCTCTCCCGGCCCGTCCCGCCGGCCGCACTCCCGTCGAGGTCTCCGTCGAGCCTGCCGTCGAACACCGGGGTCGATGGACGTGGTTCCAGCAGGTCCTCGACGACGAGCCCGCTGTCCCGGAACAGCCGGATCCAGGCGCCGTAGGGGAGGTTCATGCTGACGAGGCCGTCGGCCTCGGCGACCAGCCGCAGGCCGAAGTAGTCCCGGGTCAGCCGGGTGCCGGGGCTGTTCCGGCCGGGCCGCACGGTGATCTCGTAGATCGGGCTGACGTGGCTGAACGCCAGCAGCCCGCCGGGCCGCAGCACCCGGGCCGCCTCGGGGATCGCCCGCATCGGGTCGGCGAAGCTGAACGCCCCGTGGTCGGCGAAGACGATGTCGAAGGAGCCGGCGGCGAAGGGAACGGTCTCCGCGCTCGCCTGCACCAGCGGGAAGGCCAGGCCGGTGTCCGCGGCGAGCCGGCGGCTGTGCAGGAGCTGGCGCTCCGACAGGTCCAGCCCGACGACCCGGGCACCGCGGCGCGCCAGCGCGGTCGACCACTGCCCGCCGCCGCAGCCCATCTCCAGCACGTCCCGCCCGGCGACCTCGCCGAGCACGCCGAGGCGGGACTCCGGTACCTCCCACAACCCCCAGGAGATGTCGCCGGTGAACGCCTGACGGCGGATCTGCGGGCCGTTCAGTCGCTGGTAGTCGTCGGAGATCTCGTTCCAGCGCGCTCGGTTCGTCCGCACGTGCGTCCCGCCGTCGATCATGCTGTTCTCGTCCTCCCCTCCGGCGGGCGCGGGCGCCACGATCACCGTGTCACCGTGTCACCTGGGACGCCGGGTCGCCGCGCGGGACCGTCGGGCCGGGCGGCGGCTGTCGTGAATGGATCAGATCGTCCGGTCGGTCATCGTATGGGACGCCCGACAGCCGTCGGCCCGCGGCCCGCCGCGGCGGGCGGGTGACGATGCCCCGGGTTGCCGCCGCCGACCGAAGCTCGCCCCCGGCCGGCCTGGCGGGCCGCGCGGTCAGCACCGCTGCGGAAAATGCGGGCGGTGGCGCCGAAAGCCCGGAAAATGGCTGCCAGGTAAACGGTGCGGATTTTGGGATGACGCTTTGTCTGACGACGATTTCGCGACCGGCGACATCCTGGACGTCGGTCGGCGGGGCGGGCATTCTCGCTTTCGTGACAAGGGCGCGAAAACGATCGAGCAGGTTTTTCCGACCCCCCGACGAACGATTTGTCGGGGGGCTCGCGACCTGCCCTTCCTGCAACGGGACCCGCTACCAGACGCGGCCTCAGGCCGAGCTGGACGCGGACGGCATCTTCGATGGAGATGCCAACATCAAATGTCGGGAGTGTGATGGAAGCGGAAAGATATTGCCTCGATGAGAGAGTGCTGCCTGGTGGGGGCGGGTTTTGTCCGGTGGCGCCGCCGGCTGACGTCGGGGTTTCCCGGAGTGGTGTCCGAGGCATGCCGCGACCCGTGGGGAATGCCCTGTTGCTGGATAGTCTGACGGCGGACGGTCGACGTGGAGCGCGAGTGGCGACTCGGCGTTCGGCCCGGTTCGGCGGGCCCGGGAGCGGGCGGTGCGCGGACGGGGGCCGTGCCGGCCAGTCTCTTATACACAAATCCGAGCCCACGAGACCACTCTACAGCGCGGATGGCGGCGTCGGCGGGGAAAAAAA
>NZ_JALKFX010000019.1:60803-72920 GCF_023243045.1 Frankia sp. AgB32
GGGGGGGGGGGGGGGGGGGGGGGGCGGGGGGGGGGGGGGGGGGCGGCGGGGGGGGGGGCGGGCGGGGCCGGCCCGGGCCCCCGCGGTCACTTCTTCGGCTCGACGACGAACACCGCGGTGCGGGTGCCGCCCGCGACCTTCGCCCCCACCTGGACCGTGTCGCCCAGGTGGATGTCGGTGACCTTTGCCGCCTTCTGGTCGGCGCGGACCTTGGTGTCCCCGTTGATCACGTACGTCGCGGCGTAGCCGTCGGCGCTGCGGACCGCGATCGACGTCGGGCTGATCGCCGTCACGGTGCCCCGCTGACCGTCGACGACCTGGAAGCCGTCCTTGGTCCTGATCGTGGCCTCGCCGTGGACGGCCTCGCCGGAGCCGGCGCCGAACAGCCGGCGGGCTTCGGCGAGCCGCGGGTGGTTGGCGGCCGCGCGGTGCGCGGTGGCAGCCGGCGTCGTGGCCGCCGTGTCCGTGGCCGGGGCGGCGGACGCCGCCGTACCGCTGAGCCCGAGGCCCAGCCCGAGGCCCAGCCCGAGCAGTCCCATTGCGGCCACACCCGCGCCGCGCCGTCCGGACAGGACGTTGCGCATCATGGTCATCCATCCTCTCGTCGTCGCGCCGGGTCCGCGGGACGGCTGGTCGGATCGACGGCCGCCGGGTCGGCGCACGCGCGCCGTGGGGCGCGCCGGGAGGCTCACCGTGCCCCGCGGACATGTGAGTGGGATGCGAGGGTCATCCGGGTGGGACCTGGACGCTCGCCCGCGGTCGACCCCGGGGCGTGTCCGCCGCGGTGCCCCCGGCGGCACTCCCGGTGGATCGATCCAGCCCGGACCGCGCCGTGGGCGGCGGATCCACGCTGGCACCCGCCGGACGTCCGGTGCCGGACCGGACCCGGGCGAATCGGCACTCCCAGGTGTCGGCCCGCGTCCTCGAAGGTGGCAAGTCCGCCCGCCAGGCCGCCGCGCCCGGAAACGACGGACCGCCCGGGTCGGGAGGGGATCCTCCTGACCCGGGCGGTCGGGTGCCGTGCGCCGCGGTGCGCGGCGGGCGGGTTCAGACCTTGGTGGTCTGCCTGCCTGCCGCGTCCGGCTGACCCGGCTGGGCGGGGACCTGCGAGCGGGCCGCGCCCGTCCAGCTCGGTGCCTCGCCGGCCTTGTGCGGCAGGGACGGGGCGAAGTTCTCACCGAGGCGTTGCATGGCTGCTCGGGCGAAGATCTGCTGCTCGGTGACGGTGCGCTCCGAGCGGCCGCGGCCGATGAAGCTCACCGTCCAGTGCAGCAGCGTGGTCAGGCGGTGCTTGAACCCGATGATGTAGACGAGGTGCACCGCGAGCCACACCAGCCAGGCGATGAAGCCGCTGAACTGGATGCCGCCGATCTTGGCCACCGCGCTGAACCGCGAGATGGTGGCCATGCTGCCCTTGTCGTGGTACTTGAACGGATTGCCGGTGCGCCTGCCGGCGATCCACCCCTGGATCTCCTTGGCGGCGTGCCGGCCGCCCTGGATCGCGACCTGCGCCACGCCGGGCAGCCGGTCGAGGTTCATCATGTCGCCGATGACGAAGACCTCGGGGTGCCCGGGCAGGGTGAGGTCGGGCAGCACCTCGACGCGACCGGCGCGGTCGATGCCGGCGCCGGTCTGCTCGGCGAGCTGCTTGCCGAGCGGGCTGGCCGCGACGCCGGCGGCCCAGACCTTGCAGACCGAGTCGATCCGCCGGCGGGTGCCGTCCGCGTCCTCGACGTCGATGCCGGTCGCGTCGACGTTGACGACCTTGGCGCCGAGCTGCACCTCGACGCCGATCTTCGTCAGCTTGTTCGCGGCCGTCTCACCGAGGCGCTCGCCGAACGGCGGCAGCACCGCGGGCGCGGCGTCGAGCAGGATGACCCGGGCCTTCGTCGTGTCGATGCTGCGGAAGTCCCGCCGCAGCGTGCGCCGCGACAGCTCGGCGATCTGGCCGGCCATCTCCACGCCGGTGGGGCCGGCGCCGACCACGACGAACGTGAGGAGCCGCTCGATGTCGGCCGGGTCGGTGGAGGCCTCGGCGAGCTCGAACACGCCGAAGATGCGCCCGCGCAGTTCGAGCGCGTCGTCGATGCTCTTCATGCCCGGCGCGTGCGTGGCGAACTGGTCGTTGCCGAAGTAGCTCTGACCGGCGCCGGCGGCGACGACGAGGCTGTCATAGGGGTGGACGGTGGTGCGACCGAGCAGCTGCGACGTGACGGTGCGCGCCTTCACGTCGATCTCGGTCACCTCGCCCAGGACGACCTGGGCGTTGTCCTGGCGGCTGAGCACCTCGCGGGTGGTCGGGGCGATCTCGCCCTCCGAGAGGATGCCCGTCGCCACCTGGTAGAGGAGGGGCTGGAACAGGTGGTGCGTGGTCTTGGCGACGAGGGTGATCTCGACGGGCGCCTTGCGAAGAGCCTGCGCGGTGAACAATCCACCGAAGCCCGAGCCGATGATCACCACGCGGTGCGGGGAGCTCCGCCGCCCCTCGATCCGTTCCGGTCCGGCGGGGTGCTCAGTGCGGTTGTTCGTGCTCACGATCCTTCTCCGCTCGACCTCTTGACTCCCAGCGGTGCCCGTTGGCGCCGCGGAGACCGTGTCCCCGAGTGCACGCTGGTCTCCACTAACTATTTTCCGCCGTATTCCGGCCGCGGGATCGTGTTCATCGTCACCTCGCCCGGAACGTCGACTTCAGGTCATGTGGCGTGGAACACATTGTCCGCCGCTGGCGGTAGGCTTAGCCCGGACATCGATCGACGTGCGGCCGGGTTCGCCGGCGGGTTGGGGTGGGTCACGTGCCGTCCAGGAAATACGGCCCGTCGGCGCCCGCGGTCCACCATACCGTCCGCGTCCTGGCCGAGGTTGGCGGGTCTCTGGCCGGTCAGCCCCATGATCACGTTGCCTTCGTCGACCTGGATTTGACGGAGACCCCCACGGCCGGGGCGGTTCTGGACTCGTGTACCTTCCGCGGGGTCCGGTTCAACGCGTCGGCATATTCCGACAGCGCTTTCATCAACTGCGCCTTCGTCCGCTGCTCGTTCTTCGACACGGTCTTCGACGCGTGCAAGTTCACCGGCAGCAAGTTCGAAGGGTGTACGCACGATCTCATGCGGGTCGCTGGCGGGGATTGGTCCTTTACTGGTCTTTCGCAGGCGAATCTGGCTCGGGCGTCGTTCATTCGGGTACGCCTGCGGGAGTCGGACCTGTCCGGCGCCCGGTGCGCCGGCGCGACGCTGCGGGACAGTGACCTGTCTGGCGCCTCCTGGGAGGGGGCCGATCTGTCCGGTGCGGACCTGCGCGGCAGCGATCTGTCCGCGCTGGATCCGTTGTCGGTCACCCTGCGCGGCGCCCGCATCGACCAGTGGCAGGCGATCACCGTCGCCGCGGCCCTGGGCCTCACCGTCGACTGAGCACCGACTGGGCACACAGCCGGTGGGAGCCCGCCCGAGCGGCCGTTCCAGCGCGATAAAATGCGTCGGTGACCTCGCCCGGCGCCGCCGTCGCGCGGGCCCGTCAGGACAACCGGCGGCTGACCGGAAAAGGGCAGGCCACCCAGGCCCGGATCATCGCCGCCGCCGCGCGGCTCCTGCACGACCGGGGCGCCGCCCGCACGAGCGTCGAGGATGTCCGCCTCGCCGCCGAGGTGAGCAGCTCGCAGCTCTACCACTACTTCACCGACAAGTCCGCGCTCGTCCGGGCCGTGATCGTCCATCAGGCCGAGCGCGTCCTCGACCACCAGCGGCCGCCGCTGGGCGAGCTGGACAGCATCGAGGCGCTCACCGCCTGGCGGGACGCGTTCGTCGAACTGCACGAGCGTCGCCGCTGCCTCGGCGGTTGCCCGCTCGGGTCGCTCGTCGGCCAGCTCGCCGAGACCGACGAGCAGGCTCGGATCGAGCTGGAAGGCGCGTTCGAGCGCTGGCGGGCACCCATCCGCGCCGGGCTGGCGAGCATGCGCGCGAACGGTTCGCTGCACCCGCGGGCAGATCCGGACCGCCTGTCCGTCGCCCTGCTCGCCGCGCTGCAGGGCGGCCTGCTGCTCGGTCAGGTCCGCCAGGACGCCGCGCCCCTGCGCGACGCGCTGGACACCGTCCTCGACCACATCCGGATGCTGACGGTCTCCACCGCCTCCTCGCCAGCCGGCGCGAGCGAATCCGCCGTCCCGGTCCCGCCCGGGAAACCCCCCGCCGACCGCTGATCGCCCGGTCCGGCCCGGTGGACGTCCGCGCGGGTAAATGGCCGTCCAGGGGAGAGGGGGGAGCCGTCGGGCGACGTTCGTAGGAACTCGCGGGGCCAATCATCCGGCCATCCGCCGGGACAAGAACTGCGGAGGTAGACAATCGTCGTACTATTCGTGGCCGGATCGGCCATCCAGCCGGAAGGATGACGATGGGTGAAGTACCCGGGTGGGCGACGGGTGTCGATGTCGACCGGCCGAGCGCCGCGCGGATGTACGACTACGCGCTCGGCGGCTCGCACAACTTCGAGGCCGACCGGCGGGCCCTCGAGGCCGCGGCGAAGGCATTTCCCGACGTCATGCTGTCGGCGCGGGCCAACCGGCTGTTCCTGAGCCGGGCCGTCCGCTTTCTGGTCACCGAGCTCGGTGTCACCCAGTTTCTCGATCTGGGCTCCGGCGTGCCGACCGTCGGCAACGTGCACGAGGTCGCCCAGGCGATCGAGCCCGCGGCCCGCGTCGTGTACGTGGACATCGACCCGGTCGCGATCGCGCACGCGCAGGCGCTCCTCGCCGACAACCCGCTGGCCACGGCGTTGCGGGCGGATGTTCGGGAGCCGGCGGCGATTCTCGCCGCCGAGGAGGTCTCGCTGCTCGACTTCAGCCGCCCGATCGCCGTGCTCATGCTCACCGTCCTGCACTTCGTCGCGGACGAGGAGGATCCCGCCGCCCTGGTCCGGACGTTCCGCGAGGCCACTGTCCCGGGCAGCGCCGTCGTCCTGTCGCACGTGACCACGGACGCCGACGGCGTGGCAGAGCACGTTCGGGACATGCGCACGGTGCTCAGCGCGACGTCGAGCCACATCTCGCCGCGGTCGAAACGGGAGATCGCCGACCTGCTCGACGGCTACGAGCTGGTCGAGCCCGGCCTGGTCCTCGTACCGTCCTGGCGGCCCGAGCTGGATCCGGCGGGCCTCGACCCGCTGGCGGCGCAGCCGACGCGGTCCGCCGGGTTCGTGGCGGTGGGCCGCCGCTGAACCGCCTCGTCCCCGAGCCGCCTCGTCCCCCGAGCGGCCTGGTCTGCCCGAGCGGCCTGGTCTGCCCGAGCGGCGTGGTCTGCCCGAGCGGCGTGGTCTCCCTGAGCCGCCTGGTCTCCCTGAGCGGCGTGGTCCGTGGGATGGCCTGGTCCGGCCCGGAGCTCGACCGCACCGACCGGTCCGCGCCCATCCTCCCGACGCCGCCCACTGTCTGACCGCCCTACCGCCTGTTCGTCTCGTCGTGCCGGGCCGCCGTAGCCCCAGGTGCCGTTCGGTGCGCGGCCCGTGAGGAGTCGTGTGGATATCTCCCTGCCCCCGGATGTCCGTGAGCGCGGGATCATGAACTTCGCCCGCGCGTGGACGCACGCCGTTGTGGCGGCGAGCTGCCCGGGCACGTCCGCCGGGAGCCTTGCGACCTCGCTGCGCGGCCTGAGCAGCCGTCTCGTCGAGACCCTGCTCGGCCAGCCGTTCGCGGCGTCATCGGCCGACGAGGTCGGCGCGGCCCTCGCCGACCTCACCCACGGGGCGGGGGACGCGCTCGCCGCGACGATCGAGGTCTGCGGCCGCGGCCTGCCGGCGGCGTTCGACCTGCGGCCCGACGAGGATCTTCGCGGCCGCCTCGCCGCGGTCCAGGGCGCGCTCGCCCGCGGGTTCACCCAGGCCGCGCGGGAGCGCATCTGCGCCGAGCAGGACGCGATCTACCGCGCCGCGCACAAGGCCGACCACGACCGGCTCCGGATCCTCTTCTCGTCGTCGGCCGTCGGTATCGTCGTGGCCAACGCCGAGGGCCGCATCCTGGACACCAATGTCGCGTTCCGTGACATGGTCGGCCGCGAGTACCCGTGGCAGGTGCTCGGCCGGCCGCTGTCCGACTTCATCGTCCCCGGCGACGCGGAGCGCGTGGGCGAGAGCCTCGCCGGCCAGCGGCGCGCCGGGCCGGCCGGGTCACCGGTGCTCAACGGCGAACTGCGGCTGGTCGACGCCGCGGGCGGCAGCATCCAGGCCGAGCTGACGACGTCCTGCCAGTTCGAGAACGACCGCTGCACACTCCAGCTGTCGATGATCCTTGATGTGACGGATCGTCACCGACTACAGGAGGAGCTGCGCTACCGCGCCCGCCATGACCCGCTGACCGGGCTGCCCAACCGGACGGTCCTCGAGGAACGGGCCGCGGAGCTGATGCGGGCCGGACCCGAGCGGCGGCTCGGGCTCTGCGTCATCGACCTCGACGGGTTCCGCGCGGTCAACGAGAGCCTCGGGCACGCCGTCGGCGACCAGCTTCTCGTCGCCGTCGCCGAGCGGCTGCGCCGGCTCCTGCGCGCCGGCCAGGAACTCGTCCAGCTCGGCGGCGACGAGTTCGTCATCCTGCTCGCGGACACCGCCGGCATCGAGGACGTGATCGCCGTCGCCCGCGTGGTGCTCGCGGCCCTCACCGAGGCGGTTCGGGTCGGCGAGCACGCGCTGCCGGTGGGGGCGAGCCTCGGGCTGGTCGAACGCGCGGCGGCCGAGGGCGACGTCGCCGACCTGCTGTGTGCCGCGGACATCACCCTCTACCAGGCGAAGGAGGCAAGCCGCGGGAAGTGGATGGAGTTCGACGCCGCCCATCACGATCGCCGGGTCCGGGGGCATCGGCTGTCGATGATGCTTCCCGCCGCGGTCCGCGAGGACCAGTTCGTCGTCGAGTTCCAGCCCATCGTCGACCTGCAGGGCTGGCCGGGGGCGGGCGAGGCGGAGATGGTGGGCGCCGAGGCGCTGGTGCGCTGGCGCAACCCCGGGGTCGGCTGGCTCACCCCGGACGAGTTCATCGCCCTGGCCGAGGGCACCGGGCAGATCGTCCCGTTGGGCCGGCGGGTGCTGGAACTGGCCTGCGAGCAGGCGGCCCGCTGGCGCGAGCTACGCCCGGACCGCGTGCCCTACGTGAGCGTGAACCTGACGGTGCGCCAGGCGCGGGAGCCGGGTCTCGTCGACCAGGTGCGCCAGACCCTCGCCGACACCGGCCTGCCCCCGGAGCTGCTGCAGCTCGAACTGACCGAGAGCGCGCTGCTGGGCCCGGCGGGCGAGTCGACGCAGGCGCTCATCGACCTGGCGGCGATGGGGGTGCGCATCGCCATCGACGACTTCGGGACCGGCTACTCCAACCTGGCCTACCTGCCGCGGCTGCCGGTCGACACGCTCAAACTCGCCGGTCCGTTCGTCGAGCGACTCAACGCGGACCAGCAGGACGGCGGCGGTTCCCAGGTGGGGGCCCTGGTGGATTCGATGGTCGCGCTCGCCAAGGGGCAGCGGTTGAAGGTCACCGCGGAAGGCGTGGAGACGGCGATGCAGGCCGAGTGGCTGCGCCGGGCCGGGTGCGACAGCGCGCAGGGCTACCTGTTCGACCGACCGCTGCGGGATGATCAGATCATCCGTCGGCTGTGCGCGCCGGAGCCTGGTTCCGGACGTGGAATGGCGCAGGTGAGCCTGCTCGGGTGAGCCGCCCGGGCGGACGGTGGACCAGCCCGGAGCTACGTCTTATGACCTGATTCGTCCGGTATGTGGGTAGGTGTGGCTGGCGTTCGGGTGGGGGTGGGCCGTCGCCGGGCCGACAGGTTGTGAGCCCGCGGTGGCGGGCCGAATGCGCAATGGCCTCATAGGCTGAGTCGATGAGGTATTCGCGTGATTTCGCCGCTCGGGCAGCCGAGGCCGCGCACGGTGGCGCAGCCCGGGCTGGACGGCGCGGCCGGGGCCTGCGCACAGCCGCGGGCGTGCTCGTCCTTGGTCTCACCGCGGGTGGCGGGGCGCTGCTCACGGGCTGCTCGTCCAGCGGGTCGGGGGCCTCGGCGGACGTGCGGATCACCAGCTGTGCGCGGGACGCGGACAGCCATCGGGCCGTCGTGCGGGGCGAGGTGCACAACGGCTCATCCAAGCGGTCGAACTACGTCATCCAGCTCGATGTCCGCGCGAACGACAGCAAAATCGAAAGCGGCCTCGCGTCACTGTTCCGGGTGCAGGCGGGCACCACGGAGACGTTCACGGCGCGCCCCGTCGGCGCCGACGTGCCCAGCGGCACGAAGCTGACCTGCACCGTCGCCCACGTCGGGCGGATCGCCGCGGAGTAGTCGCGCCGGTCAGGACCGGTAGGCGCGGGGAGCGGGGGCGGACCCGGTCGTCGCCGGCCGCCGGCCGCCCTCGGCCTGCCGGCCGAGCAGGCCGACCCGGGCGGCCACACCGAGGCGGTACACCAGAGCACGCACCCGGGCGTCGATCTCGTCGCGGATCGGCCGGACGACTTCCAGCGGCTGCTCCGCCGGGTCCGCCAGCTCCCAGCTCAGGTAGCGGGTGTGCGGGTAGAACGGGACGGCGTCACCGCCGTCCATGCTGATGACGACGGACGCGGCGCGCACCGCGTCGTCGGTGAGCCGGGTCGGGCAGGCATCGGAGAGGTCGATGCCGATCTCGGCCATGGCCGCGACGACCGGTGAGGCGACGGCCGGCGCCGGTGCGGTGCCCGCCGACCGGGCCTGGATCCGGCCGCGGCTGTGATGGCCGAGCAGGGCTGCACCCATCTGCGAGCGACCCGCGTCGTGCACGCAGACGAACAGCACCTCGGGTGGGCGGGCGGCGCCAGGCGCGGGATGGCCCGCGGGCGCGTCCGGGGCGGACGCGGGTGCGGGCAGTGGGAGCGCGGGCGAGTTCGAAGAACGGCGCATCATCGACCGGCCACGGACGATCCGCTGGACGCTGTCGAAAGGGTGACAGTCGACCTGACTTTTGCGGACCGGACAGGATTAGTAGCCCGACCATATCGGTCGGCAATGTCGCGGTATATGATCTGCCGGATTTCGGCCAGCGAGCGAAAAGAACTCATTAGTCGCCATCTTACAGGTTGACCGAGGAATGTCCCGACGTGATTTCGTCGGGGACCCCCGGTTACGGGCAGGCGTCAGATGTGGCCGGCGCCACGGATGGGCCCGTCGGGACGGGCGGCCCGTGGACGCGCCGCGTGGTCCGGAGGCGTCCGGTGTTCGCCGGAATCGGACCGGGCCCGGCGGCGCGGCAACGCGCCTGGCCGGCCCGGCGGCCGGTCCGGGCTGGAGGGGTACCGGCGGTGCGGGCGGCGGCGAGCGGGGGCGGCGCGGCGGCGGGGCATGGCCGCGCAGGCCGCCGCGCCGGGCGGTGACGTGGTGGCCGGCATGTCAGCGCCGCATGAGCAGCGAGCCGCCCAGCAGATAGGCGCCCACCATCTCGAAGTTGGTCGGTGCCAGGGTGATGTGGGCGACGGCGCTGTGGACGTCGCGGAAGCACCGGTCGAGCCGGCCGCCACCGGCCAGCGACCGGGTGCCGGCCAGGCTGTGCAGGCTGTCGACCGCGCGCACGGTGTTCTCGCCGACGGTCGCGGCGGCCAGCCGGATCAGCGCGGACAGTTCCTCCCCACCGATCGCGCAGCGCAGGCTCGCGTGGTTCGCGGCGTCGGAGAGCATCAGTTCGGCCGAGCGGACCAGCGCGGCGGCGCGGGCGAGCCCGGCCTGGACGGTGTGGCTCGTGTTCAGCGCCTCCGACCCGCGGGCCGGCACCGCGCCCACGGCGATGCCGGGAAACGCGCTCAGCGCGTCCTGCGCGATCCCGAGGGCGGTCGAGGCCGTGGTGAACGGCCCGAAGTCGTAGTAGGCGATCGGGTGGCCGCGGGAGGCCCGGGCTGCCGGCGGCCGGCGCAGGAGCGCGCCCTCGACCGTGAACTCCTCCGGCACGAACGCGTCCTCGACGGTGAAGCTGACGCTGCCTGTTCCGCGCAGACCCAGCGGGTCCCAGTCGTCGTCGAACCGGACCGCGTCGGCCGGTACGAACAGCATGCGGGTGACCGGATCCGGCTGGGGCAGGACGGACGCGCACACCAGCCAGTCGGCGTGGGTGGAACCGCTCGCGTACGACCAGCGACCACGCAGCCGGTACCCGCCCGGCACCGGCTCGGCCTGGCCGGTGGGATTGATCCCGCCGACGACGAGCCCGTCGCAGCCGGCGAACAACTCGCCGGCGACCTGCTCCGGCAGGTAGTCCGACATCCGGGAGATGACTCCCTGCACCCCCATCTGCCAGGCGACGGACGCGTCCACCCGGGCCAGGGCCTGCAGGACCGCGGAGCCGGTGCGGACGCTGACCCCGCCGCCGCCGAAGGATGGCGAGACCCACATGCGGTGAATGTTCTGCTCGCGCAGCGCGTCGATGACGGCGACCGGCGTCCTTCGTTCTCGCTCGGCCTGCTCACGGTGCCGGGCCAGGACGGGGGTGATTCTCTCGACCCGCGAGAGCCACTCGGTCGTCTCCTCGTGGGAATGCGCGGAACCGCTCCAGAACACGTCGGTTACCTACTCTGCTCGGATATCGCGTCGGGACTGCGGGAGAGGCTCGGAACAATAGTGCCGATCATCTCCCGACCGGCCTGTTTCCGGGGTATTTCGGGGGCGGTGGCCGACTGTCGGTCCCGTTGACATGCGGCTACGGGCGGGAGTCGGGGTTGCCCGAAAGGGCCAGGTCGCGGGGTCGGCGGACGGGTGTGGAAGCGTCCCGCCGGGACGGTGGAGGATAGTCATGATGACGCTGAGCTGCGTCGACATCACCTGCTCCGCTCCCTTCGGTAGGTCGTGACCGCGGTTCGCGAGTTCGTCGCGACGCTCCTTTGCCCCGCATCTAAGGACCAATAGTAGCAATCGCTGCGCAGATGCGGAGACAATGAGGCGAAGTATCCGTGGATGCGGTCGACGGGGATGTTCGGCCGTGACCTCGGCGTCGGGTGTGACCAGAGCGGGTGAGGGTTTTCGGCCGTTCGGTCGTCGGTCCCGACGCCGCCTGGACCAGGGCGGTGACCCGGACGACACTGCCCTTCGGCAACTCGTCGGATACATTCGCCTAGTAGGGTTTTTTTATGGTCCTTAGTATTCGCAACCGATTCGCGGGAACTGTTAGCGACATTGTCACCGGTTCCGTGATGGGTACCGTCGCCATCAGCATTCCCGGTGGCCAGACCCTGACGGCCACGGTCACAATGGACGCGATCAAGGATCTCGGCGTCAGCATCGGTGACACCGTGGAAGCGCTCATCAAATCAACCGACATCTCGGTGGCCACGAGTGCCACTGGTGGCCTGAGCATTCGCAACAAGCTGCAGGGCACGCTGGTCGATGTCGATTCCGGCGGGGCGATGTCGGTGGCCCGGATCGCACTGGCCGAGGGCACGGAGATCACCGCGGCGATCACCCGGGCCGCCGCCGAGGAGCTCGAGCTCCGGCCCGGCCTCCCGGTGACCGCGCTGATCAAATCGACCGAGGTTTCCTTCTCCGCCGCCTGAGAACGACCGCGCCGGCCGGCCTCTCGAACGCCGGCCGGCGCGCCACGCGCTCCCTCCCCGTCGCGCTCCCCAGCCGCGCTCTCCCGCCCCGCCCGCGGGGTATCCGCCGCACGCGATCGGGTTCTGGTTCTGGTGTCTGGTCCGGGCCGGATCCGACGACACTCGTGACTGCGACGTCCGTTGCTTCCTTGCCGTTCTCATCGCCGACCTGCCGCCGCGGTGGCGAGCGGCCGAGCCGCCGCGCCCGCCTGCGCACCGCCGGCCCCGTCCCGCCGCGCGCCGTGGCTCCGCCCGGAGGCGCGGGCACAGACCGGCAGTGCGGCCGTCCGCGTCGCCAGCGCCTCCCGTCCGGCCCGGCCATAGCCCGGACGGGGGTGGCGTCATCCCCGAAAGGTGGCACCCGGCCACGGCTGGGCGCGGTCAGGGTGCCGCGTGGTGCAGGGGTGCGGTGCGGTGTGGGGGCGTGGTGCGGGTGCGGGTGCGCGGCGTGGCGCGCGAGTCAGCGCGGGCGCGGACGCGGGCGCGGCGGGCGGCGGGGAGGTGTGGCCACCACCCCCCCCCGGGGGGCGAGGGGGCGGGGGGCCCCCCCC
>NZ_JALKFX010000221.1 GCF_023243045.1 Frankia sp. AgB32
GCGTTCGACTTCCTGTTGACCGCCGCCGCCGTTGCGACCCTGGTCGCATTGACCATCCGGAGCCGCTCGACCGCCGCCGTGCCGCAGGCGGCCTGATGACGTTTCCCATCGATCCGCGTGCCGAATTCTGACGGAGATGACGCCGTGACCGACCTTTGCGACATGTCCGCGGTGGACCTGCGCCGCCTCATCGGGCGCGGGGATGTCTCCCCCGTCGAACTCATGGACTCGTGTCT
>NZ_JALKFX010000222.1 GCF_023243045.1 Frankia sp. AgB32
GCGTTGTACTCCAGGAGCTTGGCCGGCCCGTCGCCGCCGTAGCTGAAGTCGAAGCGCCCGTACAGGCTGGGATCGCGCCGCGCCCAGCTCGCCCGGATCGCGTCCCAGGCGTGCTCCGGGATCCGCAGCGAGCGGAGGATCGCCGCGTCCCGGACCGCCCGGTCCACGAAGGCGAGGCAGAGGTCGTGCAGCGCGGCGCTCGGCGCCTCGATGGCGTCCTCGATCTCCGCGAGGC
>NZ_JALKFX010000223.1 GCF_023243045.1 Frankia sp. AgB32
GTATCGCACATGGCTGCTCCAGACCGCGCGGCCGGGCGCATGGACGGCCACGGCGCCCACCTGGCGGTAGTTGGAGCTTTGCGCATTCACGCCGCCGCCGATGGTGAAGGCATTCCATTCACCGGGCAGCTGGTAGGTGGTCCAGACGCGCAGCAGGTGGCGCGGCGTGTAGGTGTTGAAGCTCTTGCCCTGGTTGTTCAGGTCCTGGGCGTACTTGTTGCTGTTGTAGGTATAG
>NZ_JALKFX010000224.1 GCF_023243045.1 Frankia sp. AgB32
CGTCCCGCCACCGAGCCTTTATCTCGTCCTTGTCGGCGGCCTGCCGGGTGATCAGCGCTTCCCGCTCGATACCGAACGTGTCGAGGGCGCGGGCAAGAAAGGCTTTCCGGCTCTGCCGCACCTCTGCCATGGCGCGATCGGTCGCCTGCTTCTGGGTCCGCTTCAGCTCGGCCTTTTCGCGAGCATGTAGCGTCTCGATCGCCTTCACGCGGGCGTGCTTCGAAGTGATGAAGG
>NZ_JALKFX010000225.1 GCF_023243045.1 Frankia sp. AgB32
GTGCGAGATCGCCGAGAAGAGCATGGCCTTCTCGGTCTGCTCGGGAAGCGCCTCCTCGACCTCGTTCGGACCTTCCTCGGGATCTTCGACCCTAACCCAACGCGCGTCCTTCCAGCGGATCTCCGCATGGCGCTCGTAGACCGCCTCCTGAAACTCCTGCCAATCCTCGGCACTGCCGTTCCGCTTGAGTTCCTCGGCGACCTTCGAGAACTCAACGGCGATCTTCATGTCGTC
>NZ_JALKFX010000226.1 GCF_023243045.1 Frankia sp. AgB32
GGTGACCGCCACGGACAGGACGGTGCCGGTGTGGCCGGTGAGGGTGGTGTGTTCGGTGCCGGTGTCGCGGTTCCAGACGCGGACGGTGCCGTCGTCGTCGCCGCCGCTGATGATCTGCTGGCCGTCCGGGGTGACCGCCACGGACAGGACGGTGCTGGTGTGGCCGGTGAGGGTGGTGTGTTCGGTGCCGGTGTCGCGGTTCCAGATGCGTACGGTGCCGTCGTCGCCGCCGC
>NZ_JALKFX010000227.1 GCF_023243045.1 Frankia sp. AgB32
TCTGCACTTCCTGCGGGCGTGCGCCGGCCTGCGCCTTGTCGGCCTGGGCCTGGGCGGCCTCGCGCGCAGCCTCGGCCTGGGCCAGCTTGGCGCGCACCTCGGGGCTGTCCATCTCCACCAGCAGATCGCCGGGCTGGATCTTCTGGCCTTCGGTGACCCGCACCTTGGCGATGCGCGCCGTGACCTTGGGCGCGATGTCGGTCTCGCGTGCCTCCATCTGGCCCTGGAAATAC
>NZ_JALKFX010000228.1 GCF_023243045.1 Frankia sp. AgB32
CCCGCACAGGATGATTTGGCGGCCAGCGAAGCCTTCGATCAGAGCGAGGCAGCGCTCACGCCTTCGGACGACCCCGCCGCAGCAGGAACACGCCCTGCGCGCCGATCAGGTTCCAGAACCACCACGGCATCGAGAAGCGCATCGGGCGGCCGCGCACGTCGAGCGCCGTGGCCTTCTCGATGCGGGCGCCGACGAGGCGACACAGGCCGACGAAGTCGCGGATGGTGCAGTGG
>NZ_JALKFX010000229.1 GCF_023243045.1 Frankia sp. AgB32
GTTGAGGGCCGCGCCCTTGCGCAAATTGTCCGCAGCGCAGAAGAACACCAGACCTTTGCCAGCCGGTGCGGACTGGTCAGCACGAATACGTCCAACCAACGAGGGGTCAATTCCGGCTGCCGACCGGGGATCCGGGACGTCGACGACCCTGACTCCAGGTGCCTGCGTCAATAGCTCAGTGGCCTTCTCAGGGCTGAGGCTCTCACGGAACTCAGCATGGACGACAAGCCC
>NZ_JALKFX010000230.1 GCF_023243045.1 Frankia sp. AgB32
GGAAATAGGCCCAGCCGAGCGAGTCGATGATCATGCCGTCGCGGGGCGAGAGATCGACGGCCTGCTTCAGCATCTTGAAGCTTTCGGCGATGTTCATGTTCCGATCGACCCAGGAATAGGCGAGGTAATTGAGAACCTGCGCCTTGGCGTTGGGCTGGGTCGGGGGGAGCAGGGTCAGGGCCTTCTTCAGGTCGGCCTCCGCCTCGTTCCACTTGCCGGCCCGCCGAGCAC
>NZ_JALKFX010000020.1 GCF_023243045.1 Frankia sp. AgB32
TCCGACCAGGGCCTGGTCCGCCCAGGTAATCAGGACGCTGTGCACGCCGGTTCGGGGGTCCTCGCGGTGGCGGACGGGGGGGGGGGCCCCCCGGGGGGGGCCCCCCCGCCAGGACGACCAACGACATGGAGTCCACCGACGGTGGGCCGGAAGGGATCTCCTGCCCGGGCTGAGCCATCGCAGCGGGCGTGGGCGCGGCGGTTCCCGGCACCGCCGCCGCGGCCGACGGAATACCGCTGAACGTCTTCGTCGGCACGCCGAGGAAGCCGAACCGGCTCAGCGGCCACACCCGCACGAAGGCCCGCCCAACCACCTTGCTCTGCGGGATCGGACCATTCGCCCGGGCGTCGGACGAGGCGCCACGATGATCGCCCATCACCCACAGATAGCCCTTGGGCACCTTCACCGGGCCGAAGCGCTGGTAGTCGTTCTGGTACACGTACGGCTCGTCGAGCGGATGGCCGTTGACCGACACCCGGCCTTCCGCGTCGCAGCAGGTCACGGTGTCCCCGCCGACGGCGATGACACGCTTGATGAAGTCGGTCTCGCTGGGGGCACCCAGACCGAGCAGGCCCTGCGCGCCGCGGATGAACCTGCTGACCACGTTGGTCGGCTTCGGGACGATCGACTCCGCATGGTCGAAACCGGTCCCCTTGCCGTTGAACACGACAATCTCGCCGCGGTGCACATCCCGGAAGTGATAGACGACCTTGTTGACCAGCACACGATCATTGATCAGCAGGGTGCGTTCCATCGACTCGGACGGAATCCAGAAGGCCTGGACCAGCAGCGCCTTGATGAGCAGCGCGAGCAGAAAGGCGACCAGCACGAGGACGGGAAGCTCGCGCAGGAAAGATCCGCGCCCGCGCTGACCCGACCCGGGTCGCGCGACGCGGCGGGTGCGATCCGCGACTGCCGATCCAGGCGCTGCCTGGAGATCCTCACCAGAGCCGGTCGCGCCGGGGCGGGCACCGACAACCGACCGGTCGGCGACGGGAATGTCGTCGTCCCAGTCGGTTCGGTCCTCCGCGGCGTCCGATCCCGGCGCCGCCGGCGGCCGCTCGACGGCACGGTGCTCACCAGGCCGATGATCGTCCATCGGCCGGTCGCCCCCGGCGTCCGACGGCGGACGATGCCCACCCGGACTCGATGCGTTCACTCCGCCACCTCGCTGATTCGGCCGTCAGACCTCATCGGACCGGTCGACGTGCCACCAGCCGCCCATCGCGACGCCGTTGCGGACCGTGCTGCCCATCTTGGTCCAAGAACGTGGTCAACACGCGCACGGAGTACCGGCAAGTCGCCAATCAAAGATCCTGGCGGGCACGGGCGCGGAAAGTCTCAACGCGCGATCGGATCCCGCTTCTCCTTGATCTTCGCGGCCTTGCCGCGAAGCTGGCGCAGGTAGTAGAGCTTCGCGCGACGGACGTCACCCCGGGTCACAATCTCGATCTTCGACACGATCGGGCTGTGCGTCGGGAAGGTGCGCTCGACGCCGACGCCGAAGCTCACCTTTCGCACGGTGAAGGTCTCCCGTATGCCTCCGCCCTGCCGGCGGATGACAGCACCCTGGAAGACCTGGATGCGCTGACGGTTTCCTTCGACGACCCGCACGTGGACCTTGAGGGTGTCGCCCGGCCAGAACTCGGGCACGTCGGTCCTCAGCGACTCGGCGTCGAGGCTGTCCAGGGTGTGCATGGCAGTCGCTTCCTGAAGAAAGTGGGAGTGGATCGTCCGCGCTACGGCCCAGAACCGACGGCGAACAACCCGTTGGCCGAGCCCGACCCGGACCGCGCGTAGACAGGCTCCGCCACGGAGAGACATCCCGCAGCGATCACTCGAGCTAAGGCCACCCGAGCCGGTCACGAACCGGCGGACACTGCATTGTACTGTGCCACACGCTGGACGGCCGTGACCGCACACCCGGGCGCAGATCCCCGCGGGCACGCCACGGCAGCACGCCCACCGACAGTCGAGCGCTCAGCCGGGCTCACCCGCCACTGCGTCGAGCACGGCCCGATCCGAAGCGGTCAGGTCGACGTCGGCGAGCAGGTCCGGCCGGCGCTCCAGGGTACGGCGCAGCGCCTGCTGACGCCGCCACCGAGCGACGGCACCATGGTCGCCGGACCGCAGGACGGCCGGCACCTCCACCTCCCGCCACACCTGCGGACGGGTGTACACCGGCGCCTCCAGCAGGCCGTCGGAGAACGAGTCGTCCGCGGCGGAATCGCTGTTGCCGAGCACGCCGGGCCGCAGCCGCGCCACCGCCTCGAGAATCACCAGCGTGGCCACCTCGCCGCCAGCCAGGACGTAGTCCCCGATCGAGATCTCGTCGTCGGCCCAGGCATCGATCACCCGCGCGTCGATGCCCTCGTAGCGGCCGCAGCAGAAAACCAGCCAGGGTTCCTGAGCCAGCTCCTCGGCCCGACGTTGGGTGAACGGCACGCCAGCGGGAGTGGGCACCACGACCCGGGGACGACTGCCCGGGACCGAGGCGGCTATCTCCGTCAGCGCCGCATCCCAGGGTTCCGGGCGCATCACCATCCCGGGGCCGCCGCCGTAGGGGGCGTCGTCAACGGTGCGATGGACGTCGGTCGTCCACGTCCGCAGGTCGTGCGCGCGGATGTCGAGGGTCCCGCGCTCGCGGGCCCGGCCCACCAGGGACAGCCGGAGCGGCTCGAGATAAGCGGGAAAAATGGTGATGACGTCAGCACGCATCGACTGCTCCCCGGTCGAACGACGCGAACCCGTCGGTGCGGCTCAGTCGAGATCCAGCAGGCCCGGCGGCGGATCCACGATGACGCGGCCGGCCGCGGGATCCACCGTCGGCACGATGTTCCGCACGAACGGGACGAGATGTTCGCCACCGCCCGGTCGCCCGACCGCGAGCAGGTCACCCGCGGGAGCGTGGATCACGTCGGTGATCCGGCCCAGGCTGTCGCCGGTGGTGGTCACGGCCTCGAGACCGACGAGGTCCCGGTCCCACCACAGATCGCCCTGGCCGTCCTCCCCCTCGTCGTCATCGAGGGGTGGGCCGGCATCGGCCTCGTCGATGGTGAGCAGCACATCCCGCAGCGCCTCGGCGCTCTCGCGATCGGCGGCGCCGACGAAGCGGAGCAGGAGCCGGCCCGAATGCCACCGGGCGCCAGCGACGGTCAGGCTGGCACCACCGCCGGCACGACCAAGCTCCGCGCCCACCGCGAACCGCCGCTGCGGCACGTCTGTACGGACCTCGATGGTGACCTCGCCACGGAGGCCGTGTGGCCGGCCAATCCGGCCGACCACGATCGGCTCGCCGCGACGGACCTCGTCACCCACGGAGCGCCTCGGCCATCGAGCACCTCGGCCCGCGGGGCGGGACGATGCCGAACCGGCCGCCGGATCGACGGTCAGCGGTCCACATCGACGACGTCGATCCGCAGTCCGCGACCACCGACACCGCCCATGACGGTGCGCAGCGCGCGAGCCGTGCGGCCGCGCCGGCCGATGACCTTGCCGAGATCGTCGGGATGCACCCGGACCTCGAGGGTCCGCCCGCGCCGGCCGTTGTTGAGGTCCACCCGAACATCGTCGGGGTGATCGACAATGCCACGCACGAGATGCTCGAGGGCTGCCTCCAGCACCTACTGCCCCGCGGTCGTCGACGCGTCCGCGGCCGGAGCCTCTGTGGCCGACGCGTCAGCGCCGTCCGCCGAGGCGGCCTTCTTGGCCTTCTTCGGGGTGGTCGCCGGGCGGTCGTCAGCACCCGCCGCAGCACGCGCCGCTGCCTGGAAGACCTCACGCTTGTCCGGCTTCGGCTCGGCGACCTTCATCGGCGGGGGCGCCGGCAGGTTCTTGAACTTCTGCCAGTCGCCGGTGACCTTGAGGATCGCGAGGACCGGCTCGGTGGGCTGGGCGCCGACCGTCAGCCAGTGCTCCACCCGCTCGGCGTCGACCTTGATGATGCTCGGGTCGGACTTCGGGTGGTACTGCCCGATGGCCTCGATGACGCGACCATCCCGCTTGGTGCGGGCGTCGGCGACGACGATGCGGTAGTGCGGCTCGCGCATCTTGCCGAGGCGCTGCAATTTGATCTTGGTTGCCACGGTGGTCGAACGGCTCCAGACGTGTCGGTGACCGCCTCGCCGACGCAAGGGCGGCGTGATCGGCGGCGGGAAGCACCAGCGCCGGAACGACCACTCGAAGGGCTCGATAACGAGCTCAGTGGGCAGCCACACCGACGCTGGCAGGCAGGGCCTGCAGTAGAGCTTACAGTCTGCCAGATCGCGCGAGATACCGGTGGCCCGGGAACGCCCGGTCGGATCCGCCCGGCAGCGACGCTCAGCGGCCCTGACGCGGGCCGTGCGGCGGCGGCCCGCCGAAACCACCCTGCTGCTGGCGCATGAGCGCGGCGAGGTCCGGCATGCCGTCAGGCAGTCCGTCAGGCAGTCCGTCCGGCAGCCCGGGGCCCTTCGCGAGACGGTCCTGCGACGCCGACTTCTGCGCCTTGGCCTGCGCGGCCCGGGCCGCCGGGTTGCCCTTGCGGTTGGCACCCTTGCCCTTCTTCGCGGTCTTGCGGGCGGAGGCCGCCTTCGCCCGACCCATCGCCCCGGGCATGCCCATGCCGCCGGCCATCTGCCGCATCATCTTGCGCGCCTCGGTGAAGCGGTCGAGCAGCTGGTTGACCTCGGTGACGGTGACGCCGGAGCCGCGGGCGACCCGCGCCTTGCGGGACGCCTGCAGGATCCTCGGATCGTGGCGTTCCGCCGGCGTCATCGACCGGATGATCGCCACCACCCGGTCGATGTCCCGATCGTCGACCTGGGCCAGCTGCTCCTTCATCTGGCCCATGCCGGGAAGCATGCCGAGCAGGTTGCCGATCGGGCCCATCTTGCGAACCGTGAGCATCTGGTCGAGGAAGTCCTCGAGGGTGAACTCCGAGGCGGCCATCTTCGCGGCCATCGCCTCGGCCTGCTCGGCCTCGAACGCCTTCTCCGCCTGCTCGATCAGGGTGAGCACGTCACCCATGCCGAGGATCCGGGACGCCATCCGCTCCGGGTGGAAGACGTCGAAGTCGTCGAGCGTCTCGCCGGTCGAGGCGAACATGATCGGCCGGCCGGTCACCTCGGCCACCGACAGCGCCGCGCCGCCCCGGGCGTCGCCATCGAGCTTCGTCAGCACCACTCCGCTGAACCCGACGCCCTCGGCGAAGGCTCCCGCGGTCGCGACCGCGTCCTGACCGATCATCGCGTCGAGAACGAAGAGGATCTCGTCCGGCGAGACGGCGTCGCGGATGTCAGCGGCCTGGCGCATCATCTCCTCGTCGACACCGAGCCGGCCGGCCGTGTCGACGACGACCACGTCGAAAACGTGGCGCCGGGCGTGCGCGAGCGCGTCCCGGGCCACCTGGACCGGGTCACCCACACCGTTTCCCGGTTCGGGGGCGAACACCTCGACCCCGGCCCGGGCACCGACCACCTGGAGCTGGTTGACCGCGTTCGGCCGTTGGAGGTCCGCCGCGACCAGCAGCGGGGTGTGCCCCTGGTTGCTCAGCCACCGGCCGAGCTTGCCGGCAAGCGTGGTCTTACCCGTGCCCTGCAGGCCGGCGAGCAGGATGACGGTGGGAGGAGTCTTGGCGAATCGCAGCGTGGTGGTCCCGCCGCCGAGGATCCTGACGAGCTCCTCATTAACGATCTTGATGACCTGCTGGGCCGGATTCAGCGATGCGCTGACGTCCGCACCCCTCGCCCGCTCCTTGATCGCCGCTACGAAGGAGCGAACCACCGGCAGCGCGACATCCGCCTCGAGCAGCGCGACCCGGATCTCCCGGGCGGTCGCGTCGATGTCCGCATCGGTCAGGCGACCCCGACCACGCAGCGACGTGAAGACCTTGTCGAGGCGGCTGGAAAGGGTGTCGAACACACGCACACTCCGGGATCGCAGGCGGACCGCAGGCACCAGCGTACGCATCCGACGACGAGGACAACACACCCCGCGTCCGCGCACCTGACCGGCGCGATCCGGCGCAGTCGACCGGGCGCCCGCCGCGGCGGGACGAACCAGCCGCGGCACGGCCGGGCCCGAACCGGGCGCGACCCGGCGAGGCATACCCGCACGGACCCCGGTCTGGCCGTCTGCCAGCCGGGCCCGCCCTCTGCGCTGAGGACGGCGAGTCGCCTCGCCGGACGCTCACCCCCAGCCTGGAACGCGCCGAGGACCCTGGTCGCGACGTGCCGGGAGCCTGCCGACGCCCAGCACGATGAAGCCTAGATCACAGGATCGACGACAGGAAGTCCTTGACGCGCGGCGACACGTGTCAATTAGTGGTCCACCCGACGGCCGGGGCACGATGGTGCCACCCGGCTGGTCAGGCGGGCTCGCCCAGCAGCGCGTCGACGAACGCCTCGGGTTCGAACGGCGCCAGGTCGTCCGGCCCCTCGCCGAGACCGATCAGCTTCACCGGCACGCCCAGCTCACGCTGCACGGCGATCACGATGCCGCCCTTGGCCGTGCCGTCCAACTTCGTCAGCACCACCCCGGACAGATCGACGGCCTCGGTGAAGACCCGGGCCTGAACCAGCGCGTTCTGTCCGGTCGTGGCATCCAGCACCAGCAACACCTCGTCGACCGGGCCATGCTTGCCGACAACCCGCTTTATCTTCGCGAGCTCGTCCATCAGGCCCGTCTTCGTGTGCAGCCGGCCGGCGGTGTCGATCAGCACCGTGTCGGCGGCCGACTCCACGCCCTGCTTCACCGCGTCGAACGCCACGGACGCCGGATCGCCGCCCTCGGCGCCGCGGACGGTCTGCGCCCCGACCCGCTCGCCCCAGGTCTGCAACTGGTCCGCGGCCGCGGCGCGGAACGTGTCGGCGGCGCCCAACACGACTGTCCGTCCATCAGCCACCACCAGGCGGGCGATCTTTCCGCAGGTCGTCGTCTTGCCCGTGCCATTGACTCCGACGACCAGCACGACCGCGGGACGGTCCGGCACCGACGTCCGCAGCGAGCGGTCCGTCGTCGTGCCGACCTGGGCCAGCAGTTCGTCCCGCAGCATCTCGCGGGCCTGCGCCGGGGTGCTCGCGCCCAGCACCTTCGTCCGCTCCCGCAGGGCGGCGACAAGCTCGTTCGTCGCCGCCACCCCGACGTCGGCGACCAGCAGGGTCGCCTCCACGTCCTCCCAGGTCTCCTCGTCCAGCCGATCTCCGGAAAGCAGCGCGAGCAGGCCCTTGCCGAGGGAGTTCTGCGACCGGGCCAGGCGCATCCGCAGTCGGACGAGACGACCGTCGCCCGGGGCGGGCGTCTCGACCGGGGGCCGCTGTTGCGGTGGGACCGGCGCCACGGCGGTGCCGGCGTCCACGGCGCTGCCGGCGTCGACAGCAGTGCCGGCGTCCACAGCGGTGCCCGCCGGCTCCCCCGGCTGCGACGTGGTTTCCACAGGTCGGGCCTCGTCGATCGTGCCGGCCACGGCGGCCCGGGGCGATTCGACATCGACGACACCGGGTGACAGCTCACTGTCGGAACGGGCGCCGTGCACCGGCCGGCGGCGCGGCCGCCGACGCACGGCGCTGCCCACCGCCAGACCCACGGTGGCCACCACGGCGACGGCGATGACGACGATCAGGATGAGGAGCTCCACACTCCGATCCTGACAGATGCGCGCCGGGGTACGGCGTCCTCACCCGCGGGTAACCCCCACCCGGGCTGCCTCAGACCGCGCTACGTTCCCGCAACCGCTGGCTGATCACGGTCGTCACCCCGTCACCCCGCATCGCCACGCCGTACAGTGCGTCGGCGATCTCCATCGTGCGCTTCTGGTGGGTAATGATGATGAGCTGCGACTTCTCCCGCAGTCCCTCGAGCGCCGTCAGCAGCCGCCCGAGGTTGCGGTCGTCGAGCGCCGCCTCGACCTCGTCGAGCACGTAGAACGGCGAAGGCCGCGCGCGGAAGATGGCCAGCAGCAGCGCGAGCGCGGTCAACGACCGCTCGCCGCCGGACAACAGGGACAACCGCTTCACCTTCTTGCCGGGCGGACGCGCCTCGACCTCGATGCCGGTCGTCAGCATGTCGTCGGGGTCGGTGAGCACCAGCCGGCCCTCCCCTCCTGGGAAGAGCGTCGCGAACACCACCTCGAACTCCCGCGCGGTGTCCGCGAACGCCGCCGCGAAGACCTCCCGAACCCGGACATCCACCTCCTCCACGACCAACAGGAGGTCACGCCGGGTACTGCGGATGTCGTCCAACTGGCTCGACAGGAACGCCGCGCGCTCCTGCAACGCGGCGAACTCCTCGAGGGCGAGCGGGTTGATCCGGCCGAGCCGAGCCAACTGCTTGTCCGCGGTGGCCGCGCGGGCCGTCTGCTCGGCCCGGTCGAACGGCACCGCGACGCCATCCGGGTCGTCCGGCGGGACGGGAACCCGCGGCCCGAACTCGGCGAGCAGGTCGTCCGCTCCGATCCCGAACTCCTCCATCGCCCTGGTCTCCAGGGCCTCGACCCGCAGTCGTTTCTCCGCCCGGGCAAGCTCGTCCCGGTGGGCCACGTCGCGCAGACCCGCGAGTTCCGTCGTCAGGGCCCGGCCCTGCTCACGCACGGCGGTGAGCTCCGCGTCCGTGCTCCGCCGCAGCGTGTCGGCCTGCTCGCGTTCCGTCGCGGCACGGGCCAGCGAGCGGTCCAGCCGATTCAACGTCGCCTGGGCCGCGTCCCCCAGCGCCGCGGCGACCGCCGCCTGGCGCTCACGCACCTCCCGCCGACGGGCCGCGGCCGCGCGGGCCGCCCGCTCGTTCGCCGCCGCCCGGATCAACCCATCCGCCCGCCCCTGTAGTGCCCTCGCCCGCTCCTCGCTCGTGCGCACCGCCAGCCGGGCTTCCACCTCCGCGGCCCGCACGGCCGACGTGGAGGTGACCAGGCGATCCCGCTCCTCGGGTGAATGCTCGTCGATCTCCGGCTGGGCGGACACGGTCGCCAGCGACGTCTCGAGCTCGCTCAGCGCGCCGTAGGCCCGATCGCGCGCGCTCTCCGCCCGGCCGCGCACCGCCTCGAGGCGCGCCACTTCCGAACCGGCGCTTCCCCGGGCCCGGTCCAACTGCGCGACCTGCTCGGAGAGTGCGCGATAGCGCGCGTCGGCACCGTGCAGCGCCGCGAGCGCCGCGTCGATCGCTGATCGGGTCCGGGCCACCTCCGCCCGAGCCGGTTCCAACGCGTCCCGCGCCTGTTCGCCTCGCCGCTCGGATTCCGCGACGCCCGCCTCCGCCTCGTCCGCCGCGGCCTGCAGCTCGATCGCCGACGGCGGGTTGGCGCTCCCACCGACGGACACCGCCGGTCCAAGGACGTCACCCGCCCGCGTCACCATGCGCAGATCCGGGCGGGCGGCGAGGGCCGACTCCGCGGCGGGCAGGTCGTCGACCACGATCGTCCCGGCGAGCAGCGCCGTCATCGCCGGGACGAACCGCCCGTCGGTGATCTCCACCAGGTCCAGGACGGCCACCCAGCCCGCGGGTAGGCCACTCGTCGAGTGATCCGCCTGCCCCAGCGCCCCCGGGCCGGCCGCTTCCGGCGCGGCCTCGTCGGCGCCCTGGCCAACCAGCCACGACGCTGTCACCAGCGCGGCGCGTCCGGCGTCGGCCCGGCGGAGCCAGGCGAAGGCGGTCAGCACGTCCGCGGGCCCGGCGACCAGGAGCGCGTCGGCCGCCGGTCCCAGGGCGGCAGCCACCGCGACCTCCGCTCCGGGCCGCACGGTCAGGACGGCCGAGAGCCGGCCGATCGGCGCGAACGGCGCGTCCAGCGGCGGCGGAGTTGAGCCGCCCAGGCGCTCGGTGCCCGCTTTGCGATCGTTTCGGCGATCCGCGCCGGCGCGATGCCCGCGGCCAGCGTTCTTCCGACCGCCGGCCGGGCCGGGCGAGACCGGCGGTTCGGTCTGCCCACCTCGGCCGGGCCCGGGCGCCACCTCGCTGGCCCCGTCCTCGCTGGCCCCGTCCGCCTCGGCCTCGCCGGCGTTCGCCGTTCCCGCGGCGTGCGCGCGGCTGGCCGCTTCGAGCAGCGCTGCCACTCCGTCGGCCGGAGCGAGCGACTGTCGAAGCGCGTCCCGGCGGGCCGCCCAGGAAGCACGGTCGCGCTCGGCGGAGCGCTCCTGACCGCGCAGTGTCTCCAACCGCTCGGTCGCGGCGGCATGCACCGCCACGGCCGCGTCGTGCTGCTCGGTGAGATCGCTGCGGGCGTCATCCATCCGTTCGAGCTCGGTGTCCAGAGCGGCCCGCGACTGCGAGGTCTCGGCGTCCCGGTCGCGCGCTGCCACCAGCGACTCGGTGGCACGCGCGATCTCCTCCTCCGCGCTGGTGGCCCTCGACCGGGCGGCCTCGACCTGGCCGGCCAGGCGAGCGATCTCCTCACGCCGCGTCGAGGCGGCCCGAGCGGCGGCGATCAGCTCACGTTCCTCGCGGGCAAGCTCCGCCTCGAGCCCGGCCCGGCGCGTGATGACCTCTTCCAGCCGTTCCCGGTCGACCTCGAGCCGCTCGGTGAGCGCCACCTCCTGCTCCCGGACAGCCGTCGCCTCCTGCTCCAGCTCGTCGGGGTCACGTCGGCCACGAAGATCGTCGGACGCGGTGCGTAGCAGCCGGGCCCGTTCGGTTGCCAGCGAACGCGTTCCCAACAGCCGTTCACGTAGCGATGCGATCGCGTACCAGGTCTCCTGGGCCGCCGCCGTTCGGGGCACGATCTCGGCGAGATCGGCCTGCAGCCGGGCTTCCCGCTGCGCGGCGGTGGCGTGCGCGGCCTCGGTCTCGACGAGGCGCCTGCGCAGCGCGTCCTCGTCGGCGGCGTCCGTGGTGATCGCGCCTCGGGCGGCGTGCACGTCGTCCGCCAGCAGCCGCAGCCGGGCATCTCGCAGCGCCGCCTGGATCATGCCCGCCTTGCGGGCGATCTCCGCCTGCCGACCCAGCGGACCGAGCTGCCGACGCAGCTCCGCCGAAAGGTCGGTGAGCCTGGTCAGGTTCGCTGACATCGCCTCGAGCTTGCGCAGCGCCTTTTCCTTGCGCTTGCGGTGCTTGAGGACGCCGGCGGCCTCCTCGATGAAGGCGCGGCGATCCTCCGGCCGGGCGTGCAGCACCGCGTCAAGCTGCCCCTGACCAACGATGACGTGCAGCTCACGACCGATTCCGGAGTCGCTCATGAGCTCCTGGATGTCCAGCAGCCGGCAACTCGTACCGTTGATCGTGTATTCGCTCTCGCCGCTACGGAAGAGCAACCGGCCGACGGTCACCTCGGTGTACTCGATGGGCAACGCACCGTCGGTGTTGTCGATCGTCAGGAGAACCTCGGCCCGGCCGAGCGCCGGGCGGGCGGGTGTACCCGCGAAGATGACGTCGGACATGGCGCCACCGCGAAGGGCTTTCGCGCCTTGTTCCCCGAGAACCCACGCGATGGCGTCCACAACGTTGCTCTTGCCCGAGCCATTGGGCCCGACCACGCAGGTGATGCCCGGCTCGAGGTGCAACGCCGTCGAGCTGGCGAAGGACTTGAAGCCCCGCAGGGTCAGACTCTTGAGATGCACCGGTCTCCGGGGCAACGGCGAGAAGGGCTCGTCGGGCCGGCAACAGATCTGCGCAAACAGCCGACGACGGACGCCTCATCCTAGCGAGCAGCGGAGCGCAGCCATACAGCCACACTCCGCCAGAGCCGGACTACCACCCAGGGCGGGAAATTCCAGGCACGCTCAGGCGCAGCACAGGGCGCGCCACCCCAAGGCAGGGGTCAGCCACAAAGAGTAAGAGGCTGTGAGCATGCAGGGCTAATTAAATCGTAAAAACTGACGATTAGTACCCGTCGAGGACGCCTCAGCGAAACGCCCCGACGAGGCCGATCATTTCGTTCAGCTGTACGCCGGCGCAGCGTCGAGCGCCCGGACATCCTCCGGTACGTCGACACCACCGACCAGTGCCTCGTTGACCTCACGTACTCGAGTCAGCTCGGCTTCGAGCTCCGCGACCCGCGCACGGAGCCGACGCACCTCATAGGAGAGACGCAAGTCGCTGCCGGAACCGACGTGGCCGAAAAGGGCCTTCGCCATAGTGATGGTCCTCCACGATGAGTGACCTAGTGGGCGTTGGACAACACAAGATCCGAACAGATCAGAGTGCGCCCCCAACAATGGCTCTAGAGTCCCACGGGGCGTGACCGAAAGTCAAGAGCATGCCACATGCCCCCTGGGCGATCCGGTGAACACGCGAAATCTCGCCCGTCGCCCTGATGACAGATCTGCCAGTGCCGCGTCTACACGCGGTCACTTCCGGCGAAAGCCAACCAGATCACCTTGTGCCCTTCGCCACAGGACCACGACCTGATCCGTCCATCCGGGGGTATGACCGGTCACCAGCAACCGCACGAGATCGCGGCAGGCGGTCTCCGCGCCCTCCGCAATCACCTCGACAGCACCATCCGGCATATTTGTGGCAGAACCCACCAGACCCAGGCGACGGCCACGAGTGCGCACGTAGTCACGAAAGCCGACGCCCTGCACACGCCCGTGGACCAGGGCGGTGAACCGAACCACGGACGTGCCAGCCGCCGGCTGCTTCATCGGTAGCTCACTCATCAGCAAGGTAGGGTACTGCCCATCGTGGACACCTCATCTCTCCCTCAGGCGGAGGACCAGCCGGGCAAGGCAGCACGGCCGGTGGATCTCCGCGGCATGCGATCAATGCAGGCGCGTTTTCGCGGCAGGACGACCGCAGTCGCCATCGTCGGCGCAGCGCTCGGTTCCGCCCTGATTCTCAGCGGCTGCGGGCAGAACTTCCACCAGGATGGCGGCGTCCTGCCCGTCCCCCACGCGAGTGCCGATGGCGATCGCCATGTGACGCCCGCGCCCGTGGATGGCGAAAAGATCATCGGCCCCGGCTACGCTCCGCCGCGGACCTCTGGTCCGACCCAGACCGCCGTTCCGAACCTTCCCGGCGGAAAGCTCTGACTCACTAGTCCGCTGTCGTTTTCGGGCCCTCTCCGTCCGAGACGCCTACTGCACAGATTTCACACCGTCACTGTTTCCGCGAGCCGATCGCGGGTGAGGTTCGACCGGCAACCCGGTTCCCCAATCCGAGATCGGCTCGCTCGCCGGCCAGGAATCCCTCACGGCCGCCACTGCCGGAGAGATGCCGAATACGCGGCGTGCGCAGACGCGGATAGACACTCGCGAGGTGCGCCTCCACCCGCCGACTCCGATCCGCCAGCACTACCGCCACGGAGGGCCCACCCTCCGCACTCTCTGTGGGCTCCTGACGCCGAGCGGCCTGCGCCCGATCGCGGGCCGATCTCTCCGCCGCGGCAAGCCGCTCCGCGACTGCCAGCGCAAAGCCGGCCATCCATGACCGCCGGAACGCCCGGGGATCCTCATGTCGCGGGGGACGGAGCACAGCCAGGCCGTGTGCCTGCTGCACCAGCAGAGACGTGAACAACAGCTGCACCCGGTGAATGTCCGCTGCCATGCCGAACAGGTGCGCTGAATGGGCGGTCCCCTCCTGCTGCCGGGAGGTGCGGTGCACCAGGCGACAGCCCAGCGGCGCCGCGACGCCAGCCAACAACGAGATCTTGTCTCGGGCGTAGGGCGATTCGACCGCGACCACAAGGTCCGCTGCCGCCATCCGCTGGGGCTCGGCTTCCTCGAGCAGCGCACGATCGATGCCGTACTGGGCGATGAGCTCGACCGCCTTGCTGTTGTAGGCCTCCCTGGTCGCCTCGGTCAGGCCCTCGGCCTCCGCCATGGCGAGCAACTTCCGCACCCGACTGAGCAGCGCGTCCGGATTCACAGCGCCTCCATCCCTCTCGCGCCGGGCTGCCGTAGCGCAACCCGGCGCCCTCGGTGATGCCTCACCGAACCGGGAGAGTCCCAGCTCGGCCCCGGACGAGGCGACAAGAGTCGACCGACACGGCGGACGGGCCCTCACCGCCGCCACGCGGACCACATCCGAGCCCCAAGACGGGGGCGCGTTCGAACGTGTGGTCGAATGCTATCACCTGGGTCGGCGCGGGGGACGTTGGCAGGTGGGGCAGGTGAAGCTCGACCGGTTCATGAAGGCGTCTCGCCGGATCGTGTCGCCGCACCGGCCGCAGGCCTCCCCTGCCCGGCCGTAGACCTCCAGCGATCTTTCGAACAGGCCACTGACGCCCTCCGTCGAGACATACAGCCGGTCGAAGGAGGTGCCGCCCGCCGCGAGCGCGGCAGTCATGACCTCTCGGACGCAGGCCAGCAGGCGCCGCACCTCGGGGCGGGTCATGGTCTCGGTCGGACGCGCGTAGTGCAGGCGGGCGGCCCACAACGCCTCGTCGGCGTAGATGTTCCCCACGCCGCTGACGAGCGTCTGGTCGAGCAGCGCCCGCTTGACGCCGGTACGCCGCGCCCGCATTCGTCGGACGACGAGATCCTCGTCAAACTCCGGGTCAAGAACGTCCCGCGCGATATGCGAAATCTGCTCTGGAAGATCCCCGCCCCCCGGCGCGACCGCCAGACCGCCAAACGTGCGTTGATCAACGAACCGCAACTCCCGGCCCTGGTCGGCGAACGTGAAACGGACCCGCAGGTGGGTCTGGTCCGGCGTCGACCCAGGTACGACGAGCAGTTGGCCACTCATGCCGAGGTGCGCGAGCAACGCGTCGGCAGCTACCGGTGAGCCAGGCGGCACCGCGGCCTCCAGCGCCGGCGGCCGTAGCGCCAGCCACAGGTACTTGCCGCGGCGTCTCGCCGCGGTGATCCGCTTCCCGACCAGTACCGCGCTGAAGTCATCGGCGCCGGCCTCGTGGCGGCGGACCGCCCGCGGATGGCACACCTGGACGGAATCAATCACTCGTCCGACGACGCCGCGTTCCAGCCCCCGCCGGACGACCTCCACTTCCGGCAGTTCAGGCATGACGTCCGGCCGTCAACGCCGACGCCCGCGGCGGGGAGGGCACCGGTCAGGAAGCGCCGAGGTCGGCGCCGCCGTCCACGGACCGGTCGCCGGTCGGTCCGTCGATCGCGTCGACGGCCTCGCCGTTCGCCCCCTGCGACGCCACCCTGGCCGCTCTGCTTTCCAGGACGGAGAACGCCGCGGCGGCGGCCCGCTGCTCCGCCTCCTTCTTGCTCCCGCCCTCGCCCTCGCCGAGCGACTCGCCAGCGATCTTCGCGTACGCGGTGAACCGCTTGGCGTGGTCCGGGCCAGCCTCCTTGACCACGTACTCGGGTGGTCCAAGGGTGAGCAACGCCGTCTGTTCCTGGAGCGACGTCTTCCAGTCGAGCCCGGCGCCCCGGCCGGCCGCCTCGTCCAGCAGCGGATCGAAAAGGCGGTGCACGAAGTCCGAGGCGACGTCCAGACCCGCCGACAGGTAGACAGCGCCGATGACGGCCTCGAGCGTGTCGGCAAGAATGCTCGCCTTGTCGCGACCGCCAGTGGTCTCCTCGCCGCGCCCAAGGAGAAGGTAGGGGCCGAGCCCTGTCGGCCCGATCCCGCGAGCCACGTCGGCCAGCGCCCGCATGTTGACCACCGAGGCCCGCTGCTTGGCCAGCTGCCCCTCGGGAAGGTCGGGATGGCGCAGGAACAGTGCCGCGGTGACCACCAGGCCGAGCACGGCGTCGCCCAGGAACTCAAGGCGCTCGTTGGTCGGCAGTCCGCCCTTCTCGTAGGCGTACGACCGATGCGTCAGCGCTCGATCCAGCAGATCCGGATCGATGGCCGGACTCAGCATCTCGATCAGGGTGTCCCGGGGCGGCGGAGGCGGTAGCTGGCGGGTCATCCGGCCAGCCCGGCACGAGCCCGTCGCCGTGCGACGAGAGTCTCCAGCGCGGTCCGGGACCGCGAAACCAGTCCGCCCCGGACCGCCATCGACGCGACGCCCAGAGCCGCGAGCAGTCCGCTCCCGGCCGCTTCCACGGATCCTCCTCGGGTGTGCTCGGCGTGCACCATGACGCCGTCAACCCCCAGCACGATCGTTCCCCCCCGCACGTCAGGATCTCCCAGTGTTCCCCAGGCCGGATCGGGTCCGGCGTCCGCCCCCGTCGCGACGCCCTGGTCCCGTCCTCCGGTCAGAGCCGAGCGGAAGGCCGACAGGACGATGTCACCGGTGTAACCATCGGTTACCAGCACCTCGGCCGGACCGACGCCGTGGTCACCGACCTCGTCGCCATGGCCGGTGCCGAGTGCCGCCCGGTCGGGTGTCCACGACCCCACGTAGTTCAGGTCCAGATCTCTCAGCAGTTCGTCGGCGGCCAGGCGGAGGGGATCCACCAGCGCGGCCCGGGCCGTCAACAGGCCGACGCGGGGCTTCCGCGTCGAGCGGCGCAGGGCGGCATAGGCGCTGCCCAGGAGCGCGAACTGAGCAAGTTCGTCGGCCGTGGCGCTCGGAGCGGCTCCCGCGTCGCAGAGAATGGCGGTCGCGCCGGAAAGGCCGATGTCCGTTGCCAGCCCAGCCGTCGTCGATCCGGGCAGCAGACCACAGGTGAACCGGGCCGCCGCCACCACCGACTCGACCGGGGCCACCGAGACCATCGCGTCGGCCTGGCCGTCCCGGACGAGCCTTGCCGCCACCCGGACCCCGCTGTCCCGCCGGCCGCGCACGTCGCGGATGGCCTCGGGTCCCGCACAGACCAGCTGGGTGGCCGGGCGCAACAGAACCCGTTCCCCGGCGGAGATCCCCTGCCGGGCCAGCTCGTCCTGAACCTCACCTCCGGCCGCGACCAGGATCAGGACGAGCTGCGGATCCGCGTCCAGTGCTGTGGGCAACGCCTCGAGAAGGGCTCCGGCCGGCAGCCCTTCCCCCAACAGATCAACGGCGATGCGGGTCACATCGGTCAGACGTCGAGCACCTGACGTTCGTTGTACCGACCACATGTCGTGCACACGGTGTGCGGTCGGACCACGTGACCCCGGGGGCACTTCGCGAGGGTCGGCACCTTGGCCTTCCACTGCGAACGACGAGACCGGGTGTTGCTGCGCGAGGTGCGCCGCTTCGGGACGGCCACTATTCCTTCTCCTTCTCCATGTCAGGATCCGATTCAGCCGGATCCTGGCTTTCGTCTGGCTCCAGCCGCCCCTGCTCGGCGTCGGGCCGACCACCGTCACCCAACGCGGACAACGCCTCCCAGCGCGGGTCGGGACGATCGTGCGAGTGATCGGGCCCCACATCGTCGAGGCGGGCTCCGCATCCCACGCACAGGCCGGCACAGTCCGGTCGGCAGGTGGGCGACAGCGGCAGGTTCAGCACCAGGGCATCGCGGACGACCGGCTCGATGTCGGCCCGATCGTCCACCAGCACCCGGACGTCCTCGTCCTCCGGAACGTCCGTCGCCCGGTCAGCGTAGTAGAACAGTTCGCGAATCTCGACGGTGCCGACATCGGACAACGGGTCGAGGCAGCGGGCGCACTCACCTTCCAGCGGCGCGACCACGGTTCCGCTGACCAGTACGCCTTCGATCACCGATTCGAGGCGCAGATCGAGAGTGGCCTGCGCCCCCTCGGGCGCCCACATCATCTCGGTCCCGAAGCCAGCGGGCAGTTTCGCCTGGGTCTGCACACGCTTCATGGACCCCGGACGCCGGCCCAGCTCTCGTGTGTCGAGCACGAGCGGGCCCCTGGGCGTCCGGCGGCGGGTGTGGGATCCAGTCATGGCGACAGTCGAGTTCACGTCTGACTTCGGCTCAGGAAGCTCGCGGCGGCGGGCTCCACTCGGATACAAGGTCACGCGGCGCCGGCTGACAACGGGAGACTCCGAGAAACAGGAGACTCCGAGAAACAGGAGACTCTGCGCTCGCCGGCTCCCCCCAGCCATCCAGCCCCAGCCATCCAGAGGGCCGGCGGACGAACCCCGACCCCAGCCAGACGACGACTGACCCCAGCGTATCCGATCGACGTGTGGGACGGGTCGGCGGACCACCGCCCGCATCCGACGCCGCCCGCCTGGCCACGCGGCGACCACAGAGAGGACCGGACCAGACCAGGCCCGGGCAGCGATCAGTTCTGCGCACGCTCGCGGAGCTGCTTGAGCACGACGTCGGGAACCAGCCCCGAGACCTCCCCACCGTAGCGGGCGACCTCCTTGACCAGACTCGACGACAGGAACGCATACTGCGGATTGGTACTCATGAAGAGAGTCTCCACACCCGCGAGGGAATTGTTCATCTGGGCCATCTGCAACTCGTAGTCGAAGTCGCTCACGGCCCGCAGGCCCTTCACGATCGACTGAATGCCTCGAGAGCGGCAGAAATCGACGACCAGACCATGGGACGAGTCCACGACGACGTTGGTCGGCGCCATCGGATGATCTCGCAGCGCCTCCCGAATGAGCTCTATCCGCTCATCGACCGTAAACAATGTCGCCTTGTTCTTGTTGATCAGAACGGCAACGACAACCTCGTCAAAGAGCCTGCTGGCTCTGATGATGATGTCAAGATGTCCGTTGGTGATCGGATCAAAGGAACCGGGACAGACTGCCCTCCTCATGATCGAATACCGTACCAGAGGACTCCCTCTCCGTACCTGCGGTCACGGAGAGCGCACATCCCTTCCGGCCAGGCGACCGGGGCGGACCGATGGGACCTTTCGACCACACAGACACCGTCCGCAGTCAGCCAGTCAGCAGTCCGCACATTCGCCAGCACGCCCCCGAGCTCGTCGTCGCTCATCGCATACGGCGGGTCGAGAAAAATCACGTCGTAAGGATTCCCGGGAGTGTTCTGCACCACACGGGCGACGGCGGCCTGCACGACCTCGGCTCCGGCCAGCCCCAATGCCGCGACGTTGCGGCGCAGAGCGCGAACCGCCGCCACATCGCGATCTACGAGCAGCGCGTGGGAGGCGCCCCGCGACAGCGCCTCCAGGCCGACCGCGCCGGTTCCCGCGAAAAGGTCGGCAAACCGCGCGCCGGTGAGATCCAGCCGCGTCGAGAGCGTGTTGAACAGGCCCTCTCGGGCGCGATCCGACGTCGGCCGGGTCGATCTTCCAGGGGGAACCAGGAGATGCCGGCCGCCCGCACTTCCGCCGATGATTCGTGTCATCGAGGAGACGGTCATCCCTTCTCGAGAAATGCCGCGCTCTCGTCGTCGAGCACAGCGGTCAGCAGTCGTCGCAACGCCGGATGGCCGGCCAGTTCCGGATCATCGCCCACGAGGCGAACGGCCTCCACCCTGGCCTCCCGGATGAGTTCCTCGTCCCGAAGCAGGGCAAGCAGTTTCAGGGATCGACGCCCACCGGACTGGGCCGCTCCGAGGACGTCACCCTCGCGCCGCTGCGCAAGGTCGAGGCGGGCCAGTTCGGCGCCGTCACTCGTCGCCGCCACCGCGGTCAGCCGTTGCCAGGCCGGCGCGTCCTGTTCGACCGCGGTCTGCAGCAGACACCATCCTGGTGCGCTGCCCCGCCCCACCCTCCCGCGGAGCTGGTGCAGCTGGGACACCCCGAAACGATCCGCGTCCAGGACCGCCATCACCGTCGCGTTCGGGACGTTCACACCGACCTCGATGACCGTCGTCGCGATCAGGACGTCGATCTCCCCGTCGGCGAAACTGGTCATCACCGCCTCGCGCTGCGCCGGCGCCAGGCGCCCGTGCAGCGGCTCGACCCGCAGCCCGGCGAGCTCTCCGTCGACCAGCTGCGGCAGCATCTCCGTCACGGTGGCCGCCGGACGCACCGGGCGCCCGTCCTCGCCATCCTGCCCGACGACCTGATCGTCGTCGGCCCCCGCGCCACCGATCCGTGGGCAGACCACATACGCCTGGCGGCCCGTCGCCACCTCGTCCCGGATGCGCCCCCACATGCGATCCGTCCACGAACGGACGGCGGCCGGGACGACGTAGGTCGACACTCCGGCCCGGCCCCCCGGCAGCTCCGTGAGTTCCGAGATCTCCAGGTCACCGAAGACCGTCATCGCGACTGTCCGCGGGATCGGCGTCGCGGTCATGACGAGCAGGTGGGGGGGCCGACGACCCCGTGCCCGAAGCGCATCCCGCTGTTCGACGCCGAACCGGTGCTGCTCGTCCACGATGATCAGACCCAGGTCCGCGAACACGACGTCCTCGTGCAGGAGCGCGTGCGTTCCCACCACGAGGCCGGCCGAACCGTCGGCGATGGCCGCCAACGTCTCCCGCCGGGCTCGGGCGCCCAGGGACCCGGTGACGAGTGTCACGCGGGTTGCCTGATCGTCGCCGCCGAGTTCGCCCGCGCGAGCCAGGTTCCCGAGCATGTCCCGAAGGCTTCGGGAATGCTGGCTGGCGAGGGTCTCGGTCGGGGCGAGCAGCACGGCCTGGCCGCCTGAGTCGACCACCGCGAGCATCGCCCGCAGCGCGACGACTGTCTTTCCCGAGCCGACCTCGCCCTGCAGCAGACGATGCATCGGCACCGGCCGGGCCAGGTCGGCGGCGATGGCGGCGCCCACCTCGCGCTGGCCCTTCGTGAGCGGGAACGGCAGCCCGGCGTCGAAGGCCGCCAGCAGGCCGTCGGGACGCGCGACTCGCGGGGTGGTCGCCAGGCTCTCCGTCTGGCGACGGCGCTGGGCCAGGGCGACCTGGAGAACCAGTGCCTCGTCCCAGCTCAGTCGCTTACGCCCGGAAGCGACATCGGCCCGGCTGTCCGGCTGGTGCACGAGGCGATACGCCTCGGTGAGCGCTGGCAGGCGGTGCCGTCGCCGCAGCTCCTCGGGCAACGGGTCCGGCACCGGCTCCAGGGAGTCCAGCGCCAGCCGGACGCACCGGGCCAGCGTCCAGCTCGGCACCTTCGCGGCGGCCGGGTAGATGGGGACCAGCGCGTTGGCGAACGCCTCGCCGTCGGTATCGCCGTCGACCTCCGGGTCCAGGAGCTGGACCTCGGGGTTGACCAGCTGCCGGCGGCCGCGGTACTCGTCGACCTTGCCGGCGAACAACGCCGTCGTTCCGGGACGGAGATCGCGTTCCCGCCAGGTCTGGTTGAAGAACGTGAGCACCAGGGACAGGCGTCCGTCGGTCACGGTGACCAGCAGCATGGATCGCCGGCTGCCGCGCATCGGCCGGCGTTCCACCTTCTCCACCCGCGCCTGGACCGTGACGGTCTCACCCATGGTGAGATCGGCGAGATCGGTCAGTTCACCGCGCTCGTGATATCGCCGCGGCAGGTGGTTGAGCAGGTCACCGACCGCGGACAGCTCAAGGCCGTCGGCCAGCAGGGTGGCGGCGCGCGCGCCGAGGAGCGTCTTCAGGGGCGTGTCGAGGTCGACCACACACCAGATACTGCACTGAACGACCGACAGCGCCGGGCCCGATCACCCTGCGCTCCACGATCTGGACCACGGTGGCTGGGGTACGCTGACGGAGGTGTCCGCCGCGCGGGCCTTGTTGATCATGCCATAAGGCCTGTCGGCAAGCAGGATCGCGGCGCCGACCCGCCCGACTTCCCGGTACGACATCGGGACCATGACTATTTCGACGGAGTGTTTCTCGTGTCTTCGGTGTGCGACGTCTGCGGCAAGGGGCCGGGCTTCGGCATGTCGGTCTCCCACTCCCACCGACGCACCCGCCGTCGCTGGAACCCGAACATCCAGACCGTCCGGGGCGTCGTGGGTGGCGCGCGTCGACGGATGAACGTCTGCACCTCCTGCATCAAGGCCGGCAAGGTCGCCCGCGGCTGAGTCGATGACGGCCGCAGGCCGTCTCGTCCAGGTATGGCTCCGCCTCGGTCGCGAACTCTCGGCCGGTCCTGCTGGTCCAGAGGTGCAGGCCAGAGATCGGCTGCCGTAGCGTCCACTCGCCGGAGTGCTTGAGGCGATGGTGGTGGCGGCAGAGCGGTCGGTGTTGCCTACTTCGGTCTGACCGCCGTCCGCGTGCGCCACGGTGTGGTCCAGATCGCAGTCTCGGGCGGGCTTCGCGCATCCCGGGAACACGCACCGGCGGTCCCGGGCGCGGACGAATCGGGCCATCGCCGGTGACGGACAGCGTCGGCGGCCGACCTCCCATACGGAGCTGTCCAGCGGATCCGTGACTATCCGCCGCCAGCTGGACCGCGAGCCGTGCGCCAGCTCCCGAGCCAGGTCTGCGGGGATCGGCCCGTAGCCCGCCAGTTCCCCTGGGGCGGAGGACAGTCCCGCGAGGGTCGCCAGCGACATCACGACCTCCGTGGCGATCGGGCCGCACTGCTCCCCCATCACGAGGTCGAACAGGACCTCGGCCCGTCTCTCTCCGATGCCGCGCTCGTCATCCGCTTCCCCGGCGGCGCGGGCCAGCGCGTCGACGCGGCCGTACCTGGCAGACAGACGTTCAGCCGGCAGCACCGCCGACAACAGGCCGAGACCATCGGTCAACGGCCGCATGCCCACGCCTCGCTCCCGCACCCGCCGCCGGCGGCGGAGCTCGGCCCCGTCCGGATCCACGTTGGCGGCGACGGGAGCGAGAGCGGCGGCTGCGGCCAGCTCGTCACCGGTGAACTCGCTGAAGCCCCGCTCCGCGCCGCCTCGGTCGCCCGGCAGCGGCGGCCGCAGTCTGGCAGACCGCTCCCGTACCCGCAGCCGCCAGGCCTCCAGCCGAGCGAGCTCTCGACCGATCCAGGTGTCGAGCCGCAGGCATTCGTCATCATCAAGGTCATCAACCGGCCGACCGTGGACCAGGGCCGGCTCGGGCCCGTCCGCCGCCGGGGCGGTCGACCCGTCACCGGTCACGGCGAAATGATCAGTCACATCGCGAGGTTCGGCGCCTCGCCCCGTCGAATCGAACATGCATTCGATTATGCCCGACCCCGCGCCCCTTCCCGCCCAGCGCCGCGAACCCTCCTCGCTCCGGCACCATCTGCCCTGGTCAACGGCATTTCGCTCCAACCAGCCGGGGCGTCCGCGAAGCGTCACCGGGACCGATTCCCGCCCGCCTCGGCCCGCTCCGGACCGCCGTGGTCGAGATCGGTCCCGGTCGGCGGCACCGATCCGTTAGTGTCCCCGCATGGCAGGAACCCGGGCTCCGATCCGACTCGCCCTCCTGTTCGGCGGACGAAGCACCGAACACGCGATCTCCTGCGTCTCCGCCGGCGGAGTGCTGCGCGCGCTCGACCGGGATGTGTACGACGTCCTCCCGGTGGGAATCGACCTGGCTGGCCGCTGGATCGTCCTGCCGGACGACGCCGACGCACTCGCGGCGGCGGCCGAGCAGCTCCCCGAGGTGACGGCCGCCGCCGGTCGGCAGGTCCTGATCTCGGCCGATCCGACCGCGTCCCGGCTCGCGCCGCGCGACCAGACGGCCGTCGTTCGCGACACGTTCGGTGACATCGATGTGGTCTTCCCGCTGCTGCACGGCCCCTTCGGGGAGGACGGCACCGTGCAGGGCCTGCTGGAGATGGCCGGGCTGCCCTACGTGGGCTCAGGCGTGTTCGCCAGCGCGGCCGCGATGGACAAGCAGCACATGAAGGCCCTGCTGCGGGCAGCGGGCCTGCCTGTCGGCCCCTACGCCGTCCTGCGCCCCGGCCAGAGCCTTTCCGAGGCCGAGCGGGAGCGCCTGGGCCTGCCGGTCTTCGTCAAGCCGGCGCGGGGCGGATCCAGCATCGGCATCAGCCGGGTGGAGGCCTGGGACGATCTTGACACGGCCATCAAGACGGCCCGGGCGAACGACCCCAAGGTGGTCATCGAGGCGGCCATCGTCGGCCGGGAGATCGAGTGCGGCGTGCTCGGTCGCCTCGACGGCCCCGGCCCCGAGGCGAGCCTGCCGGCGGAGATCACGGTCGACTCGCCGAGCGGCTTCTACGACTTCGAGGCGAAGTACACCTCGGGGCAGACCCGCTTCGACATCCCCGCACGGCTGTCCCCGGCCGTGCGCCAGCGCATCCAGGACGTGGCCGTGGCGGCGTTCGAGTCGCTCGACTGCGCCGGACTCGCCCGGGTCGACGTGTTCCTCGGGCCCGACGACCAGATCGTCGTCAACGAGGTCAACACGATGCCCGGGTTCACCCCGACGTCGATGTTCCCGCGCATGTGGGAGGCGAGCGGCGTCAGCTATCCGGCGCTTCTCGACCGACTCGTCCGGCTCGCGCTGCGCGACGGAGCCGGCCTGCGCTGAGTCCGTGCCACCGCGGCGGGCCGCCTGCCTCGGCCGGCAGGACGTTCAAGCCGTGGTTGACACGCTGTGCGCGCGCACCGCCGAAGCCACCGAGACCAGGACGTCGAAGGGCTGCAGATCGCCGAGCGCGGCCGTGGGCAGCGTGAGCACGACGTGGGGCGAGCGGGTCGGAGTCGAGAACCGCACCCCGGCGCCGGTCGTCTCCGCGAACCATCCCACGTCGTTGACCACGGACAGGTCCGAGGTCGGACGGTAGCTGGCCGGCACGCCGGCCGCCCCGCAGGTGATCACGGCTGGTGTTCGGCCGTACGCGGCCGCGCTGTCCACTGGTGGATCCAGCTCACGGCGATCGAGATCGCCGCCCAGTGACGACGGCAGGGCCCGAATGAGATCGGCACAGGCCGCCCGCGACGCTGGCGCCGGCACCGGCACGTTGGTCAGCCTCAGCGACCCGGGACCACCGCCGCACGCCGTGGCCAGCAGGCAGGCTGCCAAGCCGACCACGGCGACACCAGTGACACCAGTGACACCGTCGCGACGCCTCCCACCGGTGCGGTAGGACAGAGCGGGACGGCGACAGTCCCGGAGCCTCAGAAGTGGACGACTGGACAGGTCAGTGTCCGGGTGATGCCGTCGACCGCCTGGACCCTCGACATGACCATCTTGCCGAGATCGTCCACCGTGGGCGCCTCCGCACGCACGATGACGTCGTAGGGACCGGTCACGTCCTCGGCCTGGGTGACCCCAGGGATCTGCTCGATCTCCTTGGCAACCGACGCGGACTTGCCGACCTCGGTCTGGATAAGGATGTACGCGTGGACCACAGACGCTCCCTCGTCGGACGTCAACAGCCCGTCGAGCAGAACTACGGGCCGACAGAAGGTAACAGGCAAACGGGCCGGATGAGAGCCTTCGCAGCCGAGGATTTTCTCGCCGCGACCTCCGGGCGCCGGGAGACTCCCAGGCGCGCGCTCGTCCGGCCCTCAATCCTGGGGTCCGTCGCCCCGAAGCCGTACCCGGTTGTGATGGCAACCACTAATTCAACTACGGAAAGTGAAGACCGAGGAGACACGTGATGGTGTGGAGCGCTTGGTGACCGCCGTCCCCGGCCCCGTCCCCGCACCGGCCCCGAGGGCGCCGGCCGCGCCGCCGCGGGTGCTGACCATCGCCGGATCGGACTCGGGCGGCGGCGCCGGGATCCAGGCGGATCTCAAGACGATGCTCGAGCTCGGCGTGCACGGGATGAGCGCGATCGTGGCCGTCACGGCCCAGAACTCACTCGGCGTGCATGGCGTGTGGGATCTGCCCGCGGCGGCCGTCCGCGGCCAGATCCGCGCGGTGGTCGACGACATCGGGGTGGACGCGGTCAAGACCGGCATGCTCTCGTCGGCGTCGCTCGTCGCTCTGGTGGCCGAGGAGGTCGACCGGGTCGCGGCGCCGCTCGTGGTCGACCCGGTGGGCGTGTCCAAGCACGGTGATCCGCTGCTCGCGCCGGACGCGGTGGACGTCCTGCGCCGGCAGCTGCTGCCGCGGGCCACCATCGTGACCCCGAACGTCGACGAGGTCCGACTGCTGACCGGGGTGGAGGTCCGGGATGCCGCGGACCTGCCGCGGGCCGCCGCGGCGGTGCTCGAGCTGGGTCCCCGCTGGGTGCTTGTCAAGGGCGGCCACCTGCCCGGGGACGCCGTCGACCTGCTGACCGACGGCGTGACGGAGCTCGTCCTGCGCGGCCCCCGGCTCGATCGCCGGCATACTCACGGAACGGGCTGCACGCTGGCGTCGGCGATCGCCGCCCGGCTGGCTTTCGGTGACGCGCCGGAGCAGGCGGCGCGGGCGGCGAAGGAGTTCGTCAGCGGCGCGCTGGCCGCCGGCTTTCCCCTCGGCGGCGGGATCGGCCCGGTGGACCACGGTTATCGTCACCGCAGGTAGCCGCCACCGGTCCGGGGGATCGCCCCCGCCCGGGGGTCTGGTTCAATCGCCCCGCCACATGTGACCTGTTGCATTCACACCATCGCCATGGGAGGTAGCCCGTGGGGGCGAACAGCACCGCGGTGACCGCGCCGGCAAACTCGGATCGCTGGTTGTACCGGATCGGCGGCGGTGTTCCGCTGCATGGCTCGGTCGAGGCGTCCGGCGCCAAGAACTCGGTCACCAAGCTGCTCGTCGCCACCCTGCTGACCCCGCAGCCGTGCACCCTGACCAGGGTCCCGCGCATCGCCGAGGTCGACGTGGTCCTGGGCATGCTGACGGAGCTCGGTACCGAGGTGCAGTGGTTGGACGAGCACACCGTGCGGCTGACCACCGAACGCATCGTCGACGCCTCGCTGTCCGAGGCGTACTCGGGCGTCAACCGCATCCCCATCCTCATGATGGGCCCGCTGCTGCACCGCGTCGGCGAGGCGGTGATCCCGCTGCCGGGTGGCTGTCGGATCGGCAAGCGGCCGGTGGACTTCCATCTCGCGGGCCTGCGGGCGATGGGCGCGGAGATCGTCGAGCAGGTGCGTTCCGTCCAGGTCAAGACCCTCGGTCTGCGCGGCACGCATGTCACGCTGCCCTTCCCCAGCGTCGGCGCGACCGAGAACCTGCTGCTTGCCGCGGTCCGGGCCCAGGGCACCACGGTGATCTCGAACGCGGCGACAGAACCGGAGATCATCGACCTCATCCTGTTCCTGCAGCAGATGGGTGCGCTGGTCGCCGTGGAGGCCGACCGGACGATCGTGGTCCAGGGCGTCGAACGGCTGCGGGGCGCCACCCACGCGCCGGTGCACGACCGCATCGAGGTCGCGTCGTTCGCCGCCGCCGCCGTCGCCACCGGCGGCCGGGTCGAGGTGATCGGCGCCCGGCAGGAGCATCTGATGACGTTCCTGAACCATCTGCGGCGCCTCGGCGGCGAGTTCGAGGTGACCCCGCGGGGCATGACGTTCTTCCGCGCCCGCCCGCTCACCGCCACCCATGTGCAGACCGACGTGCATCCCGGCTTCATGACCGACTGGCAGCAGCCGCTGGTGGTGCTGCTCACCCAGGCCCAGGGCGCGTCGGTGGTGCACGAGACGATCTACGAGGACCGCTTCGGGTACACCCGCCAGCTCGCCGAGATGGGCGCCGAGATCGCGCTGTCGACGCTGTGCCTCGGAGGCAAGGGGTGCCGGTTCGCCTCCCGCGACTTCGAGCACTCCGCGGTGGTCAGCGGTCCGACCCCGCTCACCGGCATCGATCTGACCATCCCGGACCTGCGCGCCGGCTTCGCCTACGTCCTCGCCGCCCTCGTCGCGGACGGCACCAGCACCATCCGCGGGACGCGCTTCCTCGAACGCGGCTACGAGGACCCGGTCGGGAAGCTGCGCTCGATCGGCGCCCTCGTCGAACCGGACCTCGTCCCCGGTGCCTCGCCCGCGCCCGCCGGCGCCCAGAGCGGCCGCAGCGACGAGGTCAGCGCCCGAACCGGTACTCCGGCCCGGGTTCGCGGCTCATCAGCTCCTTGACCGCCTCCAACGGCGGTAGCCCCTCGTACAGCACCCGCTCGACCTGCCGGGTGATCGGCATCGAGACCCCGAGCTGATCCGCGATGGCCAGCAGCGGCCGGCAGGACCGAACCCCCTCGGCGACCTGCCGCTGCTCGGCCTCCACCTGCGCCAGGCTCAGACCGCGCCCCAGCTTCTCGCCGAAGGTCCGGTTGCGCGACAGCGGCGACCCGCAGGTCGCGACGAGGTCGCCGAGTCCGGCCAGGCCGGCGAACGTCATCGGGTCGGCGCCGAGCGCCATACCCAGCCGCGACGTCTCGGCCAGGCCGCGGGTGATCAGCGACGCCTGGCTGTTCGTGGCGAACCCCATGCCGCCGAGCATCCCGGCCGCGAGCGCGATCACGTTCTTCACCGCGCCGCCGAGCTCGCACCCGACCACGTCGGTGTTGGTGTAGGGGCGGAAGTACGGCGTCCAGCACGCCGCCTGCACCTCGGCCGCCGTGTCCTCCGACGAGCTGGCCACCACGGTCGCCGCCGGATGCTCCGCGGCGATCTCGTGCGCCAGGTTCGGACCGCTCACGACCGCGATCCGATCCGCGGGCGCGCCGGTGACCTCGGCGACGACCTGGCTCATCCGCAGCCGGCTCGTCGCCTCCACGCCCTTCATCAGACTGACGTAGATCGCATCGGGCGGTGCCAGCGGCGCCCAGCCGGCGAGCGCCGGGCGCAGCGCCTGCGACGGCACCGCCAGCACGACGAGCCCCGCGCCCACCAGCGCGGCCGCCGGGTCCGCCGTGGCCCGGACCCGGTCCGGCAGGTGCACCGCCGGCAGGTAGCGAGGATTCACGTGCCGCTCGTTGATCGAATGGATCACGTCCTCGTCGCGGGCGACGAGGTCGACCCGGGCGCCGGCATCCGCGAGCACCTTGGCGAAGACGGTCCCCCACGAGCCGGCGGTCAGTACCGCCGCCTTCCTCATGCGGTCACCACGAACGCCGCGGCGCGGGCGTGGCGACCCGCGCGACGCGTGCGGACGGTCGGCGCGGGGGGCGCGACGTGGACGGACTCGACGATGGCGGACTCGACGATGATTGTTCCCTCCCGGATGAGCGCACATGACCGGGGCAGGATCCCGCCCGGTGCGGACCGTTCGGCGCGCCGCGCCGGGGTCGACCCCCACCACGTTCCCATCGCGTCCACACCGTCGACCGTAGACGCCGCCCCTGCGAGCTTCACGCGGCATGGGCGGCCCACCGGCAACCCGGCCGGGTCCGAGGCGTGCGAGGCGTGCGAGGCGTGCGAGGCGTGCCCGTCCGGACCGGATGGCCTATGGTCGCCTTCGTGTCGCTCTCACCAGGCGAGGCGTCATGGACGATCCTGCTGCCGTTGAAGGACCTGGCCCGGGCGAAGTCGCGCCTGCGGCGGCCGGACCGCAGTCGGCTCGCGCTGGCGATGGCACTCGACACCGTGTGCGCGGTGCTGGCGTCCGCGGCCGATCTCGTCGGTGCCGTCGTGGTCGTCACGAACGATCGGACGGTCCGCCAGGCACTCACCCGGCTTCGCGACGTCGGCGACGCCGGCGCCCTGCCGGACGGTCCGACGCCCCCCGCGGCCGCCATCCCGACCAGCGCCGACCCGGCATCTCCCACGCCGGCATCTCCCACGCCGGCATCGCCGGTCCTGCCAGCGTGGATGCGCGAGCGACTTCGCGTCATACCCGACGTCCCCGACCACGGTCTCAATCCCGCGCTGGTACACGGCGCCGTCCTGGCGGACCGCTGGCGGCCCGGGCGTCCGCTCGCGGCGATGTCGGCCGACCTTCCCGCGCTGCGGACGGCGGAGTTGCGCCGCGCCCTGCTCGAGGCCGCGCACCATGCTCGCGCGGTGCTAGCCGACGCCACCGGAACCGGCACGGTGCTGCTCACCGCCGCCGCCGGGCAGCCGCTCGAGCCGGCCTTCGGCGTCGACAGCCACGCGGCGCATCGCCGGTCCGGCGCGGTGGATCTCACCGCGGCGCTCGGCGCGACCGTGCCGGGGCTGCGTCGCGACGTCGACACGGTCGAGGATCTCGCCGAGGCAGCGTTTCTCGGGGTCGGCGACGCCACGGCGGCGGCGTTGGATCCCCGCCGGATCCTCACGTCCTGACCGGGGCGGTCGGCGCGGCGGGCCGCGGAGACGCGTCCGTCAGTCGCCGGCCCGGGGACTGCCCGTGAACGGTGTCGGCAGCGGGCCGGGGCGGGCGAACAGGAAGCCCTGGCCGAGCTCGCAGCCGAGTTCCGCCAACTCCGCGATCTGTCCCTCGCGCTCGATCCCCTCCGCCACGACGACGGCGCCGAGGGCGTGCGCGAGATTGATCATCGATCGGCGCAGCGCCACCACCCGGCCGCCGTCCGGCGGTGGTTCGAGCAGTGTCCGGTCCAGCTTGACCACGTCGACGGGCAACAGGTGCAGGGCCGCGAGGGTGCTGTGTCCCGCGCCGACGTCGTCGAGGGCCACGGCGACGCCCAGCGCGCGTACCTCCTCGAGCACCTCGCGCGCGCCGTCCAGGTCGTTGAGCCGGCTGGTTTCGGTGATCTCGACGACGAGCCGGCGCGGGTCGAGCCGGCTGGTGGCCAGCGCCCGGGCGACGCTGTCCAGCAGCGTCGTGTCCGCGACCCGGCTGGCGGAGACGTTGACGTGCAGGCGCAGCGCGGAATCGGGGTAGGCCACCGCGATCTCGGCGCAGGCCTGGCCGAGGATCATGTCGTCGAGGGTGCCGACGATGCCGCTGCTCTCGGCCGCCGCCACGAAGGTGCCAGGCGGTACCGGGCCCCGCCCGGGGGCGGTCCACCGCGCGAGCGCCTCCAGGGCGACGGGCACGCGGTCACGCAGGCGCACGATGGGCTGGTAGTGCACGGCGAAGCCGGCGGACCAGCCGCCCCGGCGCAGGGCGGTCGCGAGGGCGTCGGCGAGGTGGGTGCCGGCGACGAGCTGCGCGCCTGGCGTCGCGCCCAGTCCGGGCCGGTAGACGACCAGGCGGTTCTTGCCGGTCTGCTTCGCCGCGTGCAGCGCGGTGTCGGCCCGCCGCAGCAGCGCCTCGGTGGTCACCTGGGTTCGGCCGGCGACCACCAGTCCCACGCTCGCCCGCACCGGCCAGTGGTGGCCTCCGACGGCCACCGGCTGTCGAAGGGCGGTGAGTACCCGCTCGGCGACCTGTTCGGGGAGTTCCTGGCCGCCGTCGAGCAGCAGCGCGAACTCGTCGGAACCGAGTCGCGCGACGGTGTCCGTGGTGCGCACGCAGTGTCGCAGCCGCTGACCGACGGCGCGCAACAGATGATCGCCAGCCGCATGGCCGAGGCTGTCGTTGATGACCCGGAAGTCGTCGAGGTCGCAGTACACGACCGCGACGTCGCGACCGTCGTGACGGCTCGCGGCCAGGGCGGTGGCGAGACGCTGGTGGAACAGCCCCCGGTTGGCGAGTTCGGTGAGGGGATCGTGGGAGATCCAGTGCCGCGTCTCGCGTTCGGTGTCACCGAGCACGGTCGCGAGCCGCTGGTTCGCCCGCAGCGCCAGCATCTGCCGGATGAACACGGCGGCGACCAGCACCGCGCCCACCGCGATCTCGACGGGATCCAGCGCGATCCCGCCGCGGGACCGGCCGAGCAGGAACGCCGCCACCCCGGCCACCGCCAGGTAGGGGGCGGCGAGTCGCAACCACGCGGCGAGTTCGGCGCGCGGGTCGGGGTCGTCCGCGCGGCGGCCCTGTCCCGCCCAGCCGGCCCTGACCGCGGCGAGCACGACGAGCAGTGCGCCGACCACGGCCGCGGAGCCGCTCACCGATCCGGCCTCGCCGTCACCGCCGTCACCGAGATGGGTGCACAGGAGCCCGACGAGGGCGAGGAAGACGAGCCCCGTGCCGGCGGCGACCACGGCCGGCAGGTCCACGGGCTGCCGGAAGCCCGCGACGTGCAGGACCGCGAGCACCATCACGAGGACCGCCAGCACATGCGCCACCGCCACCAGGTGACCGGTGGCGGACCTGCCCAGGGATCCGTCGAGATCCGTGCTCCCGAGCCCGGCCAGCAGGCCCGACCAGGTCAGCAGGAACAACGAACCGGCGAGGATCATCTCGTCGAGGGCGAGGACGGGTAGTCCGGGCAGCCCGCGCGCGGCGCGGAACCTGCCGCCCCAGTCGGCCACACCGACCAGGCCCGCCGGCGCGGCCGGCCGCGGGCCGGCGGTAAGGTGCCGGCGCGGATCGTCCCGCCCCCGCCGACCGGCGGCCGACCCGGCCGGCGCCGCGACAGCCGCAGCGAGCACTGTCGCGCGGTCCCTGGAGCGCCGGGCCCGACTCGCCGGCACGGCCGCCAGGGCCACCAGCGCGAGGACGGGCATGGCGAACTGGCCGGCATCGGCGAGATAGCCGACCTCGGCGATCGTGCGGCGGCCGGCCGAGGCCCGTTCCCAACGGTGGAGCACCCCGGCCACCTGCGCCACCGTCCAGGACGACAGCGCCAGCGAGAGCCAGATCAGCCAGCGACCCCGGGCGCGGTCGAGGCGATGGCCGGCCCAGACACAGCTCAGCGTCGCGGCGAGCCCGGCGACGATCGTGGCGGCGTCGACGAGCGTCACTCGTCCCGCCCTCCTCCCCCGTGCGTCGGCCGCCTGGGACAGAAGGATCCTCGAGCACAACGGAAACGGCCGATCAAATCGCTAAAAGTCATCAACGGCGGGGTTGACACCCCCTCGTCAACCTAGCGCGTGATGGCTCTATCACAAAGAGTAGGTTGATGCGCCGCGTGCCGCGCGGTCTCCTCGGGCGCCGTGATGCCTCGACGCGGGCTCGCCCGCGGCGGAGCCGACGCGGGCGGTCGCACCTCGACGGCGGTGACGACCTGGCTGGCATGCAGGGTTCCCTGCCCGGCGCCGGTGTAGCGACCGGAGGTGGCGGCGACATCGTCGTAGTCCCGCCCGACGGCGACCGTGACGTACCGCAGGTCGACGAGCCGGTCGTGGCAGGGATCGAAGGCCACCGCGACGGCGCCGGGCTGTCCCGCGGCCGAGCCGGGCTCGGCGGGCGCGGCCGGCGCCCCGATCCGACCCGCGACACCGTCGGCCATGATCACCTCGACCCACGCGTGCGGCGGACCGTCACCGACGAGATGGCCCATCGCGTACCGCGCGGGCACTCCCGCCGCCCGGCACAGGGCGAGCATGACGTGCGCCTGGTCCTGACAAACCCCGGTGCCCCCGGCGAGGGCCTGGGCCGCGGTGGTCGACACGTCGGTACTGCCGGGAACGTAGCGGATCCGGCTGTTCGCCCAGGCGCAGAAACGGCGCGCGGTGAGAAGCGGATCGTCGGTGGCGAGCGAGCGGGCCGCCGCGGTGAGGGCGGCGTCCGGGGCGGTCAGCGGCGTGGCATCCAGCAACCGTCGACTCCCCAGCGCGGTGGCCCGAAGCCAGGGCCGGCCGGCACCGCCGATCCGCTCGACGGCGACGTCGACCTGGAACTCCAACGCGGGCGGCACCTGGGACAGGTGCACCGTCACCACCCGGTGGCCGTCGACGCTCCGGGCGCAGACCGTCCGGGCGGCATCGGCGGAGGTGGCGAGCCGCGCGGCCCGCAACGTCTGGTCACCGTGGCGGCCGGGCGGCACGACGACGAGCCGGTGCACCAGATCGGTGGCATCCCCGTCGTAGGAGTACCGGTAGAGCTGGCTGATGCGATAAGCCACCCGCGCGCCCGCCGGCAACCCGGCCAGGTCGTCGGAGCTCAGCTCGGGCTCCGACGGTGGCAGCAGCGTCGCCGCGTCGCCCGATTCGAGCACCTCGACGACCCTCACCGATCATCCCCCCAAGCCCGCGCGATCACCGCCAGAGATGTGAATTCGGACACCGGTCGAGGAGCTGTCCGCACCGTGACCGCCGCGACCGAACGCCACGGTCCGCACAAGGTGACCCCCGATGTTTCCAGCACACTGCCGATCTTCGCCTCATGCTGTTTCGCTGCCGTTAACGCCCTACCCCCCCGCCCCGCAGGGATGAACAGCGAGCAGCAGGATAGTCGCTATACGTGCTAGTTGACGGACCAACTTGTCACAACCTTCCGCCCTCTGGGACCGAAAGGGGTCTTCTGGCGTATCGGGTCGCGGTGCCGAGTTGCTCTGCGACTGGCACCATCAGTGTCATGAGCGAGCTGGTGGCGACCCGACCTGAACAGCCTCAGCGGAAGGCCCGTAGCGGCCTGCTCGAACCACTCGAGGCGCCCCGCCCGCCCGAACCGTCCGACCTGCCCGCCGACCGGTTCATCAACCGGGAAGCCTCCTGGCTGGATTTCAACGCCCGGGTGCTCGCGCTCGCCGAGGACGTCGCCACCCCACTGCTGGAACGGGCCAAGTTCCTCGCCATCTTCGCGAGCAACCTGGACGAGTTCTACATGGTCCGGGTCGCCGGGCTGATGCGGCGGGAGGCAACCGGGCTCGCGATGCGCTCGGCCGACGGCCTGAGCCCACGCGAACAGCTCGCGCTCATCAGCCAGGCCGCCGTGGCGCTGACGGAGCGGCACTCCCGCTGCTTCACCGACGAGGTCGTGCCGTCCCTCGCGCACGCCGGCATCAGCATCCGTTTCTGGTCGCAGCTCAGCGATTCCCAGCGGGAGCGCCTGCACGACTACTTCCACGAGCAGATCTTCCCTGTTCTCACCCCGCTGGCGGTCGACCCCGCGCACCCCTTCCCGTACATCAGCGGGCTGTCCCTCAACCTCGCCGTGCAGGTGCGCGAGCCCGGCGGGGAGGATGACCGCTTCGCCCGGGTGAAGGTGCCGCAGAACGTGCCGCGGCTCGTGCAGGTCGACGTGGAGCCGGTCGACGACGACGGCGCGGGTCAGGATGACCGGGCGGGTGGGGGCGTCGCGCCGAGCGCCTGCTTCGTGCCCCTCGAAGAGATCATCGCCGCCCATCTCGACCAGCTCTTCCCCGGCATGGAAGTGATCAACTCGCACCTGTTCCGGGTCACCCGCAACGCCGACCTCGAGGTCGAGGAGGACGAGGCGGAGGACCTGCTGCAGGCGCTGGAGCGGGAGCTGGCCCGCCGGCGCTTCGGCCCGGCGGTACGGCTCGAGGTCGATGACGACATCGACGCTGACCTGCTCGTGATGCTGATGCGCGAGCTCGAGGTGACCGAACGCGAGGTGCACCGGGTCACCGGCATGCTCGACCTGTCGGCGCTGTGGGCGCTCTACGGCCTCGACCGGCCCGAGCTGAAGGACGCGCCCCGGGTCCCGGTGACCCATCCGCGGCTGACGGCCGAGGACGGCGAGGCACCGGACTTCTTCAGCGTGCTGCGCGAGGGCGACGTCCTCGTCCACCATCCGTACGACTCGTTCACGACCTCGGTGCAGCGGTTCATCGAGCAGGCCGCGGCCGACCCGGCGGTGCTCGCCATCAAGCAGACGCTCTACCGCACCTCGGGCGACTCGCCGATCGTCGACGCGCTCGTCGCCGCGGCCGAGGCGGGCAAGCAGGTGGTCGTCCTCGTCGAGATCAAGGCCAGGTTCGACGAGAGCGCCAACATCCGCTGGGCACGCGAGCTGGAACGGGCGGGCTGCCACGTCGTCTACGGCCTGATCGGGCTCAAGACGCACTGCAAGACCTGCCTGGTGGTGCGCCAGGAGCGGGGTGGGCTGCGGCGGTACTGCCACGTCGGGACCGGCAACTACAACCCCAAGACGGCCAGGCTCTACGAGGACCTCGGCCTGCTCACCGCCGACCCGGAGGTCGGCGCGGACCTCACCGACCTGTTCAACGTGCTGACCGGCTACAGCCGGCAGACCGAGTACCGCTCGCTGCTCGTCGCGCCCCAGCACATGCGGGACGGCATCCTGGAGCGCATCAGCGCCGAGGCGCGGGCCGCGGCCGAGGGCAAGCCGTGCGGCATCCGCCTCAAGGTGAACAGCCTGGTCGACGAACAGGTCATCGACGCCCTCTACCGCGCCTCCATGGCCGGCGTACCGGTCCACTGCCTGGTCCGCGGCATCTGCGCGCTGCGGCCCGGCGTCCCCGGCCTGTCCGAGACCGTCCACGTCCGGTCGATCCTGGGCCGCTTCCTCGAACACAGCCGGGTGCTCGAGTTCGCGTCCGTGGACGAGTTCTGGATCGGCAGCGCCGACATGATGCACCGCAACCTGGACCGGCGGATCGAGGCGCTGGTCCGCGTCGGGAACCCGCAGGACCGCGGCGGCCTGCGCCAGATGCTGGATGACGCGTTCTCCGACGAGGTGTCGGGCTGGGTGCTCCACTCCGACGGCCGGTGGGAGCGGCACACGACCGGGGCCGAGGACGCCCGGCTGTCGGACCACCAGCACGAACTCATGGCGCAGGCCGTCCGGCGCGGGCACCGGTAGGCCCGGCGCCCGCACCGTCGGTCAGTCGCTGCTGGCGGACACGCTCGACTTGAACTCCGAGCCGGGCCGAAACTTCGGCACGACGGACGCCGCGACGTGCACGGGCTCACCGGTCGCGGGGTTGCGACCGGTGCGGGCGGCCCGCTCGACCCGCTCGAAGACGCCGAATCCGGTGATGGTCACCTTCTCGCCGCTGGCGACGGCCTCCTGGATCGCGTCGAACACGGCGTCGACCGCCTTGGTGGCATTGGACCGTCCGCCCTCGATCTGCTGGGCGATGCGGTCAACCAACTGGGACTTGTTCACAACTACCTCCGGGCGCCCCCGCGGCTTGCGGGGTGGGGAGCAGATCGGGCATCACACTGCGCTGCACCGTAGGCATCTCCACTGGCGAGGGCAATTCCCACGACCGTGTCGCGTCACACAAACGCGCACGTCATCGGGTTCGCGCCAGTGGGCGGCGGGATGCGCCCTGTACGGCGCACGTCGGCCATCCGGCAGATTCATCACTTTGAGTAGCGGCAGGTGCCCAACTACTTGGGCTCAATGTCACGGTTTGGTCGCCGGCCGCCGCCGTCATTGCGAGCCCAGCTCTGCTAAGTAGCCACCCGGACGCCTCGCGCGATGATCGAACACCGCGGCAGCGGCGCCTTCCAACCGGCCAACCCGAGGCCTCGCCCGGGTCTCGGCACCAGATATGAATTGCGTCACATTGGCGCCGAGATCCCGGCAGGGGACACGCGGGAGTGGCACACACGACAGCCCCGCCGCTAGACCGTGGTCGGCAGCCAGCCCGGCCGAGCGCCCTCGAAACCAGTGATCATCTCTTCGTGGCGCAGGGTCAGACCGACGTCGTCCAGGCCCTCCATGAGCCGCCAGCGGGTGAAGTCGTCGAGCTCGAACGCGGCCGCCACGCCCGCGCCCCGCACCTCTCGCGCGTCGAGATCAACGGTGATCTCGACGGTCGGGTCCTGCTCCACGGCGGACTGCAGGCTCTCCACCGTCTCCGCGGGAAGCTGGACGGGCAGCAGCCCGTTGCCCAGCGCGTTGCCGCGGAAGATGTCCGCGAACCGCGCTGAGATCACCGCGCGGAAGCCGTAGTCCTGCAATGCCCAGACCGCGTGCTCGCGCGACGAGCCGGTACCGAAGTCCGGTCCGGCGAGCAGGATCGACGCGCCGGCGTAGGCCGGGTTGTTGAGCACGAAGCTCTCGTCGGTCCGCCACTGGGAGAACAGGCCGGCGCCGAAGCCGGTGCGCTCGATGCGCTTGAGCCAGTCACTCGGAATGATCTGGTCGGTGTCCACGTCGCTGCGGCGCAGCGGCACGGCCCGACCGGTGTGGATCGTGAACGCCTCCATCGCGGAAACGCTCCCCTCTGCGTGAAGGTCGGCGAGACGACGCCGACGGTCGTGACAGCCCCGCCCGGCCGCGGCGGGCCGACGGGAGGTGTCCGGAGTAGGCCGGGACGGTGCTCCGGTGGCTACAGGTCCGCCGGGGCGGTCAGCCGGCCGGTGATCGCGGTGGCGGCGGCGACCTGCGGCGAGACGAGGTGGGTCCGCCCGCCCTGACCCTGGCGCCCCTCGAAGTTGCGGTTCGACGTCGACGCGCTGCGCTCGCCAGGCGACAGCGTGTCCGGGTTCATGCCCAGGCACATCGAGCAGCCGGCGCTGCGCCACTGCGCTCCGGCCGCCTCGAACACCTGGTCCAGCCCCTCCGCCTCAGCCTGCGCCTTGACCTGCATCGAGCCGGGCACGACCAGGACCCGCACGTCCCCCGCGACCTGGCGCCCCCGCAGCACGTCGGCCGCGGCACGCAGGTCGGACAGCCGGCCGTTCGTGCAGGAACCGATGAACACCGTGTCGACGGCGACCTCGGTGAGTGGGGTGCCCGCCGTCAGCCCCATGTAGGCCAGGGCGCGCTCCGCCGAGGCCTGCGCGGCCGGGTTGGCGTAGTCGCTGGGCGTGGGCACGAGCGAGCCCAGCGGCGCCGCCTGGCCGGGGTTGGTCCCCCAGGTCACGTACGGGGTGAGGCTCGCCGCGTCGATGACGACCTCGTGGTCGAACTCCGCGTCCGGGTCGGAGGCGAGCGTTCGCCAGTAGGCGACCGCCTCGTCCCACGCCGGACCGGTCGCGACCCGCTCCCGGCCGGCGAGGTACTCGAAGGTGGTGTCGTCGGGAGCGATCATCCCGGCCCGCGCGCCGGCCTCGATCGACATGTTGCAGACGGTCATCCGGCCTTCCATGGACAGGCCCCGGATCGCCGCGCCGCGGTACTCGATGATGTGGCCCGCGCCCCCGCCGGTGCCGATCCTGGCGATGATCGCCAGGATCAGGTCCTTCGCGGTGACGCCGACGGGCAGGTCGCCCTCGACCGTCACCGCCATCGTCCTCGGGCGGCGCTGCGGCAGGGTCTGGGTCGCCAGCACGTGCTCGACCTGGCTCGTGCCGATGCCGAAGGCCAGCGCGCCGAAGGCACCGTGGGTGGAGGTGTGGCTGTCGCCGCAGACGATCGTCATTCCGGGCTGGGACAGGCCCAGCTGCGGGCCCACGACGTGCACGATGCCCTGACCGGGGTCGTTCATCGGGAAGAGCTTCACGCCGAACTCGGCGCAGTTCTTCCGCAGCGCCTCGACCTGCGCCGCCGACACCGGGTCGGCGATCGGCGCCAGCGTGTTGGTCGTCGGGACGTTGTGGTCCTCGGTGGCGACGGTCAGGTCGGGCCGGCGCACCGGCCGGCCGGCGAGCCGCAGCGCCTCGAACGCCTGCGGCGAGGTGACCTCGTGCACCAGGTGCAGGTCGATGTACAGCAGGTCCGGTTCGCCCTCGGCCCGCCGCACCACATGGGCGTCCCAGACCTTCTCCGCGAGTGTGCGCCCCATGGCAGCCCTACTCTCCTCCGCGCCGACGCCGCGTCGGCGTAGTCGGCGTCGCTGTGTTCGTCATCGCTATGGCCATCATCATTGTTGTCATCCCAGATTATAGGATGGCAGTATCAATCCATGAAACAGAGTAGCGGCGTAGGCGTCCTTGACAAGGCGGCACTGGTCCTCGCCGCCGTCGAGCAGGGGCCGGTGTCGCTCGCGGACCTCGTCTCCCGCACCGGCCTGAGCCGGGCCACCGCACACCGGCTCGCCAGCGCGCTCGAGGTCCACCACCTCGTCGCGCGCGACGGCGACGGCAGGTTCGCGCCCGGGCCGAGGCTGGCCGCGTCCGTCTCGATCCCGCTGCCCTGGGCGTTGTTGGACCGGGCGGACCGCGTCCTCACCGACCTGCGCGAGGTGACCGGCGAGAGCGCGCAGCTCTACGTGCGGCGCGGCGCGCTGCGCCTGTGCGTCGCCGCGTCCGAACGGGCCACCGGACTGCGCGACACGGTCCCGGTCGGCGACGCGCTGCCGATGACCGCCGGCTCCGGCGCCCAGGTGCTGCTGGCCTTCGCGGCAGCGGCCGAACCGGCGCTGCTCGCCGACGCGCCCTTCGACGCCGCGACCCTCGCGCGGGTACGCGAGCGGGGCTGGGCGGAAAGCGTCGGCGAGCGGGAGACCGGTCTGGCCTCGGTGTCCGCGCCGGTACGCGGCGAAGCCGGAACGGTCATCGCGGCGGTGTCGCTGTCCGGTCCCCTGGAACGGCTCACCCGCTCGCCCGGTCAGCGCCACGGCGCCGCCGTGCTCGCCGCGGCGGCGCGCCTGTCGACGACATCGACGGTCGACTGAACACACCACCAGTCGTCAACCCGCGACCACCGGAGATCGGAGCGGCCCCGCGGTCGCCCCCTGTCCGGGTGATGCCCTCGCGGAGACGCCGCGTCCCATTTAATCCTGTTGTTCAGCATTTTTGGTCGAAGTGAGTGCCCCGTCCGGGCCCCACGAGCGCGTGTGTTGCGGGCTACCTCCATGGGAGGTCCTACCGCCGTTCGGCACCGGCCGTCTCCCCCGGCACGGAACGAGAACCGATTACGTCGTAGCCTGTTCGAGTCGTCCGTCTCGGATGATCGGAGAGGTAACCGGATGATCCGACCGGGTCATTGCCATCCAGCGGGCAGACGAAATCGTCACCGGTACGCCAGGACCACCGGTCCAGGTATCTCTCCGGGCTCCGCGCCCGGGCGACTCCCGCCCGCTGCGGCGCTGTCGTAGGTACGACCGCCACGGGCGGCGCCAGGAGAGGCAGGCGGGGTGCGCAAACTGGGTTCGCGGTATGTGCTGCACGAGGTGCTCGGGCAGGGCACGACCGGCCAGGTGTGGCGAGCAGCCCGAGTCTCCGACGGCGCCCCGGTGGCCATCAAGGTGCTGCGTCGGGAACTCGCCGACGACCCGCAGATCGTCGAGCGTTTCCTGCGCGAGTGGGACCTGCTCGTCGACCTCGACAGCCCCAGCCTCGTCGCGGTCCGGGACCTCGTCCGCGAACCGGACACCCTGGCGATCGTGATGGACCTCGTGGACGGCCCCGACCTTCGGGCGCACCTGCGGGAGTTCGGCCCCCGGCCGGCCGAGGAGGCCGTCGGGTTCGCGATCGGCACGCTCTGGGCGCTCGACAGCGTGCATGCCGCCGGGATCGTGCACCGCGACGTCAAACCGGAGAACATCCTCATCGACCCGGCCGATCCCGACCGTCCGATCGTCCGGCTCACGGACTTCGGTATCGCCCGCGTGGTCGGTGCCTCCCCCGCGCACGCCACCGGACCGGTCGGCACCCCCCTGTACATGGCGCCGGAGCTCGGCTCCGGGGCGCCGCCGACTCCCGCCGCCGACGTCTACTCGGCCGGCGTCGTGCTGTACGAGGTGCTCGCCGGTTCGCCGCCGTTCGACTCGACGAACCCCGTGGAGCTGCTGCGGCTGCACCGCGAGGAGGAGCCCCAGCCCATCTCCGGGGTGCCCCAGCCGGTCTGGGACGTGCTGGCCCGCATGCTGGCGAAGTCCCCCCGGGCACGGCCCACCAGTGCCGCCGACGCGGCGGACGAGCTTGACGAGGCGCTCACGACCGCGATGCGCGATGCGGGCGCCGGCACCCTCGGCGCGCACGAGCAGACTGCCATGATCGTCACCCGCCGGGACCGGGAGGACGCCGAGATGACCGGCGCCCACCAGCGTCGGACCGCCACCCGCTCAGCGCAGGCACCCACCGGTACCCAGCGCGTCCCGCGGCCCGTCGCCGCTGCGGCCGGTGTCGGCGCGGCCGGCGTCGGCGCGGCCGGCGGTGCCTGGAACGACATGGAACACACCCAGGTCGCCGGCAGCCTGACAGCGGTGGGTACCAAGTCAGGCGGCTGGAGCGGCGGCGACGAACACACCATGATCGCTCCGGCGGCCGGCGGTGGCCGGGCGGACTGGAGCGCCGACGCGCCGACCGGGATGAGCCCCGCCGTGCGGGTACCGGCGCGCTCGGGTGGCCCTGCCGCCGACACCAACACGGTGATGTCCGCGATCCCCGCCAGCAGGCAGCCCGGTTCGGGCAGCGCGGCCGGCGGCGCCGGAGGTTCGCGCGGCCACGACCGTCGCCGCCGCAGCCGGATCGCCGCCGGGGCCGGGCTGGTCGTCGCCCTCGTCGCCGGGGCCGGGGGCTGGGCCCTCGCCTCCGGCGGCGGCGCCGACTCCTCGCTGTCGGCCGCCAGCACCACCGGAACCTCCACAGATCCGAGTGCGGTGGCCTCGTCGGACGGCACCGGCCTGGGCCTGCCCGGCGTGGCCACCGGCGTCAGGCCGGCCCCCGGCCCCGGTTCGACGGCCCGGCCGGGCGCCAGGACGACCGCCTCACCGGGCTCCGCCAGCGCGGCGCCGACCTCCGCCCCGGCGGCCAGCCCCACCGCGGGCAGCAGCCCGTCCCCCTCGCCGACGGACGACGGGACCGCGGCCGTGCCGAACACCGAGGGCAGCTCGTTCAACGCGGCGGTCAACACGCTGCAGGCCGCCGGCTTCACCAACGTCACCAAGACCTTCGACTGCTACAATGCCGGCGCCGTCGACGCGGTCGTGAAACAGAGCCCGAACACCGGCCGCGCGGCGAAGTCGACCACGATCAAGCTGCAGATCCAGGGCAACGACTGCAAGGAAGTGCCCAATGTCACCGGCATGACCGAGTCGGCGGCGAAGTCCACCCTGAGCGGCGCCGGCTTCCTGTTCGTCAACGGTTCCTGCCCCAGCGGATACGCGAGCAGCGTGGTGTCCTACTCGCCGAACACCGGCCGGCATCCGAGCGGCTCCACGGCGGTGACCCTCAACCTGAGGTGCAACGCACCCGCCCCGACCACGGCGCCGCCGACCGCGGCCCCCACCACGGCCGCCCCGGCCGCGAAGAAGTAGCCAGGACGCAGTCATCGCCTCCGCCGCCACCGGCTCCGCCTGGCGGCGGTTTGGCGTTCCAGGGCACGGAGGACTCGGCCTTGTGGGCTGACGAGGGCCCGACGATCACTCTGCACGGACGAGCCGGGCACGGAACCGTACAGTCACTCGGCCCCGACGGGCGCCACGACATCGCGACCATGGGACATGTAGGCGTCGACCGGCCCGCCGGATCCCTGTTTTCCGCTCAGCCGGCGCTGCGCGCGGCTGAGCGGCGACAGCGACGTCATCGGCGCCCCCCTGCCGCGACAGCGACGAAAGCTGGTGGGCGGCGCCCTGTCTCTTCCGCAGTGATAAATCGGGAGTGATAAATCGGGCGCGGCCCTGGGGAAGAGACAGGAACCGCCTCTCCCGCGAGCAACGTCGGCCTGACGTGAGTCTCGGCGGGCACGCATGCTGCCGTCCGGTCCTGCTGAGGCTGCGTCCGACGCGCTGTCAGGTACCGCCGATGACCGGCGGAGGGCCGCCTGGCCGTGACCGGGCTCAGCCGAAGTTGTCCATGGGCAGCGAGCGGATGTCGTCGCGCCGCAGCTGGCGGCCCAGCGGTCCGCTGGTCAGGCGGGGCGGCGGCCCCTCGTCGAGCCGCAGGCTTCGCGGCAGCGGCATCGGCACCGGCAGGTCCGGCTCCGCCTGCGGCGAGTCCGGGACGGGCGAGTTGGACGCGGTCGCGGCCCACAGGTCGACCTCGACGATGATCTCGCCGTTGTCCGAGGACATCCGCAGCCGGCCGCCATGCACCTCGACGAGCCGCCGCACGACGTACAGGCCCATCCCGGCGCCGTCGGTCTGCCGGGTCGCGGTTCCGTCGCGTTGGGTGAAGGGTTCGAAGAGCTGGTGAATCGTGGCCGGGTCCAGGTCCGGACCGGGGTTGCGGACGCGCAGCACGACCTCGTCGCCCACCCGGCCGGCGATCAGCCGCACCGGCGCGCCGGGCCAGGAATGGACCAGGGCGTTGTCCACCAGGTTCGCGACCACCTGGATGAGGGCTTGGCGCGCCATCCGCACCGGCAGCTCGGTCGGCAGGTCGACCGTCACGCTGCTCGGCGAGCTGGTGTACGGCAGGCTCGCGAGGACGTGGCGAACGACCTCCGGCAGGTCGGCGATGGTGGTCTCGTCCGCACCCGTCGCCGTGGCAGCCGTCAGCATGTTCTCCAGCAGCCGCGACAGGCGGTCCGAGTTGTTCACCGCGGCGTCGAGGAGGTCGTCGAGCTGGGCGTCGGAGAGCCGGCTGCGCCGGCGCTTGATGGTGAGCAGGTTGCCGCGGATACCGGTCAGCGGCGTACGAAACTCGTGCGACACCGTGGCGACGAGGTCGCTGCGGATGCGGTCGGTCTCCTCCAGCCGCGCCATCAGGCTCTGCTGGCCTTCGTAAAGCTGCTGGCGGTATTCCTCGACCCGTCGCCGCGACTGCTCGTTGTAGTGCCAGAAGACCATCTGCGCGCAGGCCAGCGCGAAGATGAAGCCGGCGTGCAGCCCGGCGAGCAGCCACGCGTTGTCCATCACCGGTGTACGGGCGGCGATGATGTCGCCCATCACCAGGTTCGCGACGAACACGAACGCGATCGCCAGCAGGTAGACCGTCCACTCCTCGTACAGCGCGATCAGCGCGACGACGACGAAGAAGTGGAAGTACATCGGGGTGAGGCCGTTGGAGATGTGCACCAGCACGACCGAGCAGCACAGCAGGCCCAGACTCGCGGCCAGCGCACGGACCCGACGCCGGCCGGGCACGACCGCGGCGGCGAACAGCAGCGCGGGCGGGCTCGCAGCCAGGAAACCGTGCTCCGGGCTCAGCCCGCGGAAGACCGCGAAGAGGACGATGATCGGCAGATGCATGGCCAGGACCAGGCACATGAGGGTGTGGCGCGCCGTCCAGTCCTCCAGCGGCAGCCCGCGCCCCTGCGGCAGGCGGGTGGCAAGACGCCGCAGCGGGCCGGTGGATCCGCTCCCCCTGGCTCTCGCAGCGCCCGTGGACAGCCGCGACACCGACGCCAGCGAACGCGATCGGGAGCCGCGTCGGGGCGCGCGACCTGGGCGGGCGCTGCCGTGTCGACGCCGGGCCCGGTCGGGGGTCGATGGACTGACGGTGGACATCCGCGCCAGTTTCTACCGGAGGCGCCTGGGAGCACCATGGTTGTCAAGGATGGTGTCCCATGGCGACAGTGCCCAGGTTTGACTAGGCCATCCGCACCAGACGGCACCGGGCTCATCGGAGCATGGCGCGAACGTTGGTGTGGCGACCAGGCTGTGGTCCGCGAGGTGGCCCCAGGAGGGTCGCCCATGGAGGAGGACACCGTGCCCCCAGTGGCCATGACAGCCTCGACCGCGTCCGTGATCGCCCCGCCGTGCGCGGCCCGCGGCGGCGCCTCGACAGCTGACGCCACCGGCGAAGCCGCCCTGCCCCACGCCCGCGCGCTGCCGGCCCGGCCGATGCTGCGCCTGGTCTCGACCGGTCAGGCCGGTGACGAGGGGCCCGAGGCCGAGGTCCATGGCTGGGGTGGCCCCGCCTCCTGCAACTGCCGCGAGTGCACGATGGCCCGCCACCCGGCGGCCATGCCCAGACTCACCGTTGTCCGCTGACCCAGCAGCGGCCGCGGACACGACAATGGCCCACGGAGAGTTTTCCGTGGGCCATTGTGACGTCTGAACCAAGCCAGGCATACCTTTGATCTTCTGTTGGAGATAAAGGATAAGCCCGTGGTAGCCCCGACCGGATTCGAACCGGCGCTACCGCCTTGAGAGGGCGGCGTCCTGGGCCACTAGACGACGGGGCCAAGACTTTCACATATGGTGCTGACGTACGGATCGTAGTGTACACGATGCCGGTCAAGTCAGGCAAAGCTGCACTTCGTCGTTCAGCCGTACGCTGGGGTACCAGGACTCGAACCTAGACTAACGGAGCCAGAATCCGTTGGGCTGCCAATTACCCCATACCCCATGGGGCCCTGTGTTCGGGCGCTGCCCACTCTACCTCATGCCGCCGAGTGACCATGCATCTGGGGCCCCGATGCCCGTTCGGCATCCGGGTGACCTCCGCGGCTCCCCGACGAACGGGACGCACCCGACCGGATCCTCCACCCGCACCCCCAGGTCCCGGCGGGCGCCGGCCTCAGCGGGCGACGACCGGGTTGGTCAGCGTGCCGATGCCATCGACGGTGACCGCGACGGTCTGTCCCGGCCGCATCGGGCCGACTCCCGCCGGCGTGCCCGTCAGCAGCACATCCCCGGGCAGCAGGGTCATCGCCGCCGACATGTACGCGACGAGCGCCGGCACATCCCGCAGCAACAGCTTCGTGCGGCTGTTCTGCCGCAGTTCGCCGTCGACCGTCGTCCGCAGTGCCAGGTCGGACGGATCAAGATCCGTCTCGATCCAGGGCCCGATGGGGCAGAAGGTGTCGTGCCCCTTCGCCCGCGTCCACTGGCCGTCCGCCTCCTGCTGGTCCCGGGCGGTCACGTCGTTGGCGCACGTGTAGCCGAGCACCACCGACGACGCCCGTTCCACCGGCACGTCCCGGCACAGCCGGCCGATCACGACCGCCAGCTCGCCCTCGAAGTCCACCCGCTCGCTGTCCGCGGGCAGCGCGATGGGATCGCCCGGCCCGGCCACACTCGTCGACGGCTTCAGGAACAGGATCGGCTGCGGCGACGGGCTGTCACCGCCCATCTCCCGGACATGGTCGGCGTAGTTCTTGCCGACACAGAGCACTTTGCTGGGCAGGACGGGGGCGAGCAGCCGGACGTCGGCGAGCGGCCGGCGCACGCCGGTGAACGCGAACGATCCGAACGGATGCGGGGCGATGCCCGCGATCTCGGCCGTGCCGTCCTCGACCGAACCCTCGACAACGCCGAATCCCGGTTCGGCTCCATCGGTGAACCTCGCGATACGCACCCCATGACCGTATCGGTCAGCGGGACCTACGCTGGCCGGTGCCGGTCACTCGGCGCCGTCGGCCGCCCCGCTACGGCGACCGGCATGATCGGGTTCGCCAGAACGGCGGCCCGTGGCCGAGAATCGGGCCAGATTCCCGGACAGTTCAGCCGCCCGGCCGCCGGACGGGTCAGCGGAGTTCCGGCCGCCGGCCCCAGGCCGGACCCCGGCCAGTGCTTCACCGGAGAATGCCGGACGCAAGCGGATGCAGCGGAAAGGAGAACGGTGAGCGAGATCGACACGACCCCGGTGTACGACGTGGGGGCGCCCGAGCCGAAGCCGATCGACGAGGAGCTCAGCGTCAAGCTCGGCCACCTGGCCGAGGACGCGATCCTGCGCGGCAAGCCCAACGGCGACGAGCGCTGTGACAACTGCCTGTACTACCTCGACACCGACAAGGACATCACCTACTGCTGGCACCCGAAGCTGCGTGTCCTCGTCGGCGGCGACTGGTGGTGCCAGTGGTGGGAGGAGATCCCGGAGGACTGATCCGCTCCCAGGGACTGATCCGCGTCAGGGACTGGACGGCTCGGGAGCCGACGGGCTGTCCGCGGGCCCGACGCGGCGAGCGGCCACGCCGCCCGCCGCGTCGGGCCGGGCTCAGCTCGCGGTCGGGTCCGCGCGCTCGCCCTGGCGGCGCAGCCCGTAGTTCACCGCGTCCTCCAGGGCGGACCACGACGCGGCGATGATGTTCTCGTCGACCCCGATGGTGTCCCAGCGGGAGCGGCCGTCGGTGGTGCCGACCAGCACCCGGGTGACGGCGCCGGTGCCCTGCTTGCCGTCGAGGATGCGGACCTTGTAGTCGACGAGCTCGAGGTCGGCCAGGCCGGGATAGGCCTTCTCCAGCGCGTCGCGCAGCGCCGTGTCGAGCGCGTGGACGGGGCCGTTGCCCTCGGCGGTCGCGACGTGGCGCGCTCCGTGCGAGCTGAGCTTGACCGTCGCCTCGCTGACGACCTCGCCGTCGGGGCGCTGCTCGACGATGACCCGCCAGGACTCCAGGGTGTAGAAGCGCTGGCGACCGCTCACCTCGTCGCGCAGCAGCAGTTCGAACGACGCCTCGGCGGCCTCGTAGGCGAACCCGGCCGCCTCGCGCTCCTTGACCAGGTCCACGACGCGGCCGAGGGCCTCGCGCTCGTCCGAGAGGTCCAGGCCGAGTTCGCGACCCTTCAGCTCGATGGTCGCGCGGCCCGCCAGTTCGGAGACGAGCATCCGCATGTCGTTGCCGACGGCGGCCGGATCGATGTGCTGGTACATGTCCGGGTCGATCTTGACGGCGCTGGCGTGCAGACCGGCCTTGTGCGCGAAGGCGCTGGCCCCTACGTACGGCCGATGCGGGTCGGGGACGGAGTTGGTCACCTCGTCGATGGCGTGCGAGACGCGGACGATCTCCGCCAGCCGCCCCGGCGGCAGCACGGCGCGGTCAAGCTTGGTCTCCAGCCCGGCGATGATGCTGAACAGGTTCGCGTTGCCGCACCGCTCGCCGTAGCCGTTCGCCGTGCCCTGCACGTGGGTCACGCCGGCCTCGACGGCGACGAGGGTGTTCGCCACGGCGCAGTCGGCGTCGTTGTGGCAGTGGATGCCGAGCCGGGCGCCGGTCGCGGCGAGCACGTCCGCGACGACCGCGCCGATGCGGCCGGGCAGCATGCCGCCGTTGGTGTCGCAGAGCACGACGACCTCGGCCCCCGCCTCGGCCGCTGTCGTGACGACCTCGAGGGCGTAGTCCGGGTGGACCCGGTAGCCGTCGAAGAAGTGCTCGGCATCGAGGAAGACCCGCTTGCCCTCCCGGCACAGGTAGGCGACCGTGTCCCGGATCATGGCCAGGTTCTCGGCGGCGTCGGTGCGCAGGGCGCGCTCCACATGCCGCAGGTCGGACTTCGCGACCAGGCAGACCACCGACGTCCCGGCGTCGCGCAGGGCCGCGACCTGGGGGTCGTCGGCGGCGACGCGGCCGGCGCGGCGGGTGGCGCCGAAAGCGGCCAGCCGGGCGGTCGCCAGGGTCAGTTCGGTGCGGGCGCGGGCGAAGAACTCCGCGTCCTTCGGGTTCGACCCCGGCCAGCCGCCCTCGATGAAGCCGACTCCGAGATCGTCAAGGTGACGGGCCACCGCGAGCTTGTCGCCGACGGAAAGCGACAGACCCTCCTGCTGGGTACCGTCTCGCAGGGTCGAGTCGTAGACGTGCAGGGAATCGGGATCGTATGGCCGCACGGCGGGCACCTCTCCGGTGACTCGGATGGCCGCGGGACCAGGTCGACCGCAGCCGCCCCGCCGCCCGCCAGGCCGCACCCGGATCTTGTTCCGGTGGTGACCTCCGGCGGGGACAGGACCTGGGGCCGCCACGCGCCCGGTCCCATGGTCAGCGACCGGTGCGCGCGACGGAGACGGGTTCGCCGCCGGGTGGCAAGCCTACGATGTAACAGTCTGGACATGTGACGACTGTGACATGCGCAACACTAACAGGCCACACGCGGACTACGTCACCATTAGTCGCCAGCGAACTTCCGGAGCCGATCGACCTGCAGAATCGTGATCGTCTGCCCCTCCGAGAGGATCCAGGACCGCCGCTCGAACTCGCGCAACGCCTGGTTCACCGACTGCCGCGAGCCGCCGAGCAGCGAGGCGATCTCGGTCTGGGTGAGGCCCAGCTCGATGACCGTCCGGCCTGCCTCCCGCATCCGCAGCAGGAGCAGCTTCGCCACTCGCCGTGGCAGGTCGAGGAACACCAGGTCGGCGTTTGCCCCGGTGAGGCGCCGCACGTGTGCGACGAGGGCGCGGATGAGCTGCTCCGCGACGGCCGGCCGTTCCCGGACCAGCTCCCACACCGCCGTCCGGTCGAGCACCAGCGCCGTACTGGGCTCCAGCGCCTCGACGCTGGCGGAGCGGGTACCCGCCTCGACGATGTTCAGTTCGCCCAGCGTCTCCCGCGGGCCGGCGATGTTCAGGACATGGTCACGTCCGTCGTCCGCCTTCGTGAGAATCTTCAGCCGCCCACTGGCGACGACGAGCAGGGTGTCCGCGGGCTCGCCTTCGGTGAAGACCACCTGCCCGCGCCGGAATCGCCGCGTCACCGCCCGTGAGGCGAGCCGCAGCAGATCCTCCTCGTCCAGCTCCTTCAACAGCGTGGTCGCGCGGAGGAGGGCGACCGCCTCGTTGTCGTGCATGCGGTGACCGTAGCGCCGCCGGTCCTCCTCGTGCGCCGCAGCCGTCAAGGAGGGTCGAGCCGACAGCGACGATGCCACGGGAACATCCTCTGCGAACGTCACGCGCACATCACGCCGCTACGTGCCGGCCACTCCAGCAACGCACAACGTCACGCATACTGAGGACGCCGGCGACGTCGCCACCCGATGTGACAATCAGGTGACGGAACCCTCCGCGCAGCATCGCGGCCGCCGCGTCATCCAACGACCAGGCCGGATCCGCGAAGACGACATCCCGGGTGAGGTGGTCACCCGCGGTCTCGACATCCGGATCCTGCCCCGCGGCGAGCGAACGAAGTATGTCCCGCTCGGTGAGGATTCCGTACCCCGCACTGTCGGCGTCCCGCACGACCGCGGCGCCGACCTTGCGGGCCGCCATCAGCCGCGCCGCCTGCCGGAGCGAGTGACCGGGACCAATCATGAGAACAAGGGAACTCATCCCTTCCGAAACTCGCACGAGGCCCTCCCGACGCTTGTGCGCTCGTGAACGCATTCACCGCGACGGTAGGCCCCAGGAGGCGGCTTGACCAGACGAAAACGGAAGGCGACGTGGCCTGAATGTGACCTCGACCACGCCGCCGTCCAACACCGGGCGCCGATATGCCCCCTATGTCGGCTAACTCCCGACGAGCTCGTTCCAGGACCGGTACCGCTCCACCTCACCGCGGGTGGCACGGTGGAAGATCTCCAACAGTTCGCGGGTCACCGGGCCCGGCTTGCCCGTACCGATCTGCCGATCGTCGACCGACACGATCGGCACGATCTCCGCCGCCGTACCGGTGAAGAACGCCTCGTCCGCCAGGTAGAGATCGGTCCGCACGATGTGCTGTTCGAGCACCTCGTACCCCTGGTCGGCGGCGATGCGCATGATCGAGGCCCGGGTGATGCCGCCGAGCGGGCCGTCGGTGAGCAGCGGCGTGATGACCTTGCGGCCGGAGACGATGAAGACGTTCTCGCCGGTGCCGTCCGCGATGTGGCCGTTGGGGCTGGTGAGGATGGCCTCGTCGTAGCCCGCCTTGACCGCGGCGACCTTGGCCAGCGACGAGTTCAGGTACTGCCCGGACGCCTTCGCCGCCGGCGGCGTGATGTTCGGGTCGTTGCGCTTCCAGGAGGAGATCATCGCGCGGACGCCGTTGGCCTCCGCCTCCTCGCCGAGGTAGGCGCCCCACGGCCAGACCGCGATCATCACCTCGACCGGCGACGGCAGCGGGTTGAGCCCCATCTCCCCGTAGCCCAGGTACACCAGCGGCCGGATGTAGCAGGAGCCGATGTCGTTGACCGCGATCGTCTCCTTGGTGGCCGCCACCACCTGCTCCTGGGTGAAGGGCGGTTCCATCACGTAGATCTTCGCGCTGCGGTACAGCCGGGCGATGTGGTCCGTCAGCCGGAACACCGCGGGGCCGTCCGCGGTCTCGTAGGCGCGGATGCCCTCGAACACTCCCCAGCCGTAGTGCAGGGTCGGGTTGAGGACGTGGATACGGGCGTCGTCCCAGTCGACGAACTCGCCACTCATCCAGATCTTCGAGGTCGGGGAAATCGGCACGGCGGACTCCAGCGCGATACGACGAGGCAAACGGACTGACTGGGATGACGATTGCGCCGCTCATCGCCATGGTGAGGCCTCGACGGCTGCCGTCTACCGGATCTACGGCTCCCGACCGAGGATAACCACCGCGACTCGCCCCCGGCGAGCCATGGACGAACTCCCGGGCCCCGGCAGCGGCCCGAACGAGCGGCGTCCGCCGCCGGGGTCGGCGGTAGGGGTCAGCCCGCGGCGCGGGCCGCCAGGTCCTCGCCGCGCTCGCGGGTCGACAGCGTCGCCGCGCCGGCACTCGCCCGGTCCGCCAGCGACGCCGCCACGGCGGCCTCGACCCGCGCCGCCTCGTCCTGGTGGCCGAGGTGGTCGAGCAGCATCGCCACGGACGCGACGGTCGCCGTCGGGTCGGCCAGCTGCCGCCCGGCGATGTCGGGAGCACTGCCGTGCACGGGTTCGAACATGCTGGGGTTGGCGCCGGAGGGGTCGAGGTTCCCGCTCGCGGCCAGCCCGATGCCACCGGTGATCGCCGCGCCGATGTCGGTGATGATGTCGCCGAACATGTTGTCGGTGACGACCACGTCGAACCGACCCGGGTCGGTGACGAAGAACATCGACGCCGCGTCCACATGCTGGTAGTCGACCCGCACGTCGGGGAACTCGGGCGCCACCTCGGCGACCGTGCGCGACCACAGGTCGCCGGCCTTGGTCAGGACGTTGTTCTTGTGCACCAGGGTGAGGTGCCTGCGCTCGCGGCGGGCGGCCCGGCGGAACGCGTCGCGCACGACCCGCTCGACCCCGAAACGGGTGTTGAGGCTCTCCTCGGTGGCGATCTCGTGCGGGGTGCCGCGCCGCAGCACGCCGCCGGCCCCGGCATACGGACCCTCGGTCCCCTCCCGGACCACGATCATGTCGATCGACGGCTCACCGGCGAGCGGCGAACGAACCCCCGGGTACAGCCGCACGGGCCGCAGGTTGACGTGGTGGTCGAGCTCGAAGCGCAGCCGCAGCAGCAGGCCGCGCTCGAGCACGCCGCTCGGTACGCCCGGGTCGCCGACCGCGCCCAGCAGGATCGCGTCGTGCCCGCGCAGCTCCTCGAGAACCGAGTCGGGCAGCGTCTCCCCCGTCTGGTGCCAGCGACGGGCCCCCAGGTCGTACTCGGTCGTGTCCACCTTGGGATGCACGGTCCGCAGTACCCGCAACCCTTCGGCCACCACCTCCGGGCCGATTCCGTCACCGCCGATCACCGCAAGCCTCATGAACTCGACTGTAGCCGGACGCCGGTCGCCGACAGCACGCGCCGGGGCCGGGCGTTCCCGATTCACACGCGGGTGTCATGCCGACCCGGCACGTCCGCCAGGTACCACACCGCAATGGCCAGACCCGGCGCCGACCACCGTCTTCGCCCGATGCAACTACTCGAAGTAATCAAAGGTAGCCGCCTCCACTACAACGATCACTACCGTTGTCGGCGACTTGAGAAATGTTCATCACCACGGCAGACATCCCCGCCCGACGTCATCACGCGAGGATGTGCGGCAATTGTCAGAACCGACGAGTGATCGGGGGCGCACGACCGGCGAGCCGTCGACGACCGGCCTATTTCGGCGATCTGCCACAAGAAAGCCGGCGTCCAACAATCGGATCGATACCCGCCGGTCGCACAAAAGAGCGCAGGACCCACAACTCCGGACGGTACTCGCATCGGTCTCCGGGACCAGATGGTAAGAACCTCACTTACAGGACGGGTGCGACGTGCTTGATGCGAGGGGGTGCACGGCGCATGATTACTCGACAGCGGGCTTCGGCGTGTCCGCCGGTCCGCGGTCGCGCCGAGACCGGGCAGACCGGCGGCCCCAGGTGGAGCGTGCCGCCGGCCGCGAGGCCACCGCCACGGCCGGGGCGCCGGCCATTGACCATGCCGTGACGGTCGGCGGGTCCGCGGCCAACGTCGTCCCTGCGGACCGGGGTTACGAGGCGGACCTTCCCGACCTGGATCGCATTCTCGCCGACCCCGCCGAACCCGCGCTGTACTTCCAGCCAATCGTCGATCTTCAGCGCGGCGTCATCGCGGGATACGAAGCGCTCGCCCGCTTCCACACCCATCCGACGCATTCGCCGGACCGCATCTTTGCCGCCGCCGACCGCCGGGGGCTCGCGTCCGAGCTAGAGGCCCGGGTGCTCACCGCGGCGCTCGCCGCCCGCGACCATCTGCCGGACCGCTGTTTCCTCGCCGTCAACGTCCTTCCGCACCTGCTCGACTCCGCCGCGGTCACGGCGGTGTGGCGCGACGCGGATCTGCGCCAGGTGGTGCTGGAACTCAACGAGGCGGTCGATCTCGACAACACCGTGGGCCTGACGGCGATCGCGAGCGAGCTGCGCAATCGCGGCGCCTTCCTCGCCATGGACGACGTCGGCTCCGGCTATGCGGGGCTGCGCCAACTCGCCCGGGTCCGGCCGGACTTCGTGAAGCTGGACCGCTCGCTGGTCGAGAACGTCGACGACGATCAGGTCAAGATCGCGCTCACCGAACTGGTCGGCAACTTCGCCAGCCGGCTGAACGGCTGGGTGATCGCGGAAGGCGTCGAGCGGGTCGACGAACTGGCGATGCTCGTCGGCCTCGGCGTACCGCTCGGCCAGGGGTTCCTGCTCGGCCGCCCGGCGCGAAGCTGGCAACAGCTCGACCCGGGCGTCGCCCGCCGCATCCGGGCGCTGTCCGAGCGCAGCAACCGTGCGGCGAGCGTCGAAAGCCTGATGGAGCGGGTGCAGGTGAGCGTCGGCGACTCCGGGCGCTGCGCGATGTCGGCCGACTGCCCGAGCTGCCCGATGCGGCCCGCCGCCGCCCACGGCGAATCGGCGGACGGACCGGACGACGACCAGCCCGCGGACCGCGCGACGATCATCGTGTCGAACCGCTGCCGCCCGGTGGCGCTGCACCTGGCCGCCGGACCCGGTGGCGGCACCGATCCACGCCGGGTGCCGACGACGCTGTTCGCCCGCCCGGAGGAGTCCGTCACGGAGGTGGCCCGCCGCGCCATGACCCGTGCCCGGGCCAGCCGGTTTGATCCCGTCATAATCGTTACCGAGATGGGCCGACCGCTCGGTCTGGTCCGGATGGAGCGCCTGATGCTGCGTCTCGCGGAAATGTCGACATGAGACGGAACCGTTATTGGACCGCGCAGGCCCTGATGGGCCCCAGTCCCGCCGTCGGCAGCCGTTTACCGCCCCATGAGTTCACGGTCCGTCGACCTGCCATGAAGGAATTCTACTGCGGCGCGATCATTCACGGCTGTGAGACGCGGATTGCGGCGCCGACCGAGGAGGAACTCGTCCGCTCGGTCGACACCCATGCCCGGGTCGACCACGGTCTCCCCGAGGTCCCGGACACTCTGGTCGAGCAGGTCCGCCACGCCTCACGCCAGGCGGACCTGCTCGACTGAGCACCACCAGCCGCCCAGAACTCCGGACGGCCCCAGCTCAGCCCTCCGGGGTGGTGCCCGCCCCGGAGGAGGTTGCCGCCCCGGGGATGGCCGCCACCCGCGCGGCCCGGTTCACCGCGCTCACCACCGCCCGCAGCGACGCGGTGACGATGTTCGGGTCGATGCCGACACCCCAGAAGATCCGGTCGTCGACAGCGACCTCCAGGTAGGCCGCCGCCCGGGCGTCGGCGCCCGAACCCAGCGCGTGCTCGTTGTAGTCGAGGATCCGCACGCTCAGGTTCCTGCTGGCCAGCGCCGCGACGAAGGCGTCGATGGGCCCGTTGCCAACGCCGGTGAGAATCGCCTCCGCGCCGTCGACACGCACCGAGACGGACACCTCGTCCCGCTCCCCCGAGGCCGCTGTCGTGCGTGAACCCAGCAGCTGCAGCGGGCCGTCCGTCTCGACACCGGCCAGGAAGTACTCACGGCGGAAGATCTGCCAGAGCTGCTCGGCGGTGACCTCGCCGCCCTCGGTGTCGGTGTGGCGCTGCACGACGCCGGAGAACTCGATCTGCAGCCGCCGCGGCAGGTCCAGCGAGTGCTCCGACTTCAGCAGGTACGCCACCCCGCCCTTGCCGGACTGGCTGTTCACCCGGATGACGGCCTCGTAGCTGCGCCCGACGTCCTTCGGGTCGATCGGCAGGTAGGGCACCTCCCACAGCGTCTGGCCGGTGCGCGCCATCGCCTCGAAACCCTTCTTGATGGCGTCCTGGTGCGAGCCGGAGAAGGCCGTGTAGACGAGGTCGCCGCCGTAGGGGTGCCGAGGATGCACCGGCAGCTGGTTGCAGTACTCCACCGACCGCCGGACATCGTCGATGTCCGAGAAGTCGATCATCGGATCGATGCCCTGGGAGAACAGGTTCAGCCCCAGGGTCACCAGGCAGACGTTGCCGGTGCGCTCGCCGTTGCCGAACAGGCAGCCCTCGACCCGGTCGGCGCCGGCCAGCACGCCGAGCTCGGCCGCGGCCACCGCGCAGCCGCGGTCGTTGTGCGGGTGCAGCGACAGGATGACCGCGTCGCGGCGGGTCAGGTGCCGGCTGACCCACTCGATCTGGTCGGCGTAGACGTTCGGGGTCGACATCTCGACGGTCGCCGGCAGGTTCAGCACCACCGGTCGCTCGGCGGTCGGCTGCCACACGTCCATGACGGCCTCGCACACCTCGACCGCGTAGTCCAGCTCGGTGCCGGTGAACGACTCCGGGCTGTACTGCCAGCGCACGTCGGTGCCGTCCAGCAGCTTCTCGGCGTACTGCAGGCACCAGCGCGCGCCCTGCACGGCGATCTCGGTGACGCCCGCGCGGTCCAGCCCGAACACGACGCGGCGCTGCAGGGTCGACGTGGAGTTGTACAGGTGGATCAGCGCCCGCTTCGCGCCGACCAGCGAGGCGGCCGTGCGCTCGATCAGTTCCTCGCGCGCCTGCGTCAGTACCTGGATGACGACGTCATCCGGGATGCGGTCCTCCTCGATGAGCTGGCGGACGAAGTCGAAGTCGGTCTGGCTCGCGGCCGGGAACCCGACCTCGATCTCCTTGTAACCCATCGCGACCAGCAGCTCGAACATCTGCAGCTTGCGGGCGGGGGTCATCGGGTCGATCAGCGCCTGGTTGCCGTCGCGCAGGTCGACGCTGCACCACTGGGGGGCGCGGGTGATCGTCCGCTCGGGCCAGGTGCGGTCCGGCAGCGCTACCGGGGTGAACGGCCGGTACTTCTCGACCGGCATGCCAGACGGCTGTTGCGTGGTCATTGCGCTCCTGCTTCCTGAAAAGAGCACGCGGCGACCGTGTCGCACGATCGTCCGGGGCGGGGAAACCGGGAGACCTTCGCGGACCGGAGCGCCGGGCCGGTGGTGGTCACGGCCAGGTCGCTGCGGCGGCGGAATCCCGACGCTGGCGCACGAGAACACCGCGACGGGGAAGCCAGCTGGATCAGGCCCCGCCGCGGCGGCTAAGAAGCAGCAGCGCATGCATCGGGAGTAGACATTACCCGATGGCCCGGGCCTGGTGCGCGAATCAGGCGCCGATCGGTCCCAATGACCGGAAGGCGCCGGAGCGCACCGCCAGATCATCGGTCCGCACCGTACAGACCGCGGTTCGGGCGCCGGACTGCCAGCTTGGCTCGGACGGGTAGACGGTGCCGACCACGTGGTGCGGAGTGGAGTCAATGGCGCCGACGTAGTCCCGCAGCGCGCCGGCGCAGCGCTGGCCGGCCGCCTTGGCCAGCGTCGAGGCGCCGGGCCAGCGGACGAAAAGCGGGGCGAGGTCCACCAGCCGGGTGACCTCGTCGATGTGCGGGCGGTCGCAACCGACGCGGACCGGGGTCACCGGCTCGGGTGGGGCCGTCGAGTTCGCCGCGATGGGAGTCCAGAGCAGGCAGTCGCCCTTGCGCAGGCTGTCCAGCAGCCCCTTCGACAGCGCGAAGCCCGCGGGCGGCTGGTTCCAGCCGCTCGTGACCACGGGGACGGCGGCAGACGGCGAGTCGCCCGGCAGGGCCGCGGACGCGCCGAGACGGGAGGCCGTGCCCACGCCGCCGCGCGTCGCCGTCTGGCGCAACGCCACCACCGTAATTGTGATCATACTCAGGGTGATCGCCACAAAAGTGACCACCTGGGCGATGCGACGGGAACGCTTCGGCAGGCTCGGCGGCGTCACCAGCCGATGAAAGAAGCCGGGCAGCCCGCGGGGAGCGGGAACGACCTGGCAACGTCCGGATGCCGGCCTGCCCTGATGCCGGGCGCGTTCGGCCGCGGACGGCTCGAGAAAACGGGCCCCGCGGACGAATCGCTCATCCAGGCGAAGCCCCTCAAACGGGTCCTGATGCCGCGACGCCATGTCTGCCACGGTAAACCCGACAGTCAACTTCCTGCGTGTGTTCCTCGTAAAGATCAGCCCGCGCCGCGCCCGAGGCCGCCTTCCGCCGCCCGGACGCAGGTGGCCGGCCACTCACGGCGACCAGTGTCTGGCCGATACGGGCCTTCACCGGTCGCCGGGAGCCTGCCACCTGCGGTGTCGGAGCTCACCCGGGCGCGGGGCTCCGAAGCGCCAGCCGCGCCCGGCGCCGGGGTGCCGGTGCGGCCGCTAGTCGGCGCGGATACTGACCGCGCGCGCATAGGAGGCACCGATGATCTTCGCGATGTCGGCCAGGATGTCCGGGGCCACCGCGTCGTCGAGGGACAGCGACATCAGCGCCTCGCCACCCACCTGCAGCCGGCTGACCTGAGCGCTGGCGATGTTGATACTCGCCTCGCCGAGCAGCGCGCCGACGGCGCCGACGATGCCCGGCCGGTCGGAGTACCGGAAGAACGCCAGGTGGTTCTCGGGTCGGATGTCGACCTCGAAGCCGTCGATCGCGGTGATCTTCTCGACCTGGCGCGAACCGATCAGGGTGCCGCTGACCGACACGGGGGTGCCGTCGGCAAGCACGCCGCGCAGGGTCACCAGGTTGCGGTAGTCGCCGCTCTCCTCGGCGGTCTCCAGCGCCACGTCGACGCCGCGCTCCTTGGCCAGCAGCGGCGCGTTGACGTAGGTGACCTGCTCCTCGACGACGTCGGAGAACACCCCCTTGAGCGCCGCGAGCTGCAGCACGGACACGTCGTGGGCGGCGATCTCGCCGCGCACGTCGACGGTGATCGAGGCGGCGACGCCACCGGCGAGACCGGTGAACAACTGACCCAGCTTCTCGGCGAGCGGCAGGCCGGGCCGGACGTCCTCGGCCACCACGCCACCGGCCTGGACGTTGACCGCGTCGGGCACGAACTCGCCCTGCAACGCGAGCCGCACGGAGCGGGCGACGGCGAGGCCCGCCTTGTCCTGGGCCTCCTGGGTGGAGGCGCCGAGGTGCGGGGTGACCACGACGTTGTCGAGGCCGAACAGCGGCGAGGAGGTGGTCGGCTCGGTGACGAACACGTCGATGCCGGCGCCGCCGACCTGACCCGAACTCACCGCGTCGGCGAGCGCCGACTCGTCCACCAGGCCGCCGCGGGCGGCGTTGACGATGATGACCCCACGCTTCGTCCGGGCCAGCTCGTCGGCGCCGATCAGGCCGAGGGTCTCCGGCGTCTTCGGCAGGTGGATGGTGATCGCGTCGCTGCGGCGCAGCAGCTCGTCGAGGTCGACGAGGGTGACCCCGAGCTGCGCGGCCCGGGCTACCGAGACATACGGGTCGAAGGCGAGGACCTTCATCCCGAAGCCGGCGAGGCGCTGCGCCACCAGGACGCCGATGCGGCCGAGCCCGACCACGCCGAGGGTCTTCTCGACCAGCTCGACCCCGGTGTACTTCGACCGCTTCCACTCGCCGCCGCGCAGCGACTGGTTGGCCGCCGGGACCCGGCGGGCGACGGCGAGCAGCAGCGCGATGGCGTGCTCGGCTGCGCTGACGATGTTCGACGTGGGCGCGTTGACGACCATCACGCCGCGCTGGGTGGCCGCGGCGACGTCGACGTTGTCCAGCCCGATGCCGGCGCGGGCGACGACCTTGAGCTGGCCCGCCGCGGCGAGCGCCTCGGCGTCGATCTTCGTCGCGGACCGGACGATGACGGCGTCGACATCGGCGAGGGCGGGCAGGAGCGCCGAGCGGTCGGCACCGTCGACGTGACGAAGCTCGAAGTCCCCGGACAGCACCTCCAGCCCGGCCGGCGACAGCTCCTCGGCTACGAGTACGACGGGCACTGGACCACTCCTATAGCGGCTTCTGGTCAGGCCGCGGGCGACGCGGATCGGATCGGTCCCGCGGCCGTCGCGGCCCGGCGGTGACGGGACGAGCTGACTGTGGCGGGCCCAGCCTACCGACGCTCATCGGGCCCACTGCGGGTTTCTCCTCGGTTTCACCAAGATGACGCGCACCCGCCTCGTCACCTGGCACGTCCTGGTGACCACGAACCCCGCCGGCCGCGCCCGACCGGCGGGGTACGGCGTCCTAGCGGGCGATCCAGGACATCAGCGGCCGCAGGCGGGCGCCGACCTGCTCGATCGGGTGCTGCTTGCCCTCCTCGACGAGCTTGTTGAACGTCGCGCGGCCGTTGTCGTCCTCCGCGACCCACTCGCGGGCGAACGTGCCGTCCTGGATCTCCTCCAGGATCTTGCGCATCTCCGCCTTGACGGCCGGGGTGACGACCCGCGGCCCGCGGGTGACGTCGCCGTACTCGGCGGTGTCGGAGATCGAGTAGCGCATCTGCGAGATGCCGCCCTCGTACATGAGGTCGACGATGAGCTTGAGCTCGTGCAGGCACTCGAAGTACGCGACCTCGGGGGTGTAACCCGCCTCGACCAGCGTCTCGAACCCGGCCTGGACCAGGGCGCTCGCGCCGCCGCAGAGCACGGCCTGCTCGCCGAACAGGTCGGTCTCGGTCTCCTCGGTGAAGGTGGTGCGCAGCGCGCCGGCGCGGGTGCCGCCGATGGCCTTGGCGTAGGCCAGCGCGATCGCGAGGGCCTTGCCGGAGGCGTCGTTCTCGACGGCGACGAGGACGGGCACGCCCTTGCCCTCCTCGAACACCCGGCGGACCAGGTGGCCGGGGCCCTTGGGCGCGACCATGAACACGTCGACGCCGGCCGGCGGCTCGATCAGGTTGTAGCGGATGTTGAAGCCATGCCCGAACGCGAGCGCCTTGCCCTCGCTCAGGTGCGGGGCGATGGACTCGGCGTAGATCTTGCGGTGGGTGGTGTCCGGCGTGAGCAGCATGATGATGTCGGCCTCGGCGGACGCCTCCGCCGGGGTGAGCACGCGCAGGCCCTCCTCGGTCGCCTTCTGCCGGCTGCGGCTTTCCGCGGGCAGGCCGACCCGCACGTCGACGCCCGAGTCGCGCAGGTTCAGCGCGTGCGCGTGGCCCTGGCTGCCGTAGCCGATGACGGCGACCTTCCGGCCGGCCAGAACGTCGAGCGAGGCGTCATCGTCGTAGTAGATCTCGACCATCGTGGGGGTCTCTCTTCTCGTGGGGTGAACTGCGTGCGGGACATGCGGGGCGGGAAACAGCGGTGCGGCGCCGGCGGCGACCGGTCAGGCCGTGCGTTCGACGGAACGCAGGCTGCGGTCGGTGATCGACCGCGAGCCGCGACCGAGCGCGACCATGCCGGACTGGACCAGTTCCCGAATACCGAAGGGTTCCAGCATGCGGATGAGGGCGTCCAGCTTGTCGCGGGTGCCTGTCGCCTCGACGGTGACGGCGTCCTGGGCGACGTCGACCACCTTGGCACGGAACAGGGCGACCGTCTCCAACACCTGGGACCGCACGGCCAGGTCGGCGCGCACCTTGACGAGCAGCAGCTCCCGCTGCACCGAGACGGACGTGTCCATCTCGACGATCTTCAGGACGTTGACCAGCTTGTTGAGCTGCTTGGTCACCTGCTCGAGCGGCAGGTCGTCGACCGCGACGACGATCGTCATCCGGGAGACGTCGGCGTGCTCGGTCGGCCCGACGGCGAGCGACTCGATGTTGAACCCGCGCCGGGAGAACAGTCCGGAGACCCGGGCCAGCACACCCGGCTTGTTCTCGACCAGCACGGACAGGGTGTGGTGGGTGGTCACAGGTTCACCTCGGCGTCGCCGGAGTAGTCGAAGTCGGGGGCGAGGTCGCGGGCGACCCGGATCTCGTCGTTGCTCGCGCCAGCGGCGACCATCGGCCAGACCATCGCGTCGGGGTGGACCACGAAGTCCACGACGACCGGCGCGTCGTCGATCGCCATCGCCTTCTCGATCGTCTCGTCGACCTCGGCGGCCGACTCGCAGCGCAGCCCCACGCAGCCGAGCGCCTCGGCGAGGCGGACGAAGTCCGGCACCCGCTTGACCCCGGTGCGCGGCGACGCCGGATGCGTGCCGAGTTCGGTGTTGGAGTACCGCTTGTCGTAGAACAGGGTCTGCCACTGGCGGACCATGCCCAGCGAGCCGTTGTTGATGACCGCCACCTTGATCGGGATGCCCTCCAGGGCACAGGTGGCCAGCTCCTGGTTGGTCATCTGGAAGCAGCCGTCGCCGTCGATCGCCCACACCGTGGCGTCCGGGCGACCGACCTTGGCACCCATCGCGGCCGGCACGGCGTAGCCCATCGTCCCGGCGCCGCCGGAGTTCAGCCAGGTGTAGGGGTTCTCGTAGGAGATGAACTGGGCCGCCCACATCTGGTGCTGCCCCACCCCGGCCGCGAAGATCGTCTCCGGGCCGGCGATGCGGCCGATGCGCTCGATGACGTGCTGCGGGGCCAGCGAGCCGTCGGCCGGGGTCTCATAGCCGAGCGGGTAGGTGCGCCGCCAGCCGTCCAGGGTGCGCCACCAGCCCTCGAGGTCGGGACGCTGCTCGGCCGCCAGCGCCGCGACCAGCTCGGTGATCACCTCGCGGCAGTCGCCGACGATCGGCACGTCCGCGGTCCGGTTCTTGCCGATCTCGGCCGGGTCGATGTCGGCGTGGATGATCGCGGCCTTCGGCGCGAAGGACGCCAGCCGGCCGGTGACCCGGTCGTCGAAGCGGGCGCCGAGGGTGATGAGCAGATCGGCCTTCTGCAGGGCGGTCACCGCGGCGACCGAGCCGTGCATGCCGGGCATGCCCAGGTGCTGGGGGTGCGAGTCGGGGAAGGCGCCGCGGGCCATCAGGGTGGTGACGACCGGGATGCCGGTCATCTCCGCGAGCGTGCGCAGCTCCGCCGCCGCCCGGGCCTTGAGCACGCCGCCACCGATGTAGAGCACCGGCCGCCGGCTCGCGCTGATCAGCTTCGCCGCCTCCCGCACCTGCTTGCCGTGGGGGCGGGTCACCGGACGGTAGCCGGGCAGGTCCAGCGTCGGCGGCCACACCTCGTGCGGCAGCACGGCGGTCACCGCCTGCAGGATGTCCTTGGGCAGGTCGACGAGCACCGGGCCGGGCCGGCCGGTGCCGGCCAGGTGGAACGCCTCGGCGATCGTGCGCGGGATGTCGTCGGCGCTCTGGACCAGGAAGTTGTGCTTGGTGATCGGCAGGGTGATGCCGCAGATGTCCGCCTCCTGGAAGGCGTCGGTGCCGATCGCGGCGCTGGCGACCTGACCGGTGATGGCCACCATCGGCACCGAGTCCATGTAGGCGTCGGCGATCGGCGTCACCAGGTTCGTCGCGCCCGGCCCGGACGTCGCCATGCACACCCCGACCTGGCCGGTGGCCTGGGCGTAACCCTCGGCCGCGTGGCCGGCGCCCTGCTCGTGGCGAACGAGGATGTGCCGCACCCGGGTGGAGTCGAACAACGGGTCGTAGGCGGGCAGGATCGCCCCGCCGGGGATGCCGAAGACCACCTCGGCTCCGACCGCCTCAAGGGAGTGGACGAGCGACTGGGCTCCGGTGATCTCTCGTGTCATCTGGGCGTCATCCTTGAGGCCGAGGTGTGTGCGGCGGGGTGTCCCCGGCAACGGACGCCGGGCACGAAAAAGCCCCTCGTGCCGGAGGCACTGAGGGGCGGCGCACGGGTCGAGGTGCTCGACTACGCGCGCTCAGAACGTACAAGAATCGAATGGTGCACGGATCTACCGTGCCGGAGTTCTCGTCATACGTCAAGCAGAGCCGCCGTCAGCCCGGGGACACGGGTAATCCCGGGCGCGTCGCCGGGCCGCGCGATCCGGCGGTCCGGACCAGGCGGATCAGGCGGATGGGCCGGACCCGGCGGGACCTGTCCGGCTGTCCGGCTGGCTCTCCGTCTGTCTGGCTGGCCGTCTGGCTGGCCGTCCGGCCGGCTGTCCGGCCGGCTGTCCGGCCGGCTGTCCGGCGCGGTCAGCGACCGCCGGCCGCGGGGGCGGGGCCGGTCACCGAGCCGCCGTCGAGGGCGGTGAGGAAGCGGCTCGCGATCGGCGCCGCCGTGTCGGCGCCGAAACCGCCGTCCTCGACCACGACGGCGAACGCCACGTCGCCGCGGTAGCCGACGAACCAGGCGTGCGTCGGCGGCGGGTTGCCGTCCTTGTACTCGGCGGTACCGGTCTTGCCGAAGACCTCGCCGGGCATCGGCACCCCGGCCGCGGTGCCCTCGGTGACCACGGCACGCATGAAGTCGCGCAGCCCCGGCAGGACGGCCGGCGGGATGGCGTTGCTGCGCGCCGGCTGGCCGGCGACGAACGGCTGGCGCCAGGTGCCGCTGGCCACCGCGGCGGCGACGCTGGCCATCTGCAGCGGCGAGACCTCGATGCGGGCCTGGCCGATGGCTGCGGACGCGGACTCGGCGGCGTCCCGCGGGGTCGGGAAGCTGCCGCCGACGCTGGCGATGTCCAGTGGCGGGGCGCCGTCGAAGCCGTAGAGCTGCGCGGCCTTCTCCAGGGAGCCCGCGGGCAGGGACTCCTCCAGCCGGATGAAGGCGGTGTTGCAGCTCTTCGCGAACGCGGTGCGCAGCGGGATGGTGCCGAACTGCTCGGCCTCGGCGTTCTGGAACGTCCGGCCGTCGACGCTGACCGACTGGGTGCAGTCCAGCGGGGTGTTCGCGGACTTCCCGTTCATCAGCGCCGCCGTCGCCGTAATGATCTTGAAGGTGGACCCCGGCGGGTACTTGCCGCGGATGGCCCGACTCGCCCCGCTCGGCGGATGGTTCGCCAGCGCCAGGATGCCGCCGGTACGGGTGTCGATCGCGACCATGGCGGCGGTCGGCTGGGCCGCGGTGGCCAGGGCGTCCTCGGCGGCCTGTTGCACCCGCAGGTCGAGCGTGGTGCGCACGGCCGTGCCGTCGGTCATCGGATAGGTGTGCAGCGTCTGGACGGTCCGGTTCTGCGCGTCGCGCACGACCACGGCGCCGCCCTGGGCGCGCAGCCTGGTGTCGTAGACCCGCTCCAGGCCCGACAGCGGGCCCGGCCGGCCGACGAGATTGCCGGCGAGGTCGCCGGAGTCGCGCAGCGGCCGGCCGTCGGCGGCCAGCAGGTCGCCGCGGTGCCCGGTGGACTCGGTTCGGTCCAGGTGCAGACCCGGGCGCAACGCCGGGTGGACGGCGGCCGACTCCGCGCGGACCATCCAGCCCTGCCCGGTCGAGACCAGGTTGAGGGTGCCGGCGTACTCCAGCGGCGTCGGCAGGCCGGACAGGGTGAGCTTCGCGACGTAGGGCGCCGTCGCCGCCGAGCCCTTGCGGCTGATCGACCCCTCGGTGAAGGACGCGCCCGTGACCAGCAGCCGGTCCCGGACGTCCGCCATGGTCGACACCAGGGTCGGGACGTCGATGCTGCCCGCGACGCTCTCCGCGGTCACCGCGGCCCGCCCGGCCTTGTCGTCGCCCGCGCCCGCGGCGGCCGGCGTCGTGGCCGTACCCGCAGCCGGCGTCGGCGCGGCGGCGCCCGCGGCGCCGGTCGTGGCCGCGGTTGTCGCCGTGCCGCCGGTTGTCGACAGGGTGCGCCAGGCGGCGAGGTAGGCCGCCGCCGCGGTGCGCACCCGCTTGTCGGCCGCCCGGGACTGCGCCCGGTCGTTCAGGACGTATCCGATTCCGCTGCCCGCGGCCAGCACGAGGATGACGACGACGGCAATGATCGTCCGCCGCCGGCCGCGACCCCGACGCCGAGACGTCGACGCGGTGAAGCCGGACGGTGTGAGGGGCACGGCGACCCCCCTCCCCTCGCTCACGCTGACCCGATCGGAAGCTCACCCTACGAAGGCCCCCGGCACCGCGCATCCGACGCGCCGCTCGTCGTCGGCAACCCGACACGCGGATCGGATACGGCAGGAGAACGTGGTCTCTTCGGGCTCGCGCCACGCCAGGACAACGCACACGCCGCCGACGGACCGCCCGGATCAGGCCCAACCTCGCGGGTCGGGCCTCTCCCCCAGAGATCCCAGAAACCGTCACAGCCCCCGAAGCCGCCACAAACCGTCCGACGACTCCACGATTACCCTATCCGCCCACAGCCGCGGCGGATCCGGTGGGCGGTGGGCTGGTGGGGGCGGAGCTCAGGAAGCGCCGAGGCGTTCGAGCAGCAGGGTGCGGACGCCAGCCGCGTCGGCCTGGCCCCGCATCGCCTTCATCACCGCGCCGACCAGCGGGCCGACGGCGTTGATCTTGCCGCCGCGGACCTTCTCGGCGATGTCGGGCGCGGCGGCGATCGCCGCGTCGACCGCGGCGGTGAGCGCCCCGTCGTCGGCGACGACGGCGAGGCCGCGGCCGGCGACGACCTCGTCGGGGGTGCCCTCGCCGGCGAGCACGCCGTCGATGACCTTGCGGGCCAGCGCGTCGGTGAGCTCGCCCCCGGCGATCAGCACGGTGATCCGCGCGACGTCGGCGGGTGTGATCGCGAGCTCGTCCGGCGCGATCTCGGCATCTGCGGCGCGGCGGGCAAGCTCGTTGAGCCACCACTTGCGCGCCGCCGGCGGGGTGGCCCCGGCGGCCACCGTCTGCTCGACCAGGTCGAGAACTCCCGCGTTGCCCAGGTCAACGAGGTCGCGGGGGGTGTAGCCGTGCTCGGTGACGAGGCGGGCCCGGCGGGCCGCGGGCAGCTCCGGCAGGCTGGCCCGCAGCTCCTCGATGAACTCGGCGGACGGCGCCAGCGGGGCGAGGTCCGGCTCCGGGAAGTACCGGTAGTCGGTCGCCTCCTCCTTGGAACGGCCCGGCGAGGTCCGCCCGACCCCCTCGTCGAAGTGCCGGGTCTCCTGGCGGATCCGCTCGCCGTCGTCGAGCAGCGCCGCCTGGCGGGTGATCTCGTAGCGGGCCGCCCGCTCGACCGAGCGCAGGGAGTTGAGGTTCTTCGTCTCGGTACGGGTGCCGAACGGCGCGTCCGGTTCGCCGGGCGCGGGACGGCGACGCAGCGAGACGTTCGCGTCGCAGCGCAGCGAACCCTGCTCCATCCGGACATCGGACACGCCCAGGGCGCGGATCAGCTCACGCAGCTCGTCGACGTAGGCCCGGGCGACCTCGGGCGAACGGATGTCGGGCTCGGTGACGATCTCGACCAGCGGGATGCCGGCCCGGTTGAAGTCGACCAGCGAGTGGGTGGCCCCGTGGATGCGGCCGGTGGCGCCACCGACGTGCAGCGACTTGCCGGTGTCCTCCTCCATGTGCACGCGGGTGATGCCGACCCGGTGGGTCTCGCCGTTCACCTCGACGTCGAGCCAGCCGTTCGTGCACAGCGGCTCGTCGTACTGGCTGATCTGGAAGTTCTTCGGCATGTCCGGGTAGAAGTAGTTCTTCCGCGCGAAGCGGCACCAGGACGCGATGTCGCAGTTCAGCGCGAGCCCGATCAGCACGGCGAAGCGCACGGCCGCCTCGTTGACCACCGGCAGGGCACCGGGCAGCCCGAGGCAGACCGGGCAGACCTGGCTGTTCGGCTCGGCGCCGAACGCGGTCGCGCAGCCGCAGAACATCTTGGAGACGGTGCCGAGTTCGACGTGCGTCTCCAGGCCGATCACCGGCTCGTAGCGGGCGGTCGCGTCGGCGAAGGAGGGCAACGCGCTGGCGGGAGCCGCTGTGCTCACCGGAGGTACTCCTCTTGTGTCGCTAGATGCAGGTATCGGCCGGTCGTCATGCGGGCGGTGCGGCGCCGTCGTCGTCGTGTGGCGGCGTGGACGGCGGTCGCGCGCGGGTGTCGCGGAGATGCACGTAGGTGAGGAACACCGCGCCGGGCAGGCCGATCACGCCCCACAGCAGCAGGATCGGCTGGAGCGTGGCGATGCCCAGGCCGAGCACGACCAGGTCGAGCACCCACACCACGATCAGGAGCGTGCGGTCCTGCCGACCACTGCGCAGGCTCACCATCGCGAGCTCCCCGGTGCCCGGCGGGCCGGGTCGGCGCCGGTCACAGCGCCGGGGCCTCGTCGAGCAGCGGGTGGCCGCGGTCGGCGTCGAGCGCCGCCTCCAGCGCCCCGCCGACCAGGTACAGCCGGTCGTCGGCGAACGCCGGCGCCATGATCTGAACACCCACGGGCAGCCCGTCCACGAGCCCGGCGGGCAGGCTCATCGCGGGCCCGCCGGCCAGGTTCGACGGGATCGTGCACAGGTCCGACAGGTACATGGCGACCGGGTCGTCGACCTTGTCGCCCAGCGGGAACGCCGGCGTGGGGGTGGTCGGCGAGACCAGCACGTCGACCTGCTCATAGGCGGCGGCGAAGTCCCGGCTGATCAGGGTCCGGACCTTCTGCGCCTGGCCGTAGTAGGCGTCGTAGTAGCCCGAGGACAGCGCGTAGGTGCCAAGGATGATGCGGCGCTTCACCTCGGGGCCGAACCCGGCCTCGCGGGTGCGGCTCATGACCTCCTCGGCGCCGGCCAGGCCGTCGTCGCCGACGCGCAGCCCGAAGCGCATCGCGTCGAACCGCGCGAGGTTGGACGAGCACTCGCTCGGCGCGATCAGGTAGTAGGCGGACAGCGCGTACTCGAAGTGCGGGCAGCTCACCTCGACGACCTCGGCACCGAGCCCACGCAGCGCCTCGACGGCGGCGGCGAACGCGGCCTGCACCCCCGGGTCGTACCCGTCGCCGGCGAGCTCGCGGACCACGCCGACGCGCAGCCCGCGCACGTCCCGGCGGCCGGCGGCGGCCACCACCGGCGGCACCGGCACGTCGACGCTGGTCGAGTCGAGCGGGTCGTGGCCGGCGATCGCCGCGTGCAGCAGGGCCGCGTCGGTGACCGTGCGGGCCAGCGGGCCGGCCTGGTCGAGCGAGCTGGAGAACGCGACGAGCCCGTAGCGGCTCACCCCGCCGTACGTCGGCTTCACCCCGACCAGGCCGCAGACCGCGGCCGGCTGGCGGATGGAGCCGCCGGTGTCGGTGCCGATCGCGAGCGGCGCCTCGAAGGCGGCGACGGCTGCGGCGGACCCGCCGCTGGACCCGCCGGGGATGCGAGTGGTGTCCCACGGGTTGCGGGTCGGCCCGTAGGCCGAGTTCTCGGTGGAGGAGCCCATGGCGAACTCGTCCATGTTGACCTTGCCGAGCAGCACGACGCCGGCAGCACGCAGCCGGCTGACGACGGTGGCGTCGTACGGCGCCTGCCAGCCCTCGAGAATCCGGCTGCCGCAGGTGGTCGGCATCCCGCGGGTGGTCAGCACGTCCTTGAGCGCCAACGGGACGCCGGCGAGCGGGCCGAGCCGCTCCCCGCCGGCGCGGCGGTGGGGGGCCGCCGGGGGCGGCGGGCCCCCCCCCCCCCCCCCCGCGGGCGGGGGGGCGGTCGGTGGCGGGCCTCGTGCCGACGACGGCGGCCGGACGGACGCTCGCCGGGACCGTGCTGGTCTCGTCGTGG
>NZ_JALKFX010000231.1 GCF_023243045.1 Frankia sp. AgB32
TGAATGAGGTCAACCCCAGGAGGCCAATTTCGCCCGCCAAAAGATCGACGTCGGCCAAAGGGTCCCGGCTGGATGGGGGTGATCTCCTCGGTCACCTCGGGTTCGTCGAGCAGCCTCCCCTCATCGTCAACGACGAAAAGTTCCTCCTGAGCCGACGTAGCGAAATTCGATACCCCGACGCCCAGCAGTCGCACCCCCTCGCGCAAATCAAGGGAATCCAGCATCCGCAC
>NZ_JALKFX010000232.1 GCF_023243045.1 Frankia sp. AgB32
ACCACGTGGTGTCCGAAGACATCGCGGAACTGGCCGCCGATGCCCTCTCGCACCGCATCGGCCTGACCTGGCTCGCCGCCGCCGAGGGGCGCACCACGCGGGGCATCCTCGCCGGGTTGGTCGAGCGGACACGGGCGCTGTAGCCGCATGACCGCCACTGCGGCGCCCGCGACCGACGATCCGTTCGGTGCCCCCGGCATCCATCTTTCGGGTGCCGGACTGATGAGCC
>NZ_JALKFX010000233.1 GCF_023243045.1 Frankia sp. AgB32
GCGTTGCTGGCGACCTATGGTCAGGGTCGGTCGGTGGATCGGCCGTTGTGGTTGGGGTCGTTGAAGTCGAACATCGGGCATACGCAGGCTGCTGCCGGTGTCGGTGGTGTGATCAAGATGGTGTTGGCGTTGCGTCATGGGGTGTTGCCGGTGACGTTGCATGTGGATGCGCCGACGCCGAACGTCGACTGGTCCGCCGGCGCCGTCCGGTTGCTCACCG
>NZ_JALKFX010000234.1 GCF_023243045.1 Frankia sp. AgB32
AGATCCGCGCGGTGCCGTCGCCGCTGGTGGTGAGGATGTGGGTGTTGTCGGGGCTCCACGCGCCGCCGGTCACCGTGTCGGTGTGGCCGGTGAGGGTGAGGTGGTGGTCGCCGGTGGTGGCGTTCCAGATCCGCGCGGTGCCGTCGCCGCTGGTGGTGAGGATGTGGGTGTTGTCGGGGCTCCACGCGCCGCCGGTCACCGTGCTGGTGTGGCCGGTGA
>NZ_JALKFX010000235.1 GCF_023243045.1 Frankia sp. AgB32
TCCAGATCCGCGCGGTGCCGTCGCCGCTGGTGGTGAGGATGTGGGTGTTGTCGGGGCTCCACGCGCCGCCGGTCACCCAGTCGGTGTGGCCGGTGAGGGTGAGGTGGGGGTCGCCGGTGGTGGCGTTCCAGATCCGCGCGGTGCCGTCGCCGCTGGTGGTGAGGATGTGGGTGTTGTCGGGGCTCCACGCGCCGCCGGTCACC
>NZ_JALKFX010000021.1:0-10501 GCF_023243045.1 Frankia sp. AgB32
CCACCGCCGACGATGGCGACCCGGTCCCAGCGGACGACGCGCACGAGCGCGGAGGTCGCCCCGCCGGCGCCGGCGGGCCGGGGCGGGGGGCGGGCGCCCACGCCGCGCCCCCGCCCCCCCCCCCCCCCCCCCGGCCCCACCCCGCACACCCATCACGCCGTTTGGAGGAGCACCGTGTTCATTCTCGCCCAGTTCACCGGCGACCCGATCTTCAGCCTGACCGCGCCGCGCAGGGCGGACCGGCAGCACCTACAGGGCGGCGGGCAGGTCACCTACACGGGCTCGCTCGTCGAGCTGCGCGGGCCCGCCGCCGTCGTCGGGCAATGCGCGTGCGCGGTGTGCATGCCCAGCGACGAGCGGATGGCCGCGCTGGGAGCCGCCGGGATTGTCGACGACGACTACCCGGAGTTGTTCGGCCGGTTCCGGTTGTACCTGCGCACCGCGGGCGGAGTGTCGGTGCGGTGTGTCCGACCGGAGTCGGTGGAGGCGCGGTCGGTGCGCTGGCGGGTGGTCGAGACGGGCTGGACCGGTGGGATCTCCTGGGGATGGGAGGTCCGTGACTACGGGCCGTCTGGTGTCGGCGGCGCGTTCACGGTGGCGGATTCGTACCCGGGTAGCCGGGCGGGGCGGGACGCCGCGCTGGCGGTGTGCGCCGAGCGGAACAGGGCGGCGCCGGCCGGCGCGTAGCACCCCAACTCTCCGCTGGCCGCCCTCCCCACGAGGGCGGCCAGCATCCCGAACTACGCCCTAACAGGAGGCAACCGTGTGCAAGAACGCCCTACACATCCCCGCCGACGTCGACATGCCGGTGCGGGTCATCGACCTGGACGCAGGTCTTGGCGAACTGCGGAACCTTCAGGCCGCGGTCGGCGGTCTCGTCGACGTACAGGCCCATTCTGAGGGTGACCTGTGGTGCAGCGACTCCGGCCGGGTCGACGGCCTGGCGGTGAACGTACGGGTCAACGTGTGGATGTTGAACGACTCGGCGGCGGCGAAGATGGGCCGGGTGGGCGAGCACATGGTGATCTACGGCGATGTGGTCATGACCGGCCTCCCGAATTGGGAGGGCGACACCACCCCGGTCACCCAGGCGATGATCGACTATTTCAGTGGGTTGGTCGTGTCCGCGGACGCGCTGCGGGACTGGGACACTCGCTACGTCGGAGTGAAGGTCACCGACTGGGAACTCTGACCCCCGGCGGCTGCCCTGCCCCCGCGCCCACCACGGGCCGGGGGCTTCGCCGTGTCAGGGGTCGGCCGGGGCGTGCTCGACGGCGTACCAGCGGCGGCGGACGCTGACGATCCGGATCTCGTGGTCGTCGTCGGCCTCACGCAGGACGCCCAGGTGGTCGTACAGCGTGGCCGAGGCATCCCAGCCGCAGGCCATCAGCTCGGTGCGGGACATCCCCGCCGGGCCGGCGGCGCGCAGCAGTGCGAGGGCGTACTCCGGCGAGGGGCTGCCCGTCGGCATGGCCGGGGCCGGGCTGGCCGGGTCGAGCGCGACCGCGGGGGCCGGGGTGCCGTCGGCGGCCGGCGCCGGGGTTGGTTCCTCGGCTGGCTCGTACTCGGCGCGCAGCGCGGCGATCTGCTCGTCGGTCGGGTTGAAAACGCGGCCGGGGCGCATCGCGGTCTGGCCCTGCCGGTAGACGGCCGCCTTCCCCGGCCGGTCCAAGACCTCCACCGGAAAGTGGACGGCCTTCGGCAGCGCCCGGCGGAGGTCCTCGGGGTTGTCACGGGACCCGAGGAGAACCCGGCATCCGATGTTGGTGAGGAGCCGTCCGGAGCCAAGCTCGCTGTTCGTGGTCCTTTTAACCGCGATGGCGAGCGTGACCCGTTCCGACCGGGCGATGTCCGAAAGCTCTATCAGCAGCTGATAGCACTCCGGATCGGCGAGTACTCGTTCGGCCTCGTCGACGACCTGGAGGATGTGTGGCGCCGCCTCCGTGGCTGCATGCCGATCCCCCTGGCCTGCGGCGGACCGCCGGTCGACTTCGGCAAGCGTCTCCCGGAGTTGCGCGCGGGCCGCGACGATCCCCTCGTCGTAGCCGGCGGCGTTGGTTGCCACCCGGGCGATGCACCGGCCCCACGCCGTCAGCAGCCGGCCACCCTTGAAATCGATCCCGCGAACCTGCATCCGACGCCGCGCTGTGGCCTCGCCGATCAGGATTTTGAGGAGGGTGCCTTTCCCCGCGCCGGTGCCACCGACCAGGAGAATGTGCTGGTCCAAGGTGAGTTCGATCGGGCCGACATCCTCGTAGAGGCCAACGGTGATCGGGTCGTCGGGGCCGGCGTCCGGGTCCGGGCCCGGCCAGGGGATGCCCTCGTCGTCCTCGGGTGCGACGTCGGCGGCCGAGACGAGCGGGTCTGTCTCGACGACGTGGAGGACCGCGCGGGAGGCGTCGGCGAGCACCTCGTCGACACGCAGGCAGTTGCGGCGCAGCTTCAGCCGGGCTTCGAGGTGGGCGAGTTCGCCGCGGAGCTGGTCGACGGTGTCGCCGTTGAGCGCGACGTCGTGCGACCACTGGCCGTCGACGTCGCCGGGGACCGTACTGGTGAGCTCTGCACGTAGTCCCCGTTCGCGGGCGGCCCACGGCCAGGCGCGGGCGAACTTCCCCGCCGCGCGGGAGCGGCGGACCCGGTGGGACCAGGCCCACCACGGCCAGCACACCAGCGTCGCCACCGCGAGCACGACGGCCGCGGTGAGGGTGAGCCCGGCGACGACCACCCAGCCGGCCCACAGCATCCCGGCGAACGCCAGCAGGATGCCCGCCCGGTGCGCGCGCAGAGTTCGCGCACCCCGCGCGATCCGCAGGTCCGCGCTCACCCACATCGGGATGAGCGCGAACAGCGCCGCCCAGGTGGGGAGCGTGCCGCGCAGTCCCCAGGCGACCAGCGTCAGGCCGGCCGCGCAGTAGGCGGGAGCGAGCCAGTAGCGGGACCGGTAGACCGCGCGGCGTGCACGACGAGGCGGCCCGTCCCCGCGCGGTTCGCGCAGACCTGCGCGGGGTTCGCGGGGTTCGCGCACCGGTCGTGCGCGGGGCTGCGCGTCCTGCGCGCGCTGCCTGCGCGAGGCGTGCGCGACGGTGCGCGAACGATCCGGGTGTCCGCGCGGCTGCGCGGTTCCTGCGCGGCGTTCGCGCACACCTGCGCGGACCTGCGCGGCACGTTCCCTGCGTCGCGCAGCAGCTGCGCGCCGGTCCTGCGCGGCTGCGCGACGCTCCTCCGCGCTCATCGGCGCGTACCGGCGATCTGCGTAGCCGCGACGTTGGCCGCGCGGCCGGCACCGTGGAGGAGGTCGCCGAGTTCCATCAGCGGGAGCAGCGGTTTCGGGTCCAGCCCCACGTCCATCACGAGGTCGTCCACCCACGCGTTGTAGGCGGCGGCTACCTCGTCGAGCGCCGCTGCCCATGCGCGGGCCTGCGCGGGGACTCCCGGGAGGCCACCTTCCGGCGCTCCCAGGAGGACCGCTCCTGCGGCTTGCGCGAGCCTGGCCAGGTCCATGTGTCCTCCAAATCGTGCGGTGCTGCGCGGACCCTGCGCGGGGGTGCGCGAGGGGTGCGCGAGGGGTGCGCGAGTCCGCGCGGGCTTGACGAGGCTGATGCGCGGGCCGCGCGGAGCTGCGCGAACGGGTGCGCGACGGTCCGGCCAGAACAGGGTTCTGGCGGTGTTGCCGGCGAGGGTCCGGGTGCGCCAGCGTCGACCGGCGGGGGTCGCCGCGCGCCAGGCCCGCCCGGTGCTCGCGAGCATCGCGCGGGAGTCGCGCAGTGCCGCGCGGCCGGTGCGCGGACGGGCACGGCCCGCGCGCGCGGGTGCGCGGCGGGACCGGCCCGGATCATCGGCAACCGCGTTCAGCAGCACCAGCACACCGACGAACAGGGCAAGGATGCGGATCATCCCGCGCCGGCCTGCGCGCGGGCATCTGGCGGCTTCTTCGGCAGCCAGCCGCGGATGGTCGACTCGCTGATACCGGTCTCCCGCGCGAGTTCGCGGACGACAAAGGGCGTGCCAGCGGCGAGCATCGCGCGGACGTGGGCGCGGGTGGCCGCGTGCTTGTCCCCGCGGGCAGCGGCGTACTCGGCCAGATCGCGCACCGGCGGCGGGGCAGCCTCCTCGCTGGTCTCCCCGGGCAGGTCGTCGGTGTCGGTGTCCGTGGTGTCGTCGTGCGCGGGGGGCGCGGCGAACACCGGCAGGCGCGCGGCGAACACCGGCGGCTGCGCGGGTTCGCGCGGCGGCTGCGCGGCCTGCGCGAGGGCCTGCGCGGCTTCGCGCACCTCCTGCGCGGGAGGGTGCGCGAACCAGTCGTCCGGCTGCGCGGGGCTCTGCGCGGGGAGGTTCTTGTCCTGCGCGGCGTCGCGCACCTCCACCTCGCGGGGCAGGTCGGCGGGGGCGGGGTTCAGCGCGGGCCGTTCGGGTGCGCGGTCAAGGTGCGCGGCGTCGGGCGCGGGCTGCGCGAGGTCGTCGACGAGGTGCGCGAACGCTGCGCGGGCCTGCGCGAGCTCCTGCGCGACGTCGCGTACCGGCTGCGCGGGCTGCGCGACCAGGTGCGCGGCAGGGGGCAGTTCGTGCGCGGCGGCGAACTCGTGCAGCGCGTCCAGCGTCGCCGGGTCGCCGCCTTTCGCGCAGCGGTGCGCGAGTTCCCGCGCGACCTGCGCGACCTCCGCGCGGCGCTTCGCGGCCTCGCGAGCGAGCCGCGCAGCGTCCCGCGCGGCCGTGCGCGCCGCCCGCAGCTCCGCCCCTGCGGCGATCGCAGCGTCCCGCGTCCGGATCGACGGGTCAGCGATGCGGGCCGAGCGGGCCCACCAGGCCCGGCCTGGGTAGCGGCACCAGTAGGCCCAGCCCAGGGCCGGCGGCGGATCGGCGATCAGACCGCGGGCGCGTAGCGCCGGCCGGTGGCGGGCGCCTGAGCGCATCTCCCACATGCCGAGGGCGCCGAGGGAGAGCGAGCCGTAGACCGCGGCGGTGATGAGGCTGCCGTGCTGCGTGGCGTTGCCGTGGTCTACGACGGTGCGTGGCCAGTGGCCGGCGACGTTGAGCACGGCGACGAGGAGCGCCGCGAACACGGTCGCGGCCTGCTCCCGCCGGGCCCGCTCGGCGTGCACCAGGCGAAGCCGTAGCGCCGTACGGGCTGCGGCCAGCCCCCATCCCTCCAGCGCGATGGACGTGGGGATGGCGACGGCGATGGGGAGGCCGTGGCCGTGGGCGGCGGTGAGCTGGCCGTAGAGGGCGACGCCGACGGCCGCCGTGTAGACGGTCATCGCCGCGACGGCGTCGGCGTCCGCAGCCAGCCAGCCGACGGCCTTGGTGACGGCCGCGCGGCGCTTCTTCCAGCGGGTCTGGCGGTCGGTGGCGCGCTCGGCGGCGGCCTGGCGGGCGAGGGTGGCCCGGCGGGACTCGTCGGCGCGGCGGCGGGTGGCGGCGGCGTCTTCGGTGGCGCGGCGGGTCTCGGCGTCGAGTTGTTTCGCCGCCGCGCGGGCGGCGATGACCTCGGCGGAGGCGGCCACGGGTCAGCCGATCCGGTGGGACGCGATGAACGCCCAAGTCGGATGGCCGATCGGCAGAAGCAGAATGAGGGTGAACAGCCCGACGCTGATGCCCGCTTCGATCAGCGCATCCTTGATCGAGCGGGTGCGCATCCACAGGAGTCCGATGCCGCAGGTGATGAGTCCGAGGCCGACATAATCGAGGCCGGTCATCGGATTGCCACCGGGCTGATAACGGCCGGGCGCGACACGCCCAACCAGCCTCGCGGGTGCGTGGGCACGGCAGAATACGCCACGGCGCGCGTCCTTCCAGGGGACTCGTGCAAGCCGTCGCCCGGGGGCGGTGTTCGAGCACCTATCCCGGGCGGCGCACCACTGCGGTGCGCCGCCCGCATCATAACCCGTGAGATTCCGCTGTTCCGTGAACGGGTATTTCAGGTGGCGCGGTCGTATGCCTCCAGGATCTCGGCGGAGATCCGGCCGCGGTCGCGGATGTCGGGCCAGCCGTTGCCCCTGGCCCATGCGCGGACCTCGGCCAGGTCGCGGGTACCGGCGGCCGGCTGGGATGCCTTGCGGCTGCGGCGTTTGGTGCTGGTCCGGCGGCCGGCGGTGATGTAGGGCGCCAGCGTCTCGCGGAAACGTGCCGCGTTCGGCGCGGACAGGTCTATCTCGTAGTCGGCGCCGTCGAGGACGAATCGGATGGTCTCGTCGGCCTTGCCGCCGTCGAGGTCGTCGATTAGGGATGTGGCGATCTTCTGGGCCATGGGGCCTCCTGGGCGTGATGCGGGTCTGGTGTGGCGTTCACCGTATCTGTTATCTGACAGATCTGTTGATCGTCATCCCCTCCCCCGGGGTGGCGGTGGTGACGTTGCGTGGTGTCCGGGGATGTCCGGGTGGACGTCCGGATGGGCTGGTGGCTCGCGCGCGCCTGCGCGATAGGCGGGCGGATGTCCGGATGTCCGGAGTCGGACATGGTGACAGAGAGTGGCTGACGTCCGCCCCAACTTGATTGATTCATGAATCAGCAGATCTGTAGTACGGTTGTGGCATCCGACCAAGGGGGACGTACATGGACTTCCAGCCCACAGCCGAACAGCAGAAGGCCCTCGATCTGTTCGCTGGGGGAGGGCACCTCGCCATCCAGGCCGGCGCCGGAACCGGAAAGTCCGCAACATTGAAGTTGATCGCGCACGACTTCCGGGACAAGCGCGTCGCCTACACCGCGTTCAACAAGGCGATTGTCGAGAGCATGCGCCTTTCCATGGCCGAGGCTGGCTACCGGCACGTGCGCTGCCGGACCATGCACGGGTTCGCGTTCGACGCGGTCGGACACCTGTACAAGACGCGGCAGGGCGCGCGGATGGCCCCGAAGGCAATGGCAAAGCTCCTCGGGCTGAACAGTCCGATCTGGGTGCCGCAGATCGGTGGCGGGCAGAAGGGGCTCGCCCCAGGCTGGCAGGCATCGTTCGTCATCGCAGCACTGCGCCGCTTCTGCCAGACCGCCGACGCGGAGCCGGCACTGGAACACTTCCGGTACCTGGACGGCGTCGACGCGCCGGACCCGAAGACGGGGAAGCGGACGTTCCGAGCGAACAACATGCTCCGGAAGGCGCTGCTGCCCGCACTGCGGTGGGCATGGCAGGACGCGGTGAAGGTCGACGGGATGCTGCCATACAACCCGGCGTACTTCCTGAAAATGTTCCAGCTCGGAATGCACCCGGGCGACCTGAGCAGGCGCGGATCGTACTCGATGGGCGCCGAAATCCTCATGATCGACGAGGCGCAGGACATGGCGCCAGTCATGCTCGGGATCATCAAAACGCAGATGCGGCGAGGGACGCGGGTTGTCCTTGTTGGGGACTCGGCGCAGGCCATAAACTCGTTCACCGGCGCCGTTGATGCGTTCAAAAACATCACGGTGGATAACACCTGCTATCTGACCAGGTCCTTCCGTTTCGGTCAGGACATCGCAGACTTCGCGAACACCATCCTTGCGCAGCTCGACACCCCGCTGCGGCTGGTCGGCAAGCCCGGCGGTCCCGACGACACCGGGTACATCGGCCCGTGCTCGCGGCCAGACGTGATCCTGACCCGTACCAACGCCGTCGCCGTGTCAGAGGCGTTGACGCTCATGGCCGCGGGCCAGCGAGTGAACCTGGTCGGGAACACCGCGAAGATGGTCGTCACGTTCGCGAAGGCGGCGGCGGACCTGCGGGAAAACGGGTGGACGGCCCACCCGGAGCTTGGCTGCTTCTCCTCGTGGAAGCAGGTGCAGGACTACGCCGAACATGACGAGCTCGGCGGGGACCTCAAGCTGATGGTCGACCTGATCGACCGGTTCGGCACCGATGCGATCATCGCCGGGCTTGCGAACATCGCGGATCCGCGGGACGCCGACATCACGGTGTGCACGGCGCATCAGAGCAAGGGCCTTCAGTGGCAGGACGTCAAGCTCGCATCTGACTTCCCTGCCCCGGGCAAGCTCAACGAGGACGAGCTGATGTTGCTGTATGTGGCGGTGACGCGGGCGCAGGACGTGTTGGACGTGACGGCCTGCCCGTCGTTCGCGAAGGCCCCGGACACCATCCCCGCGTGGATGGCCGCCGCCACCGTCTGAACAGCCCCAGAACGCGCGAAACGGCCCCCGCCCGAGGGAGACCTCGGTGCGGGGGCCGTCGACGTTCCTGGGCTACTCAGCCCCGACGACGTCGTAGGTGCGCGCCCACACCCCGGCCGCGATCGGGTAGTGCTCACCCTCGGTGCCCCGGGCGATGTACGAACCCACGGGCACATTGATCCAGGAGGTGTGGAGCTGGTCGTACACCTGCGCCAGGCCGTCCGGTCCGTCGCCGATGAACCCGGGGGTTTCGTTCGGGCCGGTGTTCCCGACGAACGCGATGATCTCGCGGGCGCGCTCCGGGGTGCCGTCCCAGGGGCCGGCCATGCGGACCGGGATGGGACGCTTCACACAGACGATCACGGGCATGGGGTGTTCTCCTTCGGCTGTTCGGATGTGGGGTAGAGCAGGCTGGCCGTGATGAGGCGCACCGGCACCTCGTCCTCGTGGGGGCATTCGGCGCAGTCGTACGCGATGCCGATGTCGTCGGAGAGGTGCATGCGGCAGACGTTGATGCGCCGGTCGTGGCCGCGGGCGCAGCGCCAATGGCCGGTGTGGGTGGCACCCATCAGGCATCGCTTCGGTTCGGGGCCGGCAAGGAGGCCGGTGGCGAGCACGTCGCAGCGGACCGCCCCGGCCTCCTTCCCTGCGCACCAGTGGCACAGCCGCGGTGAGCCCTGCGGGTCTGGGACGGCCAGGCAGGACACGCTCGATTCGCGGCCGAGGGGGCATGGGTCGTCGGCAGTGCAGCCGCAGACCCGACACGACAGCTCGGCCGCGGCCGGCGCGGTGGTGGTCAACGGGTCTCCTCGGGTGGGGTGGGTTCGTCGTCGTACAGGAGCCGGGCCGGGCCGCCGTTCGCCGGCTTCGCGGCCGGGCCGTCGAGGGTCCGGCGGACCAGGCCGACGGGCACGATCGACTGCGGGCACAGCCCGTCATGGCCGCGTCCTGCCGGAGCCGGGCAGTAGCAGGGACGGCCGTCGAGCAGGGCACGCACTCGGTCGGCGGAGTTGGCCGCACGCTCGAACGATCGGATCGCGTCATTCAGGCCGCCCGCCTGCTGCACCGCAGCGTGCATCACCTCGTCGTCCACGGTGGTCGGTGGGCTGACCGGGTAGAGGGCGTCGAGGAGCTGCACCAAGCGGCGCTCGGCATCTCGGGCGCGGGCCCGGTGCAGCTCGGCGCGGCGCTCGAGCTCCATCCGGTCGAGCGACCAGAGCGCGCCGTCGGTCGACTCGTGGTAGCCGAGATGGTCCGGGTCGAGGATGCACACCTCGTGGCGCCAGCCGCTGTTCGCGTCTCGGGAGCCGCTGCCGATGTTCGCGCAGCCCCCGGTCGCCCGAACCTCGGCGGCCAGGCTGGCCGTGCCCTCGTCCGGCCGAGAGTCGGGGTGGCGGATGTCGGCGGCGGCGGTCAGGCGGGCGCGGAGCTCATCCGGCAGGGACGGGTCAGCCACAGTGGCTCCCGCCGGGGTGGACGACGACCGGGTGCGGGACGTGGGGGCCACTGTGGCTGCCACCGTGGCTCGAGCTGTGACCGCCATGGCCGCCGGCACCCCGGGCCGTCACGACCGCGGCACAGGCACTGCCCTTGTCGCAGGAAACCAGCCCCGCCGTGGTGAGCGCCAGCATGCCGGCGAGGGCACCGGCAGCGGCGAATCGTCTACGCATCATGATCCTTTTTGTGGGTAAGTCAGCGAGTGATCAGGGCCTCGATGACGTCCAGGACGTCGTCCACGACGTCGGCGAGCAGCCGGCCCAGCCCGCGGGCAGCGTCGCCAACGCGCCGACGTGCACGGCGGAGACGGTCAGGCACCGGTGGGGATCGACCTTCCGTCCCGGACGATCAGCGTCAGGCCGGCGGGGAGGTTCCGAGCCGTGTACTCGCAGCCGTCCGACCCGCGCCACCTGTCGGCGCCGTAGTAGAAGAACGTCAGCACGTTGGCGGCTGTGGTGACGACGTCGCCGGGCTGCGCCGTGGCCGGGTCGTACGGCGGCGGTGGGCCGACCATCTGCCCCCGCCGGATCACGAGGCGGCCGTCGGCCGGGATATGGCGGTCGCTGCGCCATGAGTAGTCGTCCGGGTCGTCGACGTGACGCCAGGGCTGGCTGTCGTTGTCAAGGTGGAAGAACGCCCTATTCTCTGACGGCGAGATGACGACGTCGCCGTGCTGGTAGGGCGCCCCGTCCGCGAAGGGGATACCGGGCAGGTCGTTCCGATCAGACATGATCATCCTTGTCGGTCGGGTCGGGTCTGTACCGCCGTCGCCCCGGCTTGGGGGAACGAGACCGGGGTGGCGGTGGAACAGAACCGGCGGGGTGGGGGTGGCTGTACCGCCCCCGGGGGGGTGCGGGCCGGGCCGCCGGGCTCAGAGGCCGGGGTGGCGCGGGGTAGCGGTTCGGGG
>NZ_JALKFX010000021.1:10511-67571 GCF_023243045.1 Frankia sp. AgB32
CCCGGGGCCGCCGGGGGGGGGGGCCCGGGCCGGGGGGGGGGGGGGAACCCCCCGGGGGGGGGGGGGGGGGGCGGCCGGGCCGGGGGGGGGCGGCGGGCCGGACAGCCGGTCTCAGAGGCCGGTGAGGCGCGCGTTCGCGTTGCGGTCGTAGTAAGCGGCCTTGTACCAGCACCGCACCCGCTCCACCCCCTGCTCGTCGCGGATCACCGACCAGCGTGGGTCCTCGCGCGAGACCTCTCGGATCCAGCCGGCCGGGAGGGTGGCGTGGCGGAACAGGGGATCGCCGTCGACCGGATCGCCGAGGACGAACCCGAGGTCGGTCCACACCTGCTCGTCGGCGGGGTGCAGGTTGACGGGCAGGAGGTCGGATGCGGCGAGCTGCTCGCCGCCGGCCGCTTCCATGTCCTCGGTGTAGGCGGCGGGACCCATGCCTTCGGCTCCGAGTAGGTGGGTGAAGGGGTCGCGCCGGGCGGTGTTCTCAACCATGATCGCTCCGTTCGGTGGTGGTGTGCCTGCCGGCCCGGGGACGGGGTGGGACCGGGCCGGCAGGCGGAAGGACCGCCGCCCTACACGGGGGAGGGGAAGGGCGACGGTCGAGGTCAGAGAGGGTTGCCGGCCCCGTCGTGGTCGCCGTCCCGCGCGCAGTGGCAGATGGACCCCGACGGCCCGCCAGAGCCGGGGTCGTAGCTGGCCAGCCAGTGCCCCGACCCGGGTTCCCGCTCCTGGCCGGAAGCCGGTTCCGCCGGCCCCCAGTGGTCGAGGATCAGGCCCGGGTCGTGCATCTCGTCGTCCCGGTCGGCGACCGCAAGCAGCGCCTCACCCAAGGCCCGCGCCACGCCGAAGTTGCCGAGCACCAGGACGGCGCCGATCGTGTCGTCGTCCCAGCCCGGGAGGACGACACGGATCTGTCCGCGCGGGTCGAAGCGGTGGAGCTTTCCCGCGTCGGGATCGTCGCCGAGCCCCTGCGGCCAGTCCTCCGGTCCGGCCACGTCGACGACGGAGAATCGGAGGTAGGGAGCGGGGAACAACGGGCCCAGGTTCCTGATCGTGATCGTGTGGCCGGTGGCTTCGGCGGTGAGGTCGGCGGCCCGGCCGGTCAGGTGCTCGCAGTCGACGGTGGTGTCCCTGCGGTCGGTGTCGGTCAAGATGCGGATTCCCCCGTGGGTGTTTCGGGCTGTGGGAGGTTGGCGGCTTCCGGGTCAGGGTCAACGCCCTTCCCGCCTCGGCGCCGGCACGGTGCGCCGGCGCCGAGGCAGAGCACGCACGCGGCGTTCACCGGGGCGTCGGGCAGGGCTTGCCGGTGGCGTGCGCGCTGGCAGCGGACACCACGGCGCCCTTGGGTACCCAGACGGTGCCGCGGCACTTCGGGCAGTTCGCGATCGTCGCGCCGTCGAGGCCGCTCACCGGGCGGCCCAGCCGACGCCGAGAGCGAACCCGACGGGAGCCGCGAGGAACAGGGCGACGCCGAGGAGGAGGGTCCAAGCGGCCAGGCCCCACCAGCGCGGCCGGCGGCCGAACGGCGGCGGGACCGGGGGCAGCTCCTCGGCCGGCAGGCCGGTGAGGAGGAACGGCAGACTGTCGGGGCCGATCATGTGTTCACCGCCGGCGGGGTTAGGGCGTGCAGCGGCGCGAGGAGACCGTCCAGCTCGACCGCCGGCACGTCCCAGGCGATGGTGGTCAACGTGAGTCGAATGTTGCGCCACCGGGTCGCGATCTTTACGTGGACGGGCGCGCCGTCCTCCGTCGAGGGGACCGCGGTGAACGTGTCGACGGCGACGGCGAGCTGGCCGGCGACCGCGGCCAGGGCGGCGATGCGGGCGGCGGGTGTTGCCGCCCCGATGATGAGCACGTCCGCGTAGGCGGCACCGGTGACACTGGTCGTCACGGTCAGGGTGACCAGCGGATCGAGACCGTCCTCCACCTCGGCCAAGGCGCGGAGGAAATCGCCCCGCTTCGGGGTGGGTGTGCGGGTCGGGGTGGGCGTGTAGGCGCGGGTGCAGGCGCATCCGGAGGTCCGGCAGCCGTCCGCGCGGTGATTGTGGACCTGATGCAGGCAGGTGCCGCACCAGACGCCGCCCTCGTCGATGGCGCTCACTGGCTCACGTGCCCGTCACCGTCGTCGATCACCTTGGCGGTGTTGAAGTCGCCCGCGCCCCACGGGCAGTCGCATTCCAGGCAACCGACACCGTCGCCGTGGCTGGTGACGAGGTGCTCGCAGTGGCAGGTGCGGGTGCCGCCCGCGGCGACGTGGACCACCGGGATGGGCATGGTCCGGGCGTAGCCGGCGGGATGACCATCGGTGCCGCACGGCGCCAGGGGCGGGCGGGCGGCGATCCGCTGCCGGTCCGCCCGGAGGACGTCGGCGAGCGCCCGGCGCAACGTCGGGGAGTTCGAGTCGATGCCACGGAGTCCCGCGAGGCGCCGCGCCGCTACCGCGATGTCGTCGACGGTGACGGGCACTGGGGTTGGGATGTCCACGGTGGTCAGGAGCCATCTTGGCCAGGGGGTGGCCTCGGCCTGCGCTAGGGGGATACCTAGTGCGGACGCGAGCGCGACCTGAGCGATGCGGTTGGGCGTGACTCCCCGGTGGGCCCAGCGCCATACCTTCTGGCGTTCAGCGGCCATGTCGCGGACGCCCAGCTGCCAGGCGTGGGCGGCGACGAGTTCGGCAAGATCCCGGTAGGTCCATCCGCGTTGGGCGCGGACCACGTCAAGGGGGTGGATCGGCCCCTCGGGTGATGGGTTTGGTGACATAAGGTCTCCCTTGCAGTTACGGCCGTCCGTTCGTGATCTCTGTCCAGGGGATCGAGCGGGCGGCCGTTTTGCGTCCGTGCCACAACAGTACCACTGATTCATGAAACAGCAAATCTGCTGTTTCGCGTCAACGCCTCCGCCGACGGGGTTGCTCTGCGGCCCGCTGCTCCTGCCACACCGCCAGAGCCCCCCGACACCGGACGCACGGCCGCACCGCATCCCTCGCGACCGGAACACCCCGCCGGGCCCGGTCCACCACCCGGACCTCGACCATTCCCCGGTCACACGCCGGGGCCTCCGGGAAATCCGGGTCCTCGTTCCGGTGGGTGCAGGTGCAGCCCGGCGTCCCGCAGTGCCCGGCCTCGATATCGGCCCGGGGAATCGCCCGGGGCATCACGGACACGGTCACAGCGCACCTCCCACGAATCAGCAGATCTGTCTTTAAACGATACGACGATCCGTGAAATGCGGCTAGGAGGTATTGCGGTCAGGACGCGGTCGGATGCTCCTCAACCACCGCGCGAGCGGCGGCGCGGGATTTCGCGTGTGCCGCGCACACCGGACAGCGGGCCACCGCACCGCCGTCGACCTCGACGCCCTCCTGAAAGGACTGGCCTGCGGAAACAACCCCGCCGGTACGGCTGCCTGGCGCCGGGGTGGTGAATCCGCGGTCGCACGACCGCGGGCCATCCGGGTCGTGCGGGCAGGGACATCCGGGCGTCGGGCAGGCCCCGGAATCCCACCGCGAACGAGGTGCGCCAGGGGGCCGGCGGCGCAGGGGGAGAACCTGCGCGGTGCCGGTCACGATTCGCGCCAGACATGCAGTTCGATACCGGCGTCGAGCGCGAGACGGGCGCACCCGGTGGCACCAGCGGACCGGTTCCGGATGAAGGCCAGGCACACGTCGGCGCCCACCTGGACCATCTCCGCGCTGCGGATCATCCCGGAGCGTTTCTTGAGTCGGTCCCAATCCGCGGGGTGTTCCTCGGAGACGACGGGGTGGCCGTCGGCGCGCGCAGTTTCGGCCCAGCGCTCGGCGATCAGGTCGGCGCCGGTGGGGCACGCGCCTTGGACGACTACCAGGCCGGCCGGGCCGGCGCGGCGCAGCCGGCTGTCGAGCGCCCAGTAGATCAGGGCGGCGTTCCGCCAGTCACGGGAACCGGTGATCAACACTCTCATCATGCCTCCAGGGCAGTGATTCCCGACGGCAGTGGGACCCGGCAGCCGGGGCACACGGGCCAGCCGCGGGCCGGATTCGACGTCTGATGCCGGCAGCGAACGCACGGGGCCCACAGCGGGCGGGCGCGGGCCTCCTCCGGGGGCTCCGATGCGGCCGGGGCGGCCTCGGGCGCGGTCACGACGCCTCCCGGGCGCTGATCGTTGCGGCGTGCCCGCGTGCGGCGTCGAGGTCCCAGTCGTGATCGTCGAGCCAGGCCCCGAGGATCTGCGCGGCGAGCCGGCTCGCCGGCTTTTTCCGCTGGCCGGTGAGTTCTCCGACCACGGACAGGCCGAGCGCATCCCGCGCGCCCTCGATGCGCTGGTGTCGCTCGGCCCGCCGCGCGGACGCCTCCCGGGTGTCCTGCCGTTGCTGCGCGGCCAGCTCGGCCGCGTCCGCCTCGCAGCCGGGGCAGCGTTCGCCCGGCGCGATGTTGACCTTGTGCGTGATGCACGTCGCCGGGGACGGCGTCGCACGGGCCAGCGCGTCGGCAGCACGGCGCCACCGGGTGCAGCCGCGGCACGAGCAGCGAGCCGGGCCCTGCGGCAGCACGTCCACCTTCAGCCGCTTGCCGAGGAGCGCGGCCGGGCGCCGCATGTCGGGCAAGTCCGCGGCCAGATGCTCGGCGAGCGCGGGCGCCGGCCAGCCGCGGGCGAGCGCGGCAGCGATTGCCGGGCGGATGGCGTGTAGCTGCTCGGCGTCGAGGCGGGCGGCCTCGGCGACGGGGCCGACGACCGCGTCGACGACCGCGTCGTGTTCTTCGGGTGCTTGTTCTTCCTGTGGATCTTCCCCACCACCACCCGTCTCGGGAGCCAGTGCGAGCGGCGCGGGCGCCTGCGCGGGTGGTGGTGGAGAAGGTCTCTTAGGTCTGGAAGAAGTAATGGGGGGCGCTGCGCCCCTACCCGTGGTGTTCTGCGCCCCTACCTGTGGGTGTTCTGCGCCCCTACCTGTGGCGTCCTGCGCCCCTACCTCGATGGGGGATGCTGGGGGCGCGGCGCCCCCACCTTGAGCGGGCTTCTTCGCTTTCTTGCGGGGCTCCGGGGTGACCGGCTGAGGCATGCCGTTCAGCCCGGGGAGCCCGAGCCGGTACCAGGTGCGCGTGCCGTTCGCCCGCGCGTCGGCCGGGTCCGGACGGTGCCGGATGATCCACGCCAGCGACTCCAGGTCTTCCAGGGCACGGCGGACGGTGGACCGGTCCAGGCCGGTCAGCGCGGCCAGTTCGGTCAGCGAGGGCGTGACGTCGGCCGAAAGGGTCCCGGTCTCGACGTCGGCGCGGGCGAGCAGGGCGGCCATGACGAGGCGGCAGGTCGACGTCAGCGGAGCGAAGGCGAGGATCCAGCGGCGGTTCGGGTCGTCGCGGTGGTCGCGGAACACGGCCCGCTCGATCTGCCATTTGATCGCGGGCTCGGTCATCGGCTACCCCCGACGAGGGTGCCGGATGCGGTATCCGGGGCGCCGAGGGGCGCGCGGGCATGCGAGCATGGAAGTATCACGATGTGCTGCCTCTTGTTGGTCTGAACAACAGGGGTGGTGCGGCGTCGCAGTAGTCCCGCGCCAACGGGTGCGACGCATTGCTGGCCGGCAGGTGAACGGCCAGGCGGTTGGCTCCGCCTGGCCGGGATCCTCCCGGCCGACCAGACCATACACTCGGCCCGCCGCCCCGCGAGCTGGGCACATCCGTTCGATTCGCTCATGCCTCGACCCACCCGAGCAGGCCCTCGATGTCCTCCGCGGGCACCGCGGCGGCGAGCGCGATGACAAGGCCGACGAGCCGCTGCGGATTGGCCGACGCCAGCGTCCGCACGAGCGCGGCCACCGCGACCGTCCGGCCGTCATGCACCAAGTCTCGGACTTGTTCGGCATCGGCGATCGCGCGCATTCCACTGAGCCCCGGGTCGACCGGTCCGGCACCAGTCCCTGGTGAAACGGCCGCGATATGGCCGTCACACATCCGGGCATCAGTGCCCGGTGTTCGTCGCATCCGCGATATGCTCTTTCTCGGAAAGGCGACCGTAAGGCCGCAGTGAATGGTTGGACACATCGATCTGCTAATCGGTGATCGCGCGAATGGCCCGGCTGGGTGGCTCCGCCGGGCCATTTGCCATCCGCTAACCGTCCGGTGGCTCCTCCCGCGCGAGGAACTGCGTGCACGCCGGCCAGCTCGCCCGCAGATCGGTCGCTGGCCCACGAGTCGCGTTCAGCCGGCACTTCCGATACCGGCCGTGCTCGAAGAACCGCAAACACCCCCCGCAGGTCTTCCCGTCGCTTTCGGGCAGCAGGCGATGTCCCGAGACCGGATGCACTCCGCTCGCGAGCGCATCCTGTTTCCGGGCGGTTCTGTGCCGTTGCGCCGACAACGGTTTCGGACCTGGCGCGCACGGCTCGTCGCCGAACATGTCGAGCTGTCTCGGCCGCTGCTCGCCGGCGAGGTCCTGACGGACGGCCGTGTGCGGCTCGCGCTCAGGCGGCGCGTCGTCCAACGCGATGCCGTCCACGAGCACACCAACCCAGTCGCAGGACACACCCGCCGTGCCGCGGTGGAACGCGAACCTGCCCCGGGGCGTCAGGCCAACCTGCTCCCGGCACCCCGGGCACATCGCCGTCGGCCGCCCCGACCGCACCCGGGCACGCCGTCTCGCGGCCTGGGCCTCAACCCGGCGTCGACAGCGCTGCACCGCCCGGCACTCCGACTTCGAGCAGTACCAGCGCTCATCCGGCCGGCGCCCGCGACCAGGGGGGACCGGTGCGCCGCATCCGCCGGCGCACGGCCGCGGGTCGGTCAGCAGGTACACCCGACGTCGCGGCGGGCTTCCCTCGCACGGCGTGCCGTCGCCGTCGGTGTGGCTGTGGACCTGTCTGTCGCGGCGGACCGCGCAGGAACGGCCGCACGTCGGGCAGTCCCGGCGGGGATCGGTCACCGGATTTGCGCCGTGGATGCCCCGGTCTTCAGGCCGGATGCGGCAGCGATGCAATGCGCGGCGAGCAGCGGCGGCACCGCGTCCCCGACCTGCCGGAACCGCGCGGTCCTCGAACCGCGGAACGGGTAGTCGGCCGGGAAGCTCTGCAGGATCGCCGCCTGCTCGACCGTGATGCGAACGGAGTCCTTCTCGAACTGGGATTCGCCCTTGTCGCGGTCCTTGTGTCCCGGCCGGCCGAGCCGCGGGTCACCCTGGACGGTGGTCGCGGGCCGCTCTCGCACCCACGACACGTCGTTCAGCCGGCCGCCGAAGAACAACGTGCCCGCCGGCTGGTCAAGGTCGCGGACGGCGGCGTTCGCCTGGTTGCCGTTCCGGAGCCGCCACTCGACACCGGCCGAGTTGTGCCCGAACGCCATCGTCGGCGCCGGCTCATCGATCTGGCGGACGGCGGCGTTCGCCTGGTTGCCGGCGCGCAGCTCCCAGCGGCCGGCGTTCGCGACCGGCGTCGGCGCGGGCTGGTCGCGGCGGTGTTCGATCGGGATGCGGCCGGCGGCGGTCTCGCAACTCGGCTCCGTCCGTAGCGTCCACCCCGTGGCATAGCTGCCGCCCTGGCCGTACGCCCAGCGCGGCGCGCGGTTCCCCGCGACGGTCTGGGCCGGCCGGTCGACGCCGGTCATGCCGAGCGCCTCGGCCATGGGCACCCACCGGCGCAGGGGACCCGCGCCGAACAGGTCGGTGCCGCCCGCAGGCATGTGTGTGTGTGTGGGAACAGGTGGTTCCACCGGGCCGTCCACGGATGCCAGTAGCAGCGCGCGGACCCGAGTCTGGGGGACGCCGTAGTCGGCGGCGTTCAGCGTCCCGGTCCACGTCGACCAGCCGGCGGCACGGAGCGCGGCGGCGCAGGTCTCCCACACGGCGAGCGCGGGGGGGACTTGCTCCCAGACCATCCACCGGGGTCGGGCTTCGAGTGCCCACCGCAGCGGTTCGACGATCAGCAGCGAGCGGGGGTCCGCCGCGGCGACGGCGAGGGAGGCGCGGGAATCGACGCCGCGTGCAAGGTCAGCGATGGCCCGCCAGACCAGCGGCAGGTCGCGCCGTCCCCCACCGCGGCCCGCCATCGAGAACGCCTGGCAGGGAGGTGAGAACAGTAGGCCGTCCAGACGGCCGGCCATGCGGGTCGGGTCCACCTGGGCGACGTCGGCGCGGATGGTGCGCAGGCCGGCGGCTGCGCGGGTGGCGCAGGCGGCGGAGTCCCACTCGAAGCCGATCGGATCGAGGCCGAGCATTCGCGCGCCGAGGTCGAAGCCGCCAGGTCCGGCGCATCCGTCGACCACGAGGCCCGTCATGCCGCGTCCCACGAGTGCCGCATCAGCCCGAGGGTTTCGGCCACGAGAGGGTTAGCGTGAGCGTGATCATGGCACGCCCGACACAGCAACACGATGTTGTTCGGGTCGGCCGGGTCACCGCCCCTGGAACGCAACAGCGGCTCATGCCCGTCCTCGCCGAGCCCGGTGCACACCCCGTCGATTCGGGCGCGACACCACGGGTCCTCGTCGACCATCGCGCGCAGGACAGCCGCACGCTTCGCGAACACGGCCCGTGCGCGGGCCCGGCTGGCCGCCGACTGTTGCACCGGCCCAGAGGCCGCGAGCTGTGCACGTCGTTGCGGCGTCGCGGTGCGGGCGAGCGGCGCCCGGGTGGTGAGCGGCGTCCGCCGGGCCGGGCTGGCGCCGCGCTGGAGCGGGGTCCGCCGGGGGAGGCTCACCGGCCGTCGCCGTCGGCCACGATCGGGACGAGGGCGACCTGCATCCCGATCGTGGCCGCGACCCGGGTAACGGTCCCCAGCGACAGGTTGACCGGGTCCCGGCGGCCCTTCATCAGGCGGATGTACGTGGACGGAGAGAGGCCGAGGAGATCCTGTGCGGCGTAGTTGGTGGTCACGCCTCTGTGCTGGAGCCAGCGGCGGATCCCGGCCGCGAGCTCGTCCCGGAGCTGGGCGGTTTGGAGGGTGGGCGAGGCCATGACAGCAGAATAGCGCCTTCATGAATCAACAGATCTGCTGATAGTGCGCCCTGTTCAAACCCTCATGATCCGTTGTGGTGCCGGCGTTACTCCCCGGCAGCCGCGCGCACCGCAGCGGCCACCGCCGCATCCCACCCGTCCCGGAACGTGACCCGCCGCGCCGCCGGCACCGACGGAGGGATCTCCGGCGGCGCCCCGACCAGCGCGACGACGGCGGCCAGGCGCCGCCGCAACTCCGACTCCGGCGGACGCTCCTCCACCCGGCCTTCCACTTGACGTCCTCTCCGCCCTGAAGGGCGGAGATTCCCGCCTGCTACACCCGGGTGAGGGTGAGCTTCGGGTGGGTTCCCGCTTCGTCGCGCGGCGCCGGCACGGGTGCCGGTCTTACCTGCGCTCCACGGGCAGACACCGCCAGTCCGGCGGCCAGCGCGACATTGACCGCCGCGTTCACATCCCTGTCGTGCACCGACCCGCACGCCGCGCACGTCCACTCCCGGACCGCGAGCGGCTTCGGACCGTCCTTCACCCCGCAGGCCGAACACACCTGCGACGTCGGCTCGAACCGGCCGATCCGCACGAACTGCCGGCCGTGCCGTTCGGCCTTGTACTCCAGCATCGCGACGAACGCCGACCAGCCGGCGTCGTGCACCGACTTCGCCAGCCGCGTACGGGCAAGCCCCTTGACCGCCAGGTCCTCGACGGCGACCGCTTGGTTCTCGCGGATCAGCCTGGTGGAGAGCTGGTGGTGGAACTCGCGGCGCGCATCGGCCACGCGGGCATGCGCCCGAGCGACCTTCACCCGGGCCTTGGCCCGGTTCTGGGAACCCTTCTTCTTGCGGGATAGATCCCGCTGGGTCTTCTTCAGTCGCTTCTCCGCACGCCGCAGGAACCGCGGGGAGGCGATTTTCGTGCCGTCGGAGAGGACCGCGAAGTGTGTCAGCCCAAGGTCGATACCGATCTCGGTGGGCGTGCCTGGCAGTGTCTCCTGCGGGCCGGTCTCCACGACGAAGCTCGCGAAGTACCGGCCCGCACTGTCCCGGACCACCGTCACCGACGACGGTGTTGAGGGCAACCGGCGGGACCAGCGCACCTGAACGTCGCCGATCTTCGGCAGACGCAGCTTCCCGCCGGGAGTGATCGACCAACGGGCGTTCGCGGTGAACCGGACCGTTTGCCGGGTGTCTCGCTTCGACTTGAACCGCGGCGGACCCATTCGGGGGCGTTTCCCGGCCAGCCCGTCGAAGAAGTTCCGGTAGGCCGCGTCGAGGTCGCGTAGGGACTGCTGAAGGATCACTGCGGACACTTCGGCGAGCCAGGCCCGTTCGGGGGTCTTCTTCGCCTCGGTGATCAGCAGCTTCGACAGGTCCCCGGTCTTCGGGAATGCCAACCCCGCCGCACGGGCGTCCTCCCGGGCGCGGAGGCCGTCGTTGTACACCACCCGGGCACACCCGAACGCCCGGGCCAGCGACTCGCGCTGCCCAGGACTCGGGTAGAGCCGGAAGCTGTACCGAAGCTGCACACCCCAAGTCTACCCTTGGTCTATGGCAGCCGATCTCAACATTCGCACTGGCAGGCACTGCGTTTTCGCGTTGCACGCCCACTTGGTTTTCGTCACGAAGTACCGGCATCGCGTCTTCGACGATCAGCACCTGACCCGCCTGGAAGAGATCATGCGGATGGTGTGTGGCGACTTCGAAGTCGAGCTGGTCGAGTTCAACGGCGAACGCGACCACGTCCACCTCCTCGTCAACTTCCCGCCGAAGGTCGCCCTGTCGAAGCTGGTGAACAGCCTGAAAGGGGTGTCGTCGCGGCGGATGCGCCAGGAATTCCCCGAGCTGGCGCGGCACTACTGGCGGGCGAACCGGCTGTGGTCCGGGTCGTACTTCGCCGGATCGGTCGGTGGCGCGCCCCTGGACGTGCTCCGCCGGTACATCGAGGAGCAGGCCCGTCCGGCGTAGGGCACGCTCAGGCCGCAGGGCGGCCTTCCCGCGCGGCCCTTCACCCCCGGCCTGAAGGCCGGAGCACTGGGCCGCAACCTGGTAGCGCTCGACGCCGCCGCGGTGGACGCGGTGGCCGACTGGACCACCAGAACCACGCCCAGAACGCCGCCGCACCCGCGCTGAAACCGGCCAGCGCACGATGGCCAGTAGACCAATACAGTGCCGCCGATGCCGCGTAGACGCATGCCAGCCACAGCCCGAACGTCGCGTCGAGCAGGCGTTTCGGAACGCCCCGTGCGAGGTTCCCGACGTAGAGGCCGATTAGCGCGAAGTCGGCGGCGCTCAGCGCGCGCGCCAGTTCAGGGACGCCGGTCAAGGTCCACTCCGATCGTGACAATCGGTCCGGCCGTACCGATGGCCCGGCCGAGGGGAGACGCCGGCCGGCACCGCTCCGCGATCGAGCCGGCGGTGACGCACACCAGCCCGGTCGGCGCCGGCGGGCCGTCCGCCGGCGGGATGACGAGGAGGACCAGCGCGGACACGGCGGCGGCCAAGCCGACACCGCCGGTGATGGTGATGCCGGGCGTCAGGCACGCCGGCCAGCCGGCCCGCGGGCGCGGTACCCGCGGCACCCGATGCCTACCGCCCACCGGGCACCCCCCTACCCAGCGGCGTCCGGGCACCATCGCGGACGGCCGGGTGGACGTCACCCCAGAACCCGGACTGCCAGTCCACCGCCGGCGCCGGCCGCACCGGTACCGCCCGCCGCTCGGGATGCGCGGTCAGGAGCACCACGTACAACACCGTCGGCATGACCGCCACGAGGAGTAGCGCGACGCCCAGCAGGAACCCGCGCACATCCCGGCTCACAGGACACCCCGCCGGCCGGCGTCCTCCCGGGCGCGGGCCACCTGCGCCCGCGCGAACCCGACGGATCGCTCCAGCTTGATGAGGTCGTCGGCGAACTCGTCGAGCAACTCGGGGGGCAGGCTGTCGAAACCGGGGTGTGCCCGGAACGTGAACACTGCGGCGCGGGCGGCGTCGATGGCCGCGCGAAGTTCGGCTGTCGGGCCGGCCCCGCCGGCCGGGGACTGCCCGGCCGGCGGGGTGGGGGTGGCGTTCACGACGCGGCCTCGACTCGCACGACCTTGACACGGTCCGGCAGGGGCTCGCGGGTCCGGCAGTCCTCGAACTCCACTCCGAGGTTCGCCATGGCCCCGGTCCGATATGTCGAAATGCTGGCGATGGCCGCGAACCTGCCCACCAGAAGCTCCACCACCTCCCGGGTGACCTGCTCGGGCACGTCAATCTCGCCGGTCTCCGGGTCCATTCGCAGCGCGTCGGCGAGGCGTCCGCGCATCCGCGGGTGGTCCCACGAATCCCGAGTGACGCGCTCGCGGGCCGCGCGCCAGCCGGCCGGGTGGACGAACCTGCGGGCCTTCCACCCGAACAGGCCCAGGGAGCGTCGGGCGAGCACACCCCGGGCCGTACCGAGCTTCTGGACGGCATCGTCCGCGGTGCCCATGAGCTCGATGACCTCGGCGAGCTTCGGCCCGTCGGGCAGCAGGTCCGCGTTCTCGGCGAGCGCCTCGGCCATCGCGGCGATGGTGCCGAGGGCCGCGTGGACGTCCGACCATGACAGCGCCGAGGCCGGCGGCTCGACCGGTGCGGCGGACGCCTCCACCGCGACGTTCTCCGTGCCCATCCTCAGTTCCCCCGTTCGATGGTGGTGGGGCTCCATCGGCGGCCGTCCGAGTGGACGATCCCGCCCTGCTGGAGCCGGTACAGGGCCGTCCGCACCTCGGCGGGCGGCAGGCGCAGCGCGGCGGCGAGCATCCGGGCGCGCACCGGCCGCCCCGCGAGTTCGACGGCGAGGAGTAACGCCCCCACCTGGCCGGCCGTCACGCGAGTGGCTCGACGAGTCGTTCGACCCGCTCACGGGACATGGGCTCTGGTCCCTCCCAGTCGATGTGGCCGGCGGCGCGCATCGTGGCCGCGAGTGACTCGATGGCATTCCGGTTAGCCCGCATCGCCTCGCCCACGGTCATCAGGCGCAGTAGAACCTCGTTACCGTCGAGGTCCGTGACGGCGATCGGGTTGCCTCGCAGTGCGCTGATCAGGTCGTGGTTGGTGAGCGCTACGACGGGCCGGTTCTGGGCGCTCAACGCGCGTTCCCCGATGCCCGGCGGGTGACGGTCACCCGCGCCGCTGGCGCGAGAGGCACCACTCGGTTGGCGGTCGGGACCAGCCACCACAGGCCGTCCCGTCGCGGCTGGCCGGTGACGGCCGCCTGGCGCGGCTGGTGCTCGACGGCGATGATGACGTCGCCCTGCTCGATGTTCTCGGCGGCGAGGCTCAACGCCACCCGGGAGCCGATCATCGTGCGTTCTCCAAAGTGCGAAGGTCTCGCTTGAAGTGGCGAAGGTTCACCGGCGGCCGGTAGCAGCCCACGCAGGGCTGGGTCGCGCCCGCCCAGGTGGGGGTTTCGCCGGCTCCCCGACACTCCCGGCACACCCCGGGCTCGAACCGGCGGTCACCGAGGAGTCCGCCGTGGATGCCCCGGTCTTCAGGCCGGGGAGGAAACGGCGCCTCACGCTGGAACACATACGCGGATCCTTTCGGTAGAATGATGCCATGTCCCGCTACCGGCTTTATCCGACCGCCGATCAGGCGGCCGTGATGGGCGAGCATTGCGGGCATGCACGCTATGTGTGGAACCTGGCCGTGGAACAGCGAGCGTGGTGGAATCCGCGCCGCGGGCCGGCACCGGGCTATGCGGAGCAGAACCGACAGTTGACCGAAGCGCGCCGCGCATTCGACTGGCTTGCGGCGGGCAGTATCATCGTTCAGCAGCAGGCGCTGCGGGACTTCTCCACCGCCATGGCCAACTTTTTTCGCGGCTCCCATCGGAAACCGGGTTTTCGGAAACGCGGCCGGTCCGAAGGGTTCCGGATCGTCGCCGTGAAAGCCAGTGACGTCCGGCAGGTCAACCGCCGCTGGTCCGAGCTGCGTGTGCCGAAGGTCGGCTGGGTACGGTTCCGCCGATCCCGCGCCGTTCCCGACGCGAAGTCGTATCGGATTACTCGGGATCGTGCGGGCCGCTGGCATGTCGCGTTCGCCGTCGCACCCGCACCGATCGACCCGCCTGGCACCGGCGAGGTGGTGGGGGTCGACCGTGGCGTGGCCGTGTCGGCTGCGCTGAGCGGCGGGGAGCTGCTGGCCTGCCCCGGTCTGCGACCCGCCGAGGCCGCCCGGCTGGTCCGTCTGCAACGCCGGCTCGCCCGCGCGAAACGCGGCAGCAACCGGCGGGCCCGATTGAAGGCCCAGATCGCCCGACTGAAGACCCGGGAGGCTGACCGGCGGAAAGACTGGGTCGAGAAAACCTCCACCGATCTCGCGCGGCGGTACGACGTGATCCGCGTCGAGGACCTGCGGGTGAAGAACATGACCCGGTCGGCCCGGGGCACCGTCGAAGCACCTGGGAAGAATGTGCGGCAGAAAGCCGGGCTGAACCGCGCGATCCTCGGTGCCGGCTGGGGCCTGCTTGTTCAACGCTTGGAGCAGAAAGCCCCCGGTCGGGTCGAGAAGATCCCGGCCGCTTTTACGAGTCAGCGTTGCTCGGCCTGCGGGCATGTGGCGCCCGGGAACCGCGAGAGTCAAGCGGTATTCCGGTGCGCAGCCTGCGGCCACACGGCCAACGCTGACGTGAACGCAGCGGTGAATATCGCGGCCGGACGGGCCGTGACTGCGCGGGGAGGCGCGGCGTTGGCCGTGCCCGTGAACCGCGAACCTCAACACTGCGCACCTCCTCTTCTGGTGGGTGTGTAGGAGTTGGAATCCCCCGCCTTCAGGCGGGGGAGGACGTCAACGTGACCACGAGTTCCGAGCCGCAGTCACAGGTGACGTCGAGCGGGAGAGGGCACCGGCCGTCGCGGTGGTCGGGGACCTCTTCGATCTGCACGGGGATCGGCGCCAAGACGACCAGATCCTCGTAGTCCGGGAACGGCTCGTTACCGCAGCCGGAACAGGCGATGACCACCGACCCCTCGACGATCGTCATCTGCCAGCGGTGGTCACCGGGACCGGCCGGGCAGGGAGTAGTCGCCGTTGGCTCTGGCGTCCGGAAAAGGTCCAGTGGGGTGGGGACTTCCCCGGCCGCCGTGATGGCGGCCGGGGAGCCCTGGGTGCTGCTGGTCATGCCGCCGGGCCGTTCTCGGCGGCGGGGGCCTGGCCCTCGTCGAGCAGGGGGACCGATGCCGGGTCCACCCCGGGCGGCAGAGGCCCGCCGGTGAGGAGGTCGACATCAGCACCGGTCGCGTGGATCTTGGCGATGACCGTCAGCGCCTCGGCCTCGGTCAGCGCCAGCGTCGACTCCAGATCGTTCCTGCCGCTGATCCGGGTGACCGCGATGAGCTGCTCATCGGGGTCCGTGACGTGCCGGGCCTTGAGCAGGTCCAGAAGCTGAAGCGTCGTCTTCTCGCTCGCGAACCCGAGCGCGCGGCGGCGGCCCAGGATCAGGCCGCGGACGTGCGCGGCACCTCCGCCGGTGAGCGCACCGGACTTCTCCTTCGCGTCGACGGACATCAGCGCGTCGGCGAGGCGTTCAAGGGAGTCCGCCTCCGCGACGGCGACGGCGAACTTCCGCACCAGTTGCAAGTCCGGCTGGTTGGTCCGGTGCGCCGGAGCCGATCGGTTGGCCTGCCGCTGCACACCCGCCGGACGCTGCTCCGCAGTCGAAGCCGCAGCGCTACCCCGTTCTTCTGCGGTCAGTTCCCCGCCGGTCGTCGGTCGCAGGTCGCGCACGTCCGCTGTCTGCGGGTCGTACCGCAGCTTCGTGAAGATCAGCCATTCGAGGAGGTGGGCGTCAGCCTCTGTGGCGGCTACCTTTTCCGGCCGGTCCCGCCCGGGGCGGATTCCGGCGTGGACCGATCGGGCGCCGATGATCTGCGGCGGCCCGGTCCGGTCCATCCGCAGCCACACAGTCGCGTCGTAGGCCAGGGACTTGTGCCCCTCGACCTTGTAGTCCTTCTTCCCCTCGACCGGCCGGCCGCCCTCGACCGCTGCAACCTCGCCGCCCCGGGCGATCATGACGACGATCCCCGGGAACATCAGGAGTTCGGTCATCACCCGCCGGTAGCGGGCCTTGGCGTCGTTCCACAGGTCCATCGACACGACGACCTCGTCGTCCGGACCGGCCTTGCGGCGGCCACGTGCCCGGTTCGCCGCCCAGTCGGCGAGTCCCCCCCACAGGTCGCTACCGGTGTCCATGACCAGAACCGTCGGTAGCTCGCCCGCGTCGGCGGCCCGCCGCGCCTCGGCCTTCGCGGCGCGAACCTGGCCGAGGATCGACGCATAGGTGCCGTCATGCTCGACGACCTCGTAGCGGGCGCCGGGCCATGACCCGTACTCGTCCGCGCTGCCCTCGCCGAGGTCGAACCACAGTGTCCGGCCGACCTTCCCGGAGGACGACAGAATCACCGCGGCAGTCGTTTTCCCGCTTTTTTCCCCGCCTTCGACCAGGACGAGGGGGTAGGAGACACGGCCGGTGGGCTTGCGGGTCTGGAGCTGCGGGGGAGCTGCTGGCGCGCTCATGCCTGCACCCCCGTACGGGGGGTGCGGTGTGCCGCGGGTGTGCCCGTGGCGCTATGCTGCCGAACTGGACCCATTGTTTCTCCGTTGTCGATGGGGTCAGGGGGACCACCCGGATGCGACCCGGGCGGTTCCCCGCATTCGTTTCCTGGCCGTGGCGTGTCCCAGCCAGGGCCGAGCAGGTCCGCGATGGCCTGCCGGCGGGACAGCGTGCTCCGGTGCCCGCCCTCCATCAGGCTCACCATTTCCTGGGTGATCCCTAGGTCGGCGGCGAGGTCTGCCTGCCGTAGGCCAGCCCGCATCCGTGCCTCACGTAGCCGCCCGCCTGTGTCCTGGCGGGCCCGTGCATGGGGTGCCGGTCTGTCTGCCGCGTACCGATCCACACCAGCGAGTATAACAGAATCAGCAGATCTGTCGATCCATGATTCACATAGGTATATGTGCGGAGTCCGCGCTGCACTGCTGCTGTTGTGCGCGTCGCGGTCAGCAGGTGTCCCTCGTATAACAGACTCCGCTATGATGTGATCATGAGTTTTGCCGGCCTCCTCCGGGCCCGCCTCGGCACGGGGCCTGGCCAGTACAAGACATATGGCGCCATGGCCAAAGCGCTCGACTGCGGCAATGCGATCTACAACTGGAGCTCCGGCCGCACCGAACCGCGCGGTGGAAATCGGGAAATGCTCCGGCTAGCGGAGATACTCGGCTACACCCGCGAGGAGGCCATCGCCAAAATCGCCGAGGATGATCTGGAACCGGCCGGCCGGACCACCGAACAGGTCCTCCGGGAGGATCTGCATATGCCGGACGATGTCGTCGTCCGCTTCCTGCCCGGGGGCGATCTCGCTCAGGGCGATCCGGCGACCTGGAGCGAGGTCTGGGGCGCGGCGCTCCCGGTGATGAGCGCTCTACTCCGTCGGCGCGACGACTAGTTCCCGACTCACGTCGAGTGTGACGCTCCGTTACATATGCTCCGTGCTGGGCGGATTCGATAGGATTTGTCGTCACGCACCGCATCTGGACGATTTTTTTCTGACAACGGACAAACATTCCGGTCTCGTCGGCCTTGCCGCCATCCCACGGTGCCGCATAAATATCACTCCCTGTACGTGCATATGACGTTGCACGTGAGATGGGGGAATGTAGATGATCGCGATCGTCATGGGGCCAGCTGCGATGCACGAGGCCGCCACGCTCATCGGCCGGCCACCGATAGCCGTGATCATCCTGGTGAACGCGGCCAGGGTCGTCCTCGACGTCCTCGACCGCACCGCCACCCGAGCCACCGGCGGCTACTGGTCCTGGCCCGACATCACCATCACCGTGGGCGAACAGGATCCCGACGGCGCCGCCGAGCTGGTCCGCCGCATCGCCCAGGCCCTCGACCTCGATTCCGACGAGGTCGACGACATCGGCCGGCACCTGCTCCGTGACCTACGGGTGACCGTCGACCCCGGGCGACCCGGTGACCAGGAGTCCTGTCCGGCCTGACATGAAATAACAGATCTGCTGTTTCGCGATTCATGCATATGGTAGACATGTCTCGTGCGGTCCTGACCTGTCCAGGTCGGTCGAGGAGGGGCCCACAGGGAGGGCTGTCTAGATGTCTCGGAATTTGGCTGGCGCGGACGAGGCGTGGACCGCCGAGCGGATCGCCGCTCTCGGCCCGACCACCGACGTACCGACCACTGCATCGATCCTCGGGGTCAGCGGCTGGACGGTCTACGAGGAGATCAAAAAGAGCAGGTGGAAGACGACCCGCGTGCTGCGACTCGGCCGCATCATCAAGATCCCGACGTATGACCTCCTGAACTTCCTCTACCCGGGCCACGTCCAGGCAGCACCCGCCGCAGGCCCGGCAGCCCACGCACCCCTGGCCGCTGTCGGCTCCTCGCTGGCACCGGCGTAGGCAATGGCCCCGCACCGGAAGTGCTCATGCCGGGACCCGCAGACGAAGCGCCTCCTGGGCAAGAAGTGCCCAGACCTGGCGAAGAAGGGGCACGGGGCGTGGCATGCCCGCTACGAGGCCCCGCCCGGCCCCGACGGGAAGCGCCGCCAGCCTTGGATCGGCCCGTACAAGACCGAGAAGGAGTGCAAGGAAGCGCTCGCCAAGGCCGTCGCTAAGGTGGCGGGCAGTCCAACCCGCACCGAGGACACCAAGACCAAGGTTCGCGCGTACTTCGATCAGCGGCACGAGTGGCGCCGCAGCGAAGCGGCCACCGGCGCCGGGCTCAAACCGAAGACCCTCGCCGCCGAGCGGGAGGCGATCGACCTCTACATCAACCCTGGCCTTGGTCATCTCCCGATGGTGGGGCTCACCGACCAGCACATCCGCGACCTGTACGCCGCGATGCGACTGATCAACCGGGACGGCGAGACCGGCGGCGAACACGCCGAGCTCCTGCGTCGCCTCACCGCCGCGCGGGCAACGCGCCCTGATGGCCGGCGGTTGCATACCCGGCCGATCTCGGAGGCCCGGATCCGCCGCGTCCACGCCGTCCTCACTGGCGGCCTGAACGACGCCGTTCTCCTCTCGGGGATCATCGACCGCTCACCAGCGGTAGGTGTGTTCCGGACGAGGGGCGGCGGCCGGCGGTTCGTGCGTATCCGCCCGTTGCTGTGGACGGACGAGCGAGTCGAGCGATGGGAGGCCACTGGCCACATTCCGGGGCGGGTGATGGTCTGGACCCCGACCCAGACCGGGAACTTCCTCGATTTCTCCGAGGCATGCAACGAACGCCTGCACGCCCTGTTCCACCTGGATGCCTACTGGGGGCTGCGCCGCGGGGAACTCGTCGGCCTGGAGCGGTCCGAGGTGAGTCTGGCGCGACGGTGGATGCACGTCCGCCAGTCGCAGGCCGAAGACGACCTCGACGACACGAAGAGCGATGCCGGGGATCGGCACATCACCTACGACGAGGGCACCGCGGCGGTCCTGCGGTCGGAGCGGACCCGCCAGTCCGCTGAGCGCTTGCACTGGGGCGAGGCGTACCAGGATTCCGGCCGATTCTTCAGCTACGAAGACGGACGGGCGTTGAAGCCGGGCAATGTCTCGGAGCGCTTCGGCGCGGCCATCACGCGGTACGGGGCGATCCGGAGCCGGCTCGCCGAGGGCTGGACCGAGCAGAAGATCGCAGGACGCTACCGGGTGCCGGTCGCGGCGGTCCGTATTGCCGCGGTGATGCCGTTGCCGCCGATCCGGTTCCATGACCTGCGTCATGGTGCGGCCACGATGCTGCTCGCGGCCGGCGTCGACATGAAGCTCGTCGCGGACGTGCTCGGGCACGCCAGCGCGAACTTCACGCGCGACGTGTACGCGGTCGTCGCCGGGGAGTTGGCGGAGGCGGCGGCGGTGGCGATCGAGGCGTTCGTACCGCGCCGGAATCGGCGCGAAGCCGTTCGTGCCATCAATGTGCCAGCAACCGGCGAAATGCGATCTTGAATTAAGGTAGGTGTCTCGAACAAATGTTCAAAACTCCTGTTGGGGGCGGAGGCTCCGGGATTTGAACCCGGGAGGGGGTTGAAGCCCCCAACCGCATTAGCAGTGCGGCGCCATAGACCGGACTAGGCGAAGCCTCCCAACGTGCGTGCCCATCATAGCGTCTCCACTCAGGGTGCGAACGCGCCGGGTACGGCGGGATGCGCGCGGCGTGGATCACAGCTTCGGTCGGCGAGCCCGGCTGCACCGCCACGGGGCTCGACGGGTCAGTGACGGGGCGGTCAGCCCGGGGCCGTGCTGACCGCAGCCGGGTCGGTCCGGGCGCCGTCCGCCGCCGGCGGCGAGACGACACCGGCGGCGCTGCCGGCCGCCTCGGGGCGCCCGCCAAGCGCGGTGAGGACCGCCCGCGCGATCTCGCCGCGGCGGGACGCGTCCGCCACCGGTGTGCCGTCGGACTCGCGCAGGTAGAAGGCGTCGACCACGTCGAGTCCCAGCGTGGCCACGATCGCCGTGGCGACGTTGAGCCGCAGCGCGGACAGTTCTCGGACGATCCGGAACAGCACTCCGGCCCGGTCGGGGGCACGGACCTCCAGCACGGTGGTCGCGCCCAGATCGTCGAAGATCACCTGGGGTGGTCCGGGAGTGGTCCAGTGCTTCACGCCGGCGTAGTCGCGTTCCCGGGCGGCCAGCCGTTCGGCGATGTCCACCGTGCCGGCCAGGGCGGCGCGCAGGTCGGCCAGCAGCTTGGCCCGGTCCGGCACCCGTCCGTGCGACGCGGCGACGGCGGCCTGCAGCAGCGCGCGGCCGTCGTGACTGCGGGCGGAGGCCCGGCGGATGTCGAGTCGGTTCATCGCGAGGATTCCCGCGGTGATGGCCAGCAGGCCGACGTGGTCCGCAGTGACGACGACGACCTCGAACATCCCTTCGTCGGGCAGCGGGTTGACCTGGACGACGTGCTCCTCGGTCAGGCCGAGCAGGCCGCGCTGGCGGTCGTCGAGGCGGGGCGGGCAGGGCACCCGTTCGCCGTCGAGCAGCGCCCGGGCGCGGGTGACCAGGTCGCCGATCAGCCGGGCCTTCCAGGCGTTCCAGGCACTGGGCCCGGTGGCGCGGGAGTCGGCCTCGGTCAGCCGGTGCAGCAGGGTGAGGACCCGGTCGCTGCCGACGGCGGCGGCGACCGCCTCGATGGTGGCCAGGTCGTCGATGTCGCGCCGGGTGGCGGACTCACCGAGCAGCAGGTGATGGCGCACCATCGCGACGAGCACGGCGACGTCGTCGGGAGGCAGGCCGAGCCGTGGGCCGATCAGCCGCACCTGTTCGATCCCGGCGTCGGTGTGGTCGCCGGGAAAGCCCTTGCCGATGTCGTGCAGCAGCGCGCCGAGCAGGAGCAGGTCCGGCCGGTCGACCTCGCGGGTGAAGGCGGCGGCCCGAGCCGCGGTCTCCATCAGGTGCCGGTCGACGGTGAAGCGGTGGTACGGGTTGCGTTGCGGTCGGCTGCGCACCGCCGCCCACTCGGGCAGCAGTCGGACGAGCAGGCCGACCTGGTCGAGGGACTCCAGCACGCCGACGGCGGCGTCCCCGGTCGCCAGCAGCGCGACGAGGGCGTCGTGGGCGGCGGGTGGCCACGGTGTCGGCATCTGCGGCGCCTCGCGGGCAAGCCGGTCGATCGCGTAACGGCCCAGGGGCAGGCCGGTGCGGGCCGCCGCGGCGGCGACGCGCAGCACGAGGACCGGGTCCTTCGCCGGTTCGACGTCGAGGGCGAGCTGGATCTCGCCGCCCTGGTCGATCACGCCTTCGTCGAGGGGGCGTCGCACGGGCCGGCGGCCGGGGCGCCAGGAGGTGTTGCGCAGCCCGGCCGCGGTCCGGTACCAGGTCGCGTCCCAGGCCCAGGAGATGGTCCGGCCGGCGTCGGCGACGGTGTGGGCGAGCGCCATCGAGTCGGGGTGGCCGAGCGCTTCGGCGACGGCCGTGCCGTCCTGGAGCAGCAGCCGGTCCTGCGGGCGGCCGGCGCTGAGCCGGCGGATCTCGCCGCGGACGTCGAGCAGTACCCCGGCGGCGGCGAGAACGCGCTCGGAGGGCACCTCGGCCACCCAGGCGGCGGCGAGGGCACGCAGGGCGTCGACGTCGCGCAGCCCGCCGCGCGACTCCTTGACGTCGGGTTCCAGCAGGAAGGCCACCTCGCCGAGCCGCGCGGCCCGCTCGGCGACGGCGGCGGCAAGCTCGGGCAGCCGTTTCGGCGCGCGGGTGCGCCAGCGGGTGCGGGCGCGGCTGGACAGTTCGCGGCTGAGGCTCTCGTCGCCCGCGACATGGCGGGCGTCGAGCAGGCCGAGCGCCGCCTTGAGGTCGTCGTCGGCGACAGCGACGGCTTCCTCGATGGTTCGCACGCTGTGGTCGAGCCCGACGCCGGCATCCCACAGTGGGTACCAGAGGGCGTCGGCGACGGCGGAGACGTCGTGGCGGCGGCCGTCGTGGACGAGGACCAGGTCGAGGTCGCTGCCGAAGGCCGGCTCGGCCCGGCCGTAGCCGCCGACCGCGATGAGGGCGATCCCGGAGCCGGGTTCGCCGAACAGTTCGGTGAGCACGTCGTCGGCCAGGGCGGTGAGCTGACGGCGCAGCTCGGCACCGGTGGCCGCCGGCAGCGGCTCGTGACGACCGCGCAGGACGTCGAGGCGGTCCTTCATGGGCGTCCTCCTCGGCGGCGGGCGGCCCGGCGGGCCAGGGCGCCCGGTTCACGGTCGGAACCGGGCGCGGAGCCGTAGCCGGATGTGCCCGGTACGCATGGGCGCGGCACCGCGCCGTTGACCACGCGGTGCCGCCTCATGTGCTGATGATGCTGGACGTTCTCAGAGTGCCGAACGTCCAGCGGAGGAACTGCGTTGCTGGTGCTGGTGCGCGTCGCGTGTCGGCGGGTGCGACACGCGACGCCGGCCACCGCGGCGAGGTCACCGGGTGATGACCGCGCCGCCGCGGCGGTCAGATCGCGTCGTCGCCCCGCTCGCCGGTGCGGACCCGGATGACCGACTCGACGGGAACGACCCAGACCTTGCCGTCGCCGATCTTGCCGGTCTGAGCGGCCGCCGTGATCGCGGCGACCAGCTCGTCCGCGGCCTCGTCCGAGACCACTACCTCGATCTTGATCTTCGGAACGAAGTCGACCTTGTACTCGGCGCCCCGGTAGACCTCGGTGTGGCCCTTCTGCCGGCCGAAGCCCTGCACCTCGGAGACGGTCAGGCCGTGTACGCCCAACTTCTCCAGCGCCGTCTTGACGTCGTCCACCTTGAACGGCTTGATAACAGCGGTGACGAGCTTGGTCATGCCTGGGCCTCCTCAGGCACCTTGACGGGGGTGACGCTGGAGGTCAGCGAACCGCCGCCGCCGCCGATGGAGGTGTAACGGTAGGCCGTTTCCCCGTGCAGGGCCTCGTCCATGCCGGTGACCTGGTCCTCGTCGGTCATCCGCAGGCCGATCGTGTACTTGATCGCCAGCGCGATGATCAGCGTGACGACGGCGGAGTAGCCGAGCGTCGCGCCGACAGCGAGGGCCTGCTCACCGAACACGCTCCACGGACCGCCGTAGAACACGCCGTCGTGGCCCGCCGAGTTGGTGTCGACGGTGGCGAACAGACCGGTCAGCAGGGCGCCGAGGACGCCGCCGACGAGGTGGACCGCACCGACGTCCAGCGAGTCGTCGATGCCGACCTTGCCCTTGATGGACGTGGCCAGGGCGCAGACCACACCAGCGATGCCGCCGACCGCGATCGAACCCATCGGGGAGACGAAACCACAGGCCGGGGTGATGGCGACCAGACCGGCGACCGCACCGGACGCGGCGCCCAGTGTGGTGGCCTTGCCGTCCCGGAGCTTCTCGACGGCGAGCCAGCCGAGGATCGCGACACCGGTCGCGATCTGCGTGTTGAGCAGCGCGAAACCGGCGAGCGTGTTCGCGGCCAGCGCCGAACCGGCGTTGAACCCGAACCAGCCGACCCACAGGATGCCGGTGCCGAGCAGGACGAACGGCACGTTGTGCGGACGGAAGTCCCCGCTGGGCCAGCCGACTCGCTTGCCGAGCACCAGGGCGAGGACGATCGCGGCGATACCGGCGTTGGCGTGCACGACCGTGCCACCCGCGAAGTCCATCGCACCGCGCTTGAACAGCCAGCCGTTGGTCGCCCACACCCAGTGCGCGATCGGCGAGTAGACGAACAGCGACCACAGCGTGATGAAGATCGCGAACGCGCTGAACTTCATCCGGTCGGCGACAGCACCGGTGATCAGCGCGGGGGTGATGATCGCGAACATCATCTGGAACGCGACGAACACGACGTAGGGGATGGTCGTGTTGCCCTCGTTGAGGTGCTGCAGCGCGGCGAAATGGAATCCGCCCCAGAAGCCGTTACCCGAGCCGAAGGCCAGGCTGAAGCCCAGCAGGGACCACACGAGCGTGACGATGCCGATGGCGAAGAAGTTCTGCATGATCATGCCGAGCACGTTCTTCGCCCGCACCATGCCGCCGTAAAAGAAGGCAAGTCCGGGCGTCATGAACAGCACGATTGCGGCACTTATGAGCATCCACGCGGTGTCGCCCGAGTCCAATTTGACCATGTCTCTCCTGTCATCCCCCCGCGCGGTGCGCGGATGCGCTCACCCGGTCCCCGGCCACGCTGCTCTCGTCCCGGATCCTCGGGTCCGAAGAGTCGGCAAGATCTGTTCCGAATCTGTGTCTTAGCTGTTTCTTACGTGTGAAATCGCTAAATTGGGCGCCCCGTGGCCCGTTCCGGCCGTCTCTCGGTGGGTGGTCGGAGACTCTCCGCCTGGTTCGGCGTGCTTCCGTGACTGTACAACTGCGAATAGTTACGGTCCGGCGGTGTGAGCAGCGTCCCTACGGAGGGCTGGCATCACGTCGCCGGCGAACCGCAATCCGAGACCCGCCACTACGACGCCGACGCCGGGAGCGGCTCCGAAGGACCCGCCAGTGGGGCTGGAACACCGGCCCTGATCCCAGCACCACGGACGCCATTGCCACCGCCCAACTCATCGCTCTCGGTGCCACTGTTGTCGCCCTTGTCGGCAACAGCCCCGCAATCCCCGCAATCCCCATCTTCGGCGCCTTCGTCAATGCCGTCGGCCGCGCCCTTGTTGTCACCGTTCTCGCCGCTGGTGCCGTTGCCGGCGCCGAGGACGCGGTTGCGGCCGGGACGCGCGGACGGCCGCGGCGCCCGGCTGGCCAGGCCGCTCACGGCGGCCCTGGCGGGGCTGCTGCTGGCCGGGTCCGCGGCCCTCGCCGTGCCGGCCGGCGTCGCGTGGGGGACGCCGTCGTCGACGTCGTCGAGCCTGGACGCCGTGCGGGCCGAGATCGATCGAACCCGGGCCGCGCTCGACGAGTCCACCCGGCAGACGGCGCGGGCCGCCGAGGACTTCGACGCCGGGCGAATCCGGCTCGCCGCGGCGCAGCGGGCCGCGGCGGCCGCGGCCGAACGGGTCGGCCGGGCCGATGACGCGGTGCGCGCGGCCGCGGACCGCCACCGCGGGCTGGCTGTGTCGGCCGAGAGCGCCGGCGGCCTGCGGGACCTGTCCCTGCTGCTGACCGGCGACCCCCGGCGCGTCCTCGACCGGATGGGCGCCGTGGACGCGCTGGCCCGCCGACAGCGCGTGGCGGACAGCGGGCTACGGCTGGCCCGGCTTGACCTGACGCAGGCGCGGCAGGAGGCGGATGCGGCTCTCGCCGACCAGAAGAAGATCATCTCCGATCTCGGCGAGCGCAAGCGGTCCATCGAGGCGGCCGCGGATCATCAGCACGATCTGCTGAACCAGTTGAGTGCGCGGTTCGCCGAGCTGGAGCAGAGGGCCAGAGCGGAGGCCGCGGCCGCGCGTCGGGCCGAACAGGCGGCGCGGGCCGCTGCCGCTGCCGCCGCGGCCCGCGAGGCCGCTGCCGAACAGGCCCGCTACCAGCAGCAGGCGGGTGCCGCCGCGGCCGCCGGGCGGGATTTCGCCGCGACTCCGGTGGCGGCGGCGCCCGCCGCGCCGGCACTCGGCAGCGGTGGTGCGTCGACGGCGGTGCGGGAGGCGTACGCGCAACTGGGCAAGCCGTATGTCTGGGGAGCGGAGGGGCCGAACACCTTTGACTGCTCCGGGCTGACCCAGTGGGTCTGGCAGAAGGCCGGCGTCGCGCTCAGCCACTACACCGGGTCTCAGTGGAACGAGGGGCGCCGGGTGAGCCGGGCGGAGCTGCTGCCGGGCGATCTGGTCTTCTTCGACGCGGATCTTGGTCACGTCGGCATCTATGTAGGTGCCGGAAAGATGATCCACGCCCCCCGCACCGGCGAGGTGGTGCGGGTCGAGAACGTGTGGTGGTCGAGCTTCCAGGGCGGGGTGCGACCAGGGGGCTAGGCCGTGGGCGAGGGGCGTCGTCCGAGTCTGGACGACGCCCGGTGGTGACGGTTCAGCGGTCGACGTAGACGAGCGCCGCCGTGCTGCGGCTGATTTCCGCGTCGGTGTCGCCGTTCGGCGTCACGATGCGGATGATGTCCCCGCGGGAACCCGGCATGACCTGGGCCCCGGGCACGATCGCGGCGTCCTGGAGCCGGCGCATGGCGGTCTCGTCGGTCTGCAGCCGCTCGGAGATCCAGCTCACCGTGACCGGCAGGCCGCCGTCCGCGGTCGCGCGGTCGGCGGAGGCCAGCAGACTCACCGGCGCGTTGGTGGGCTGAGCGCTCTCCCGGTTCTGCGCGGGCGGGATCTCGTTGCCGAACGGGCAGCGTTTCGGATCGCCGAGCAGCACGGTGAGGCGAGCCTCGACCTCGTCGGAGATCACATGCTCCCAGCGGCATGCCTCGTTGTGCACCAGGGCCCAGTCCAGCCCGATGACCTTGGTGAGCAGGAGCTCCGCAAGCCGATGCTTGCGCATCACCGCGGTCGCGCGCAGCAACCCCTTCTCGGTGAACTGCACGGTGCGGTCGTCCGCGAGGGACACGAGACCCTCGTTGGCCAGGCGAGCGGTGGACTCGCTGGCGGCCGGCGCGCTGACGTGCAGCCGCTCCACGAGGCGCGCCCGTAGCGGGGGGATGCCCTCTTCCCTCAGTTCGTACAAGGTCCGGAGGTACATCTCGGTACTGTCGATCAGTCCAGTCACCGGTCTCCTTCGTCTGTTCCAGAGTACGCCGCACCCATCGGATGCAAGAGCCATGTGTCCTTTGGCGACCGTGTCGGTTGTCCGCCGACCGGCACGCCGCCGAGCGCGGCCCGAGGACCGCGCTCACCCGTCCCGGCCCTGTCGGTGCCCCGCACTAGAATCGTCGTCATGAGCACGACCCAGATCGCACCTGAGACGTCGGACACCAGTACTGATGAGGGCGACGACCACTCCCATTACGCTCGTCGGGAGGAGATCGTCCGGGCTTCCATCGAGGGCGGGCGGGTCACCGCGCTGTGCGGTTACCGGTTCGAACCCGTTCGGGACCCCTCCCGTTACCCGATCTGCCCCAAGTGCAAGGAACTCGTGGAGATGGCCCAGCAGTTCGGCTGACCAGCCGGCGGTTGGCCGGGAGCGGCTCCGTCGGTCGTACGATCGGCAGGCGCCTGGTTCCCGCCATGCGCGCACCTGCCCCAGTAGCTCAGTGGATAGAGCGACCGCCTCCTAAGCGGTAGGCCGTAGGTCCGATTCCTACCTGGGGCACGTACCCCGCCTGACCAGGCAAGCTTCGTGCTTGCCGGCGCGGGCATGGTCGAGGTCAGTGATGCTGGACGTACTAACTACCTCCCATCGTGGGACCTTGGGGAGGGCGTGCCGGCTGCTGCTGCTGACCGGGCTCGGCTGAATCCCATGGATCTTCGGCTGGCCGGCTGGAGATCCACGCGATGACGATCGTGGGCGCTACGGCGGATGGTGGCACGCGCAAGATGACGGATGTAACCTTTCGTGGCCTTCGGGTGGCGGAAGTTACCGCGTGTGGCCGCCGGCATCCAACGCGATGATCTCTCTCCCGGGTCGTCGTGGTCGCCTTGTATGGCGCAAACCGGATGTGGACCGTACGGAGGGGCCATGGCGTTCCCCGGGGTGCGGATAAACCGGGTCAAATGGTACGCGCCAGACCGCGATGCTCTGTGAGCGCTCACAGAAACGAGCCGTGGACGTCGGGGCGCCGCCCCGGTGGTGAAGTCGCGCGACGCACAGTACGCCGCAGACACAAGGCTGTGACTCGGCGACCCCAACCGCGAGCCCACGACCTCCGACGGGATGTTCGAGGCCGTGGTCCGTCGCGGCCAGGCTGTCGGAGTCCCCGACCTGGCCGGGTGCGGCGGGCCGACGCGCCCAGGCTCAGGATCAACGGCTGGGTGGCCGGATCTGACACCGATGAGGGCGCCCCGAGGTCCTGCCCGGCGTCCTCCACGCGATCAGCGCCTCGGCTCCGTCCGCAGCCGACAATCCGCCCCACGACGGGCGCGAGCACCACCTGCAAGGCGCGCGCGGGGCGGCCCGTGCCGCATGCCGGCCCGATCGGCCCGCTTGCCGAGCTTCGCCCGCTGCCGGTTTGCGATGCTGTACAGGTGATTCCGGGGTGGCGTGTGACGCGACGGTTACCGCAGGCCGAGAGGCGGCGCCCGTCGGCGCGGGTGTGCCCGGCATGAGCACCTCCGGCGGTGGCGGCGCCGACGAGCCGGCGAATGCGGCGGTGGGCAAGGCCAATCCCGCATACAGCGTGACGGTTCGGGTGCCGGGCACCGCGCGGGCCGCCATCGACGCGGTGATCGCCGCCGGTCCGGGTGAGATCACCTGCTACGCGGACGAGCCGGATCCCGCCGGCCGGCGGATCACTCTCGACGCGGACAGCGGCCCGACGCTGACCTGGCTGGTTCAGGCTCTGCGCCGTCAGCTCGGCACGGATCTGTTGCAGACGGAGGATCCGGTCTTCGCGGTGGCGTCGACCGGCAAGCTCACCCAGTCGCTGTGCGCGTCGGTCACCACCGGCCACGACCTGGCCCTGCTGGACGCCGATGCCGACCGACGGGTCATCCGGCACCTGGCCCGACACCCGACGCACACTGACCTGTTCACCGGGCGGCCGCGGCGGGTCGCCCTGGTCACCGACGCCAGTGCCGTGCTGGACTTCGAGCCCCTCACCGCCGAGGCCGCGCTGCCCGCGGTGGAGTCGCAGGCGGTGCATCTGCACCGGGCGACCGGGCTGGACGTCATCCCGATGCCCATCGCCGCCCGGGATGCCGGCGAGCTGCGCCTCGCCATCGCCATGCTGGCGCCCGGCTTCGCCGCCACGGTGCTGGTGCACACCCGGGTCAGCCACGTGGACGCCGTTCGCGCCGCGCCCACCGTGGCCGGGACCGCGGCGCTGCTGGACACCCTCAACGACGGCCTCGCCGTCGCCGCGACCGCGGCGATCATCAATCATCTCCGCGGGCGGCGGGTGCGACCGGGTGCGGCCCGCGTGGCCGTGGTGGATCCGGCCCGCGGCGGCGACCTGGCCGGGCTGCTGCTCGCCGCCGGAATCCGTGACCTGACGCTTTACGATCCACTCGCCTGCGGGATCCAGCCGCTGCACCGGATGGCGGCCGATCTCGACCTGGTGGTGGATCTCATCGGCCTGGCGTCGCCTCCGGCGGGCGCACCGGTGCTGCGCATCCGGCCGCAGTCGCCACCGCCGCTGGCGTCGGCGGCCTTCGGACCGCGTCCGCTGCACGCGCTGCCCGGTCTGCTGTGCGCCGCCGTCCGGGCGCACCGGGTGATCACCGCGCCGGCACGGCTTGCCGCGGTGCGGGCGCTCGTCGAGCTGACTCCGGTCGGCGGGCTGTTGCCGCCGCTGGATCATCCACGGCTGACCGCGGCAGTGGATCAGGCGGCGACCCGGGCATTGACGGAGAGCTGACCCCGGGCCGCGACCATGGGGAACCCTCGGTGGGGAGCCCGTGATGGGGGCCCGCGGTGCGGACCGATCGGGTGGTGGGCGTCCGCCGCGCCGCGCCCGTTGGAATGTCGTCCGGTGAGCGTGGTCCCGGGCGGGCCCGCGGTATTCCTGCCGGATCATGGCTGCCGGTCACCCCGGAAACATCGTCGCGCCGCGGGCACGGCTTTGTGGATGCGCGTCCGGCGGCGGGGCGGGAAGAATTTTCCGTTGGCGTCCGGAGAATCTACTGGGCCAGGGGCGCCGGGACCTGTTCGCGAAGCTCGACGGAAGAGTGCTGAACCGAGTATCGGTGACTCGTGGGTGTCGCGGCGGCGTGCGGTCGCCGAACGAACGTCGAACAATTGCGTACGACTTTCGCCGGCGGACCCTCGCGACCCTTCCCACGGTGCCCGGGTGGCGGCTGGGGGAGGTCGGGAACCTGGCTGGCCGGGCGTGGGCGGGGCGGGGCGGGGCGTTCCCGCGGCGCCAGCCGGCGGCGCGGGTACCCGCCGGCTCCCCCGTGACCCGCTGTCTGCGGAGCGGTCCGGCGGTGCGGCCGCTCGGCGACTGGCCGATGGTGGGCCGCTGGCCGGTCGGCGGACCCACTCTGCCCGGGTCGGGGGCGGGAGTCAGTCCGACGACGGCGGGACGAGGCGGCGCAGGGCCTGCGCGGCGAGCTCGTAGCCCAGTGCGCCGAGGCCGACCACGACCCCGCTGGCCAGCGCGGACAGGATCGACTCATGCCGGAACGACTCGCGCGCCCAGACGTTCGACAGGTGCACCTCGATCCACGGGTTCGGGTAGTTCGCCAGGGCGTCCCGCAGGCTCCAGCCGTACATCATCAGAGCGCCCGGATTGACGATCGCGCCGACCGATTCGTAATTGTCCTGAACGGCGTGGATCAGTTCGCCCTCTGATTCCCGCTGAATTGACACCAGCTTCCAGCCGCGGTCGGCGATCTGGCTGCCTACTGCTGATTCGATGTCGGCGAGGGTGGCGGTTCCGTATACTTCTGGCTGGCGACGGCCGAGGATTCCAAGATTCGGGCCGTTCAGAAGAAGAAGCGTGCTCACCGGACCTCATTACTGCTATTGACCGGCCTGGCCGGCCGGCGTCTGCCGGAGAATATCGCAGCGTCCGGAGGGCGCCGGCCGCGCCGGCGGACCCGCCAATGTGACCGGCACGGGTGCCTTCGGTGCCCGATAGTGGGATTATTGGTCCCACGTTGATCGGGGTGTGGCCTGGGATGGGCGGAGGGCGGACCAGCCGGAGGTGTTCTCGGAGTGCTGAGGTACCGTCCGTCGCGCACCTATCGTGCGGATTCTTCGGGCGACCCACGGTAATGAACCACCGACGGCCGGGATCCTAACGCGAATCTATCGTCACGTGAGAAAAGGGTGGGGACCATGAGCGGTGGAGCGCGTCGAGCGCCAGAGCTGCCGGCCTGGCCGCAGTACTCCGACGAGGAGCGCGACGGCCTGATCCGTGCCCTCGAACAGGGCCAGTGGTGGCGGATGGGCGGCAGCGAGGTCGATAGTTTCGAGCGCGAGTTCGGTGCTTATCACGGCGCGGACTACACGCTCGCGGTCACCAACGGCACCCACGCGCTGGAGCTGGCCCTCCAGGTTCTCGGGGTCGGTCCGGGCACGGAGGTCATCGTCCCGGGGTTCACGTTCATCTCGTCCTCCCAGGCGGCGCAGCGGCTGGGCGCCGTGGCCGTGCCGGTGGACGTCGACCTGGACACGTACTGCATCGACCCGGCGGCGGTGGCCGCCGCCGTCACCCCCCGCACCAAGGCGATCATGCCGGTGCACATGGCCGGCCAGGTCTCCGACATGGACGCGCTGGCCAAGCTCTCGGCGGACACGGGCATCCCGATCCTCCAGGACGCCGCCCACGCGCATGGCGCGCAGTGGCAGGGCCGCCGCGTCGGTGAGCTCGGCTCCGTGGCGTCGTTCAGCTTCCAGAACGGCAAGCTGATGACGGCCGGCGAGGGTGGCGCCGTGACCTTCCCGGACTCCGAGCTGTTCGAGGCCGCGTTCCTGCGGCACAGCTGCGGGCGGCCGCGCACCGACCGCCGCTACTTCCACCAGACGTCCGGGTCGAACTTCCGGCTCAACGAGTTCTCCGCATCCGTCCTGCGGGCCCAGCTCGGCCGGCTGGCCGGCCAGATCGACACCCGCGAGCAGCGGTGGCCGGTGCTCGCCGAGGCGCTCGCCGCCATCCCGGGCGTCGTCCCGCAGGGGCGGGACGAGCGCTGTGACCGCAACCCCCACTACATGGCGATGTTCCGGCTGCCGGGGATCGGCGAGGAGCGCCGCAACGCGCTTGTCGACGCGCTGCTCGAGCGGGGCCTGCCGGCCTTCGCCGCGTTCCGGGCGATCTACCGGTCCAACGGTTTCTGGGAGACCGGGGCCCCCGACGAGACGGTCGACCAGATCGCGGGCCGCTGCCCGAACACCGAGGCGCTCAGCGCCGAGGGCATCTGGCTGCACCACCGCACCCTGCTGGGCACCGAGGCACAGATGCACGAGGTCGCGGCGGTCGTGGCCGACGTGCTGGCCGCGCAGTGACGCAGCCGGTTCCGGAGTCGACCACCGGGCGCCAGGACCCCTTACGGGTCGCCGTCATCGGCCTCGGCTGGGCCGGTCGGTCGATCTGGCTGCCGCGGCTGCGGGAGCATCCCCGTTTCGTGGTGACAGCGGCTGTCGATCCCGACCCGGCCGTACGGGCCGCCGTCGGCGGGGACGACCCGGGACTCGACCTGTTCGCCGACGTGGCCGAGCTGACCGGCAGTGACGCCGCCCGCCCCGATCTCGCGGTGGTGGCGGTACCCAACCACCGCCATGCCGACGTCGCCGAGAGCCTGCTGGCCGTGGGCATACCGGTGTTCCTGGAGAAGCCGGTCTGCCTGAGCTCCGCGGAGGCCGACCGGCTGGCCGCGGCCGAGACGGCGGGCAACGCGACCCTGCTGGCCGGCAGCGCCGCGCGGTACCGGGCGGACGTCAGCCGCCTGTACGAGGTCGCGGCGGGGCTCGGCGCGATCCGCCACGTGGACCTCGCCTGGGTGCGCGCCCGCGGCATCCCCGACGCCGGCGGCTGGTTCACCCGGCGGGAACAGTCCGGCGGCGGTGCGCTCGTCGACCTCGGCTGGCACCTGCTGGACACGCTCACCCCGCTGCTGGGCAGCGTCTGGTTCCACCAGGTGGTCGGAACCACGTCGGACGACTTCGTCAACGACGAGGCGTGGGCGGCCTCCTGGCGCCACGACGACGAGGCCGGTGGCCCCAGCCGCTCGGGCGGCGACGTGGAGGACACCGCCCGTGGCTTCCTCATCACCGAGGAGGGCACGTCGGTGGCGCTGCGGGCGAGCTGGGCCTCGCACGAGGCCCGCGACCTGACCGCGATCACTGTCGAGGGCGCCGGCGGCACCGCGTCGCTGCGCTGCACCTTCGGTTTCGGCCCGAACCGGCAGGACCGGTCGGTGCTCACCCTGACCCGGACCGGGGAGACGACGACCGTTCCCCTGGCCGAGGAGCCGATCGGTACCGAGTACCGCCGGCAGCTCGACGTGCTGCCGGCGATGCTGGTCGACCCGGCCTCCCGCGGACGGGCGATCGCCGAGGTCCGCCCGACGATCGCCGCGATCGAACGGCTCTACGACTCCGCACGTTCGCACCGGACGGTGCCACCGCTGGTACACGCGGGCCGATGACGCCCCGCCGCTAACACCGATGTCCGATTTATCGAGCCCGGGGGGGCGCGTGGGTACGGAACTGCAGGACAGGTCGGCGGCGGACGGCTTTGGCCGGACCGCGATCCCCGAGTCGGCGCCCGCCGCGGCCGGCGGCGTCCGCCGGCGAGTGGTGATCTTCGATCTCGACGGGGTGCTCGTCGACAGCTTCGGCGTGATGCGCCAGGCGTTCACGACCGCCTACGCCGAGGTCGTCGGCGCGGGCGAGCCCCCTTTCGAGGAGTACGAACGCCATCTCGGCCGCTACTTCCCCGACATCATGCGGATCATGAATCTCCCGTTGGAGATGGAGGAGCCGTTCGTCCGGGAGAGCTACCGGCTCGCCCGCGAGGTGACGCTCTTCGACGGGGTCGGCGAGATGCTGCGGACCCTGCGGGCGCGCGGTTACGGCCTGGCGGTCGCCACCGGCAAGGCCGGACCACGAGCCCGCCACCTGCTCGGCGAGCTCGACGTCCTGCCGTTGTTCGACCATGTCATCGGCTCCGACGAGATCGCCCGGCCGAAGCCGGCGCCGGACATCGTCCTGCGCGCCCTGGACCTGCTCGGCGCCGGTCCCGAGGAGGCGATGATGATCGGCGACGCCGTCGCGGATCTCGACAGCGCCCGCGGTGCCGGAGTGCTGGCCGTCGCCGCGCTGTGGGGGGAGACGGACGGCGTCGAGCTGATCGCCGCCGAGCCGGACGCCGTGCTGCACCGTCCCGCCGAGCTGCTGGCGCTGCTTGGTGAGCTGGAGCCGAATCCGGAACCGGGCATCCCCGGCCAACTGGTGGCCGGCCCGGCCGGGGTGCCCACGGCGCACGCGACGCGGGTCGTCATGCCGCCGACCCCGGTGACGGTGACGCCGGTCGCCCAGGGACTGCTCGCCGCCGACTGACCGGGCCGTTATCCGGCCGCGACCGCCGCCTGATCGGGGCGGCCGCGGACGCCGTCGCGGGGCTGGCCGGACCGTTGGATCAACCCTGCTGGCGGGCCAGCAGGATCGCGCCTGACAGTGACGAAAGGCCGCCGAGCACGGCCGCCCGCACCGGTGCGGGCGGATGGCCGGGTCGCCCGAGCGCGCGGGCCTGCTCGTCGACGGCGGCCGCGAAACCCGTCAGCCCGTCGGCGAAACCGCCGCCGATCACGGCCAGGGCCGGATGCAGCAGTTCGGTGAGGCCGACGACGGCGACGGCCGCCGCCGCCGCACTCTCCCGCACCGCCCGCACGGCCCAGTCGGTGCCGGCGAGCCACTGCGCGCGCAGCTCGGGAAAACTCACGGCATCGGCATCGGCATCGGCATCGGTGTTGGTGCCCGGGCCGGTGGTGGCGGCGGACCGGTGCCGCGCGGCGCGGCGCAGGGTCGCGGGACCGCTGGCGACGGCCTGCACGCAGCCGCGCCGACCGCAGGTGCACGGCGCCCCGTCGGCCGCAATCACCATGTGCCCGATCTCGGCCGAGCCGCGGCCGGGCCGCGGACAGTTGCGGCCGTCCAGCACGATCCCGCCGCCGACCCCGGTGCCGATCCCCAGGTACACCAGGTTCGGGCAGCCAGCCGCGGCCGCCTCGGCGAGGGCGGCGAGGTCGCCGTCGTCCGCGTACGCGACGGCCGCGCCCGGCGCCAGGTCGCGCAGCGCTCCGTCCAGCGCGAGGCCGCTCCAGCTCGGGCGTCCCGGCCACGTCGTCACGAGGCCGGTCGGGTCCACCGTCGCCGGCATCGCCAGGCCGACCGCGCTGATCGGACCGGCCCAGCGGGACCGCAGCGATGCGACCTGTCGGGCGAGTGCGTCGAGGTCACCCGCGGCGCTGGCCATCGGCTCCCAGCGGAACGTCGCTTCGACCGGCGTGCCTGCGCCGTCGGTCGCGTCGGACCCGTCGACCGGATCACCAGCCGGCAGCGCCGGTTCGATCCGCAGCGCGACCTTGGTGCCACCGATGTCGATGCCGAGGACACCGGCGGTCGTCGTCGGGCTGGGCGCGGGCATGGTCGTGGTCCTCCCGGATCGGTCGGGCACGGGCGTCAGCCGTCGTTCGCCGGGCCGAGCCCGAAGAAGGCCCGGTACAGGTCGAGCTGCTCGGCGAGCATGGGCAGTCCCGGCTGGGTGGGCAGGCCGAGCCGCTCCGCGGCGGCCAGCAGGCGGGTCCGCGCCGGTTTCATGATGATGTCCGCGACGACGCAGCCGGCGGGCAGTTCCTCGGGCCGTAGTGGCAGCGGGTCGTCGGGACGCAGGCCGAGCGGGGTGGCGTTCACCGCAAGGTCGACGTCTCGGGTCGCGGGTGTCGCGGCGAGCCTGGTGCGGCCGGGCCAGTGGGCCTCCAGCCGACGGACGAGGTCCGCGCACCTCGCCTGGTCCGGGTCGTGGACGGCCAGGCTGGCGCAGCCGGCGTCGAGCAGCGCGACCGCGATGGCGCTGCCGGCCCCGCCGGCCCCCAGCAGGGCCACCCGTGCGCCGCGGACCCAGTGGCCGGCGGCAGCCAGCCCGCGCACGAAACCGGACCCGTCGAAGTTGTCGGCCCGCCAGCCGCCGCCGGGGGCGCGGCACAGCACGTTGGCGCTGCCGCTGATCCGCGCGGCCGTGCTCCGCTCGGCGGCGAGGGCGCAGGCGGCGACCTTGTGCGGGATCGTGACGAGCACGCCGTCCAGGTTCGCGGTGGCGGCGAGGCCCGCGAGGACGGTGGCGAAGTCGGCCGGGCGGGCGTGCACGGGCACCAGGACGGCGTCGTGCCCGAGCTGGGCGAACAGCGGGTTGAGCAGCGACGGCGCCCGCACCTGGGCCACCGGATCGCCGATGACGGCGTACAGCCTGGTGACGCCGCTGATGGGCGGCGCCGTCGGGGCGAAGGACGCCGCCGTCACGCTGCCTGCTTCTGGGGCATCGCGGCGAGCGTCGCCAGCACGAGGTCCTCGGCCACGTCGGGGACGAGTTCGGGGCCGGCCGAGCCGTCGAGAACGAACGTCAGGCCGGTGTTCGTGGACTTCTTGTCCAGCCGCATCACCGTGACGAGGTCGCGAAGATCGATCCCGGCGGGCAGGGCCCAGGGCAGTCCGTAGCCGCGCACCACGTCGAGGTGCTCCGCGACCCGGTCGGGGCCGATCCGGCCGAGCGCCCCGGCGAGCCGGCCGGCGAACACCGTGCCGATCGCGACGCCCTCGCCGTGACGCAGCGCGTAGTCGGTGACCCGTTCCAACGCGTGGCCCAGGGTGTGGCCGTAGTTGAGGATGTGGCGCAGGCTGGAGTCCCGCTCGTCGCGGGCGACGACGGCCGCCTTGAGCGCCACGCTCGCCGCGATCTGCTCGGCGACCGGGCGTCCCTGCAGGTCGGGCGCGCCGATGAAGTGGGCCCGGGCAATCTCCCCGTAGCCGTTGACGCGTTCCCGGTCAGGCAGTGTGGCCAGGTAGTCGGTGTCGCACAGCACGGCGCTGGGCTGCCAGTAGGCGCCCACCAGGTTCTTGCCCGCGGGCAGGTTCACCGCCGTCTTCCCGCCGACGCTCGCGTCCACCTGGGCGAGCAGGGAGGTCGGCAGGTGCACGACGGCGACGCCGCGGTGGTAACATGCGGCCGCGAAACCGACCACGTCCGTGGTCGTGCCGCCACCGCAGGAGATCACCACGTCGGACCGGGTCAGCCCGAAGTCGGCGAAGTGGCTGCACAGCCTCTCGACGTTCGCCATCGTCTTGTCCGCCTCCCCGTCCCGGGCGGGCAGGCGCAGCGCCGGCACCCCGGGGTCGGGGACGGCGTCGAGGGGGCGCGCGGAGATGATCGCGGCCCGCCTCGCCCCGATCCGGGCGACCACCTCAGGCAGGGTGTGGCGGACCCCGGCGCCGATGTCGATCGGGTAGCCACGCTCGCCGAGTTCGACCCGGACCCGCCGGTGGTCGGGGCCGAGCCGGTCGATGGGGCTGAGCCGGTCGATGGGGCTGAGCGGCTGACGGACGGGTGAGCCGGTCACGTGTCGTCTCCTGTTCGGCGGGTGTGGTCGGGGGCGTGGGCGCTGGTCGGCCCGCTGGCGGGGCCCGCCGTGGAGCCCTGTGCCCAGTCTGCCCGGGGGACGCGTCCGCTTCCCGAACCGGGGGAGCGGGGGAGCCGGCGGCCGAGATACGCTCCTGCGCGCGGGCTGACGGGCGTCCGAGGGGGGACACGCCGAGTTGGGCACGCCGAGGGGGGCACGCCGAGTTGGGCACGCCGAGTTGGGCACTCAGTGTGCGGTCGATCGAAGAGGAGCCTGCTCGGGTGGCACCTACGCGCGGCAGCGGCGTCTGGTCGGCCCGGTTTTGGCCCGCGTTCGCGACAGGGCCGGCAATCTGCGTCAGGCTCGGCACCGTGGGCCGCGTCCCGGATCGCAGCACCGAGGGAACGCCGCCAGCCCGTTCGACGAGGAGTCCGTCATGACCAAGCCGACCTCCGTGAACGACGCCGACGCCGGGGCGTCGCCAGCCGAGGCGGCCGGGACGCCGCCCGGCGCCGCGACGGACAGTGATGTCGCGAGCGCCGGAATCGGCAGCACATCAGATGATCCGTATCCGGACGGCTATTCGGACGTAACTGAGCCGGATGGTGCGGTGGGGTCCGACGACGAACTGCCCGGCGCCCGGGCGCTGTGGATTCTCGCGTTCACGTTCGCGATCGTCGGACTGTTCTTCCCGCTGGCCGGACTGATCGCGATCGGTTGCGGGGCGTTGGCCTGGCGCAGAGGCAGCGGGCGTGGTCGGACGGCGACCCTCGTCGCAATCGGTACGACGCTCGTCGGAATCATTCTTACGATCATCGTCCTCACGACCTGACTATTCCGTCGCCGGTCGGGACGGCGTTCACCCGACCGGTTGGCGGCACAGGTGAGGCCGCCCAGCTCGGGGGGTGCCGGGCGGCCTCGATTGATGATGACATTTAAGGTGCGTCCGGCACAAGTCTGCGGGCGGGTCGCCGGTGTGGTGTCGGGTCAGAGCGGCCAGGTCGCGCCATGCCGGAGCAGCGCGATCAGCAGGCCCGAGCCGGCGTCCAGGTACGCCTCGGTCGGCTCGGTGCGGTTCGGCTGGACCTGTTCGATGACGGCCCCGTGGGCCTGCGCGCCCCGCAGCGCCGCCCGCGGGTTACTGACCAGGTAACCGACGGCGAACAGGCCCTCGCCGCGCCGGTCGAGGATCTCCCGCGCGACCGTCGGGTGCGGGCCGGGCTGGATCAGTTCGACCAGGCCGGCGCCGAGGCGACCGACCGCGATCCGGGTCCCGTCGAGCGCGACCAGCCGGCCGTGCCGCAGTGCCGGGCCGGACAGCTCACCGGACTGCCACGCCTCCACACCCAGCTCGACGGTGTGCAGCTCGCGGGCGAGGTCCAGGTCGGCGACGACGATGGCGAAGTGGTGGAAGGTCAGGTCCGCCAGTATGGAATCGACGGCGGCGAAACCCTCCGCAGCGTACGGAGCGAATGGTCCGGACTGGAGCGCGTCGGTCGTCAGAAGACCGTCGCGGGGCGTCCGGGACCGAGGAAGAAAGACTGATTCTATTGTCACGACGCCCCCTCCGCGTCCCACCGTTATCGGGGGAGCGACGCCGATCCTAGCCGTATCAGGCCAGGCCGGCGATCGGCGGCCCCGGCCGTGGCGTGCCGATCGGCACCGCAGGAACGATGATGCGTCCATGCCTGCTTTCATCGAGAAGCCGACCATCATCGAGGCCGCGGGGAACCTGCCCAAAGTCATTCGCGAGTATGTGGGTGCGGTGAACACCGGTACCCAGGGCATGAGCATCGCCCACATGACGAGCCCGGCTGGTTGGGTGGAACCCGGCCAACGGCCGGAGTTCGACGAGTACACGGTCGTCCTGCGGGGATCGCTGACGGTGGCGCACGACGGCGGCGCCATCGTGGTGGCGGCCGGGCAGGCGGTGCACACCGCCGCGGGCGAGTGGGTGCGCTACAGCACCCCGGACGCCGACGGCGCCGACTACATCTCGGTCTGCCTGCCGGCCTTCCTGCCGCAGACGGTCCACCGGGACGAGTGACGGGCCGCGGCCAGCGTCGACAGCCAGGACGTGGGCAGGTTGGTTTCCGTTGCGCGTGCAACGTCGTACTGTCGGCAAATGAGCGGACCCGTCTCGTCTGTCGACGTCACCGCCGGGCTGGCCCCATCGTCCGATGCGCCGGTCCAGGACGCCGCCGCGCCGCAGGTCACCGAGGCGAGAACGGTGGAGGTGGGCGGCCTGCCGGTGCGCCGGGCGCTGCCTGGCCGGGCCCGGCGCACCGTCGGCGCCTGGTGTTTCGTGGATCACCTGGGGCCGACCGCGGTGTTGGCGACGCGGCCGGTCGAGATCGGTCCGCACCCGCACATCGGTCTGGCCACGGTCACCTGGCTCGTGTCCGGGTGCCTGGTGCACCTGGACAGTCTCGGCAGCGACCAGGTGCTGCGGCCGGGTCAGCTCAACCTGATGACGGCCGGCAACGGCGTCGCCCATGCGGAGGTGTCCGGGGACGGGCCCGGTGCCCCAGGGTCCGGTGCTCCAGGTCCGGGTGAGCTGCACGGCGTGCAGATGTGGATCGCCCAGCCGGAGGGCACCCGGCATGGCCCGTCCGCCTTCGCACACCACGCCGACCTGCCCGCGGCCGAGTTCGGCGCGGTCGAGGCGACGGTGCTGCTCGGCGAACTCGGCGGCGTGACGTCCCCGGCCCGCACCGACACCCCGCTGGTCGGTGCGGAGCTGGCGCCGCGCGGCAACGGGGTGATACCGCTGCGGAGCAGCTTCGAACACGCCCTCGTGGTCCTCACCGGTGCCGTGCGGGTGGGCGATCGCATCCTCACCCCGGGGCGGTTGGGCTACCTGGGCGCCGGCCGTGCGGAACTCGACCTCGGGGGCGAGGACGGCACCCGCGCGATGCTGCTCGGCGGCGAGCCGTTCACCGAGCCGCTGGTGATGTGGTGGAACCTCGTCGCGCGGTCCCGGGCCGAGATCGAGGCCGCCCGCGACGACTGGCAGGCCGGCACCGACCGCTTCGGCTCCGTGGCGACCACCGTCGCGCGGACGGTGGCGCCCCGGCCCCCGTGGTCGCCCGGCTGAACCCCGGCTTCCTCAGAGTTTGTCGATCTGCCTGGCGATCGTGTCGACGTCGGAGTACGTCAGGCCGACCAGGCCGACCTGCTTCCAGCGCAGCATGCCCTCGGCGTCGACGAGGAAGACCGAGCGGCGCAGCCCGAGGCCGGGTATCCCGATGCCGTACGCCCTGACGGCGTCACGATCCGGATCGGCGAGCAGGGGGAAGCTCAGTCCCTGCTCACGCGCGAAGGCCTCGTGGCTGTCCAGGCCCTGCGGGCTGATGCCCCACACGCGGGCACCGAGGGTGCCGAAAACCTCGATGCCCGCGGAGTAGCTGCAGAGCTGACGGGTGCAGACCGGCGTGTTGTCGCCCGGGTAGAACGCCAGCACGACGGGATGCCCGCGCTCGGCCGCCAGCGAGCACTCGGCGTCCTGCCGCTCGCCGTCGACGAGCACGATTCCCGGCAGCGTCACATCCGGCGCCTGCTTGCCCACGGTGGGACCGGCCATGTCAGGCCGCCGCCCGGTGCGAGCGGAGGTCGTGGGTGGTGGAGGGCCCGAGCGTTCCCTTCTCCGGCCGCTGCGGCCGTCGGGCCGGGCGAGAACTGCCTGACGGGCCCAGAACTGCCTGACGGGCCCAGAACTGCCTGACGGCCCAGTATCGGTGCCCGAAATCGGCCGCTACGGGTTCCGAGCTGTTCAGAGGCTGACCGGCTCGGGTGCCCCTCCCGTGCGGGCCAGCAGGTTGTCGAGGTCGTAGGCGTACCAGCGCCGCATCGATGGCGGCGCGCTGGTGCGGCCCCACTCGTACATCCGGCGCTGCGCCTCGAAGGAACCGTCGTGCCAGCGCCGCAACACATCACCGAGCTGCAGTGGCGCCGGCAGGAACGGCGCGCCACCGAGGAGGTGGGCGAGTCGGTCGACGGCGGCGGCCGGGCTCAGCCGCCCCTCCTCGACGTCGACCATGACCGCGCTCAGCGACTCGAACAGCGGCTGGAACTCGGGCAGATCCGGGCAGAAGGTGCCGGGGAAGGGCGAATCGAGGAGCTGGTCGAACAGCTTGTGATCGCCCGTTTCCAGATAGCTGAAATGCGTGCCGACGATGCGGGCGATGCCGAGGTTCCAGCTCATGAACCACACCTTCGACCACGCCCGCCACAGGTCGAAGTCCCGGAACGAGACGTACGAGCCGTGGACGAGCTTGTCGTTGACGGCCAGGACGGTCTGGTTGAGCGTGTCGATGTGGCGGAAGCGCTCCGCGGAGAAGTCGTCGTCGGCGAGCGCTGTCATCAGGGTCGGCACGAAGGCGTAGATCACCTGCATGGTGTTGGCCATGCCGCGGGAGAACAGGGCGTCGATCGCGCCGGCGGCGTGGCTCATCATCGCCCAGCGATCACCCACGGTGTGGGTGCTGGAGTACTGGGTGCGCCCGGTCGCCACCCAGTCCCAGGCGGGGCGTGCCTCGGCGAACTGCCGGGCCACGCTGGGGAACCGGTCCAGGAAATCGGCCCATTCCTGCTCGGCGGAGCGGCCCGGCTGGCGGGGAAAGCGCTTGGTGTCGAGGTTGAGACCGACGCTGCACAGTGGGTTGGTGGCGTGCCGGTGGTTGTCGAAAGGGATCACCCAGAGCCAGCCGCCGTCGAAAATGTGGTGCAGGGTGCCCTGGTGCCAGCGGGTTGGCTGGCCGCTCGGGGTCGTGACGTCGTCGAACGGGAGGACGCCGACCATGTGGGTGAACAGGGTCCGCGAGCTCGTCCGGAACCGGCAGGGTTCCTCCCGCAGGCCGAAGGCGCTCGCGAGGACCGAATTGCGCCCGGACGCATCGACGACGTACCGCACCCGGATGGTCTCGCCGGTGCTGGTGGTCAGCGTCGCCGCGTCGGCGGTGAAGTCCACCCGTTCGACCTTCGTTCGCTGGCGTGGTTCCGCTCCGTAGCGGACCGCCGTGTAGAACAGGTAGGAGTCGATGTCCTGGCGGTGCATGTGCATCTCAGGGCCGTTCGGAAACTCCGAGACGCTGCACTGGGTGACTTCTTCGGGGTCCTGGACCAGGCCGTCCCGCTGGTACACGAACCCGAAGTTTCGTTTGACGCCGCACGCGGACGTCACATGCGAGCGCACCCCCGCGAAGCTGCTGACGTGGCCGAGTTCAGGAACGTCGAAGCGCTCGGCCAGGAGCTTCAACAGGTAGGTTGTCTCGCCGATCGTCGATTCGCCGAGCGCGAACCGTGGATGAGTACCGCTGTCGACAAGTACCACGCTGTGGCCATGCCGGGCAAGGATGTTGGCGAGTGTAGAACCGGCGATGCCACTGCCAAGGATGGCAACCGAATAGTCGTACCCACTCATGAGAAGACCCCCAGACGCGTCCCGCGGAGAGGGCCGGCTGCATCCCCTCAAATCACAAAAGATCGTAATTATCGCAACCGGCGCACAATTCACACTTAAGCACCCTTGCGAGTGACAGGTGGCGATAAACGCGGCGACAACGACGGTGGGGTAAACAAGTGTCACAAATTGTCATGTTTGTAGGTAAATCAGAAGAATAGTCGGTTTGTTCTATTAGCTCATATTGTGCTGATAATACTAATTAAACTAGTTTCTACCGACTTGGTCGGGCTGATCCGGATCTGCCGTGCGCCGTCGGTCTAGGTGTCGGCGGGGTGGTCCGCGTCGCCCTGTGTGCGGATCTCGACGGACCGGACCGACCGCCAGTTGATCAACATGGTCCGCCCGTCGGCCAGGTGGAGCTGCTCGACCTCGCAGCGGAAAACCGCCTGGCCGACCCGCCGCCGTAGCTCCGCCGGATCGGCGTCCGCCGGCAGTTCGTACGGCTGTCCATCGATCACCAGCTCAACTCTCACGGCCCGAGATTCGCACACGTGTTCGACAATGGCAAATGTCGGGGTGGACTGATCGGGTATGGCGTCCGCCGGCGGCCTCGCGCCGTCGGGCAACGCCGGTCCGCGGGCCAGGGGGGACTGGTTGCCGGTGGCCAGACGCCGATCTGGTATCAGATGAAGCGTTCAGCCGGATTCTGGGTACCTGCGGACGCATGTCCCGGGCTCAGCGCCGGCCGCGACCGGGTCCCGGGGCCAACCCCGGGCCAACCCCGGCGAGAGGGGGAAGAGCGTGCGGGTGGGAACGAGGACGTGAGCGCCGATGCGGCCACGACGGGCGCGCCACGCTCGCCGTTCGCGCGGGTCTTCGACGACGCCCTGGTCACCGCGGGTGTCCGGGCCGACGCCGGCGAACGGGTTGCCGCCTTCGTCGATCTCGCTCGGCGCTACCAGGAGCCCGGCCGGCATTACCACACGCTGCGGCACATCGCCGAGACGACGGCTGCCCTGCGCGTGCTGATCGCCGCCGAACGTCGCTCGGTCGACGGCGACGAACAGGGGATCACCGCTGCCTGCGTGCTCGCCGTGTACTTCCACGACGCCGTCCTTGACCCGCGGATGGCCGACAACGAGCAGCGCTCGGCGGACCTGGCGGCCGCGGTCCTCGCTCGGTTGGGCTGCCCGGCGGCCGTTGGCGCGGCCGTCGCCCGGCTGGTCCTCGCCACCGCGACGCACCGGTCGGACGAACGGGACGAGGCCCTGGTCAACGATGCGGACCTGCGGATTCTGGGCCGCCACCCGGCTGCCTACGACCGGTATGTCCGTCGGGTGCGCCGGGAGTACGGCTGGCTGGACGACGAGCAGTGGCGCCGGGGGCGCACCCAGCTCCTGCGAGGGTTGCTCGACGGCCCCCTCTACGCCACCGTCCTGGCACGCCACGACTGGGAGCGGCCGGCCCGCCTCAATCTCGCCCGCGAGCTGGCCGCACTGTCCTGACGGTGGCGACCGAGCGCCTGCCGGACCGGTCCTGGTCGGCGCGCTCCACCGCATCCCGGTCCTGACGGTCCCAGTCATGACCGTCCCGGCCGGGACGGCCCGTCGGCGGCGGATGCCGGCGGGCCCAGGCGGTCGCCAGCACGCTGGCGAGCAGCAGAGCACTGATCACCGGCCCGGTGCTGAAGTCGGTGGGCGTCGGTTGCAGCCCCGGCCAGGTCACCGCGTACAGGCACAGGGAGGCGCTGGAGCCGACGCCGATGGCCACGAGGCGCAACCGGCGCAGGATCGGCATTCCGATCACTCCGGCCGCACCGCAGGCATATCCGAACACCGAGGCGGCCAGCAGGATGCCGCCGACCGCCCACACCGCCGAGTCGGGCAGCCAACCGAGGACATCGGTCGAGCCGTTCCACCGGTAGCGCTCGCCTGGTGTTCCTGTTGGGGCACCGGGCCAGACCAGCAGATGGACCAGCCCGTAGCAGAGCAGCACCGAACCTGCGGCGGCTGCCCCGAGCAGCCGTACGGCGTCGAGGATCGCGCGGTGCCGCCACAGCCTGGGCTGGTTCACGATGCCCGCCCCGGAATCGAGCCACGCGGAATCGTCAACGATCGGATCGTCTCCAGAGCGCTGGTGTCTGCGGTGCTGGCGTCCCGCGCGGTGCCCGGGGGTCGGCCGTCGGCCGGATGCGGGTGGCCTGCCCCGGAACGTTCACTCCAGGGGATGTCCACCCTGGTGGTGGCGCATCCGGACTGCTCCGGCGCCAACCGGGGCGCTGCCGGCTCCATCGTCGCCTCGTCGTGGATCGACGTGCCGGGCCTGCCCGCCAGAGATGCACTGCCCGCCTGTGCGCCGTTCGCTGCCGGCGCGGCGGTGCTGGCCGGAAAGGCGGTGCTGGCCGGAAAGGCGGTGCTGGCCGGAAAGGCGGTGCTGGCCGGGACGGCAGTGCTGGCCGGGACGGCAGTGCTGGCCGGGACGGCGTCGCCAGCAGGGGAGACGGCGCCAGCAGGGGAGACGACGCCGGGGTTCGAAGGGGCGGTGCCGGCTCGGGTGGCCGGAGGAGACACAGCCGGCAACGACGGGTCCGGGGAGGGACCGGAACGGGGAACGACCGTGACGGCGGTGGGAGCGGTCGGGGGGTCGGCTGCGGCGGTGGCGCCGGCCGCGGTGGCGGCCGCGAGCACGGCGGCGGCCAGGACGGGATCGAGACCGGGCGGCACGGTTCGCAGGTCAAGCAGGCAGCAGCCCTGCTCCACGCGTCCGAGCACCGGAGGTTCGCCCCGGCGCAGCGCCACCGCGACCACCGCGTCGAGCGCGACGGCCGCGCTCGGTAGCTCGACCCCCACCGCCGGGTACCCGCACCGGCATCCACGCTCGCCGCGTACCGGCGGCGGGCCGGCGGCACCGTCGTCGACGACGGACCGGCTGGACACCGCGGACGCGGCGATTCCGGCGCGACGCAACCAGGCCGCGAGGGTCTCGGCACGCGCGGTCAGCCTGTCCGGGTGAACGCGCAGTGCCTGCCGCACCGGCGAATCACCCTGCCGCAGGGTCGCCTCCAACGCGGCGAGGGTGAGCTTCCCGGCCTGCATCGCCCGGGACATCGGATGCCGGCGGATCCGTTCGATCAGGTCCGCGCGGCCGAGCAGGAGGCCGCATTCGGGACCACCGAGCAGCTTGTCGCCGCTTGCCAGCACCAGGCTCACGCCGCTATCCAGCCAGCTCGTGGCATCCGGCTCGCTGGCCAGCAGCGGTTCCGGCCAGAGCAGACCGGATCCGCAGTCCGCGACGAGGGGCACGGTGAAATCGGCGCAGAGTGCGGCGAGGCTGCCCACGGCGGGGCGGTCGGCGAACCCGACCACCCGGTAGCCCGTGGGGTGTACCCGCAGCACGAAACCGGTGCGCGGGCCGATCGCGTCCGCGTAGTCGCCGAGGGTGGTGCGGTTGGTGGTGCCCACCTCGCGCAGCCGGGCCCCCGCGGCGACGAGCAGGTCCGGCAGCCGGAGACCGTCCGAGGTCTCGGCCAGCTCACCTCGGCTGACGACGATCTCGCGCCGTCCGGCCAGCGCGGCCACCGCCAGGGTGAGTCCGGCGGCGTTGGTGTTGACGACATGGACGTCGGCCGCCGCCGGCACCGCCGCGGCCAACGCGGCGCGCGCGGTCCGGCCCCGCCGGTCCCGACGGCCGGTGTCGAGGTCGAGTTCCAGATCGGTGGTGCCGGCCGCCAGGTCCACCGCGGCGCGGGCGGCCGCTGACAGCTGCGCCCGACCAAGGGAGCCGGGCAGGAGGACTCCCGTGGCGTTGATCACCGGCCGTAGTCCGGTCGCGGTACGGGCGAGCGCCGACGGCGCCGGGACCGGGTCCGTGGCGGCGCCGAACTCGGGAGGTGCCTGGTCGACCATCACTTCACGTAAATTTAGTGACGCGATCCGTGAAGTCCAGGCGGGTGGCCCCCGCAACGATGTGTCTCCTCGTGTGCTTTCCAAATGCCCAGGTGACGGTGGTGGTGGGTGATGCGCGTCATCCGCCGGCCGGGTAGTGTCCACGCCTGAAGGGGAGTAGCCCCGCCGAGCGACCGGATCCGCGGCGCACGGCCGCTGTCACCGACTGTGTCGGTGGAGCGGTCGGCCACGGACTGCGCGCGGCCCGGATCGTCGACATACTGGCGCCCGCCGTCCGACCAGCAGATGGTCGCCGACGCGGGTTCCCGGCGGCCGGGCCCGGCCCTCGTGGCCGGGTGGGCGAGACCTTCGACACGGCAGGCAGCCGGGTCGAAGGCGGACTCCCGCTCACGGCCCGGCCCTACGGAGAGGTCCCGGCGTGAGTATCACTGCGGCACTGGTCACCTTTGGCGTGATCTTCCTGGCTGAGCTGCCCGACAAGACGATGGTCGCGAGCCTCGTGCTCGGCAGTCGGTTCCGCCCGCTGTATGTCTGGGTGGGCGTGGCCGCCGCGTTCGCCGTGCACGTCACCCTGGCGGTGGCGGCGGGCAGCGTGTTCTCCCTCCTCCCGAGCCGGATCGTGGACTCGATCACCGCGCTGCTGTTCGTCATCGGCGCCGTCCTCGTACTGCGGGAGGGCCGGGAGAGCGAGCCGGACGGCGACGGGCAGGACGAGGCCGCCGCTGCGGTCAGCGCTGCGGCGGGCGACGGCGGGGGGCCGGGGGGGGGGCGGGGGGCGCCCCCCCCCCCGGGGGGGGGCGGGGGGGGCCCCCCCGCCGGGGGGGCGGCGGGGCGGCGCGGCGCGGGGGGGGGGGGGCGGGGCCCGCGGGGGGGGGCCGGGGGGGGGGGGGCGACGGCGGGGGGCCGGCGTCGCCCGCCCCCCGGGAGGCAGGCGACGCGAACCATCTTGGCGCATCGGGAGGTGCCGCAGCGCCAGTGGCGTTCTGGCGAGTGGCGACAACCTCCTTCGGTGTGGTGTTCCTCGCCGAGCTCGGGGACCTCACGCAGATCTCGACGGCGAACCTCGCCGCCCGCTACGACTCCCCGGTCATGGTGTGGCTCGGCGCGGTGCTGGCACTGTGGACGGTGGCCGCGCTCGCCATCGCCGGCGGGCGTGGCCTGCTCAGGGTGCTGCCGATCTCCGTGATCACCCGCGTTGCCGCCGCGGCGTTCGCGGTGCTCGCGGTGCTGTCGGTGATCGAGGCGGTGCGCGGATAGGCGCCATCGGAACGCCTCGTTCAGCCGGCCGGGTCCGGCCTGGCGGGCCAGCGCGGATCAGCCGTGGCGAACACGAGCACGACGTCGGTGTCCGAGGAGAAGTCGACGAGTCGGGCCTCCTGGGGCAGCAGGGTCAGCGCGCGGCCCAGCTCGGCCGGCGCCGCGCCCTCGGGCACGGCCACGACCCACCGGCGGTGTGCCAGGGCGGATCCGTCGAGGCCGGCGCCGGAGATCCGCCGCCCACCCGGCGAAACCGCCAGGTCGGGAGCCTGGGCCGGTGCGCCGGACTCGGCCGCCTCGACCAGCAGCTCCGCCAGGCGCAGTGCCTCCTGGGGCACCAACCGCAGGGCGGCTGGCGGCGCGCCGGGCATCCGGGCGTCCAGCAGCACCAGCGGGGTGCCGGGTTCGGCGCCCGGGTGCGGCGCGATCGAGACGGCCGCGCCGTCCGTGCGGCTGAGGAAGGTGACCACCTCCGGGGGAGTGCTGCCTCCGCGGGGCCAGGGCGGGTTGATGTCCATGGTTCGACGCTCTCACCCGAGGACGTGTCATCCCATCCCGTCCGGCGGGGAGAAGACGGGAGGGACCTGTCGGGGCGGCGCCGGGTGGCGACGGTGCGTCGCCCGGACCACCGCGAGCGGGGCGACGTCGACCTGATGTGAGGAGAACCGCCTTCGGCGGGGCGGCCGGCGGGTGTGGAAGTCAGGTGGCCGGGGTACGTCCGCATCGTCGTGCTTGCCAGGGGTGCGACGCGTGGTGGGAGGCAGCCCGGCCGGCCCCCTGCGGCGCCCAGGCCGTCCGGTCGTCAACGGAGCCATGGAGCCAAGTGTTCGGGTTGAGGTGACCGGCCGCGACGCCATCATCGTTCACCCAGTCGGAGAGATCGACTACTCGTCCCTGGACCCCTTGCGGGAGGCGCTGCTCGACGCCCGTATCGCCGGGGTACGGGACATCATCGTCGACCTGACGGAAGTGAGCTTCCTCGATTCACAGGGGCTCGCGGTCATTCTTTTCGCCCATCAGCGACAGCGTTCCGCGGGCGGCCGGCTGGCACTGCGCAATCCCAACGAGGACGCGCGGCGGCTGCTGACCGTCACCAATCTCAGCACCGTCATCCACGTGGATCACACCGAGACGGCGGCATCCAGCCTGGCGAGTCGCCGCGGCAGCTGACCGCGGCCGCGTTCACGGAGTCGGGTCGGAGCGGGACTGCTCGGCCGAGCCGGTCCAGTGGTAGGACACATCCCGGGTGTAGGTGCTGAACCCGAGGGCGCAGTACATCCGCACGGCGCGATCGTTGTCCTCGTCCACGTACAGCAGCACCGAGTCGAGCCCCTGGTCCCGCAGGTGCCCGAGCCCGGCCAGGGTGAGCGCCCGGCCGAGCCCGGCACCGCCGGCCCCGGGCCGCACACCCACCACGTAGACCTCACCGATCGGCCCCGCGGGCCGGCCGGCCGGCGGCATCGGATCGACCTCGTGGATCTTGGTCCAGTGGAAGCCGACCAGGTGCCCGTCACGCTCAGCGACGAAGAAGCCCTTCGGGTCGAACCAGGGCTCGGCCTGCCGCCGGGTGAGGTCGTCGAGTGTCCACCGGCCCTGCTCGGGATGGTCGGCGAAGGCGGCGGCGTTCACGGCGAGCCATGCCTCGTCGTCCCGGCCGGGCTGGTAGGTCCGCAGGGTGATCCCGGCGGGTGGCTCGGCCGGCGGGAGCGCCGGCCCGGCAGCCAGCGGGCGGCGCAGTTGGAACAGCACCCTGGTCCGGGCGAAGCCGAGCCGATCGGCGAGGGACGCGGCGGCCGGCAGGTCGCCGTGGGCCCAGACGTCGAGGCGCATGGGCGCCGACCCGGCCGCCTCGGTCAGCGCGGTGGCCAGAGCGGTGCCGACACCGCGGCGCCGGTGGTCGGGATGCACCACGAGCTCGGCCTGGCCCTCGCCCGGGACGCCGCCCAGGTGCGCGTAGCCGACGAGCCCGCGTGGGCCTGCGGCCGGCGCGTCAGCGGTCCCGACCGCGAGCAGGTGACGGCCGGTGCCCAGCCGCAGGCCGGGCCGCAGCGTCAGCCGAACGTCCTCGGAGACCGGGCCGGTGCCGTCGGCGTGTTCCGCGGCGGCGAGCAGGTTCTCGATGTCGTCGACGTCCGCGCCGCTGAGCGTCGGCCGCCAGGTCAGGGAAGTCACCACACGACCGTATGGGCCGCACCGGGGGGCTGTCCCGCGTTCGCGCGCCCGATCCCCCGGGCGGGCGCCGGGGGGGATCGGGCGGCCGGGTGAATGGCCGCCCTGCCCTGGTCCGGTGTGGTTGGGGCCGGATCGGGGCAGGGCGGTGCGGCTAGACCCGCTCGGGCGTGCGGGCGTCGACGCGGCCGGCCGACCCGGGCGCGCCGTCCGCCAGCGGTGTGATCGACGGCGCCACGAACTTGTAGCCGACGTGCCGGACCGTGCCGATCATCGCTTCGTGCTCGGGGCCGAGCTTCGCGCGCAGCCGCCGGACATGGACGTCCACCGTGCGGGTACCGCCGTAGTAGTCGTAGCCCCATACCTCCTGGAGCAGCTGGGCCCGGGTGAAGACCCGTCCCGGGTGCTGCGCCAGGTACTTCAGCAGCTCGAACTCCTTGAAGGTGAGCTCGAGCGGCCGGCCGCGCAGCTTCGCCGAGTAGGTCGTCTCGTCGACGGAGAGATCGCCGGACCGGATGACACCGGCCTCGGCGGTGCCGCCGGCGGCAGCGACCCGACCGATGGCCAGTCGCAACCGGGCCTCGACCTCGGCGGGACCCGCGGAGTCGAGGACGACGTCGTCGACTCCCCAGTCGGCGGAGACCGCGGCCAGGCCACCCTCGGTGACCAGCGCCAGCAGCGGCGTGGTGAGACCGGTGGTGCGCAGCAGCCGGCACAGGCCGCGGGCGATGACGAGTTCCCGCCGCCCGTCCACCACGATCACGTCCACAGGCGGAGCGTCCAGCAGCGCACTCGCCTCGAGCGGTGCCACCCGTACCGTGTGCGTGAGAAGGCCAAGGGACGGAAACGATTCAGCGGAGGGACCGGGGGCGTTGGTGAGCAAAAGGACGACGCTCAAGACGACTCCTCCAGGGTGGTGTGGTGGGGCAGCGTCGACCCGGTGAGTATCTCGATGTCCGGCACTGGGTGTCTCACGACCGTCATGGGCATGAAACGAAGGTCGGTATGTGGGGAGGATAGCGGAGTGCACTACTCGGCTCCTACCGTCTACGGGATGCTGCCGACCGCCGATTCTGAGATCCTGGCCACGAGCCACGCCAGAAGGCTCGGCTCTATGCGCGGAGAGTCACATCGGCTCGCGAGTGTGCTCGTCCACGGCGTCTCCGGCTCCATGAACAGTCCCGCGTTACGGCGGATTTCGTCTGGATTGCGGGAATATGGCGGAGTCCTGGTGATGGACCTGCGGGGCCACGGGCGATCAACGGGGTGGTGCACCTTCGGCGATCGTGAGGTCTTCGACGTGGACGCCGCCGTGGCCGCGGCTCGCGGACTTGGCTACCTGCACGTTGTCACGATCGGCTGGTCCATGGGCGCGGCGGCGGTGATCCGCCAGGCGGGCCTCGCCAACACCGGCACGCTCTGTCACGGGCGGCGGCTCCGGCGCGCGCCGGACGGGGTCGTCAGCGTGAGCTCCACAAGCCGCTGGTTTGTTCGCGACACCGCGCCCATGCGGCGGATTCACTGGTTTGCGGAACATCGCACCGGCCGAATGGTGGCGCGTGCGGCGTTACGCGTGCGTATCGATCCCCGCGCCTTCGCGCCTGTCCCACGATCACCCCTGGAGATGGTCGGTGCGATCGCACCGACTCCGCTGCTGATCGTGCACGGTCGGCGTGACCGGTATTTCACGCTGGAGCGCCCACGCGCACTCGCCGCGGCGGGGGGGGGGGGGGGGGGGGGCCGGGGGGGGGGGGGGGGGGGGGGGGCGCGCGCGCGCGCGGGGGGGGGGGGGGGGGGCCCCGCGGGGGGCCCCCCCCCCCCCCCCACCGCCGAACTCTCGGACCTGCGCAGGCAGGTCGACGAGACGCTCGACACGCTGATCGCCAGGTTCTACGCCGAGATTCCGTACGCGGATCACCAGGCGCGCGGCGAGGAAATCAACATGGCGTACTACAAGCGCCACAACATCGAGACCATCCTGCGGCTGCGCCGCAAGCGCACGATCGACGCGCTCGCCATCGGCTACTTCACCAAGCGTGACCCGGTCCGCGGGGCCGCGTGGGCGCACTACGTCGAGGACGAGATGCTCCACGACGAGTGGTTCGCCGGCGACCTGGGCCGCGTCGGCGTGACCAAGGACGAGATCTACTCCACCGAGCCGTTCCAGGCCACCAAGCTGCTCACCGGCTACCTCCAGTACGGCATGGAGTTCGAGGGCACGCCGCTGGCCCTGCTGTGCAGCGTCTACTTCGTCGAGTACACGACGACGGAGACCCAGCCGTCCTGGGTGAAGAACCTCGAGGACAAGCTCGGCCGGGAGAAGCTCGCCGGCGCCCGCCGCCACGTCGGCACCGACATCGAGGACGAGCACGCCGACTTCGTCTGGGGCGTGCTCACCTCCCTGGTCGCCTCCCCCGAGGACGAGGCGAAGGTGCTGGCCCACATCAAGATCGTGGCGAACCTGTGGGTCGCCTACTTCCTCGAGCTCTACCAGGCGGTCGTGGCCCCGGCGACCAGCGCCTTCGAGGCGGCCGGCAGCCTGGCCGGACGGTTCGCCTGACCCACGCCCGTACGCACGGGGGGAACCGTTTATGGCACCCGCACCACCGACAGCATCACCGGCGGACACAGCATCACCGGCGGACACAGCAGCACCAGCGGACACAGCAGCGGGCCCGGCTGTCCGGCGCAGCGTCGTCCGGTTCACCCGCGACGGCTGCCCGCTGGGCCCGTCGGAGGAACGATGGCTGCGGGAAGGCCTGATCGCGGCGTTGCCCGACCTGCGGATGGCGCAGCTTTTCGCCCTGCGCCCCGGGCTGCTGCGCGAGGCGGAACACCTGGTCGTCGGCGTCGAGCGGGACAGCGGGCAACCGGTGTCCGCACTGGGGGCGAGCTGGGAGCGCACCACCGGCGGCCGCCGGTTCCTGCACATCGGCGTCCAGTTCGTCGCGGCGACGCTGCGCGGCGGGCAGGTGTTCAGCACGAGCTGGCTCGCGTTGCTCGAGGAGGTCATCGCCACCGGGGGGTTTCCGGTGCTCTCCGCGCTGCGCACCTACAACCCGGTCGCCTACTGCGCGATGCGGGCCTACGGCGAACTGCCCGGCGCGGTGATGTACCCGCGGGTGGCGCGCCCCGCCGCGGCCACCGCGCGCCCCTGCGGGCGGGACGGATCCGTGCCTGGCGGCGGATCCGCACCCGGTGGCCGGCCGAGCGCCGGCGACCCGGTCGACCACGATCGCGGCGTCCGGGCGCTGGCCGGCGAGATCGCGGCGACGCTCGCCCCCGGTGCCGCCTTCGACCCGGCCAGCGGGCTGCTGGCCGGCATCGGCGTCCCTCGCGACCTGTACCGCGAGCGTCCGCTCGGCGCGGACGCGGCGGTCAACGCGCACTTCGCCCGGTACACGAGCCCCGGCGATCGCATCCTCTGCGCGGTGCACGTCCACGACCCGGCCACCGCCGACGCGATCGTCGCGAACTTCGAACGCCGCTCAGCGCGGTCCTCGACGTAAGGAGCACACAGTGGCAACCAGTCTGGATCTGACCGGCAAGGTAGCGGCCGTCGTCGGCGCGGCGTCGGGGATCGGCCAGGCGATCGCGATCGGCCTGGCCGAGCAGGGCGCTGTCGTCGAGTGCGCCGACGTCGACACCGTCGGCCTCGAGCAGACCGTCGCGGAGATTCTCGCCGCCGGCGGCACGGCGAAGGCCTCGACCGTCGACGTGCGGTCCTCCGCCGAGGTCGACGACCTGTTCGCCCGGGTCGTCACCGACCGCGGCAGCCTCGACATCGCCGTCGGCACCCCCGGCATCAACATCCGCAAGCCGCTCGTCGACTACACCGACGAGGAGTACACCGCCGTCACGGACGTCAACCTGCGGGGCAGCTTCAACGTCCTGCGCGGCGCCGGGCGGATCATGGCGGTGCGGGGTGGCGGCAGCATCATCGTCATCTCGTCGATCAGCAGCCGGGCGGTCGAGCCCGGCCAGGTGATCTACGCGGGCACGAAGGCCGCGCTGGCGCAGATGGTCCGGGTGCTCGCCGCGGAGCTCGGGCCGTCCGGGGTGCGGGTCAACGCGATCGCCCCCGGTCCCGTCGAGACGGCGCTGACCGTGCCGATCCGCTCCTCCGCCCGCTGGGCGGACGCCTATTCCGAGAAGGTCGCACTCGGCCGCTGGGCGAAGCCGTCCGAGATCGCCGGCCCGGCGCTGTTCCTGGCCTCCGACGCCGCCACCTACGTCAACGGCGAGGTGCTGTTCGCCGACGGCGGCTGGGTCGACCTCGACGCGCGTTTCGCGGACGAGAAGGCCGTCACCACCGAGTAGTGGCGCGCCGCGCCACCGAAGCCAGGCCCCGCCGTCACCGGGGCCACACCAGTACAGGGGGGATGAAGGAGTGGATATCGCCGTCGTCGGCGCGACGGGTGTCGTCGGCCGAGAGGCGCTGGGGCTGCTGGAGTCCGGGTTCCTGCCGGACGTCGGGCGGGTCGTGCCGGTCGCTTCGGCGGGCTCGGCGGCCCGCGACCTGGGCGAGGAGCTCGGGCTCACGCTGAAGGTCGAGCCGGTCGTCGCGCTGGAGCAGTTCGACCCGAGCACGGTGGACGTCGCGGTGTTCAGCGCCGGCGCGCCGATCAGCATCGAGTGGGCTCCCCGGTTCGCCGCGGCGGGCGCCCTCGTCGTCGACAACAGCTCGGCGTTCCGGATGGAGGACGACGTCCCGCTCGTCGTCCCGGAGGTCAACCCGCACACCCTGCGCACCCGCCCGGCGCGCGGCATCGTGGCCAACCCGAACTGCTCGACGATCCAGCTCGTCCGGGCGCTGCACCCGCTGCGGGAGATCGGCGAGCTCGAGCGGGTCATCGTCGCCAGCTACCAGTCCGCCTCCGGCGGCGGGCTGCGCGGCCTCGGCGAGCTCGCCGACACGACCCGGTCGCTGCTCGACGGCGCCGACCCGGCGCAGGGCACCCCGGGGAAGTTCGGTCAGCCCCTCGCGTTCAACCTGGTGCCCGAGATCGGCCTGCGTGACGACGAGGGCCACTCGCACGAGGAACGCAAGCTGCGCCGCGAACCACGCAAGATCATGGAGATGCCGAGCCTGCGGGTCGCGGCGACCGCGGTGCGGGTCGCCGTCGTGAACGGCCACTCCGAGGCCGTGCACGTCGAGTTCGCCGACGCGGTGTCGGCGGCCGACGCGCTCGCCGCGCTGCGCGCCGCGCCGAACCTGCGCGCCTACGGCGACGACGAGGGCTACCCGATGCCGCGGTTCGTCTGCGCGTCACCGACCGAGCGCCGCCTCGTCCACGTCGGCCGGGTGCGCAGCGACCCGGACGACCCCCGCGCGCTGTGGCTGTGGGTCGTCGCCGACAACCTGACCGTCGGCGCCGCGCTCAACGCCCTGGAGATCGTCCGGCTGGCCGGCGAGAGGGCGTGGCTGTGAGCGGCTCGAACGGCACCGCCGGGGCGGGTGCGGCGGCGGACGTCGTCGTGCTGAAGTTCGGCGGGGCGTCGTTCGCGGCGCCGGGCGCGCACCGGCGGATCGCCGCGCACGTGGCCGGACGGCTGGGCGGCAACGCGCCGGGGCCGCGCCACGCCGTCGTGGTCGTCAGCGCGGTCGCCGGGGAGACGGACCGGCTGTCCGCGGCGATGCGGGCGGTGAGCCCCGACCCGGACCGGGAGCTGCTCGCCGCCGCGCTGATGACCGGCGAGACCGTCAACGTGGCGCTGATGACCGCGGCGCTGCGCGAGGCCGGGCTCGACGCGGTGCCCCTCGACGCCGCCGACACCGGCTGCGCGGGCATCGGCGAGCCCCACCACGCCGAGCTGCGCGCCATCGATCCGCGGCCGCTGCGCCGCCACCTCGCCGGCGCCCCGACGGGCACGGCGCTCGTGCTGCCGGGCGGGCAGGGCATCGGGCTCGACGGGCGGCCGGTGATGCTGGGCCGCAACAGCTCGGACCTGTCCGCGATCGCCGCCGCCATCGCCCTCCGCGCCCCGGCCTGCGAGATCTTCTCCGACTCCCCCGGCATCTGCACCGCCGACCCGCGGCTCGTACCGGGCGCCCGTACGCTGGCGACCGTCGGGTACGACACGATGATGACGATGTCCCGGCACGGCGCGAAGGTGCTGCACCACTCCGCGGTCGACTGGGCCCGCCGGCACGGCGTGGAGATCCACTGCCGCTCGCTGCTGCCCGCCGGGAAGGTGTGCTCGGTCGTCGCGGCGGCACCGACAAGCGATCCCGCCGTTCTCGTGCACGGCAGCGGCGCGGTGTGGGCCGGCGAGGCGAGGCTGGTCCACGCCGTGCACGCGGAGCTGACCGGGTCGGGCTCCGACGCGGTCGTCGTCCACACCTCAGGCACCTTCGGTGGTAACGGAAAAATTTGGACCGCCGACAACCGCGACGGAGACGTGGCACATCTTGTACTAGCTGACGCTGTCCGGGATCTACAGCCGAGAGGCCTGCGGCACCTCGGCGGCATGCGGCTAGTGACCACACTGTTCCCAGACGGTATACTCGAGCATCGCATCGGGCCGTCGACGGACGCCGCCGCGGCCGCCCGAGCATTGCACGAGACGTTCTGTCGGCCTGACGTGTCGCCTCGACACACGGCCTCTATGGCGGACCTTCAGGCCGGGGACTCTGCCCTCCGCTGAGTCGAGGAAACCGCTCCACGCGAGGGCATATTCCGCAAACTGATCAGCCGAAGCACATTGCGGTGGTACCTTGCGAGGGCGTCTCCAAAGCCGGAGGACTGATGTCGAGAACCTGGAAGGTCGCCGTCGCGGTGCTGGCCGTCACCGCCATAGCGCAATGGCGCTTAGTTAAGCGGTCCGGGCAAGGATGATCTTCGGTGGCTGATCATGTCGGGTGCCGGTGTCTGTTGGG
>NZ_JALKFX010000022.1:0-36526 GCF_023243045.1 Frankia sp. AgB32
GCCGGTCGGCAGCCAGGCGGTGACGCTGCAGCCGGTCGACGGCAGGGACGCCGAGGCGGAGGCCGGTGCGGCGGGGGGGGGGGGGGGGGGGGGCGCCCCCCCGGGCCCCCCCTTCGCCGTTTCTGGGACGACTCCACAGCCCCGGAACGAGCGGACCCCGGCGCGGTGACTCCACCACCGGCCGGGGTCCTGGCCCGACCTGTCTAGGAGGTCAGACCGTTATGAAGTGTGCCCTGTCGCCGATGCGCTCGGCGGACAACCTGACCGACGCGACGGTCCGCGAGGTCGAGCGGATCGCCCGTGAGCTGATCGAGCGGGGCGGGAAGTGACCGCCCTCGCGGCCATGGCCGCGCCGGGGCTGACCACCCCGGCGCCGGCTGGCCCGTTCGCTGCCGCGTTGCACCTGGCCGCCGACCTGGTCGACCAGATGCGCGTGAGCGACCCAGACATCCGGGTGTCGGTCAGCGCGACGGACACCATCGGGACGGATCTTCCCGAGATCCGGTTCCTGTTCCACGGGACCGATCGGCAGGCGCTGGCGTCGTTGTCCGGTGCCACGTTCTCGTTCGACGTTCCGGTGACCGTGTCTGACCCGTCGCCACACATCAACGGCGGGGTGTGGGTCGGCGGGTTCGTGGTCCGCGACGGGGTCACGGTCTCGTTCCGGGCTGGGCTGAACGACCCGGAGGTCATCGCCCACGCGCGGCAGGTGTTCCCCGACGGCACCGGGGGCTGGTGATGGCCGACCCGGTCGAGCGGGAGCCATCGGCCCGGGAGCTGGCGGCGATCGAACGGGAGTGGCCGCTGATCGCCGCCGACCTCGCCGTCCTCGACGCCGAGATCACCATCCTCGCCGCCGATGCCGCCGGGCAGGTCTCCGACCTCGCCTGGCGGCGCCTGGCCAACGCCCTCACTCAAGCCCGCACCGCCCGCCCGCTGTCCATCCGCCCCCGCCGATCCCGCGTTCGGCGCACCGCCTGAGCAGGAGGTGACATCCCATGGCCACCATCAACCCCGACCCCCTCCGCCGTGTCGGCCGCGCCCTCGACGGTGCCCTATGGCTGGTCGCTCTGCTGGTTGGGGCGTACTCACTGGCCAACGTGCACAGCGTTGCCGTCGGCCATCACACCGACGATCCGCAGGCGTGGCTGTTGGCGCCGATCGTCGACCTCGCGCTGTTCACGGGGATCACCGCCGACAGCGTTCTTGCTCGCCACGGCCTGCACCCCACCCGGTGGGGCACCGGCCTGCGCTGGTTCTGCGGCCTGGCCACCTGGACTCTTAACGTCTGGGACGCCGCCGCAAGCCTGGATGCCGGGGCGATCGTCGCGCACTCGGTCCCGCCGGTCGTGCTGATCCTGCTCGCCGAAGCCGCGCCCCGCTACCGCCACCAGTTCGCCACCCTCACCACCACCCCGCCCGCCGACCTACCGGCACCCGCCCCCACACCAGCGACCGAAGCCGCTTCCCCACCCCCGGCCAGCACTCCGACCACCGACCCCACCCCGCCGACCAAGGACGTACCGGCGCCCCGTACCGGTACCTCACCGCGGCGCCGTACCGGTACGCCGTCCAAGCGCCGTACCGCCCGACGTACCGACGCCGATCTGATTGCCGCACTCGCCGATGTTCCACGTGACCCGGACGGCACCGTCCCGGTACGCCGTGCCGCCGCCGCGCTCGGTTGCGGCCCCGACCGCGCCCGTCGGTTGCTCACCGCGCAAGGACTGCTCCGCCCGCGCACCACCGACGCCCCGACCGCCCCGACGCCGGTACTCACCGCCGTCTGACCCCACCATCTCTGCCCGGGGCGCGGCGACCGTCTCGCCAAAGTCACCCGCCGCGCCCCGGCCCTCCCCGCAAGGAGGCAGGACCATCATGACCACCAACAACCCGTTCCCGCCGCCGGACCCGGACGGCTGGACCCCCGACCTCGACCCCGCGCCCGGCGCGGCGGAGGTCGTCGACCTCGACAAGGCCCGGAACCGCCGCACCGACACCGACCAGCCCACCACCGACACCGACGACGCCACCGAGGACAGCGACAACGCGGACGAGGATGCCGAGTCGCTCACCGCCCGCCCGGAGCAGGTCGGGCCGCCGGTCGACCCGCCCGACGACGGGCCCCGTCCGGTCGGTGGGCAGCGGCGGGCACCGATCCTGCCCGCGTGGGCGCACTCCCGCGCCGACATCGCCGCGACCGCCCGGCACGCTGTGGGCAACGCCGGCTACGCGGCCCGCTTCCACGCGGTGCGGACGCCGAAGTACGCGGCGAAGGTCGCCGTGTGGGCGCCCATCGGGTTCCTGCGCACCATCGGCCGGCTGCTTCGGTGGGCCACCGCCGAAGAGGGCAACTGGGCGTTGCGGCAGGACGCCGCCCGCAGGAACGACCCGGAGACGTGGCTGAAGCTGGACCGCCAGCGTCAGCGGCAGACCTCGACACGGTGGCCGATCCTGATCGGGGGCACCCTCGCCGCGTTGGTCGTCGCCGCAATGGTGTGGTTCGGACCGACCCCGGCGCCGGTGCGCTGGCTGGTTTTCCTGGCCGTGGTCGTGGCCTGCGCCCGGTTGGGCCGTCCGGCGGACCGGCCGATCACCGACCGCGTCGCCACGGGGGAGACCTACCGCAAGCTGACCGCCGAACTCGTGCGCCGTGCGCTGACGTCGCTGGGTATCGCGGGGATCAACTCCGCGGTGGCGAAGAACCCCGGCGCCATCTCGTTCCCGGTGGAGATCCACCGTGACGGGCCCGGCCACCTGGCCATCGTCGACCTGCCCTACGGGGTCGAAGCAGGTGAGGTCATCGCCCGGCGTGGCCGGTTGGCGTCCGGTCTGCGGCTGCCGCTGGACCAGGTCTGGCCCGACCCCGCGCCCGGTCACACCGGCCGGTTGGCGCTGTGGGTCGGCTACCAGCCCGCATCCCAGATGCGTCAGCCTGCCTGGCCGCTGATCCGGTCCGGCAGCGTGGATGTGTTCAAGCCGTTCCCGTTCGCGACCACGCCACGGCTGAACGTCGTGACCGTGTCGCTGATCTTCCGGAACTGGCTGTTCGGTGGCCAGCCCGGCAGTGGGAAGACGTTCGCTCTGCGGCTGCTCGTGCTCGCCGCCGCCCTCGACCCGCGGGTAGAGATCCGCGGCTACGAACTGAAGGGAGTGGGTGACTTCGCCGGTACGGCGCCGGTGCTCTCGGAGTACGGCAACGGGTTCGACGAGGACACGTTGGAAGCCTGCGCGGCGATGCTGAAGTGGCTGTACGACGAGTGCCGCCGCCGGTCGGAGCGGATCGCGTTCTACGCCGCCGCGGGCAAGGCCCCGGAGAACAAGGTGACGCCGGAACTGGCATCGCTGAAGGACTCCGGACTGCACCCGCTGGTGGCGTTCATCGACGAGATCCAGGAGCTGTTCCACTCCCCCTGGGGCAAGGAAGCCGCCGAGTACGCCGAGAAGGTCATCAAGCTCGGCCGCGCCCTGGGCGTGACCCTGCTGATCGGCACCCAGATCCCCGACAAGGACAGCCTTCCGCCGGGGATCACCCGCAACGTCAACAGCCGGTTCTGCCTGTCGGTCGCCGACCAGGTCGCCAACGACATGATCCTGGGCACCTCGATGTACAAGCAGGGCTACCGGGCCACCGCCTTCGAACCCGTCGTGGAAGCCGGGTGGGGCATCCTCGCCGGCTTCGGCAAGCCGTCCGCCGACCGGTCCTACCCCGTCACCGGCCCGGAGCTTGACCGCGTGATCGCCCGCGCGGTCGAACTGCGCACCGCCGCCGGCACCCTGCCGACCCCGGCGGAGCAGACCCGCACCACCACCCCGTCCGCTGATGTGGTCGTCGACGTCGCCGCGGTCTGGCCAGCCGGTGAGGGCAAGGCGTGGAACGAGACCCTGTGCGCCCGCCTGGCCGACCTCCGCCCCGACGTCTACGGCGGATGGGAGTCCGTCCAGCTCACCGCCGCACTCAAGCCGCACGGCATCACCCCCGTCGACGTCGGCCGCCGCATCGACGGTAAGGCCGTCACCCGACGCGGGATCTCCCACACGGCGGTCCTCGCCGTGGTGGCTGAGCGTGACCGTAAGCGGCGGGCGGACTAGTCGCCGGAGGACTGCTAGCGCTAGCGGACACCCCTGCTAGCGCTAGCAGATCCCCTAGCACCCCATACCAACCCTGGCCAGGGCTCTAGCAGATAGCAGCCCGCGGCCAACCATGCCCGAAAACGCCCCAAGGAGCGGTCTGTGACCCCCACCGCCGCACTGCTAGCCGCCCTCGCTCTACCCCTCACCTCCGTCACATTCGGTTACATCTTGCTGTGCTGGGTCCGGCCGTTCGGCCCCTGCCCGCACTGCCACGGCACCGCCCGCACCGAGAGCCGTTTCACCCGCCGCACCCGCCCGTGCCGGCACTGCGACCACACCGGCCTGCGCCTGCGCGTCGGCCGCCGCGCCTACAACACGCTCCGCCGGCTCCTGCCCTGACACCCCGGGGGACCCGCCATGACCGTCCTGCTCACCCTCGCCGCCCTCGCCGTGCTCCTGCTCATCCGGCCCGCACGGGCCGCCCTCGACACCATCGGCCGCGCGGTCCGGGCCGTCCGCCTGCCCGCCGCCGCGCTCGTGCTGCTCGCTCTCGCCGCCCGCGCCCCCGGTCCGGTCGGCGGCACCGCGACCACCACCCTCTACACCCTCGCCGCCGTCGCCGCCCTCGCCCTGGCCGTCGTCCTGACCGCCGTCGCCCTACGCCTGCGCGCGTCGGCTCGCCGATGAACCGGGCCGCCTGCCCTGACCCCGCCGGCGTCCACCGTGCCCGCCGCTGATCTCTCCACTTCCTGACCCGAGAAAGGGCCGCCCCATGGCGAACGAGACCCCGTTGACCGTTGTTGGGAACCTCACCGCGGACCCGGAGCTGAAGTTCACCCCGGCCGGGGTGGCGATGTGCCGGTTCACCGTCGCGTCCACCCCGCGCCGCTTCGACAAGACCACCAACCAGTGGGCCGACGGCGACCCGATGTTCCTGACCTGCACCGCCTGGCGGACCGCCGCCGAGCATGCCGCCGACTCGCTGGCCAAGGGCATCCGGGTCATCGTCACCGGCCGCCTGCGCCAGCACCACTGGACCACCGACGCCGGAGAGCACCGGTCGATGTTCGGCCTCGACGTCGACGAGGTCGGCCCGTCGCTGCTGTTCACCACCGCCACCGTCACCCGCGCCGCCCGCGGCACCGCCCGGCGGGCGGATGACGCGTGGTCCACCGCCACCCCGGCCCGCACCGGTGGGGGCGCCGGTGAGCGGACGGAGCAGGGCTACAGCGAGGAACCGCCGTTCTGACCCGCCCCGCCCACGGCGGACGAGCGGGGGCAGGCCCGGTCGGACCCCAGTCGGCCTGCCCCCGCACCGACCCGGTCCGATCCCCATCCCCTGAAAGGAGATCCGTTCCATGACCACGATCGCGTCCGGCATGCTCGCCGTCGCGCTCAACGCCGCGTTCCGTGGCTGGCACGTCCTCCCGCTCCGCCCCGGCCGGAAGATCCCCCTCGCCCACAACGCCGACCACTGCCCGGCCACCGGCCCCTGCTCCGACGGGCACCGCACGTGGGAACAGCGCGCAACCCGCGACCTGGAGCAGGTCGAAGCGCACTGGTCGGCCCACCCGCACCACGGGGTGGGGATCGCGACCGGCCCGTCCGGGCTGGTCGTGGTCGACCTCGACACCCCCAAACCAGGCGACCCGCCGTTGCCCGCCGCCTGGCAGGCCGAAAAGGTCCGCACCGGCGCCGACGCCCTGGCCGTCCTCGCCCGGCGCGCCGGAGTGGAGATCCCCCGCACGTACATGGTCCGCACGGGCCGCGGGGGGTGGCACCTGTACTACGCCGCCCCGTCCGGCCTCCGGGTGGGCAACACCGGTCGGAGTCTCGGCCCGTGGATCGACACCCGCGGATGGGGCGGACAGGTCGTCGCCGCCGGAACGGCCGTGGCCGGACGGCCATACACGACCGTCCGGAACCTACCCGTCGCCCCGCTGCACCCCGCCCTGTTTCAGCCCTTGCTCACCCCGCCGCGCCCCGCGCCCCGGCCGGTCCGGGTGACCCTGCCGGCCGGGCGCCGGACGGCCTACCTGAACGCCGCGATCCGCCGTCAACTCGGCTACATCACCGACGCGAGCACCGGCACCCGGAACACCGCCCTCTACCGCTCCGCGGTGGCCCTGGGGCAACTCTCTGCCGGGGGCGCGCTCACCGACATCGAGGTCATCGACATGCTGAAACAGGCTGCCGACATCCACATCGGTACCGATGGGTTCAGCGCCGCCAGCGCGGACGCCACGATCCGTTCCGGCCTGCGTGCCGGTGCGGCCCGCCCCCGGCAGGTTCCCGCATGACCACCCGCCCGCCGGCCGATGGTGCGGCCATCCTCGACACGCTCCGGGCCGCGCTCGTGCGGTATGTCGTGCTGCCCTCGCCGCAGGCCACCGATGCCGTGGTGCTGTGGATCGCCGCCAGCCACGCCCAACCCGCGTGGGCGCACGCGCCGCGGCTGGTGATCCGCGCGCCGGAGAAGCGGTGCGGGAAATCCCGCCTGCTTGACGTCATCGAAGCCACCTGCCATAACCCGCTCATCACCGTGAACGCCTCCACCGCCGCTATCTACCGGTCGATTGACGACGACCCGCCAACGCTGCTCGTCGACGAATCCGACACCATTTTCGGTGGGAAATCCGCGGACACCAACGAGGATCTGCGCGGCCTACTGAATGCCGGTCACCAGCGGAACCGGCCTGCGCTTCGGTGGGACAACGTCGGCCGTCAACTCGAACGCTGCCCCACCTTCGCCATGGCCGCACTCGCCGGAATCGGCGCCATGCCCGACACCATCGAAGACCGCGCCGTGGTCATCCGCATGCGCCGCCGCATGCCCGGAGAAACCGTCTCCCCCTACCGCCACCGCCGCGACCGGCCCACCCTGCGCACCATCGCCGAAGACCTTTCCGGCTGGCTCCGTCCCGACCTCGCCGCCCTGGAACGCGCCGAACCCGCCATGCCGGTGGAGGACCGGGCCGCCGACACCTGGGAACCACTGTTCGCCGTCGCCGAGCACGCCGGTGGGCCCTGGCCGGACCGGGCCCGACGCGCTGTCGACGTGCTCACAGCCGAAGCTGACGAAGGGGAGGAATCCTCACAGCGGGTCCGGCTTCTGCTCGACTGCCGCCGCGCGTTCGGCGCCGAGAACGCGCTTCCCACCGCCCGGCTGCTGCAACTCCTCAACGGCGACCCCGAAGCACCGTGGGCTGAACACGGCCCGGCCGGACTCACCGGCCGCCGCCTGGCCGTCATGCTCCGCGACTACGGCATCCGCTCCGCCAACATCCGCTTCCCGGATGGCGCCCAGGCCAAGGGCTACGACCGCGCCGCGTTCACCGATGCGTGGGCCCGCTACTGCCCGCCCGACGACCCCGAGGACCCGTCCGCGGGGGTCACGTCCCATCCGTCCCGACCGTCGCCGCCCAGCTCAGCGCGGGACGGATACCCGCCGTGGGACGGATCGATCCGTCCCGGCACACCGATCCGTCCCGGCCTGACCAGCCACAACGAGCGTGTGACGGATGGGACGGATACCCCACCGGCACCCGCGATCGCCCCGGCATGACCCGCCGCCTGGCCCCCACCCGTGCCCCGCCCCGGCCGCGGACCGGCCCGCCCTCCACCGCCGATTCCCTGCCCCAGGAGCAGACCGTGCCCGCCGCCCCGACCCGGGTCCTCCTCACCGTCGAAGAAGCCGCCGAACAGCTCACGATCGGCCGCACCACCCTCTACGCCCTCATCCGCACCGGCGCGATCCCGTCCGTCCGGATCGGCAAGCTCCGCCGCCTGCGCCCCGCCGACCTCGCCGCCTACACCGCCCGACTCAGCGCCTGACCCGCCCCCGGGGCGCGGTGACCGTCTCGCCAACGCCACCCACCGCGCCCCGGGGCCACACCCCCCAGAGGAGTCACCGACCATGCCCCGCAAGCGCAAGGAAGGCACCCGAGCACCCAACGGCGCGTCCAGCATCTACCGCGGCGCCGACGGATCCTGGCACGGTCGGGTAACCGTGGGCGCGCGCGACGACGGGAAGCCGGACCGCCGGCATGTGCGCGGCAAGTCCGAGACGGAGGTCACCCGCAAGGTTCGCAAGCTCGAACAGGACCGGGATGCGGGCACCGTCCGCAAGCCCGGTCGGCCGTGGACGGTGGAGCGGTGGCTGACGCATTGGGCGGAGAACATCGCCGCGCCGTCGGTCAGTGAGAACACCATTGCCGGCTATCGGGTCGCGGTACGCGTTCACCTGATTCCGGGCCTGGGCGCACACCGGCTGGACCGGCTGGAACCGGAGCACGTCGAGAAGCTCATGCAGAAAATGCAGCGGGCGGGTAGTTCTCCGGCCACCGCCCACCAGGCATACCGGACGCTCAAAACGGCGCTGAATGAGGCGGTGCGCCGCAAGCACATCACGGAGAATCCAACACTGATCGCCAAACCGCCCAAGCTGGTGGAAGAGGAGGTGGAGCCCTACACGGTGCAGGAGGTGCAGCGCCTTCTGGTCGCGGCCGCGCGGCGGCGGAACAGCGCGCGGTGGGCGCTCGCGCTGGCGCTGGGGCTGCGTCAAAGCGAAGTGCTCGGGTTGAAATGGGCCGACGTCGACCTGGACCAGGGGGTGCTGCGGATCCGCCGGGGCCGACTGCGGCCGAAGTACGCCCACGGCTGCCGGGTGCCCTGCGGTCGCAAGGCCGGTTACTGCCGCGACCGGGTGGCGGTGCATCCGGACACCCGGGACACCAAGTCCCGGGCGGGACGCCGGCCGATCGGCCTGCCCGACGAGCTGGTGGCGATCCTGCGGCGGCACCGCGACGTCCAGGCCGCGGAACGGGTGCTGGCCGCGTCGCTGTGGCAGGAGGCGGGGTGGGTGTTCACCAACGAGATCGGCCGGCCGCTCAACCCGAACACCGATTACCACCAGTGGAAGGCGCTCGTACAGGCTGCCGGGGTCCGCGACGCCCGGTTGCACGATGCCCGGCACACCGCGGCCACGGCCCTGTTGCTGCTGGGGGTGCCGGACCGGATCGTCATGGGGATCATGGGGTGGTCCTCGGACATGCGCCGCCGCTACCAGCACGTGACCGACCCGATGTTGCGGGACACCGCGGACAAGATCGGTCGGCTGCTGTGGGAGGTACCAACCGCGGCAGAGCGCCCCGCCGGGGCCGAATGAGACCGAAACTGAGACCGCAGGATCTCGCACCGGATCGTGTGGTCCGCCCGGCGGAGGCAGAAGCCCTGGCAGGCCAGGGTGATCGTTGCGGAGGATAAGAGATTCGAACTCTTGAGGGGTTGCCCCCAACACGCTTTCCAAGCGTGCGCCCTAGGCCACTAGGCGAATCCTCCGTCGTGGAGCCTATCTGATCCACTTGGGTGCGTGGTCCGCGGGTGGGGTGGGGGACCTCGCCGTTCGTGATCCGTCAGGGACCGCTAGACTGCGGGCAGACCCCTCGTGCGGCGCTACCCTCGTGAACTCCCCCAGGGCCGGAAGGCAGCAAGGGTAAGCGGGCTCTGGCGGGTGTGCGGGGGGTCCCTTCGTTTCGCCGATCTTCTCGTCGAGCATGCGGAGCAGGACACGTGAGCGCAGCGCTGTACAACCGGTACCGTCCCGCGACGTTCGCCCAGGTCGTCGGGCAGGAGCACGTGACCGACGCGCTGCGCAAGGCCCTGAGCACCGGCCGGCTGCACCACGCCTACCTGTTCAGCGGGCCGCGCGGCTGCGGGAAGACGTCCTCGGCGCGCATCCTGGCCGCCTCGCTGAACTGCGTGAATGGGCCGACGCCGGAGCCGTGCGGCGTCTGCGACGAGTGCGTCGGCATCCGGACCGGGTCCTCGATGGACGTCACCGAGATCGACGCGGCCTCCCACGGGCTCGTCGACGATGCTCGTGACCTGCGTGAACGGGCCTTCTTCGCACCAGCTTCGGCACGGTTCAAGGTGTTCGTGGTCGACGAGGCGCACATGGTCACGGCGGCGGCGTTCAACGCGCTGCTGAAGGTCGTCGAGGAGCCGCCGCCGTACCTGAAGTTCGTCTTCGCCACCACCGAGCCGGACAAGGTCATCGCGACGATCCGGTCCCGCACCCACCATTACTCCTTCCGGCTGGTCCCGCCGGCGGTGCTGCGGGACCACCTGGCGTCGGTGTGCGTGCAGGAGGGCGTGCATGTCGAGTCGACGGTGCTGCCGCTGGTGGTGCGGGCCGGGGCCGGCTCCGTGCGGGACTCGCTGTCCGTGCTCGACCAGCTGATCGCCGGCGCCGATGATGACGGGCTGAGCTACGAGCGGGCGGTGGCGCTGCTCGGCATGACCGACGGCGTGCTGCTCGACGAGACGGTCGACGCCCTCACCCGGCACGACGGCGCGGCGCTGTTCACCGTCGTCGACAAGGTGGTTTCCGCCGGGCACGACCCGCGGCGCTTCGCGACCGACCTGCTCGACCGGTTCCGCGACCTCATCGTGCTCGCGGCCGTCCCGGACGCCGCCGACCGTGGCCTGCTGGAGTCCTTCTCCCCCGACCAGATCGACCGGATGCGCGCGCAGTCCGCGTCCGTCGGCCCGGCGGAGCTGTCCCGCACAGCGGACCTGCTCCACGACGGCCTGGTCGAGATGCGCGGCACGACGAGCCCCCGGCTGATGCTCGAGCTCATCCTCGCCCGGGCCCTGCTGCCCGGCGCCTCCGCCGACCCGGCGGCCCTGCTGACCCGGCTGGAGCGGCTGGAACGCCGCGCCGTGCTCGACGGCCCGGAGCCGGCTGCCGGGCACGCGGTCGCCGCGCACGCGGCCGCTGGGCACCAACCCGCCGCCGTCCGCCACGCCCCGACTGCGGCCACGGAAGGTCACCGGCCTGCGCCGGCGGCGACGCCGGCCGGCCCCGGCAGCCCGGCCCCGGCTCCCGGCCACACCCCGTCGACCGGTCGGGGCGCCCCCGCGCATGCCCAGGCCGCGGGTCCCGGCCCGGTAACGCCTGGACCCGCGGCCGGCGGTCCCCCCGGCTGGGCGCCGGCCTCCACCGGCCCGCGGGGCGCTGGCGAGCCGTCGTTCGGCGGCCAGCCGGCAGGTGGCGGGCGGATCGACGCGGCCGGTCTACGGCTGCTGTGGGACGAGGTGCTCGCGCTCGCCGCCCGCCGCAGCCGCAAGACCCACGCCATCCTCAAGGACCACGCCGCCGTCGCCGACGTGCGCGGCGACGAGGTGATCCTCGCCTTCGCCAGCGTGCCGATGGGCCGGATGTTCGGCCAGGGCAACAACGGCGAGGTGTTCTGCGCCGCCCTGACCGAGCGGTTGGGTGGCAGCTGGCGGGTCAGCGTCGCGCCGGCTGGCGGTTCGCCCGGCACCGGCCGCGGCGGCGGCCGGCCCGCCGGCGGACCGACGGCGCCGGGCGGCGGGCAGTCGTCCGGCGGCGGCTTCGGCGGCCCCGGCGGCGGCCCGGGTTGGGGCGGCCAGGACCAGCATTTCGCCGCCGGAGCCGGACAGGGCGCGGCGGGCATGGCGCCGACGGGCGCCGGCCAGGGCAGCGCGGGGCCGGGAGCCACGGCAGGGCCCGGGCCGTCCGCGCAGGCGACGGCCGGCGGATATCCCGGCTCCTCCGCGGCGGCGACCGACAGCCGCGCAGGCTTCGGCGGTGCCCCGGAGTCCTCCCGGCCGGCGGAGCCCACCGCCTGGTCAGGCGGCGATGACGGCGGCGGCGGCCGACCCGCGCCGGGCCACCACCCGTACCCGCCCGCAGCCGGTGGAACCCGGCCGGCCACCGCCTACCCGGACACCGCCTACCCGGACACCGGACGGCCGGCGAGCGCGGTCCAGGGCGGCGGCTCGGGCGGCACGATGGTCGCGGCCGAAGCGGCGATCCGATCACCCGCGGTGCCCGGCCGGGCGGCCATACCCGGCCAGGTGGACGGCTATGGCCATCCGGATGACGCTCGCCGGTCGGAGGACCAGGCGCATCGGCCTGGTCCGACGTCCGGTGTCGGCGCCTGGAGCGACGCCGGCCGCGACGGGGCAGGCCTGGCCCAGCAGGCCGGTCCGCAGCTGGCGAACGGTCACGGCGCCGGCTGGGAGGTCGCGGGGCAGCGGGCGCAGCAGCAACGGGACGCGGGGCAGGTCGTCGCGCCGTCGAGCGACGAGCCGTCCCTCGACGACGAGGACGCGCCCCAGCAGGCGGGCGGCGCCCGCGGCGGCGAGGAGGCGGCGATGTCCCTGCTCCGCACGGGCCTCGGCGCAACGGTCATCGAGCAGATCCCGACCACGTGATGGGAACGTAGGCTCATCGACATGTCGAACCCGCAGATCCCTGCCGGTAGTGGCGCCCCCGCCGGGGGTGCGGCCCCCCTCGGGCAGATCCTTCAGCAGGCGCAGAAGATGCAGGCCGCCCTGATGGCGGCCCAGGAGGAACTGGCCGGCGCCCGGGTGGACGGCACGGCCGGCGGCGGCCTCGTACAGGCCACGGTCAACGGCGGCGGTGAGCTCGTCGACCTGACGATCAGCCGGGAGGCCGTCGATCCCGAGGACACCGAGACGCTCGCCGATCTGATCCTCGCCGCCGTGCGGGACGCGACGACCAACGCGCACCGGCTCGCCGAGCAGCGGATGGGTTCGATCACGGGCGGCGGCTTCCCGGGCGGGCCGGGCTTCGGCGGCCCCGGCGGCTCTGGTCCGGTGGGACCGGCCGGTCCGCTCGGCGGTCTGGGTGACCTCGGTGCGCTCGGCGATCTCGGTGGGCTTCTCGGCGGCGGCGGTGCGCGCCCGGCATCCGGCGGCCCCGCGCCGCGCTGAGGCAACACCGACTTGAGGCAGGGGAAGCACCGATGTACGAGGGCATCGTCCAGGATCTGATCGACGAGCTCGGACGGCTGCCCGGCATCGGGCCCAAGAGCGCGCAGCGGATCGCGTTCCACCTGCTCGCCGCCGACCCGGTGGACGTCCGCCGGCTGGCGGTCGCGTTGACCGAGGTGAAGGAGAAGGTCCGGTTCTGCCGGAGCTGCTTCAACGTCGCCCAGGCCGAACTGTGCCGGATCTGCGCCGATCCACGCCGTGACCAGACGCTGATCTGCGTGGTGGAGGAACCCAAGGACGTCGTCGCGATCGAGCGGACCCGGGAGTTCCGCGGCCTCTACCACGTGCTCGGCGGGGCGATCAATCCGATCGGCGGCGTCGGACCCGACGATCTGCACATCCGTGAGCTGGTCGCCCGGCTCGCCGACGGCACGGTAAGCGAGCTGATCCTCGCCACCGACCCGAACACCGAGGGCGAGGTGACCGCCTCCTACCTCGCCCGTCAGATCGGGCCGATGGGGCTGCGGGTCACCCGCCTGGCCAGCGGACTGCCGATGGGTGGTGACCTGGAATGGGCCGACGAGGTGACCCTCGGCCGCGCGTTCGAGGGTCGCCGGGTCGTCGGCGCCTGACCGGCGCGCGACGGCCGCGCGCTCAGAAACCGAGGATCGGCGCGTACGTCGAACTGGGGATCGACGCGAGGGTCAGCAGGACCACGCTGACGTCCAGGTGATCCGCGTCCTCGCTGAACACCGCGTGCAGGCCGCGGGTCTGGTAGACGCCGACGCCGTCCTCCCGGATCACCCGCACGCCGAACACCTTCGTCGCCCGAATCCACCAGATCCGCCCGGCGGCGCGGATCCGGATCTGGCGGGCGTCGCGGCGCAACCCGGTCGTGGCGCGGGCGAACCGGTCGACGGGCAGCCGTGGCTGATCCACATAGCCGACGATGTCGTGTTCCGGGCCGTGCACGATGATCCGGGCCGGACGGGCCGCGGGGCCGGGCTCGACCAGGTCGAGCTCCTCGGTGATCTTTCGATCCCGCGGGTACATCTCGGCGGCCCAGACGCCCTCGCCGTGCAGGATCCGCTTGCCACGGGGACCACCATGCGGATGACCGTGGGGCAGCAGCCCGCCGATGATCTGTCCGGCGCCGTCGAGCCGCCACGCGACGGACACCACGAGGCCCGGTGGGACCTCGTGGCCGCAGTCGCTGGCGGCGAGCAGTCGGCAGGCGCGCAGGGCACGGCTCCGTCGGTCCATGCGGGCCGCTAGCGGCGCAGGCCAGGGGCCATGGGGCGCGATCGGCGCTGCCGCCGGACCGCCTCTGGCCGGCCGTGGCCGCCGCCCGTTGGGTTCATCTCCCGCCCGGAGCTCATCCAGCGCCCCCTCCCAGGCTCGATCACCCTCCGCAAGGATGCTCACTCTCCGAAACCACCTTCGGTCGAGGTCGACCATATATGCAGCAGTGTGCAACGTATCGCTGCGCTAAGCACTCGAATGCTACGCCGTGCGGCCAGACGCCCATCATCCGCACTCGCTCACGCATGTGCGCGGGCGTCGGCGCGCGCGAATGGCCGAGCGTCATCGAAGCCGTCCGACCGCGCGTCGGCACCTGCGTCCGGGCTCGCAGACGCAACCGGCATCGCAGCGACCAGCCAAGGGAAGCTCTCTGCATGCGCGGGGCACTCCGACGGCCTCCGCCGGGTCCAGCGGCTGGCCACCCTCCCCCCGCGCCCCGGCCACCGGAGGCCGACCGGCAGGGTAGGGGCCAGTGGAGCGGTCGCGCGGCCGGACTGGTCCACTGGCGAGGCCGGCGGCCGCCCGTGGCCGGCCAGCCGCGATCGACGACCCAGTCGCTCGATAGCCCAGTCGCTCGATAGCCCAGTCGTTCGATAACCCAGTCGCGATCGATGACGTTGTCACCGGCTACGACGCAGCACACTCCAGGAGGTCCACACCATGATCATCAGCTCGCACGTCCCCGCGGGCGCGTTCGTGGGCATGGCGGTCCGCAGTCCTGCGGCCGCGCTGGCCGCCGGTTTCGTCTCCCACCTCGTCATGGACGCGATGCCGCACTGGGGCACCGGCCCGAACACCGAGTCGGAGTGGCTGCCGATCGCCCGCCGCGACGGGGTCGCCGGGCTCGCCGCCATCGCGCTGCTGGCCGCCGCGGCGCCGGCCGACCGCCGCCTGGCGGTGCTGGCCGGCATGACCGGTGCCTGCCTGCCCGACACCGACAAGGTCGGCCGGTACTTCGTCGGTTCCAGCCCGTGGCCGAGCCGCTTCGACCGGTTCCACGAGCGGATCCAGAACGAGACCCGCGACCGCCTGCCCCGCGAGATCGCGACCGCAGCCGCCCTGACCACGGCCGGCGTGTTCCTGCTCCGCAGGCTCGCCGCCGGCGCCAGGAACGGCGCGGCGGCCTAGCCGGGCCGCAGCCGGTCGATCTCCGACCCGACGACGTCACTCAGGGCAGCAGGACGGCGGCGCCGTTGACCCGGTCGGCGGCCAGATCCGCGAGGGCCTGGTCCGCGGCGTCCAGCGAATACGGCGTGACGGTCACGGCCAGCCGGTGCTCGGCGGCGATGGCCAGGAACTCCTCGCCGTCAGCCCGCGTGTTCGCGGTGGTGCTGCGCAGGTTCCGCTCCTGGAACAGGTGCTCGGCGTAGACCAGTCGGGGGATGTCGGTCAGGTGGATGCCCGCGACCGACAGCGTCCCGCCGCGGTCGAGCGCCGCGAGCGCCACCGGTACCAGTTCCCCCACCGGGGCGAACAGCACGGCGGCGTCCAGCGGCTCCGGCGGCGGGTCGTACGCGCCGGCCACCGACGCCGCCCCGAGCTCCAGAGCCAGCGCGCGGGCCGCCGGCGCGCGGGTCATCACATGAACCCGCGCGCCCTGAGCGAGGGCGACCTGGGCGGCCAGGTGCGCGGAGGCACCAAAACCGTAGATGCCCAGCCGCCCGCCCGGCGGCAGTTCCGCCCGGCGCAGCGCCCGGTACCCGACGATGCCGGCGCACAGCAGCGGGGCGAGCTCGGCGTCGCTGTAGCCGGCGGGCAGCCGGTAGGCGTAGTCGACCCGGACGCGGACGTACTCGGCGTACCCGCCGTCGACGTCCCAGCCGGTGTACGTCGACGCCGGGCACAGGTTCTCCGCGCCCCGCGTGCAGTAGGCACACGTGCCGTCGGTCGAGGCCAGCCAGGCGACACCCAGCCGGTCACCCAGGCGGATCCCGCGCCGCTCGGCCGCCGGGCCGAGGCCGATGGCGTCGACCCGGCCGACGACCTCGTGCCCCGGCACGGTCAGCGCCCGGCGAGGCTGGAGATCACCCTCGGCGAGATGCAGATCGGTCCGGCACACGCCGCACGCGTCGACCCGCAGCCGGACCTCGTCCGGCCCCGGCTCGGGCACCGGCAGGTCGGCCGCGCGCAGCGGCCGGGTGCCCATCGGGCCGGGCGAGGCGACCTGCCAGGCTCGCATGCGGCGACGTCGGGCCCGCGATCAGACGCTGACGCCGTGGTCGCGCGCCAGGCCACCGAGGTCGTTGTGACCCTGGCCGACCGCGCGGAACTTCCACTCGGCGCCGTTGCGGTAGACCTCCCCGAAGATCACTACGGTCTCGGTGGAGTAGTCCTCGGACAGGTCGTAGCGGACCAGCTCGTTGCCGGCCTGGTCGACGACCCGGATGTAGGCGTTGCGCACCTGGCCGAAGTTCTGGCTGCGGTTCGCGGCGTCGTAGATGGAGACCGGGACGACGATCTTGTCGATCTCGGCGGGCACCGACGGCAGGTTGATGACGAGCGACTCGTCGTCGCCCTCGCCCTGGCCGGTCGTGTTGTCACCGGTGAGCGTGATCGCGCCGTCGGGCGAGGCGAGGTTGTTGTAGAAGATGAAGTAACTGTCAGCGAGAACCTTGCCGTCCACCTTCACGCCGATGGCCGACGCGTCGAGGTCGAAGTCCGTCCCGGTGGTGGTGCGGGCGTCCCAGCCGAGGCCGACGTTCAGTGCGGTGAGCTGGGCGGTGCCGGCTTCCGCCGCCTGCTTCGTGAGGCTGACGTTGCCACCCTTGGCGAGGCTGACTGCCATTACGGTTCGTCCTTCCGTTGTGATCCTCGGCGACCGGGCGCCCCTGTCGTCCCGTGCCTGGACCACCTGATCAGACCATGTCCTGGACACAATGGGTATGGGGGTTGCGGTCGTGTCGTCACCCTGGCACACCCTGAGCGATCCGCCCAGCACCCCGTCGGCCGGATGACAAGGGGCCGCCTCGGCGCGCGCCCCCCCCCCGGCCGCGCGCGCCCCCCCGCCCCCCGGCCCCCCCCCCCTCTCCCCCCGCCCGCCGCGGCCCGGCGGGGGGGGCCCCCCCCCCCGGGGAGGCGGCCCGGGCGGCACCCTGCCGGGGCATGTCGGATTCCCCGCGAGGCGGCGCGGACAGGCGCCGGCGCTCGGTAACCTGACTGCCATGGCGCTCCTGGTCGCGAAGTTCGGTGGATCCTCCGTTGCCGACGCGGACCGCATCAAACGGGTCGCGGAGCGTGTCGTCGAGTCCCGCCGGGCCGGCAACGACGTCGTGGTCGTGGTGAGCGCGATGGGCGACACCACCGACGAACTGCTCGACCTCGCCGAGCGGGTCTCCCCGCTGCCCCCGGCCCGGGAGCTCGACATGCTGCTCACCGCCGGTGAGCGGATCTCGATGGCCCTGCTGGCGATGGCGATCACCACGCTGGGCGCCGAGGCCCGATCCTTCACCGGCTCGCAGGCCGGCGTGATCACCGACTCGGCGCACGGCAAGGCCCGGATCATCGACGTCACCCCGGGGCGGATCCGGGCGGCGCTCGACGAGGGGGCCATCGCGATCGTCGCCGGCTTCCAGGGCGTCAGCCAGGACACCAAGGACATCACCACGCTGGGCCGGGGCGGCTCCGACACCACCGCGGTCGCGCTCGCCGCGGCGCTGGACGCCGACGCCTGCGAGATCTACACCGACGTGGACGGAGTGTTCAGCGCCGATCCGCGCATCGTCCCCGACGCGCGCCGCATCGACCGGATCTCCTATGAGGAGATGCTGGAGATGGCCGCCTGCGGCGCCAAGATCCTGATGTTGCGGTGCGTCGAGTACGCCCGCCGTTACAGCGTCCCCGTGCATGTCCGCTCGTCGTTCTCCTCGAAGCCGGGCACGTGGGTCACCGAGATTCCGGAGGCACAGCTCGTGGAACAGGCCATCATCCGCGGGGTCGCGCACGACCTGAGCGAGGCGAAGGTGACCGTCGTCGGCTGCCCGGACAAGCCGGGGGTGGCGGCCGCGGTGTTCCGCGCGGTCGCCGACGCGGACGTCAACCTCGACATGATCGTCCAGGTCGGCTCGGTGGCGGGTTCGGGCCGCACCGACATCTCCTTCACCCTGCCCAAGGCCGACGGGCGCACCGCGCTGACGGCGCTGGCGAAGGTGCAGGAGGAGATCGGCTTCGAGCGGACCCTCTACGACGACCACATCGGCAAGCTGTCGCTGATCGGCGCCGGGATGAAGTCGCACCCGGGGGTGTCCGCGCGGTTCTTCGGCGCGCTCGCCGACGCCGGCATCAACGTCGAGATCATCTCCACGTCGGAGATCCGCGTCTCCGTGGTGGTGCGCGACACCGACCTGCCCACCGCGGTGCGCACCCTGCACACTGCCTTCGAACTCGGCGACCCCAACGGTGGCGCCGTCGTCTACGCGGGTACCGGCCGATGAGCGCCAACCCGGAACCGGAGGAACGGAACATGACCGGCAACGAGGCCGCGCGGCGGCCGTCGCTGGCCGTGGTCGGCGCGACGGGCGCCGTCGGCACGGTGATGCTCTCGCTGCTCGCCGGGCGCCCGGACGTCTGGGGCGAGATCCGCCCGGTCGCCTCGGCCCGCTCTGCCGGCCGCACCGTCCGCGTCCGCGGGGCGGACGTGGTCGTGCGGGAGCTCTCGCCGGAGGTCTTCGACGGGGTGGACGTCGCCGTGTTCGACGTTCCCGACGAGGTCTCCGCCGAGTGGGCGCCGATCGCAGCGGCCCGCGGCGCCGTCGCGGTCGACAACTCCGGCGCCTTCCGGATGGACTCCGACGTCCCGCTGGTCGTCCCCGAGGTCAACGCCGAGCGGATCGCCGACCGGCCCCGGGGCATCATCGCCAACCCGAACTGCACCACCCTGTCGATGATCGTCGCGCTCGGAGCACTGCACCGGGCGTTCGGGCTGGAGTCGATGTTCGCGGCGTCCTACCAGGCCGCGAGCGGCGCCGGCCAGGCCGGCATCGACACCCTGTACGACCAGCTCGCGACCGTCGGCGGCAGCCGCGAACTCGGGCAGACGGCGGGTGATGTGCGCAAGGCCGTCGGCGAGGACGGGCTCGGGCCGTTCCCGGCACCGCTGGCGCTGAACGTCGTGCCGTGGGCCGGCTCGCTGAAGGACGGCGGCTGGTCGTCGGAGGAACTGAAGGTCCGCAACGAGTCGCGCAAGATCCTGGGCCTGCCCGACCTGCGGGTCTCGGCGACCTGCGTGCGCGTGCCGGTGATCACCACCCACGCGGTCGCGGTGCACGCCCGGTTCGCCCAGCCGGTGACGGCCGAGCAGGCGCGGGCCGTGCTGCGCGACGCGCCCGGCGTGGCGGTGGTCGACGACCCGGCTGCGGGTGAGTTCCCCACCCCGTCGGATGTGGTCGGCACCGATCCCACCTGGGTGGGGCGCATCCGTCAGTCTCCGGACGACCTGCACGAGGTCGCGCTGTTCCTGTGCGGGGACAACCTCCGCAAGGGAGCCGCGTTGAACACCCTGCAGATCGCGGAGTTGCTCGTCGGCGCGACACCGGCCACGACGAGCTGATCGGCCCGCGCGAATTCTTATCGAGCCTTAAGCCGAGACGGCGACGAAGAGCCACAACCCGCGGTCAAGAACAGTCAATTGATTGCGTCAACCACGTCGTCTCGGCTGCGGCCCGTCACAGGTATCGCGCCGAGAGCAAGGAATGGGACTCTCACGACAACGTTGACCGGACGGTCGGCGTTGAAGAGGAAGACCGGATTTCCTCGCCTGATATGCGAGATGCCGCCTTCGTCGGAAGCATCCGGCACATGCAACAGGCCGGGCATCACCGGGAGCGGCTGCACAATCGGGCTGGCGCCCGGCCGGGACAGGTCCGCCCCGACCGCACCACCGAAGATCGTTATAAACGATCAGCCCGCCCAGCGGAACACCCGTTGGGCGGGCTGACCATGAAGTCTCTCGTGGCTCAGACGACGCGGACGGCGTCGGCCTGCGGACCCTTCTGACCCTGGGTCACCTGGAACTCGACCCGCTGGCCCTCCTCAAGTGCCTTGTAGCCGTCCATATCAATCGCGCTGTAGTGAACGAAGACGTCGGAGCCGCCGCCGTCCACGGAGATGAAGCCGAAGCCCTTCTCCGAGTTGAACCACTTCACCGTGCCCTGAGCCACGTGCCGTTCTCCCTGCTGGTGCAGTCAGGACCCGCACCACGCGGGCCCCGGACCGAACGCCAGGAAGCCACTAGAGATCCTGGCGCTGTTCCGCCGCGTCTCGGTTGAGACGCGAACTGGCGAACTCCGGCCAAGGACGACGCTACACGGATGGAGAGCTTCGCGGGAGTCCTCCGAGCAAGGAAGTCCACTTCATACCCCGGTAACAGAAGAACGCCGCCGACCCACGCCCGGGTGCGCCCAGGGGTGCCGTCACGCAATCCATCGAGCTGGCAGGCGATTTACCGGCGGGACTGGCGGGGCCCACGGGCCGGGCGGACCATGGCCCGGACGTGGCCCCCAGACGGGTGATCCGTCGAAGACTTTTCCTCCGACCACAGTCGAGTACACAACCGAGCCCACGGTCGAGCCCACAGCCGCAGCCGCCGCCGCGCCGACGGACCGGCGGCGGGCGCCGTCAGGACAGCCAGCGGCGGTACCGCCGCGCGGAGATGTCCGGCCAGACGGCGAAGAAGTCGCGCTCGGCCAGCCGCGCCCGGCACTCCTCCAGCCCCAGCAGCACCCCGAGGGTGAACGCCGTCGGATGGCCCTCGGCCTGCGCGGCGATCCCCCAGGCACGCAGCAGTCCCTGCGCGACCGTCGCGTCCTGGTGCAGACCCAGCAGCTCCTGCGCCTGCTCCGCCTGGCCGGCCAGCGCGGCGGCCTGGCTGCCGTACAACGGGGTGACGATCTCGGCCGCGTACCGCAGCCGCTTTGCCTGCTTGCGGGCGGAGTGCAGCAGGACGTCCCGGTCCGCGCCGATCGGGAGGGCACCCGCGGCGGCCACCTTGCCCGCGAGGCGCCGGTCGGCGCGGAGGACCAGCTTCGGCAGGACCTTGTCGGCTGGCCGGGCGGCAATGCCGGTCAGCGGCTCGCGGACGAGGGTGAGCAGGTCGTCGATCAGGGCGAAGTACCGCTCGCTGCGCAGCATCGCGAGCGCCTCGGCGCGCCCGGCGGCCATCCCCGCGCCGAGGTGCGCGTTGACGACGTCCCGCACGGGCCCGGCGACCAGCTCGGCGGGCATCCGCGCGAGCCGGTCGTCGAAGTAGGCGAGCTGAACCTCGGCGTCGCGGGCGCCGGACAGCGCGCCGGCGAGATCACGCAGTTCGCCGTCGAGGCGATCGACCGTCGCCGCCGGGAAGAGCGGCGCGAAGATCCGCAGCGCGCTGCGGGTCCGCCGGCAGGCCACGCGCATGCGGTGGACGGCCTCCGGCTCGTCGAGGCGCACCCGCGGGTCGGCCGCCAGCAGGGCGCGCACCTGCTCGATGAGGTAGGCGCGGACGACCTGCCCGGCGGGCTTGGCGCGGCGCAGCTTGCGCGGGGCGGCCGGCACGTCCGGCCCGGGCCCCGCGGTGAGCGCCTGGCCAAGCAGCCGGCCGAGCTTGGAGGAGTCCGCCGCGGCCTGCGCGCCAGCCGCCAGCAGCAGCTCGCCCACCTCGTCGAGGATGTGCGACCGATCGCCGACCAGCTCGACCTCGATCTCGCGCCAGGTGCTGACCGTCGTCGACTCGCCCAGGGTCTGCGCGGAGACCTGGTCGTCGACCACCTCGGCCAGGTCCGTACCGGTCGCGTCGCGAAGCCGCCGGGCGGTACGCAGCGTGCGCAGCCGGGCGACCGGGCGCAGCTCGGCCCCACGGGTGTGCACGGCGACCAGGTCGACGAACTCGGCCGGCGGGGTGTGCCGGGCGCCCTTGGCAACGACGATCTCGCCACCGCTGGCATCCAGCGGGAGGTGCAGCTCGTCCCGTTCGCCGACCCGGACCGGCAGCTTCAGGTGCCAGCCGGCGTCCACACCGCCGGTGCGGCGGCGCAGCGTGATCCGGTTGCGGGCGAGGCGCAGGTCATCGGTGTCGAAGTAGATGGCCTCGAGGCTGACGGGCCGACGGGTGCGTGCGGTCGCGACGCTGGCGATCGCGCCCAGCTTCGGCAGGACGAACGTCGGCTCGACGGCGTACTTGCGTTCGATCTCCCGGATTCCGGTGGCCATGCGCACTGCCTTCCTGTTCTCACTCGTCCCGCCTGCCCGCACACGATCGGGCGATGCCGACGTCCCACCTGGACGCGACGTCGGGTGACGGGCGGCCGACCGCCGGGCGTCGCGAGCACGGGAGGGAGGGTCATCGACACCTGCTGGACAACCGGCGTTTTCTGTCCGTTTACCCTAACGTGGGGCCGGGATCCAGGACACCTTCCCAGCGAGAATCACGTATCCGACGAAGGCGACGGTGTCGATGAGGCCGTGCGCGATGACCAGGGGCAGCACCCGGCCGTTGCGCTGGAACAGCCGGGCGAACAGCAGACCCATCGCGAGGTTCCCGGCGAACCCGCCGAGCCCCTGGTACAGGTGGTACGACCCGCGCAGCACCGCGCTCGCGACCAACGCCCGCGTCGGGCTCACACCCAGCTCCCGCAGTCTGACCAGCAGGTAGCCAGTGACGATCACCTCTTCGGCGAGTCCGTTCTGCCAGGCGCTGAGCGCCAGTACCGGTACGCGCCACCACACGGCCGGCAGGTTCGACGGCGCGACGGTGAGGTTCGCTCCGCTGTGCCAGGCGAGCAGGTAGAAGCCGAGCCCGATGCCGCCGACCCCGGCGGCCAGCAGCGCACCGCGCGCCGGGTCCGCCCGCGGCGCGCGTCCGTCCAGGCCGATCGCCCGCCGTCCGCCGCCATGCCGGGACAGCAGATACACCGCGAGCAGGACGGGCACCACCCCGGTGAGCAGGTCGGCCAGCTGCAGGGCGAGATCGAGCCAGGGCCGCCCGGGCGCCGCGGACGTGTTCAGCCGGGCGACCTGGGAACGCACCGACTCCGGCCGGGTCAGGACACCGATGTAGCGAATGACCGCGAACAGCGCGGAGGCGCCGAACGACAGCCCCAGCACCAGGCCGACCTCGATCGCGAGCTGCCGTCGGGTGAGCGGCTCGGGCCCGGCCTGGCCCGCGGTCTGGTCCGGGCCCTGCTCTTGGCCCTGGTCCTGGTCCGGGTCCTGGTCCGGGTCCTGGTCCGCCGCAACCGCCGGCGTCGTCACGGCGTCGCTCATCGCTCGACGGTAGCCGACGCCGACGTACGGCCGGACCGTGCGCCCGGTGATCCATCCGGATCTGATCGCGGCCCACCAGGAAGATCATGGTGTCTCGAGGAACCACCTGGCGGTCCGGCGGGGCAGGGCCGGACCGCCCGCGGGCCCGGTGGGGTGGGGACGGCCACCGGGCCACGCTCGTCAGGTGGTCGGTTCGGGCCGGGTGAACAGCCGGTAGAGCACGATGATCGGCGGCAGGACGATCGCGAGACCGCCGGCCACCGCGTAGAGCATCGCGTGGATGTTGGTCGTCGGCGCCGCCGCCGAGTCCGCGGTGACCTGCCCGACGATGAGATCGGGGTACTGGGCGACCGCCCAGCCCCACAGCATCGCGCCGACGGCCAGCCCGGCGGCCAGCCGGGCGACGACGAACTGTCGACGGGCCAGCGCGACCAGGGTCGCGGCGCCGCCGATCACGGACAGCCCGACCAGCGGCATCGACCGGTCCAGGAACCGGTGGGCGACGACGGGCGCCTGATCCCAGAACAGCGGCAGGAGCATCATCGCGAGGGCGCCGCACACCACGGCGCCACCGGTCGCGCGGCGGCGGAACTCCGGTACCAGATGCTCGGTCGCGGGTGAGGCCGCCGCGTCCCTGCACAGGTAGACAGCGGCGAGGAAGGCGGTCGCGGCGACCGCGAACAGCCCGCAGCCGAGACCGAAGCTGCTACGCAGCGGCTCCATCGGGTCGTCCGGCGACATCCGGCCCGTCGCCAGCGACGCGCCGGCGACCCCGAGCGCGAACGGCGTGATCGTCGACGACACCGCGAAGACGTGCCCCCACCAGTGGTCCGGCCCGGCCGCGCCGGCGCCGTAGGCGCGGTAGACGTACGCGGCGCCGCGCAGCACGATCCCGACGAGCGCGGCGGACAGCGGAATCTCCAGTGACGAGCCGACCAGGCCGTAGGCCGGCGGGAAGCCACTGAACAGGGCGACGACGATGAAGACCAGCCAGACGTGGTTGGCCTCCCAGACCGGACCGATCGCGTTCGAGATCAGCTTGCGCTGGTCGCGGGCGTCCGGGCCACGGGCGAGCAGGTCCCACACGCCGCCGCCGAAGTCGGCGCCGCCCAGCAGCGCGTAGGCGGTGAGTCCGATCACCATGACGATCAGGAGCAGGTCGGCGGCGGTCATCGGGTCTCTCCCGGGTCGTTGCGGCCGGCGGTGTGCGCACCGGAGTCGGGACGGCGGCCGGGAAGGGCGTGCTTGCCGGCGTGACGGCGGCCGAACAGCCCGTACCGGCCGGGGCCGCCGCGGCGCAGCGAGACTCCGGGCCGACCGCCACCGGACGTGCCGGCGGAGTGCGGCTCGGAACGCGGCCGCGGGATGGCGGGGGACGCGGACCGCTCGCCGGCGGGAGCGGGTTCGCCGGCGGACGGGACCGCGGGTGCGGGTGTGGATGCGGGTGCGGGTGTGGATGCGGGTGCGGGTGTGGATGCAGGTGTGGACGTGCCCGCGGCGCCGCGGGTGGTGGTCGGATCGGTCGCGGGAGCGGGCTCGCCCGGCCGACGGTCGGGGACCAGCACCGGCTGCGCGCCACTCGGGCGATGGCCGCCCTGGTCTGCTCGGGCGGTGTGCCGGGCGGCGGGATCGGCGGCGGGGTCGTACGCGGCAGCCGGCGCGGACTCCTTGGAGCCGGACCTGCCATCCTCGCCGTCGCTGTCGCCGCCCTGCTCCGGCCGGGGCTTCGTGGGATCGGTCCCACGGCCGTCACCACCATCGCGCGGCCGGGGCGCGCCCGGAATGGACGGACCGCTCGGCAGGCCCGGGCGAAGCTGCTCGCCGCTGGGACCGCCGGTGGCCATCTTGCGCAGGATGAGCACCAGCGCGCCCGCGAGGCTCAGGTACAGCACGAGAGTGCCAGCGAAGATCGGCTCGGCGCCGTCGCCACCGGTGACGGCGTCGACGACCCGCATGTGGCCGCCGACGATCCACGGCTGCCGGCCACCCTCGGTGACCTCCCAGCCGGTGAGCATCGCGAGTACCGCGGCCGGGCCGGTCCCCGCCGCGGCGATCAGCCATGGGCGGCCGGTCGGCAGCAGGGGTGTCTCACCCCGCCGGCGCCGGCGCACCACCACGAGACCGGTGAGCAGGGACAGCCCGATCAGTGCGGAACCCGCGACGATCATCACCGTGAACGCGCCGTGCACCAGCGTGCCGTCCGGCCGCTCGTCGGGCGGGGCGGAGTCCAGCCCGGTGATGACGTGCCGGGTGCTGAAGCCCTCCAGCAGGGAGAGCATGCCGGGGATCTCGACCCCGTAGCGGACGTTCCCGGTCTTGTCGTCGTAGATCCCGCCGAGGGTGAACGGGGCGTTGGAGCCGGTGTGGTAGAGGCCCTCCATCGCCGCCAGCTTGAGTGGCTGGTGGTCGCCGGCGTTGCGGCCGGCCCAGTCACCGGCGATGAGCTGCAGCGGCGCACAGACGAGCACCACGGCGAGCCCGATACTCAGGCCCCGCTGGTGGTAGGCATCGCGGCGGCCGCGCAGCATGCCCACCGCGTAGATCGCGGCGACCGTTCCGCCGGCGCACATCAGCGCCGCGAGCAGCATGTGCGAGATCTGCGGCAGGAAGGACGGACTGGTGAACGGGGCGAGCGGCTTCTCCTCGACGACCTTGCCGCCGCGCTCGACGATGCCACGCGGCGTGTTCATCCAGGCGTTGACCGTGATGATGAACAGGGTCGACACGGTGCCGGAGATCGCGATCGGCCAGAGGGTGAGCCAGTGGGCCCGGGCCGACAGGCGTTTCCAGCCGTAGAGGTACATCCCGACAAAGATCGCCTCGGCGAAGAACGCAAAGCCCTCCATGGTGAACGACAGCCCGAGGGCACCGCCGTACTTGGACATGAACGCGGGCCAGAGCAGCCCGAACTCGAACGACAACACCGTTCCAGAGACAGCCCCCACCGCGAAGAGCACAGCGAAGGCACGCGACCACTTCTTCGTCAGCGCCAGCCAGACCGGATCACCGGTTCTGAGCCACCGCCACTGCGTGTAGATCAGCATCCAGGGCAACCCGACACCGAACACGGCGAAGCAGATGTGGAACGCGAGGGAGAACGCCGTCTGGGCACGAGCGAGGTCGACGGCGTCGGCGGCGAGAACCATGCGCACGGCTCCTTCGAAGGACCGCGGGAAGAAATCGACCGGGATTCAGCCGACCTTCTACCCAACGTAGAAGGTCCAAGGTACGTATCGGGTTGATCCGGTCGGCCGTCGCGCCTCCGTGAGGTCCACGACATGCGCAACGCCGGCCGGCGGGGCGGTGCATCGCGCGTCCCCACCACCTGCATACGCGGTTCGTCGCCCCTTTCCCACGCCTTTGCGCTGTGATCCGCCCGGCAGCCGCCAGGAGTGCGCCTCCGCCACCTCTGAAGCGGCACCAACGGGCGCATTCGAGGCAATGCTCCACTGTCGCCGAGAACAACCGGACCCCGCTCCGGGGGCCGTTCGACCCGACCGCAGAATTACGACTTCGTAAAGAATTCCACCACTTGGCTGCGGGCTGGATCACAGCCCCCCGGAGAATGCCGGCGAATGCAATCGCCGACGCCTCGGTCGGGCGCATTCCGCCGGTAGCCGCCCCGGCTCGTTCCACCCTGGAGCGGCACGGGTGGACGGCATGGGCGGAACGGGCCGAGACGGTACCGAAACGGGCCAGGCGAAAGGTCTCACGAGGTGCCGGGAAGGGCCACCGTCCGGCCTGCGCGAAGAGCGTCGGCGGGCTTCCGACGACCATGAACGCGACTGCGGAACGCCACCTTCTAGCTACGGCCAGACATGACGTCGATGACGACGCCCGGCTGGTCCGGGGCGACCGCGCCACCCCCGCCCCACCCGCGCGACTCCCGCGAACAGGCAGGTCAGTGGGTTGTGATGCAGCAGGCGCCCGCGACGTCGGGCATTCGACACCGCACAACTTCTACGCGACGTAGGATTGACTCATGGCGCGCCTGGGTGACCTCGAACGGTCGGTCATGGACGTGCTGTGGTCGAGCGACGGGTGGTTGACGGCTCGCGAAGTCGCCGCCCGCCTCGACCATGAGCGCGATCTCGCTTACACCACCGTGCTGACCGTGCTGGAACGACTGGAACGCAAGGGTTTCGTGCGCCGGCAACGAGCCGCGCGGGCCCACCGCTACGCAGCGGTCGACAGCCGCGAGGCAGTCGTGGCCGAGGCGATGATGGAAGCGCTCGGCAACGCGGACGACCGTGGGTCGGCGCTGGTCCGCTTCGTCGGGTCGGTCTCCGCCGAGGAGGCGGAGATCCTGCGGCGGGCACTCGAACCCCCTGCCGCACCCCAGCCCGGCGGCGCCGCGGAGCCCGCCTCCGCCGGTTTCGCCGATCTGACGGAGGCCGGCGGCGCCGGCACTTCCGTGGCGGGGGCCGGGCCGACGCCGGACGACCCGGGCGGCGCCGCCGCGACGACAGCAGGCACCGACCGAACGGTTCAGATTCCCACCGACCGGGGGTAGCGTTGCCGACGAGATGACGACTGCGGCCCTTCTCGCCCTGTTTGCCGGTGTGCTGGCCTGGCCCGTGCCAAGCCTTCTGGCCGCCGCGCGATGGCCGCATCGCTGCCCCCGGGCGGCGATCGTCCTCTGGCAGGCGATCGGCCTGGCCGGCGGTGTCTCCGCGCTGCTCGCGACGGTCGCGTTCACCGTCTCTCCGCTGGCCACCCGCACGCCGGCGGCGATGGTCGACCACGTCGGCAACGTCGCGGCCGGCGAGCCGCTCGCCGGCCTGCGCTGGATCAACCTCGTCGGCCTGACCGTGGCCACCGCGCTGGCCGGGCGCCTGTTCGGGGTGCTCGGGGCATCGACCGCGGCCACCCTTCGCGAGCGGCACCGCCACCGTCACCTCGTCGACCTCGCCGGCCGTCGCCACCGCGGCCACGGCACCCACGACTCCGCTACTCACGACTCCGCTGCCCACGACTCCGCCGCCCACGACTCCGCCGCCCACGACTCCGGAGATCACGGCGACCGGGTCGCGGGCAGTTCCTGCTGCCTGTGCGAACACCGCGACCAGGCCGGCATCCTGCTGCGGATCCTCGACCATCCGATCGCCGTGGCGTACTGCGTGCCGGGCGTGCGCCACGCCCGGGTGGTGGTCTCCCGCGGGCTGCTGAACACCCTGGATGCCGCCGAGCTGGACGCGGTGCTCGCCCACGAGGCGGCGCACGTCGCCGGCCGGCACGATCTGGTGATCCAGCCGTTCGTCGCCTGGGAGCGAACCTTCCCGTTCCTGCGCCCGGCCCGCGAGGCCACGGCCGCGGTCTCCTTACTGGTCGAGATGCTCGCCGACGACGCCGCGGCGAGGCGGTCCGACCGTCGTTCCCTGGCCCGCGCGCTCGCCCGGCTCGGCATCGCCCGCGCCCCGGTCCCGGCCGGTGCGCTCGGCATCGCCGGGCACGGCGGCGGCTCCCCGGCATCCCTCGCCCCGGCCACCGTGACCGCGGCGTTGCCCAGCACCACCAAGCCCCCCGGCTCCGCTGCCCCCGGCGACGCCGGCAACGCGGACAGCGATGCGGGGCTGGCACCACCGCGTGGCATCACCAACCCCGTCGTGTCCCGGATCGCCCGCCTGCTCGACCCACCAAGCGTGGTCTGGTGGCAGCCCGCCGGCGCCTATCTCGCCGCGCTCGTCGTCCTCGCCGCTCCGCCGCTGATCGTCCTCATCGGCTAGCAGAGTCGGGCATCTGCTTCCCCACACCCACCAGCCGTAGGCAACGCCGCGGCGAGTCGGCAGACTAGGCCCTGGCGGCGGGGCGGTGGTCCCGTCCGAGCATGCCGGTGACACCGTGGTCGCCGTGTCCGGTGTCTCGGTACAACGACATCCCCCGGAGGCGGCGTGACGATCGAACGCAGTGCGGCGGCGGACCTCGACGGGCCCGGGGCGGACCCGGGCGCCTTCGCCGGCGGGGTCTCCTCCGACGCCCGGCACGCGGCGGTGCGCGCCGGGGTCCGCCGCCTCGGCGATCTGCTCGGGCAGGCCCTGACCAGGCACGAGGGTGCGGACACGCTTGCGCTCGTCGAACAGGTCCGCGCGCTCGCGCGGCGGCCCGACAACGGAGCCGAGCTAGGCCGGCTGCTCGCCGGCGTCGACGACCCGACGGCGATCGTGCTCGCCCGCGCGTTCACCGCCTACTTCCAGCTCGCCAACATCACCGAGCAGCTCCACCGCGCCCGCGAGCTGTCCGACCGGGCCCGCGGCCCGCTGGCGGAGACCTTCGCCCGGATGGGTGACGCGCTCGGGGCCGGCACTCTCGACCGGTCGCTGGCAGCGCTGATCGCCAGCCGGCTCGAGCTGCGGCCGGTGTTCACCGCCCATCCGACGGAGGCCAGCCGCCGCTCGGTGCTCGACACGCTGCGACGCATCGCCGAGCTGCTCGACGCCGACAGCCCGGACGGCGCCCAGCCCCGTCCCGCCGACCGGGACCGGATCGGCCGGCGCCTCGCGGAGATGGTCGACGTGCTGTGGCAGACCGACGAGCTGCGGGTGGAGCGGCCGAAACCGGCCGACGAGGCCCGCTCCGCAGCCTACTATCTGGAGCTGATCGCCACCGAGGTGCTGCCCGACCTGCTGGAGGAGCTCGATCTGTCGTTCGCCCGGGTGGGCATCGCGCTGCCCCCCGGCGCCCGTCCGTTGCGGTTCGGCTCATGGGCGGGTGGCGATCGGGACGGCAATCCGAACGTGACCCCCGCGGTCACGATGGAGGTCCTCGTCCTCCAGCATGATTTCGGCCTGCGGCTGCTGACCGCGTCGGTCGAGCGGCTCATCCGCGAGCTGACCGCCTCCACCCGGGTGGTGCGGGTGAGCGAGGAGCTCGTCGCCTCGCTGGCCGCGGACCGGGAGGCGCTGCCCGAGGTGTACGACCGGTTCGTCCGGCTCAACGCGGCCGAGCCGTACCGGCTCAAGTGCAGTTACGTCCTGGCTCGGCTGGTGGCAACGCGGGAGCGGCTGGCCAGCGGATCGCCACACGTGCCGGGGCGGGACTACCCCGCGCTGTCCGGGCTGGTCGAGGATCTGGCGGTGATGCGCGCGTCCCTCGTCGAAAGTGATGGCGATCTGGTCGCGAACGGCGAGCTGTCGCGCGTCATCCGCACGGCCGGTGCGATGGGGCTGTCGCTGGCGACCCTGGACATCCGCGAGCACGCCGATGCCCACCACGCGGCGCTGGCCGCCGTGTACGACCAGCTCGGCGAGCTCGATGTCCCCTATGCCTCGCTCGACCGGGACGCCCGGCGAACCCTGCTGTCCGGTGAGCTGGCCCGGCGCCGACCGCTGCTCGGCAGCGCACCGCCCCCGCTGCCCGGGGAGGCGCTGCGCGCGCTGGACCTGATGCGGACGATCCGCGCGGCGCTCGACCGGTTCGGCGGCGACGTGATCGAGAGCTACATCGTGTCGATGACGCGGGATGTCGACGACATCCTCGCCGTGACGGTGCTCGCCCGGGAGGCGGGACTGGTCGGGATCGGCCTCGGCGGCCGACCGGCCTGGGCCCGGATCGGCTTCGTGCCGCTGTTCGAGACGGTCACCGAGCTGCGTTCCGCCGGCCGTCTGCTCGACGGGATGCTGGCCGATCCCTCCTACCGCTCACTGGTGGGTGCCCGCGGCGACGTGCAGGAGGTCATGCTCGGCTACTCCGACTCGTCGAAGGACGCCGGAATCACCGCCTCCCAGTGGGAGATCCACAAGGCGCAGCGCGAGCTGCGGGACGTGGCCCGCCGACACGGCGTGGTGCTGCGGCTGTTCCACGGCCGCGGTGGTTCGGTCGGCCGGGGCGGTGGCCCGAGCGGCGAGGCGATCATGGCGCAGCCGTTCGGCACCCTGGACGGCTCGATCAAGGTCACCGAGCAGGGCGAGGTGATCTCCGACAAGTACACGCTGCCGCAGCTCGCCCGGCACAACCTGGAGATCGCCCTGTCGGCCGTGGTCGAGGCGTCGATTCTGCACCGTTCGTCGCGGCTGACCCCCGCCGTGCTCGCCGGCTGGGACGAGACGATGCAGGCGGTCGCCGACTCGGCCCGGCAGACATACCAGCAGTTCGTCGGCGATCCGGCGCTGGTCCCGTTCTTCCTCGCCGCCACCCCGGTGGAGGAGCTGGGCAATCTCAACATCGGTTCGCGGCCGTCGCGGCGGCCCGGCGGCTCCGGCGGCCTGGCCGACCTGCGGGCAATCCCCTGGGTGTTCGGCTGGACGCAGTCGCGCATCATCCTGCCCGGCTGGTTCGGAGTCGGCACCGGTCTGGCCGCAGCCCGCGCCGCGGGCGCCGGGGACACCCTCGCCGAGATGTACCGCTCGTGGCACTTCTTCCGCACGTTTCTCGGCAATGTGCAGATGACGCTGGCGAAGTCGGACCTCACGATCGCCGAGCGCTACGTCTCGACCCTGGTCGGCGGGAACGGAGCGGCGATCTTCGAGGCGATCCGTGCCGAGCATGCCCGCACGGTCACCGAGGTGCTCGCGGTCACCGGCCAGCGCGAGCTGCTGGAGAGCGCGCCCACGCTGCGGCACACCCTCGAGGTGCGCGACGCCTACCTGGCACCGCTGCACGCGCTGCAGATCTCCCTGCTGGCCCGGGCCCGGGCCGCCGGCGAGGGCGCCGATCCCCAGCTCCGCCGCGCGCTGCTGCTGACCATCAACGGCATCGCCGCCGGTCTGCGCAACACCGGTTGAGCGCCGCCGGCCAACCTGGCTTGGCGATCAGCAATGGCGGGTATAGATCGGATTCCGCTGGAACCGCGGACAGCCGGGAACAGGTCACCCCGGTATCGGACAGACCGGAGGTGCTCGGCCGGTCGTGGAGGTGGTGCGCTGATGGCACGAACAGGGCTCGACACCGCTCTCCACTGTCGCGGGTCGGCCCGCCACGGAACGCTGCTGCGGCGACCGTTACCGCAGATGGTCACTGGCGGAAAGTGATGCCGCCCGGAAACGCCTGACGAGCGGCATAGAATTAACAGTATCGAAACCGATCGTTAATTACAGTTGAACACGCCCGCTGCACCGTGATGGAACGCACGTCCGATTCGGTTACGAGCCATCAGGGCGTCGGACCGATCCAGACGACGAACCGGCAGGTGATGGACGCCATGGAAGCAATCGTCAAGATAGCAGCGTCAATCGACGAGATTCCCACCGTCGAGGAGACGGACGCGATGCTGGACGAGCTGCGGCGGCTCCCCCGGAATCCGTCGACGGTCAAGATGATTGACGATCTGCTCGAGATCCGGACGCTACTCGGCGCGCCGCTCTCACGAACACGCGCCGAGTAGCGGGTTATCCGGTCAGCAATTACTGCTGCGAGCCGAACGGCTGGCCCTGCTGACCCTGCTGGCCCTGACCCTGCTGGCCCTGCTGGCCCTGCTGGCCGCCACCGAAGCGCTCGCCACTGACGTCGCCCTGGTTCGCGCCCACGCCGACCAGCTCCTGCAGGCGGTTCTGGACGTAACGCTCGCTGTGGTGCGTCTTGTCCGCAATGCGCGCGACAAGGTCGTTCACGCTGGTGGCCGAGTCGACATCCGCCGTGCTGACCTGACCGAACTGGTCAAGGATGCGGTAGCGGATCTGCCGCCAGTTCTGGCGAAGCTGCTGCTCGACCTGCCGCTCCTGCTGCTGGTCCATTCTTAACTCTTCCTCTCGCCGATTGACCTGCCTGCGCCGAGGGCGCGGCGCGAGGTTACCGCAGCCATCGAGGTCCCCGTCAAGCGCTGGCGCCAGCGCGGCACAAAAGGATTCCGTGCGCCAATCGGACAACAAACAAAACATGTTCCCATGGTCGCCGGCCAAGGGTGTCGAGGCAAGACTTACGGCCATTTCGGATCGACCGCAGAAGAAGCCGACATTCCAATCATCCGCAATTCTCGGGTGCCCACGAAAAGCGACCCCCAACCACATGTCGGTGAACGCCCGGCTTTCCGCGGACAGGCGGGTGGACACGGCGGTGCCGGCGCCAGCTGGGCGCCGGTACCGCCGTGCGCGGATACTCACCCGGTGCGCTCCTCCGCCCGCGGGCACCGAGCGAGCCGGTCGTCACTCCCGGCGAGCCACCAGGAACAGCCGACCCGAGCCGACGACAAACGGTGTGCCGTCCGGGTCGCCGTGGCGGCTCAGGTCGACGAACCCGGCCTCGGCCAGCAGTGCACCGAGCTGGCCGCTGGTCCAGACGTGGTGCACCGCGGTCGCGTCGAGGCTCCGCGAGCCCTGGGCGAAGCGGTAGTGGCTGAGCAGCCGGCTGGTCGCGACGTCGTACTCGGTCGTCGACTCAACGGTGATGTCTCCGGTGTGCATCGTTCGCGGCGCGCTGGTGAATCCGGGCAGCACCGACTCGGCGGCGCCACCCACATCGATCACCAGCCCGCCGCCTGGGCGAACGGCGCGGCCGAGCGCGGCCACGAACGCCCGGGTGCCGGCCGGGTCGAGATAGCAGAAGCTGTTGCCCAGACACACGGCGGCGTCGAAGACACCAAGCGGCGCGAGGTCGCGCATGTCGCGGTGCTCGAAGGTCACCGCGGCCTGCCGGCTGGCCGCAGCCCGCCGCGCGTTGCCGATCGCTTCGGCGGACAGGTCGACCCCGGTGACCTGGTAGCCGCGCGCGGCCAGCGCGAGGCTGTGCCGCCCGCTGTCGCACGGGACGTCGAGGATCCGCGAACCCGCCGCGAGGCCGAGCCGGGTCTCGACGAACGCGACGTCGGCCGCGGTCCACTCCGGGGTCGCCGCGCGACGCCAGAACTCGTTCGGAAGACAGGTGAAGAAGTCCGCGTACCACGCGGACGGGATGTTCGTGCTCAACGCAGGTTGCTCCATGATCCCGATGGGATGTCACGTGGACTGGGAGAACTCGATGTCCAACGGGTCACCGGGAGAACAGAGCATGCGCGACCAGCACCGTGGAGACCACGGTGCGAATCCTCACCGGCGACCCGGGACCAGGCCCGGGGCAGGCATTGGCATCCTCCGGAAGCGCGGCCGCCGGGAGCCCCCCGGCGGGATGTACCCACAACGTTAGGAGGTGCGGCGCCGGTCCCGCAACGCAATTTCGCGCCGTTCCTGCCCCGCCCCGAGGATTCGCGCCACCTCCGCCCGTATTCTCTGGACAAATCAATCCGGATCGGGAGGGCGGCGACGATGCAGTCCCTACGTCCCCACGATCCGGAAATGATCGGCAACTACCGGCTGCTGCGGTGCCTTGGCACCGGCGGCATGGGCCGGGTGTATCTCGGCCGAAGCGCCGGCGGGCGGACCGTGGCCGTCAAGGTGATCCGCTCCGAGCTGACCGGCGATCCACGGTTCCGCGAACGGTTCCGGCGCGAGGTCGACGCCGCCCGCCGCGTCGGTGGGATGTGGACGGCGCCGGTGCTCGACGCCGACCCGGACGGCGAGCACCCGTGGCTGGTCACCGCGTTCGTCCCGGGGCCATCCCTGCAGGAGGCCATCCGCGAGCACGGCCCGCTGCCCACCGCGAGCGTACGGGCACTGGGCGCGGGGCTCGCCGAGGCCCTGATCGACGTGCACCGCGCGGGACTCGTCCACCGCGACCTCAAACCGTCCAACGTGCTGCTCAGCCTGGACGGGCCGAAGGTCATCGACTTCGGCATCTCGCGCGCGGTCGACGCGACCGCGCTGACGAACACCGGCGCGGCCGTGGGTTCCCCCGCGTACATGGCGCCCGAGCAGATCAGTTCCGGCGACGTCGGGCCGGCCAGCGACATCTTCGCCCTCGGCGCGGTGCTGACCCACGCCGTCACCGGCACGGGTCCGTTCCAGGCGCCGAGCGTCCCCGCGATGATGTACGCGGTCATGTCCCGGGAACCGGATCTGGCCGAGGTGCCCGCCGAGTTACGCGGACTGGTCACGGCCTGCCTGCGCAAGTCCCCCGCCGAGCGGCCCACGCCGCAGGCGGTGCTGGCCAGCCTGGGCGCGACCGACGGCGCGGCGGCGCTGATCGCGCCAGGCTGGCTGCCCCCGGCGCTGGTCACGGCGCTCAGCCGGCGCGCCGTGACGCTGCTGGACCTCGACGCCCCGCCACCGACGTCCCCGGCGCGGGCCGTCTCCGGGCCCGGACCCGGACCCGGGTGGAGTACGTACGATCCGGCGACCGCGGTGCCGACCTACGCTCCGGTGGCGGCGCCGCCCCCGAGTAGCCCTGGCCTCTCTGCCACCGGTCACCCGAGCGGCCCCGGTCACCCGACAGGTCCTGGCCAACCAACAGGTCCTGGCCAACCGTCAGGGACCGGTCCATCTCCGCATCCGCTGGCCTCGCCGGCACCGACCCCGCCGCCGCCGTCGGAGCGGCCGCCCAGATCCCGCCGGTCGCTGCCGCTCCCACCGCTCGCCGTGGGCGTGGGTGTGGTCGGCGTGGGCCTGGTGGTCCTGCTCGTCGTCCTGCTGTATCTCCTCAGTTCCGGGAACGGCCGGAATGACGCGCGCCCCCGCGTCACCTCGTCCGCCGCGAGCGGCGGCAGCACGACGGTGGAGACCGGCCCGGACGTCGGTGGTTCCGGGCCGACGACCGAGACCTCCACGCCTACGGCCGGTTCCGGCACGGACGGCGCGGTCCCGGCCAGCTACGTCGGGACCTGGCGAGGCACGATCACCACCGGCCGCGGCCTTACCGAAGCCGTCGTGGTGACCTTGCGCGACGGGCGCGTCGGCGACATCGTCGCGCATTCGGAGGTCAGCGTGGCCGGGCTGGAGAGCCTCAGCACCGAGCCGATCCGCTGCGTCGCCGACCTTCGGCTGGTCAGCACCGCCGACGGCGCGACCCTGGAGGACGTTCCGACCGGCAGCCCCGATCCCACCCTCCTCGGCCTGCCGGTATGCACCCACGGCGGCCAGGTGTCGCTGCGCCTGCAGGGCGGGGGGATGCGGTACAGCTCTGATGCCCCCGGCTCCGGCAACCCCGAGGGCATCCTCGTTCGCACCCCCTGATCATCTCCGGCGCCGGTTCCGGCGCCGGGGATCGGCGATCAGGGATCGGATCGGGTCAGGGCGTGACGCCGGTGCCGGCGCGTTCCTCCCGGGTGGCCTGTCGGACGACGGCCGGCCGGTCGGCCGCGGCCCCCCCCCGCCCCCCGGGGGGCCGCGCCCCCGCGGGCGGACCCCCC
>NZ_JALKFX010000022.1:36536-67438 GCF_023243045.1 Frankia sp. AgB32
GCGGGGGGGCGGGCGGCGCGGCCGCGCCGCCCAGGGCCACCTGGGCGGCGCGCTCCAGCTCGTCCTCACGCGCGGCCGCGATCAGCACGTTCTCGGCTGCGGCCGCCGCGTCGGCCTGGGCGGCCGCCTCGGCGCGGTTGGCCTCCAGGCCGGAGACCGTACGCAGCGGCACCTCCCGCAGCAGCAGCGCGAGCGGCACGGCGAGCACCATGACGATGGCGGCGACGATGAACACCAGGTCCAGGGCGTCCGAGAAGCCGGTCAGGAACGGGTGGGCGATGGCCTTGTCGAGTCCGTGCAGGAAGGCGGTGTCGTTCAACGAGCCGCCGGAGCTGACCCGCGCCACCTGGCCGGGATGGGCGGCGGCCGCCGAGGTGAACGCCGGGTCGCTGCCGGCGGCGGTGTACGCGGAGCCGATCCGGTCGGACGCGGCGCCGAACAGGATCGACAGGAACACCGCAGTCCCGAGCGTGCCGCCCATCTGGCGGAAGAAGGTGCCCGACGAGGTGGCCACCCCGATGTCCCGGGGGTCGACACTGTTCTGCATCGCGACCTGGAGGGTCTGGGCGTTCAGGCCGATCCCGATGCCGAACAGCAGCATCAGCAGGTCGGTGTGCCACAGCGGCGTGTCGGCGTGCAGGAAGGACAGCAGCGCGAGCGCGACGACCAGGGTGACCGACCCGATGACCGGGAAGATCCGGTAGCGGCCCGTCCGCGAGGTGATCTGCCCCGCCATCATCGAGGCGCCCATCAGTCCGATCATGAGCGGGATCATCAGCAGCCCGGCCTTGGTCGGCGACGCGCCCTTGACGATCTGCAGGTAGAGCGGGATGCAGGCCAGCCCGCCGAACATCCCGAGACCCACCATCAGGGACATGGCGGAGCCGACGGAGAAGGTACGGATGCGGAACAGCCGCAGCGGGATCAGCGCGTCGTCGCCCATCCGCCGTTCGGCGGCCAGGAAGGCGCCGAACCCCAGCACGCCGACGACGTAGCAGGCCAGCGCCATTGGCGAGGCCCAGCCCCACTCCCGGCCGCGCTCGGCGACCAGCAGCAGCGGCACGACGGCGAGCATGATCGAGATGGTTCCCCAGGTGTCGATCCGGGTCTCCTTGCGCTGCCGGCGGGGAAGGTGCAGCACCCGCTGGACGACGACCAGGGTGAGGATGCCGATCGGCACGTTCACCCAGAAGATCCACCGCCAGCCGGAGAGCCCGGCGATCGAGTCCTGGCCGGAGAGAAAACCGCCGACGACCGGGCCGAGCACGCTCGACGTCGCGAAGGTCATCATGAAGTAGCCCATGTACCGGGGGCGTTCCTGCGGCGAGAGGATGTCCGCGAGGATCGCCATCGCGAGCGCGATCAGCCCGCCGGCGCCGAGGCCCTGCAGGGCGCGGAACCCGGCCAGCATGTACATGCTCGACGCCAGCCCGCACAGGGCGGAGCCGACGATGAAGATCGAGATTGAGATCATGAACAGCGGCTTGCGCCCGTAGATGTCGGACAGCTTGCCGTAGAGGGGCGTCGAGATCGTGGACGTGATCAGGAAGGCGGTCGTGACCCAGGCCTGCACCGACAGGCCGTGCAGGTCGTCGCCGATGCTGCGGATCGCGGTGGTGACGACCGTCTGGTCAAGGGAGGCGAGGAACAGGCCGAGCAGGAGCGCAGCCATGATCGACAGGGTCTGGCGATGGGTGAGCGGGCCGGTGGGCGCGGCGGGCGCCGCAGCGCCGGATCCGGCGGGCGCCGGGACGGTGTCATGGGCGCGGTCGGTCCCGCGCCGCAGGTGCTTGGCTGATCGCGTGGACATCTGCCATCCAGGTGTTTGCGGTGGTGGCGTGAAGCGGGGGTGGGCGGCGGTGGCTGGTTACCGGCCGGACCGCGTCGGCGGGGCGCCGGACGCGTCGGCTCGCTGTGACCAGTTGGCCTGGTGTCTCTCGAACTCGTTGTCGAAGCGGCTCAGCAGGGAGGCGAAGGTGACGATGTCCTCGCTGCTCCAGCCGGAGAGCATCGCGGCGTAGTGCGTCTCGCGGTTGCGGACGAACTCGCGGTAGACCAGCTCGCCCGCCTCGGTCACGGCCAGCACGACGGCCCGGCCGTCGTCGGGGTCCGCGCGCCGCTCGACGTAGCCGTCGCGCACCAGGCCGGACACCTGCCGGCTCACCGTCGACGGGTCTGACTGCACCGCGACGGCGAGGGAGCCCAGCCGCATCGGGCCGCCGGCGGCCAGGCTCGAGATCAGGGCCTGCGCGGCTCGCTCCACGTCGTGACGGGCGGTGTCGAGGTACTGGCGACGGGCGCGGCCAAGGGTCCGCTGAATCCGCGAGAGCTCCTGCGCGAGGTGGGCGACCTGCTGGTTCCGCCAGTCCGCCGGCTCCTGGCCGGTCGCGGGCCGGACGGTCTCCATGATCGATAGTTCCATGTCACGCATCGTCATCCGCCCGTCAGTGCAAGTGCTCGAACGAGGCCCCGACCGGGCTCTCCGGCGCGCTACTGGACACCGTGAGCCCGTCAGATCGAGGACTGTATGTTTGCATCATACAAGTAACAACTCGGCACCCCCTGTTTTTCATCCCTCACGTCCGCGTGACATGACGCACAGGCACGGCTCTCGCCGCCCCCGTCCAGAGGGTGGATGCCACCTACCGGCGGCGATCTCCACCCGGTCTCCACCCGTGGGCCGAGGCGACCGACTTCCTAGATCACGATGCTGGATCCATGACGACGACAGACTGGATCCTCGACATCGTGCTCATCCTGGTTGTCCTCCGGCAGGTTCGGGAGGCCCGGGTGGACCTTCGGTTCGTGCTGCTGCCGCTCGGCATCGTCAGCTGGAGCGCGCACACGTACCTGCACTCCGTCCCCACCGCCGGGAACGACCTCGTTCTCATCGCCCTGTTCACGCTCGTCGGCACCGTCCTGGGTGTCACCGGTGGCCTTGCCACCCGGGTTCGCCACGACGGCACCCACCCGCTCGCCCGGGCCGGCGCGACCGCGGTCGTCCTCTGGCTGGTCGGCATGGGCGGTCGGCTCGTCTTCCAGATCTGGGCCAGCCACGGGGGCGGGGCGACGCTCGCCCGGTTCAGCGCGGCCCACGACATCACTACCGAGCAGGCCTGGGTCACCGCCCTGCTCCTGATGGCCTTCGCGGAGGTCGCCACCCGGATCGGGACGATCGTCATCCGCGCGGCCGCCGAGAGCCGGTCCGCCCGGCCCGAGCTCGCCCGCGTGTGACGCGCCAGCGACATGCCTTCTCTTTCCGGCAGCTATCGTCAGCGCGTGCCGCTCCCCGCCGCCCCGCCAGCCGAGCGGCGGGGGGCGACCTCGGCCCAGATCGACAACCCGAGCGTGCGCTACGCGACCACAGCTGTCCTCATCCTGGTGGCGGCGCCGGTCGTCCCGTCCGGGCTGACGGGCGCGCGGGCCACGGTCACCGTCGCGCTGCTCGTCGTCAACTGTGTGGTGCTGGCGTCGCGGCACCTGCCGGCCTCGGTCCTCCCGGCCCGGCCCCGGATCGCGCTGCTCGTCGTGGGCGCCGCCGCCGCGGCCGCGCTGATCGCCGTCAGCGGCAGCGGCTTCGCTCCGATGTTCGGCTACTGCATCGCCGGGCACGCCGGCTACCGCTTCCCGTCCGACCGGGCGGTGCCGATCGCCGTGCTGTGCAGCGTCCTGTCCGGCGGGGTGCTCCTGTTCCAGCTCGGCCCCGCGCATCTCGACATCCCCTGGTACGTCGGGGCGGCCAGCGGGTTCGCCGCGCCGCTGGGGATGGTGAACCGCAGCCGGCAGGCCGCGATCACCGCGGCGCTCGCCGCCTCCGAATCGGCCGAACGGGCCGCCCGCGCGGAGGCCCGGGAGGCCGTGCTGGCCGAGCGCGGCCGGATCGCCCGCGACGTCCACGACGTGCTCGCCCACTCGCTGGCCGGCATCAACATGCAGCTGGAGATGGCCGACGCGCTGCTGGAACACGGCGAGCTCGACCAGGCCCGGGGCGCCACCCGGCGAGCGCAGAGCCTCGTGCGGGAAAGCCTCGTCGAGGCCCGCCGGACGGTCACCGCCCTGCGCGAGGACACCCTGCCCCTCGCTGAGACCCTGACGGCCATGACCCGCTCCGCCGGCCATCCCGACCCACCCACCATCACCGGGCAGCCGCGCGAACTCGACACCCGAACCGCCCAGGCGCTGGTCCGCGCCGCCCAGGAGGCACTCACCAACGCCCACAAGCACGCGCCCGGCGCGCCCGTGAAGATCATCCTCGCCTACACCCCGGACGCCGTCGACCTCCAGATCGTCAACGGCGCGCCGCGCGACGGGCACCGCCCGCTCGCGGACACCGGCAGCGGAATGGGCCTGGTCGGCATGCGGGAACGGATCACCCTGCTCGGCGGAACCGCGACCGCCGGCCCGCACACCGACGGCGGTCCCGTGGAGCATCTGTCCGGCCGCGGCTGGCGGGTCTGCGTCACGATTCCCGCATGAGCACGGTCTCCCCCGACCAGCCCGAAACCTCCCCGTCCGGCGCGGCGCGGCCGATCCGGGTCGTCGTGGCGGACGACCAGACAGCGATCCGCGAAGCGCTCGCCACGCTGCTCGGGCTGTTCGAGGACATCGACGTGGTGGCCACCGCGGCGGACGGCGCCGCAGCCGTCGACGCCGCCGCGCGGACAGCGCCGGACGTCGTCCTGATGGACCTGCGGATGCCCGGCACCGACGGCGTCGAGGCCACCAGGATGATCGGCGAACGCCACCCGGAGGTCGCCGTCGTCGTGCTGAGCACCTTCGCCGACGAGGAGACCGTGCTGGCCGCCCTGGGCGCCGGCGCCCGCGGCTACGTCACCAAGGACTCCGGCCGCGACGACATCGCCCGCGCGATCCGCGCCGCCGCGGCCGGCCAGGCCGTCCTCGACCGCACTGTCCAGGCCCGCCTGATCGCCGCCGTCACCGCACCGCCCTCCCCCGTCGCACCGCCCGTACCGACCGCGCCGTCGGCTGCGGTGGCGTCACAGGCTCCGGCAATGCCGGCGAGGGCCGCCGGTGTTGTCGGCGCGACCGGAGCCGGGCCGCAGGAGCTGACCCCGCGGGAGCGGGAGGTGCTCGTCCTCATCGGCGAGGGGCTGTCCAACCGGGCGATCGCGCGCGAGCTGTTCGTCAGCGAGGCGACCGTGAAAACCCACATCAACAACCTGTTCGCCAAGGCCGGCCTGCGCGACCGATCCGAGGCCGTCCGCTATGCCTTCACCCACGGCCTGGTCCGCCCGTCCTGAACCGCGCGGTGGCCCTCACCAGGAATCGGTCTGTCGTCGGTCCCGGGACGAGCTGTCCCGCTCCGGCAACCGTGTTGGCGCCGCCGCGCTAGCATGCTAGCATTGCCCCGTGGGCGACGAAGACGTCAAACAGTTCAACGTGTACCTGCCGATCGGGCTGATCAAGCAGGTCAAACACCATGCCATCGAGTCGGGCATGTCCCTGTCAGCTCTGGTCGCGCAAGCGCTGCGCGACCACCTCGACGACGCCCGCGACCAGCCACCGCAATCATCCGGAACGGAGAGCTGACATGGCGACCGAAGGCATCGAAGCCGTCTTCCTGGAGACCCACAACTGGGGGAAGTCCGCGCGGTTTTTCCAGGCCCTGGGTTTCGAGCTCGACTTCGAGACCGACCACAACTCCGGCCAGCTCCGCAACGGCGACGGCCCGTATCTGTTCATCGCCGAAATCCCCGCGGACCGGGAGCCCCGCACGTCGATCGTGCTGAAAGCACCCACCGTGGAGGGGTTCCAGCCCGACCCGGCGGTCGAGGTGGTCACGCCGTTCGAGGACACCCACTACGGCACCAGGGAGATGACCGTCCGCGACCCCGACGGGCGCCTGTGGAACATCCAGGCCCCCGCCGGAAGCTGACAAGGAGAGGAACGCAGTGGTGACGAACCAGAACACCGGCGCACAGGTGCGCACCGGGTCGCCCGGCAGCGGAGATGTACCGGCCAGTGCCGGCGCCTCCGCCGGCACGGTCGTGCCGGACAACACGGCGGTGCGCGTCGCGCTCTGGCGGGCGCTGCACGTCCAGGTCGACGCTCCGCCGCATGTGCTCGCCGACGAGGTCGGACTGCGGCTGATCACCCCGGACGGCGACTGGCGCTCCCGACCGGACATGGATCCGCGTTTCACCAGCGGGTTCCGGGCCTCCATCCTGGCCCGCGCGCGCTTCGTCGAGGACCTGGTCGCCGAGCAGGCCGACCGCGGTGTCACCCAGTACGTCATCCTCGGGGCCGGCCTGGACACCTTCGTGCAGCGCCACGGACAGCTCGCCGGCCGTCTCACGGTCTTCGAGATCGACCGACCCCGCACCCAGGCGTGGAAGCGCGAGCGCCTGACCGACCTCGGCTACGGCGTCCCTGACTGGCTGCGGCTGGTCCCGGTCGACTTCGAGGCCAGCGGGGACTGGCTGACGCCCCTGTCCGCCGCCGGCTTCGATGACGGTCGGCCGGCCGTCATCGTCTCCACCGGCGTCACGATGTACCTGAGCAGGCAGGTCACCGCGGCCACCCTGCGCCAGATCGCCGGGCTCGCCCCCGGGTCGACGGCGGCGATGACGTTTCTGCTGCCCGCCGACCTGCTCGACGAGGCCGACCGCGCCGGGCTCGCCGCGTCGAAGACAGGCGCCCACTCCGCCGGCACCCCGTTCGTCAGCTTCTACACCCCGGACGAGATGCTGACGCTCGCCCGCGAAGCCGGCTTCGCGGATGTCCGGCACGTGCCGGGTCGTGAGCTCGCCGCCCGCTACTTCAGCGGCCGCACCGACGGCCTGCGTCCCTCCAGCGGCGAGGACGTCCTGGTCGCCACCATCTGATCGCCGGTCCAGTCGAGCCCGCCTACCTGATATTCCTGGGTCGGATCCTGACCTGACTTCCGCCCGTCCCCGCGAGGGTGGTGTTCCTGATCGTCGGCGCGGTGCGTCACGCTGGCTCCATGGGTGGCTGTCCCGCCCGACCGACGTCGAGCGGGCAGGACCCACAGCGCCGTCGTGCCGCCACCCGCGTCTATCGCCGCCAGAAGAAGTGGTGCACGAAACCGCTCGGGCGGGGGACGCGTTCCAGGTGGAAGCGGTCGGTCAGCTCGTCCGGGCTGTCCCAGAGGCGCAGGCCGCAGCCGAGTTCATGCGGGGCGACGGCGATGTGCATCTCGTCGATCAGGTCCGCGGCGAGGAACTCGCGAATCGTCGTGACGCCGCCGCCGATGCGCACGTCCAGACCGCCGGCGGCGGCCTTCGCCTGCCTCAGCGCCTCCTGCGGCGTGGTGTCGAGGAAGTGGAACGTCGTGTCGCTCAGGCTGAACGACGGTCGGACGTGATGCGTGAGCACGAAGACCGGCGTGTGGAAGGGCGGTTCTTCTCCCCACCAGCCCTGCCACTCGTGGTCCAGCCAGGGGCCGCGGACGGGGCCGAACTTGTTGCGTCCCATGATCTCGGCGCCGATGCCGCGGGTGAAGTCGCGGACGATGTAGTCGTCCAGCCCGCGGGTGCCGCCAGGCTCCGTCCGACGGATCCAGCTGGCCGTGGCCCCGGCCCAGGCGAACAGGTCGCCCGGGTCCAGCTGGCCGAACGGGCGCTCGAGGCTCTGTCCCTCGCCTGCCCCGATCCCGTCCTTGCTGACGTTGAAACAGTGGACCCGGACCCGCTGTGTCATGGCTACCTCCTGGGGCGTGGGCATCCCGCCTGTCGCGGTCGCGTGCAGGGTGGTCGTCGCCGACGTGCCCCGCGCGACAACGACGGCGAGGATTTCTGGCCGCGTCGTGTCGCGGTGGCGCTGGCGGCGACGACCATCTGGTGAGTTGCCACGCCGGCGGCCGCAGCACCAAGGAGGAGACCGTGAAATACCTGATCATCATGCAGATCGACCCGGCCGTGCTGGAGCAGCTCACCGAGGAGCAGCAGCGGCAGATCGGGGAGGGGCACGGCGCGTTCATCGCCGCCACCAAGGAGAGCGGCGAGTTCATCGCGACCCAGGCCCTCGCCGACCCCAGCCAGTCGAAGGTCGTGCGCAGCTCCGGCGGCCAGCCCGAGGTGACCGACGGGCCGTTCGTCGAGAGCAAGGAGTTCATGGGCGGCTTCTATCTTCTCGACGTCGAGGACGAGGCCCGGGCGCTGGAGCTCGCCCAGCAGATCCCCGATGCCGCCATCCCCGGCCTGGCCCTCGAGCTTCGGCCGGTGATGTTCGCCGACCTGGGCGAGGGATGATCACAGCCGAACACCTCGGCGAGGGCCGGTGGCGCGAGCTCGCGCGCCAGGCCCTCGCCCGGTTGCTGCGCAGCTATGGCAGCGCGCGGTTCGACCTGTGTGAGGACGCCGTCCAGGAGGCGCTCATGCAGGCGCACCAGCAGTGGCCGGCGCAGTTCCCCGACGACCCGCTGGGCTGGCTCGTCGCGACCGCCCGGCGCCGGTACGCCGACCGCGCCCGCAGTGACGCCCGGCGTCGGGATCGCGAGACCCGCGCCGCGTTGCTGCAGGCACCGGTGACGCCGGAGGCCGTCCAACGGGACGACTCGCTGCTGGTGCTGCGGCTGTGCTGCCACCCGGAGCTGCCCCGTTCCGGGCAGGTCGCGCTGACCCTGCGCGCGGTCGCCGGGCTGAGCACCGCACAGATCGCCAACGCCTACCAGCTTCCCGAACGCACCATCGCCCAGCGGATCACCCGGGCCAGGCGTCGCCTTGGTGAGCTCGGCCGGCCGCTACCACCGCCCGGGCACGCCGGCGAGAGTGTCACCGCCGTCCTCGACGTGCTCTACGTGATGTTCTCCGAGGCGCACCACACCACCGCCGGCGCACCTGTCCGCGACGCGGATCTCGCCGTCGAGGCGATGCACCTGGCGCGGCTCCTTCGCCGCGGCGTCCCCGAGTCCACCGAGGTCACGGGGCTGCTGGCGCTGATGCTGCTCACCGAGGCCCGCCACCCGGCCCGGGTGGGTCCGGACGGACGCCTCATCTCGCTCGACGAGCAGGACCGGGCACTGTGGAACCAGGAGCTGATCAGCGAGGGGATCGGGCTCGTCGACCAGGCCGCCCCGGGCGCCGAACCCGGCCCGTACCTGATCCAGGCGTGCATCGCGGCCCTGCACGCCGAAGCCCCCGACATCGCGGCGACCGACTGGGTCGAGATCCTCGCGCTCTACCGCCTTCTCGAAATCGTGACCGGTCATCGCAACCCCACGATCGCCCTCAACCGCATCGTCGCCCAGGCCATGGTCGACGGTGTCGACGTCGCCCTCGCCCAGATCGACGCGTTGGAAGCCGACCACCCGGGGCTTCCCCGCCTCCACGCGGTGCGCGCCCATCTCCTCGAGCAGGTCGGCAGGCCCGATGAGGCAGCGAGGGCCTACCGACGAGCCATCGCCGCCACCGTCAACCTCGCCGAGCAACAGCACCTCAGATACCGCCTGCGCCGCCTCGCCGGCGTGACCGTGGGTCCGGTCGGGGCAGCGAGCCGTCCGCCGCGCCCCCGGTGAGGAGACGCCGAGACGCCTGATCCGGGGTTCGCGGGCCCGTCGTGCTGGGCTGCGAACCCCGGCCACGGGCCTAGTTGCCGCCGCTGTTGGTCGTCACGAAGCTGACGGTGGAGGAGACCTGCTCCTGGACGTAGTTGGCTTTGTTCTCGGCGGATTCACGGGGCACGAAAATTGCCGACAGGGTGTAGCTGTCGATCTGGAGGTCGCTTGTCGTGAAGGTGATGACTGGCGGCGTGTCCGGTGAGTGGACGAGAGCCGGAACGGGCGGGCACGGATTCCCACTTGCCGTGTCACAGGCCCAGAAGTAGCCCCCGACTGGCGCGGGAGCCGCCTGGTTCGCGGCGTTGACGAACGACGCCGTCCAGCTCGCGGTGCCGGCTGAGCTGATGTCGATGACGCTGGGGTTGCCGGGCCCAGGGGTGATCACCACGGCGACCGGCGCCGGCTGGGAGGTCTCGTCCACCGAGGCCGTGTTGCTGGCCGGGTTCGGGTCGTCGGTGGTCGACGTCGCGGTCGCGGTGACGGTCTGGGCGCCCAGAGCCACGTCACCGGCGAGGCCGCTGATCGTCAGGGTGGCGCTGGCCGTGGGGGCGAGGCCGCCCACCGTCCACGTGCCGCTCGACTGGTCGAAGGCGGTGGAGCCCGACGGGGTCACCTGCGGCGACACCAGTCCGGCCGGCACCGCGACGTGCACGGCGACCCCGGCCGACGCCGTGACGTCGCTGGTGTTCGTCACCGTCGTGCTGAAGGTGACGTTGGTGTAGTAGGTCGGCGTGGTGGTGGAGACCGACTGGGTCACGGCGAGATCCGCGCTGTCCGTCGTGGAGCCGCTGACGGTCAGCGTCGCGGTCGCGCTGATCCCCCGGGCGGTGGCGGTGACGGTGTGGGCGCCCGGCTTGGTGGCAGTGCAGACCGCCCTGGTGCACCTGCCATCCGGTATGATCTTGTAGTTGGTGCCGGCGAGCGTCGAGCCGAGGGCGTTGCCGAAGGCGTCGAAGCCCGTGACGGTGTATGCCTGGCTCGCCCCGGGAGCGATCGTCGCCGACGCCGGGCTGAGCGACAGGCTGGCCAGCGGGCCGACCTTGATCGTGATGGTGTCCGCGGCCGCGAAGGGAATCGGCGCTGCCCCGACCGGCGTGAAACTCGCGGCGAACACGTAGCTGCCCGGCGTTTCCGGCCCGGTGACATTGCCGTAGGTGATGACCGCGGTGTTCCCCGCGGAGCAGTTCGACGCGATGGTGACCATCGTCGAACCGTCAGCCTGGGCGGCGGTCCCGGTGATCTGGAACTGGGCGCAGGTGGTCGTCGCGCTCAGGTAGCCCGCCCCCGCGGGCGCGCCGGTCTGGGGTGCCGAGAACCCCGCCGGGACATCGATGTTGATCGTGCCGGGAACCGCACCCTTGTTGGGAGCCGTGTAGTTCCAGCCGAACGTGGCGCCCTGGACCCCGGTCGCGGCCCTCTTCGTGATCAGTTTGAGCGCTCCGGCACGGACGACGGGTGTCGCCGCATCGGCCGCCCCACCTACCGCTACGCACACCACCAACGCGACACTCGCGAGTGTGACGATCCGTTTGAATCGGGTGGCCCCCCGTAGCCGACACGCCGCGTTACGAATGTGCATTTCCCCGTGCCCCCATGGAATTAGGTCGACCTGCTCGGGGCCGACCGTACCGTAGACCGGGCCAGCCGGGATTCCCGTGAATCAGCGACGAGAATTGCCGGCGGTACACACACTGCGCACGGATCGCGAATACACCGAGTGAACGGTGGTCGCAACTGAACCCCGACATTTACCGCAGATGGCGGAGCCGCCGGTACAGGAGGCGTCGTCGTGGCCTTTCCCGGGCGGCGATCACCCACCCCCTCCTCCCGATGGGCGTGGGTGATCGCCCCCTGGACGTCGGAACGGCCGGACCTCGATCTTGCGGTTGCGGGCCTTCGATCCCTCGGGACCATGCCTCAGCGCTACGGCTCGTCGCCCTGGGGACGTCTCCCCTGGTTGGCGTTGACGCCGAGCAGGCCGCCGATGCCGAAAGCGGCGATGGCGGCGAGACCGCCGACCACGACCTGACGCACCGCCCCCCGCAGCGGCGAGTTGCCGGAGATCAGGCTCAGGGTGCCACCGACAGCGGCCAGGGCGAGCCCGCCCCAGGGACGAGGGAGTCGATCGCGGGCGGTGGGGCGGCGCCCGCGGCGGCGGATCCGAGCATGTCCGCCAGCTCACGCTGGGGTGCGGCTTCTCCCATCGGGACAGCGGCCTGGATGCGGTCGAACCTGAATCCCCGCGGCGCGTTCCGCGCGCGGCACCAGGCCAGGAGGTACCAACGGCCCTGGGCGGTGAGCAGGCCGGCAGTACCCCCGCCACGGCCGGTAACGCTGTAGACGGGTACTCCGGTCTCGGTCAGCGCCTTCAGGTCGCGTTGGACGGTGCGCTCGCCGACCTCCAGCCGCCGGGCGAGCGCCGCCACCGTCAACGGCCGCGGCGCCACCGCCCGCAGCTCCTCCACCAGCGCGTAGAGGCGATCGGTGCGCGTCACGTAAACGACGCTACGGCAACGCCTCCCACCCGCGACAGGAACTCGTTCTGCCAGCGCAGCTCCCGTTCCGTGACCGTAAGCGGAAAAGAGTGAACCCGTGCATCGCCCCGGCCACCACCTCCAGCTCGACGGGGCTGCCGGCTGCCCGCCACCGCGCGGCCAGGAACAACGAGTCGTCCAGCAACTGAGCTGACACATCGGCTACACCCGCTTGGTCATCGAACCCCGGGAAGGTGCAGCGCCAGCATCCGGGAGAGAGCGGCGAACGCCCGCGCCAGCGGGATCTACCGGTCCCTGATGGTCTCTGAAGGACGGAGTCGGCGGCGTTCGTGGGCGAGCGCTGCTTGCCTTCACGCCGACGACAAGGTTTAGCGTCTTCACTGAGCCGACCGAGGGAGGCGGGATGCTGATCGGCGAACTGGCGACCCGGGCCGGCACGAGTGCCCGCGCGCTGCGCTACTACGAGTCGCACGGATTGCTGCGACCGATGCGTTCCGCCAGCGGCTACCGCGTGTACGACGAGGAGGAGTTGCGCGTCGTACACGAGATTCGGGCGCTGCTCGCGGTGGGTTTCGACCTCGACGACATCCGCCCGTTCGTCGCCTGCCTGCGGGCCGGTAACACCTCGGCAGACGTATGCCCGGACTCGCTGCTGGTACTGCGACGCAAGCTCGCCGAAGTCGATTCGTACATCGAGCGGCTCTGTTCTGTTCGGCAACAGCTGCAGAGCCAGATTTTCCAAGCGGCCGCGACGCGACCGTGTTCAGCGGCCGCCGGCGGTGTATCAGAATCCACCACGTCTGACATTCCTTCCCGCTCGACCGGCGAGGGCCGGCAAAATTTGGACACCAGCCAGCGAGGCGATTGAGATGAAGTTCGCGATCAGTTACATCACTCCCTACTACGGAGTCGACCCGGATCGGATAATCGCATATGCACGACACGCCGAGGAATGCGGCTTCGAAGCGCTGTACCTGCCGGAGCACATCGTGCTGTATCCTGGCGCGGCGATCGGGCCGGTCGAAATGCCACCGTCGTCGCCCTACGCCGATCCGCTCGATTTTCTGAGCTTCGTCGCCGCCGCCACGGACCGGATTCTGCTTGGCACGGGCGTGCTGCTCCTGCCCTATCACCACCCCGTCATCCTCGCCAAGCGCCTGGCCACGATTGATGTTCTCTCCAAGGGGCGGATGCGGCTGTTGACCGTGGGGCTTGGAACCCTGCGGGGTGAGGCCCGGGCCATGGGCGTGGATTTCAGCACTCGCGGTCGCCGCGCTGACGAGGCAATCGATGTGTTGCGGCTGCTCTGGGAAGGCGGCGACGAAGGGGTGAGCTTCCATGGCGAGTTCTTCGACTTCGACGCCCTGTGCAGTTTTCCGAAGCCCCATGGCTCCACCCATCTTCCCATCCACATAGGCGGATCAAGTCTGGCGGCGGCACGCCGCGCCGGGCAGCGAGGCGACGGCTACTTTCCTGGCGGCGCGCTCGCTCCCGATGAACGCGACCTCCGCGACCTCCGCGACCTCCGGCTGGGCCTCGCCAGATCCACGGCCATCGAGGCCGGTCGCGACCCGAACTCCGTGGAGTACACGCGATGGGGATCGATCGACATGACCCCGGAAAGTGTCGAGATGCTTGCCGCGCAGGGCGTCACACGTGTGGTCGTTGCCGCCGCTTCCACCGACCCGGCCGAGCAGCGACACGAGATGACCGCGTTCGCCGAGCGATTCCGTCTCGGCGGCCACCTGTCCGCCTGAACCCTTCCTGACGCCGCCTCGCCCGGCATCTCGGTCATCTGGGTGAACCGCGCCGGCAGACAACGCACGCTGCAAACACGGGGCACCTACGAGGCGCCAGATTTGGCATCCATCCGAGGAGTGCTTCCAGGAATCTTCCGATCAGGTTCGGATGAGCCCGGAGCCTGACACTCGTGGAAGAACAGGACTGGCGGTCAGCCGACCGCGCGCGTCCCAGGAGCGCTGGCGCCATGATCCGGCGCCGTGATCCAGCGGTCCCATCGAGATCCAGGAACACTTGACGCCGATAGCTAAGATGCATAGCCTCCTGGCTACTTACAATATCGGAGCTTGTCATGGGAGCTTGCCATGGGAACCGAGTACCTGGAACTGCCGGACGGGCGCATCGCCTATGACGTGACCGGCCCGACCGACGGACGACTGGTCGTCTGCCTGCACGGCATGGGTGACACCCGGCGGACGTTCCGCTTCCTCGTACCGAGGCTGGCGGCGGCGGGGTACCGGGTCGCCTCGGTGGACATGCGCGGCTACGGCGAGTCGAGCGCCGGCTGGCCGGACTACCGGGTCGAGTCGACTGGTGCGGACCTGGTCGCGCTCATCCGGTACTTTGACAGCCCTGCTGTGGTCATAAGCCACTCCATCGCCTGTGCGGCGGCGGCATGGGCTGCGGCGGAGTCACCCGACGATGTGAGCGGGTTGGTGCTGATCGCGACATCTTCTGGGGAGAGCTCGGTCAAGGCCTGGATGAAGCCCGCCGCGAGGCTGGTCGCCAGGAGCGCCGCCCTGTGGGGGATGTACTACCGGTCGTTGTACCCGACCACGAGGCCAGACGACTTCGACCAGTACGTCAAGGACCTGAGGACGAACCTGCGTGAGCCGGGGCGGCTGGCCGCGCTGCGCGCACAGATCGCCGGGGCGTTGGCCGGGGTGCGGCTGCGGTACCTCGACGTACGCTGCCCGACGCTGATCGTGATGGGTACCAGGGACGCCGAGACGCCCGATCCGGCGGCCGAGGCGAACCTCGTCGCCGAGATGCTGGCACCGACCGGCATCGTCAAGCTCATCGAAGGATCGGGCCATTACCCACACGCCGACATGCCGGACGCGACCGCGGCAGCGGTCCTCAAGTTCCTGGTAGATGTCTAAAATGCCGAGAGTTGGGCTGTCCTCCGACGCCGTCGTGGACGTGGCCATCGAGCTGGTGGACGATGTCGGACTGGACGCGTTGACCCTGGCCGCGGTTGCCGTCCGCGTCGGAGTCGCAGCCCCCTCGCTTTACAAGCACATCGACGGTCTTGGCGAGCTGCGTCGGCTGATCGCGGTGCGGTCGATGAGTGAGCTGGCGGACCGGCTGACCGCGGCCGTCCTGGGGCGCAGTCATGACGACGCCCTACGCCAGCTGATGCTCGCATACCGCACCTACGCGCTCGAGCACCCGAACCGGTACGCGGCACTGCCGCAGCACCCAGTCTCCGATCCGGACCTGGCCACCGCGGGGACCCGAGTCGTCGACGTGATCCTCGCGGTGCTCGGCGCCTACCAGCTCGACGGCCCCGAGGCGATCCACGCCGCCCGGTCCATCCGCGCCGCGGCCCACGGCTTTGCCGCGCTGCAGACCGCCGGCGGGTTCCAGCTGGCCGAGGACACCGACGCCAGCTACGAACTACTGATCCATATGGTCATCGCCGGCCTGCTCCATATCCGCGGGTCGGTACACCTTGATCGGCAGGAGAGGTCGGCCAGTACGGGAGCGGATGAATAGCCCCCGCGCGACCGCTAACCGACAGGCCCGGGCTGGTCGCCAAGAGCGCCCTTCTGCACTCCGAAGCCAGGCCAGCGCCGCGACCCGCTTCAGCAGATCCTCGCCATCCACGGCAGCCGTCCACACCCGCGCGGCGTCACCGTCGTAGCTGTCGATGACGATCTGACAGAGCTACTGGGTCCGCTGCGCCATCGCCGCCGGGAAGCGGTGCAACGCGAGCTGGACGGAGAGACCGCGGCCGACTCGTCCGGATCCATCCCCGCCAGGTCGGCCGCGTCCAACGAACGGCCGAGCCGCCGCGTCAGCTCCAGCGGGGCCGCGAACGCGCGCTCCAACGGGATCTGCTGGTCGCAACAAGTCGGACAGACAAGGAGCGCGCAGAGATCTCTGCGCGGACTCCCGCGGGGCCCCTGCGCACGATCTCCTCAACTGGTCCGCGGTCATCGCGGGCGCGTCACGGCTCCCCACCATCTCCATGGCAGCCAGGTCAGCGGCGTCGAGCGGACGACCGAGCCCGGGTAGCACAAGTGCTATCCTGGGAGCGTGGACGAGATAGGACTGCGTGAGGTGCGGCAGAACGCGAGCGAGCTGGTGAGGCGGGCCCAGGCCGGCGAGCGACTGACCATCACGGTCTCCGGCCGGCCGGCAGCCGTTCTAGGCCCAGTGGCCCCACGCGCGTGGCGGCGTTGGGACGATCTCACCGAGGTCTTCGCCCTGCCGGCCGACGCCGACTGGGCCGCCGATCGCGAACTCGTCGACAGCACCGTGACGGACCCTTGGGAAGATCGATGAATCGGGGTGTCCTCGACACAAGCGTACTGGTGGCCACGGACGTCCTCCCGATCCCCGGCGAACTGGCAGTCAGCGTCATCAGCATCGCCGAACTCCAGTTCGGTGTTCTCGTCGCCAGGACACCCGAGGCCCGCGCGAACCGACTCGCCCGGCTCAGTGCACTCCAACGAAGGTTCGCCCCTCTCCCGGTGGACGACGCCGTCGCCGACAGCTATGGACGACTGGCCGCCCGAGTCGTCGAAATCGGCCGCCAGCCACGGGCACGGACGATGGACCTGCTGATCGCGGCAACGGCGCACGCACACGGAGCCAGCGTTTATACCCGCAACGCCGCCGACCTGGCCGGCCTCGAAGATCTCATTACAATAGTGACAATCTAGGAAAGTCGTCCTTCCGTATGCGACATCGAATATTCGAGCAAGCCAGCAATCTTCGATCTCATCCAGCCGTAACGCGGCGGATTCCCTACCCCGTGGCATTGGTCGACGATCTCGTCCGGCGTACCGGGCCATCCGGGTGCGGCAGGCTGCTGGATCTGGCGTGCGGGACGGGCCAGCTCACGTTCCCGTTGCGCCGATGGTTTCGCGACGTATGGGCCGTCGACCAGGAAGCGGACATGATCGAGGTCGTGCGCTCCGCGGCGGTCGCCGCGAACGCGGTCGAGGTCCGGCCGATCGTGTCGAGCGCCGAGACACTGCACGCCGATACGGGCTCCGTTGAGCTGGCGGTCATCGGCAACGCATTCCATCGACTCGACCGGGATCTGGTCGCTGGCCGCCTCCTTGGCTGACTCAGGCCGTCAGTTTCGCCTATGACCTGGCCCATAAGCCCTCGTGATCCGGCTCGGCCGGCCGACGGCCTCAGACCCCGCCCTTCGTCGCGGCGTCAGGCGCCTCCCGCCTTGGCGGCGGCCTTCATCGCTTTCTTGTACTCCCGGACCTGGTCACGGGTGGAGACGTCGGTGATGTCCGCGATGGAGCGGAACGTGCCCTCGTCCCCGAACGGCGCGGACGCCTCCCGCCACCCCGGCGGGGTCACGCCAAGCTGCTTGGCCAGCAGCGCCACAAAAATCTTGGCCTTCTGCTGCCCGAACCCCGGCAGCGCCGCCACCCGCTTGAGCAGTTCCTTGCCGTCGGCCGCGGTCGTCCACACGCGAGCCGCGTCACCGTCGTAGGTGTCCACGATGAGCTGGCACATGGCCTGCACCCGCTTGGCCATCGAACCGGGGAAGCGGTGCAGCGCCGGCACCTGCGAGAAGATCGCGCCCAGCGCGTCGGGGTCGTACTTCGCCAACTCCTCCGCATCCAACGGCTGCCCGAGACGCCGGGTCAGCTCATGGGGAGCGGCGAACGCCCGCTCCAGAGGAATTTGTTGATCGCAACAAGTCGGACAAGCAAGGAGCGGAGGAGCTCTACGCGGACTCCCGCAGGACCCTGCGCACGATCGCCTCAACCTGATCCTCGGTCATCACAGGCGTGTCACGGCTCTCCACCGCGCGGGACAGGATGCGACGAACCAGGGCCGACGTCGGGATGTGCTCGGCGACCGCGCGAGCCTTGAGCGCATCCGCACCCGCGCGGCGTCACCGCAGTAGCTGTCGATGATGATCTGGCGGAGCTTCTGCGTCTGACCCGCCATCGCGGCGGGAAAACGGTGCAGCCCCGGCTGCACGCTGACGACCGCCGCCAGTTCATCCGGGTCCATCACCGCCAGGTCAGCCGCGTCCAGTCCGCGGCCGAGCCTGCGCGTCAGCTCCAAGGGTCACCATCAGCGCGGACCACCCGTCGCCGCCCGAGCTGGCAACTGCTCGGGCTCTTCGGCGCGGCGGCGGCCTGCGAATAGTCGGTAGCTTCGCCCGAAACGGCGGCCCGGCCCATGACCGAGCTTGACCATCGCCGGCCTGGTACCAGCCGACGGCATCACAGCCTCGAGTGAATCATCTCAATGAGCTCGCTCACCTGGCCTTTTGTGATGAATAGCCGATTTGTGGTACAAAATGGACCGCTGTTACGGGTCGACCACGACAGCCGGTGATCATCCTGACCTGAGCCGTTGGAGGCATAGCGGTGACACCTTGCTTGAGAGACCTGCTCGTTCCTTGTTGCTCGGCCGGCTAACTGGTGGCCACCAGCGCGGCTGACCCGGACGATCTGCAGACATTCGTCACAGACGCCGCAACGGCACGGACCGAGTTGTCAAGCGCGGTCTCCTCCGTGCAGGGCCTCTACGACTCGGTGCTGTCGGGGATTGGTTCACAGTATACGTTGAGCCATCCGGACCTGTGGGCGAAGTTGTCCACCCACCTGACCGACGCCCAGGAGCGTGAGCGTTTCGTCGACAGTGTCAGGGGGGCCTTTGTCGCAGCGGACAGCGATTCCCCAGGAACAGCGGCCGGAATAGTCACGATCAGCGATACCATGATTGCTGCCGCGCTGATCAAAGCTGGTGTGGGCGCCTTGCCCTCAACAGAATTGACGGTGGATGCCCCGGAGCTTCGGGGCCGTCCGTTGGACAGCGGTTTCGCCGAGGACCCGGTGTGCACGGCCAACGGCAACCTCGTCGAGTCCGAGCTGGACCTGCCGATGCCGGGGAGAGCGGCCGGCCTGGGCTGGCAGCGTACCTACAACTCACGAGCCTTAGCCGACCGCGGTGCGCTTGGTCTGGGCTGGAGCTGCTGGGCCGACGCCGCCCTCGACCTCACAGCGGACGTCGTGCGGTGGCGGTCGCCGGACGGCGCGGAATGCCTGGTGCGGCGCCCGACCGCGGGCCATCCCTCCCCGATGCCGCTACTGGGCGCCATCCTCTATGCCGTAGCTGCCGCCCCCTCCGGTTTGGCGGAGGGAAGCCCCAATGGGATCGCACCCGCCGCCGAACCCGAATCTGAATCTGACCAGCCAACGGCACCGGCCCGCGGGCCGACGGCTTACGCAGCGGCGGCCGGAGGCTTCCGTTTTGTGCGTGATGCCGGGCAGGCTTCCGAAGAGAGCTGGTGGTACGACCCGGCGGGCCGGCCGGTCCGGATCGAGTCCGGTCCCCGCGCCTGTGTGCTCGACTGGGAAAACGAGCGGCTCGTCCGGATGTCGGAACTACGCTCGGGCCGGTATCTGACGCTGGACTGGGACACCAGCCGGGAGCTCATCGTCGGGGTCCGCACCAGCGACGGCCGGTCGGTGCGCTACCGCTATGACGATACGGCGAACCTGATCGAGGCCAGCGGCGGGGCCAAGCGGCACGCGAACCTACCGGGCGCAGGCCGGCCTGTTGCTCGGGATCGTGGATGCCGACGGTGTCGAGCTGGTCCAGACCCACTATGACGAGGCAGGCCGTGTCATCAGCCAGCGCTCCCCCGAGGGGAGGCTGACGCGGTTCAGCTACTCAGGCGGTTACCGCACGATCGTCAGCGACGAATCGGGCGGCGCGATCAACAGCTACCAGCACGACCAGGCCGGCCGGCTCACGGCCGTCGTTGATGATGCCGACCACGCGATGCACCGGAGCTTCGACGCGGCCGGCCGGCTGGTCGGTGTTCGGGAGCGTTCTGGTGCGCGCTGGTCCATGGAGTATGACACCGTCGGTAACCTCATCCGGCGGACGGGCCCCGAGGACTTCGACGAAGCCTTCACCTGGGACGCCGCCGGTCGGTTGCTGGCGCATACTGACGCAGGCGGGCACGAGACCCGCTGGACCTACGCCGCCGCATTACGCACCCCGACCGAGATCGTCGATCCCGCCGGTGGCGTCACCCGCCTGACCGTCAACGCCGACGACCTGCCGACCTGCATCGTCGATCCGGACGGTGTGGCCTCCCATCTGCGCTGGAACGACGACGGCCAGCCCACCCGCATCTGGACCCGTGGTGGGGGGTCAGACGACCTTCCGCTACGACCGAGCCGGGCGGCTGGTCGGGATGACCGGCCCGGACGGGCAGGCTCGGGACTGGGAGACCGACGCGGCCGGCCGGGTAACCCTGGAGCGCTTCGCCGGGCTGACGCGCCAGTTTGGTCACACCCCGGCCGGCCGTCCCGAGATCTATGTGGATGCGGCCGGGGGCCGATGGCGGTCGGCCCATGGGCCGTCGGGCCGGGTCAGCGAGGTGGCCGATCCGCTCGGTTCGACCGTGCGCTTCGACTACGACCGGTTCGGCAACACCAGTCAGGTCGTGGCACCAGATGGGAACGCCTTCTCCTTCGCCTATGACGGCCTGAGCCGTTTGGTCGCCGTCACCGATCCGGCCGGCGCGACCCTGCGGCGTGGCTACGACGCCGACGGCCACCAGACCACCGGTATCAGCGCGGCCGGCGCCGGTTGGCGCCATGAGCACGATGAGCGCGGTCGCCTGGTCGCGATCATTGGGCCCGACGGTCAGACCTGGCAGCGTGCCTACGACCGCGTGGGACGGCTCATCAGCCAGACCGATCCCACCGGCGCGCGCACCCAACAAGACCATGATCCGGCCGGGCGGCTCGTCAGGGTCATTGATCCCGCCGGCAACCAGACCACCTACGTCTGGACGCCGGGCGGACGCCAGGCCGCTGTCACCACGCCGTCCGGGCGGACGATCACCTATGGCTACGACCGGGCAGGGCGGCTCTCCGAGACGCGCCTGCCCTCCGGTGCCACCGAGCGCTACCAATGGGACGCGGCTGGTCGGCTGAGCGCCCTCATCCGTCCGGACGGGCGCACCATGCGCTGGGAGTACGACCTCTGGGCGCCGTCTCGGCGATCATCGGCCCGTCCGGCGGTCGCGTGGTGGCCGAGAACACCCCGCTGGGCCTGCCGGCCCGGCTCACCCTGGCCGGCGGCGCCACGTACCACTACCGCTATGACGCCCGCGGGGCACTGACCGAGATCACCGACCCCCTCGGTGCCGTCAGCTCCTACCACTACGACCAACGCGGACGGCTGGCGTCCTGGACCGATCCTCTCGGTGGCACCACGCGCTTTGGCTACGACGCCGTCGGCCGGCTGGCGACCCGTAGTGATCCCCTGGGCCGGACCACCACCATCAGCCGCGACGTCGACGGCCTGACCCGAACCGTCCAGCATCCGGATGGCTCGGGCACGCGCACCTGGCGAGACCGGGCCGGGCGGATCACCGGCCGCGGACCGCTCGCGGCCGACACCCCGCAGATCACCTACGACTACGATCCCGCCGGTCGTCTGCTCAGTGCCCGCGAGGGCGGCGGCCGTGATGTCCATCTGCGCTACGACCCCGTCGGCCGGCCGGCTCGTCGCACCACCGCCGCCGGAACCATCGCCTGGGACCATGATCCTGACGGCCGTACCACCGCCGTGGGGATCCCCGGCGCGCCCGGCCTGCGCTACCACCACGACGCCGACGGCGATCTTGATGCCGTCATCGACCCGGACCGGGGCCGGCTGAGTGTCCCTCCCCGGACCGCGGCCGCCCAGGCCGGGGAACGCGACGCCGACGGCCGGCTTGTCCACACCACCACCGCGGCGGGCCAACCGGTTCGCTTTGTCTACGACGCGGCCGGTCAGCTCATCCAGGCTGACGGTCCTTGGGGTCACCACCGCTACCGCTGGGACCTCGGCGGGCGCCTGATCGCCGAAGAACGGTCTCGGGCTGGTGACACGGCGACGGCCCAGACCAGACAGGCCCACTACGACGCCGCCGGCCAACTGACCGAGACCCTCGACACCGCCGATGACGAAACACCGATCCGTACCGTCTACGGCTACGACGCCGCCGGCCGCCGCCGCACCGAACGGTGCAGTGACGGCCGCACTGTCACCTACGACTGGGATGACCTCGGGCGTCTGGACGCTGTCCACCGCACCGGCGCCAGCACAACCCGATTCGTGACCGACGCCGGTGGTGCTCCCATCACTGTGGGCGACACCCCCGTCCTGTGGGACTCCCTCGCCGGACCGGGCCACGCACGCCGGCTCGGCGACCGTTGGGTCACGCCGGAGACACAGGCGCCTGGCGCTCAGGGTCCCCATGACCCCTGGGGCGAAGCCACGCCGGCCACCGATCCGGCCACCGATCCGGCCATCGAGCACAGCGCGACGATCGGGTTTCGGGGCGAGCTCGCGGTGAACGGTCTCGTCTGGCAACGCGAACGCGTCCTGGACCCGGCGACCCGCTCGTTCCTGTCGGTGGACCCGCTTCCGCACGTGCCCGGCCTTCCCGGCGCCGCCAACCCGTATCAGTACGCCTGGAACAATCCGGTCGGCCTTCTCGATCCCACCGGTCAGCGCCCGCTCACCGACCGCCAGTACCAGGACTACCTCTCCCAACAGCGCGCCGGCATCTTCGAGAAAGCCTGGACGAACATCAGGGAGGACCCCTGGGGTTCGCTGGCCGCCGTGGGGGTCGTCGCCGCTGGCGTCGGCCTGTGTTTCGTGCCCGGTGGCCAGGCCATCGGCGCCGGCATTCTCATCGGGGCCGCCACCTCCGGCGGCATCGGCCTGGTCACGGGCCACTTCGATCCCCGCGCCGTGGCCATCGGCGGCATCGCCGGAGCGGTCGGCGGCGGCGTCGGCCAGGGCACCAGCCGTCTGCTCTCCGCCGGTGGTTCCTACCTCGCCGCCGCAGGGTCGGGCGCGGCCGCCGGCGGTGCCGAGGACCTCGCTGCCCAACAACTCGCCCACCCCGGCCACGTCAACCTCACCGAGCTGGCCATCAGCAGCGGCACGGGCGGACTGGCCGGCGCCGGTGGTCGTGTCTTCGCTCGCCGGGCGCCCCTCACCCGAGGTGATCCCAGGAGCGGCGACGCCGTCCCGTCTGCCGCAGGAGGCACTGATCCACCCTCTGCACCCCCGCGCCCCGTGTTCGCCGGCCACGGGCAGATCCGACCCGGCGACGCCTCGACCGTCACCATCCCCGAAGGCACCAGTCTGACAATGTACATCCGACATGGTGAGAGACTAAGAGATGACGTCGGATATGCTATTGAGACAAATGATACCGAGACCATAAAAATTTTCGAGTGGATGGGTCCGGAATTCTATGAAAAAATGACCTACCCTGCCGGTAGCAGCATTCCCGATTATTCTCTCCTACCCGGACCAAACCTTCACATAGCCCCCACCTCCAGAATTGTGGACAGGCCGACCCGACTCTCCGAGCTCCTGGAGCCCAATATGGGGGACTGGCACTGGGCCGCCTGTCGAGCCGTCCAGGACTGGTAGGCCGCACCCCAACGGGGAGAGACGAGCACCGTCCGTCAGTAACACCAGAGAAAACGACACGAAAGGCCGTCCGATGCCATACCGGCACGATCTTTCTCCACACCCATATTTCGAAGCGATATCCAGGATCAAGGGCTGGCCGCCGCCCGGAACTGCGGCGCTCACGGTCGGCTGGCTGGCGCCCGAGCACGACTTCCCGACCGCACTCCCCGACGACGCCTTCGTCGACGCCCTCTTCTCTCTCTGCGCCCACCACTCCGTCATGCGCGTCCGGAGCTACTACGGCTGTCTGCTGCCGCACGCCACCAGGCCAGCCGCCCCCTACGTCGTCCGTCGCGGCGGCGAAGAAGCACGGCTCGGCAGCGCCGAGATCGGCGTGGTCGCCGCCAGCGGGGAACTGCTGCTCGCGCCGAACCTGGTGTTCCACTACGTCGAGGGACACCACTACCAGCCACCCGAAATCTTCATCGAAGCGGTACTCGCCCGCAGGATCATCGTGCCGCCGGCGGGTGTGCCGTTCTAGCACCACGGCGGCAGCGATATCTTTGCGGTCCCTGCTGCGGAAAAGGCGGCGCGACACGACTGTCATGTGACCATCGGGGTGGGTGGGGATGCGGCGAGATACACTGGGGACAGATGGCGGCGCCGACGATGTGGATATCGAGGCGTGGGAAGCGAGCCCGGAAGGGCTTTTCTCCCGTGTCGCGAAATGTTTCCGTAACGACGAGTCAACCGCCCTGTCCGCTGGGAGAACGGTCAGCGCAACCCACCTGTCCGGCGAAGCGGGACGCCGGGCGCGACCGCGCCCCGCGGACTCCTGTGGGCTGGTTCAGATCGCGAAGCACTCTGAACTGCGAAACCGCCGGTTCAGCCGGCGGAAACCTTGGCTGCCGCCTTCATCGCCTTTTTGTAGTCGCGGACCTTGACCCGGGACTCGGGGCTGGTGATGTCGGCGATGGACCGGTAGCTGTCGTCCTCCCCGAACGGCGTGCATGCCTCTCGCCATCCGGGTAGGGGAAGCGGTGCAGCGCAGGCTGCACGGAGAAGACCGCGGCCAACTTGTCCGGGTCCGTCGCCGCCAAGTCCGCCGAATCGAGCCCTCGACCGAGCCGGCGCGTCAGCTCCAGCGGCGCCGCGAACGCGCGTTCCAGCGGGATCTGCTGGTCCAGCACCATGCCGATCAGCAGCGCCAACGGGACGTCCGTCAGCAGCTCGTCCGCCTCCCCGATCTGGCCCAGGGGCAGTCCCACGGCTCAACCGCGGACCACGACGTCGCGGCACCGGAGCCGCCCTTGTTGACCGACACGGCAGGGGGCGAGCCGGCTGCTGGCAGCGCATCGAGTCGACCGAGCTCACAGCTGGCGCCTTTTTCCTGCTTTTCTCGCTCGTTCTTCTACCTCCTCGACTATAGCTCTCAGCTCAGGTGTCATCGGCGCAGGATTCTCGATCATATCTCTCAGCTCAGGTGTCATCGGCGCAACGTTTGTTTGCCGGTAGCGGAAACCGTCGTCGTCGGCCGACTCGGCGTAGCGCCAAGCCTTGAGGCTCTTCTCCCAAGGAGGCTTCCGCAGCCAGCGGCGCACCCAGACCCGGGCCACCGGGACACGCTTCGCTGCTCGGCGAAACTCGCGCCACGGACTCAGCTTGAGTTTCTTGGCGCTGTGCTCAAAAAGTGCCATGATCGGTAGATCATCGCGAAAATCATGACTATGAGGGATCCAGATCAAAAAGGCGACGAGACCCCATCTCAAGAGCTCTGGATCTTGCCTTCGAACCGCCATCATGGTGGTGCGAGAGCCAAAGCTACCCAACTGCCCTGCCTCGCTCCTACCGAGGAGCTTGTGCATGTCGGCAAGCTCGTGCCGCGAATCTACCGCGCGCAGCAAAGAAAGGATTTCGCCATCCTGTGGAAGTTCGACAGGTCGCGGAAGATCGATTTCGTCCAGTGAAATTTTATAGGGAATGTTCAGCGAGTGAAAATCATAGTTTTTCCGGTCGGCCATATCATCCTCCAGGTGGGACAAGATAATCGCCCACATGCTTGTACCCTGCCTGCAGCAAATCTCTCACTTCTACCCTAAATACACTTTCACCGATCCGCGGCGTGAAAATATCTGTCATATCGGGGGTTGAGCCAAGGTAGACGACGCGTTTCGCCCGGATAATTCCGTCGATCCAGCGATCGTTTATTTTCTCGTTCCACGGCCCGGTCAACCACGGCTTTAGGGCGAGCACCTCATGGCCGGCCCACGGTTGCGCGACCGCGGTGTCGTCCAGACGCCCGATCACCGGAATAGTGCGGGCGGCGACGCTCCGGCCGGACACATAGCGGCTGGCGCCGCCGAGCAGGCCGCCGGTGGAGGTGTCCAGGACGAGGCTTTCGACGTCGATGTGGCCGGGGTGGGTAAGTTCCTGATCGGTAAGATCGCCGACGCCGCCGGACACGACACCCGCCGTAGTCGCGGGGGCGAACAGCCTCGGTGTCATGACCGACACGGCGCGATAATTACCCAGGCCCGCTCCGACTCCGCCGGCGACGCCGCTGATGGCCACGTCCCGGGGGTTGAAGGAACCGGTGGCCAGCCCGATGCCGGCGCTGATACCGGCGCCGAACAGGACGCCGCTGCCGGCGGCGGCAAGGGGGGCGAAGGGGGTGAAGCACAGGCCGACGCCGACAGTGACGACACCGGCGGCGGCGAGGGTGCCCCAGGGGTCGTGTTTGATCGTGTGCCAGGCGCGGCCGAAGGTGGTCTTGGCCTGCTGGGAGCGGTAGGCGTTGTAGGCCTCGTCGCTGATGGGTTGGAGACCGGTGGGGTCGAGCCGGCCGACCGGGTCGTTCCAGGCGTAGTGGTAGGGGTTTCCGGCGCCGGGCATACCGGGGACGTGCTCGAGCGGGTCGGGGCTCAGGAACGAACGGGTGGCCGGGTCCAGGAGGCGCTCGCGCTGCCAGACCAGGCCGTCGACGGTCAGCTCACCGCGGTATCCAAGGCTGATCAGTCGATGCGCTGGCAGGTCGGTCGGGCCGGCCGGGTCGGACGGCCAGGTTGGAGTGGTCGTGCGGCCAGGGGCGGCGCTGGGGGCGGCTGGAGCGGCGGATGACGCCACCGGACCGGACGCACCGGCGGGGACCGGTAGGCCCCAGGGGTCGTAGGCGCCGAGGGAGTCACCGAGCGATTGCTGCCAGTCGGTGGCGTACCAACCGGGCGGGCCTGTTGGCCGGGACGAGGAGGCAGGCAGGACGCCGATGGCGTCGTCGGTGTGGGCGTAGATGGTGGTGCCGAGGGAGTGGACGGTGCCGGGCCAGGTGACCGGGTCCCACAGCAGCGGTGTGCCGTCGACCTGGAGGGGGTCGCCAAGGGCGTCCAGCACCCAGTTGATCGTCTGGTCCGTCCCGGATGTGCCGCTCGCGTGGACGGCGCTGATACGGCCGAGGGCGTCCCAGTCGTAGGTGCGGGTGCCGGCCGGGCCGGTGGCGCCGGTGCGGCGGCCTGCGGCGTCGTAGCTGAAAAGGGTGCGGCTGGCCTGGGTCGTGCGCTGTCCGGCCTGGGTGGGCGGGCCGGCAGCGGGCGGGCCGGCGGTGCCGCGCTGGTGTTCCACGAGCTGGCCGGCGGCGTCGTAGGTCCAGCGGTCGGTGGTGCCGGCGCCAGCATCCGGGTCAGCAGCGCCGGCATCCACGCCGGCGGCGCTGGCGCCCATGGCGGTGCGGTGGGTTTCGATGCGGAGGCGGCCGGCGGCGTCCCAGGTCAGGGTCTGCCGTCCCCACGGGCCGTCGGCGGTGACGAGCTGGCCGGCGGCGTCGTAGGCAAAGCGCATCTCCCGGCCTCGGTCGACGAGCCGGGTTATCCGGCCGGCGGGATCGCGTTCGACGATGCGACCGGGGTGCAGTGGCCGGCCGTCGGCGTCGCGGGTGATGGCGCGGCGGCCCAGGAGGGGATGCTCGACGGCCGTCAGGTGGCCGTCGGCGTCATAGTCGTGGCGGACCGGCGCCCGCCCCGGCTGCCCGACCGTCAGGCAGCGGCCGTCCGGATCACAGGTCCATTCCAGCCGGCCAGCCGCCGTGGTCCGGGTCAGCAGCCGGCCCGTCACGTCGTAGGTCAAGGCGACGCCGCGGTCCGCGAAGTCGCTGGTGGCACCGTGGGTGGTGGCGATCGGGCGGACGGCGGTGGGGGTTGCGCGGGCTGCTGGGACCGCGGAGGTCTGGTGGGCGTGGGTGAGGCGGTCGGCCTGGTCGTAGCTGTAGTGAAGGCGAGGCTGGGGTTCGTCGGGAAGGCCGACGCCGGTGAGACGACCGGCGACGTCATGCCACCAGCGCAGACCGGTCCCGTCGGCGTGGCGGAGGGTGTCAACCAGGCCACTGCGGGTGCGGGTGATGCTGGTGGTGCGGCCGAGCGGATCGGTATGGCCGGTCAGCCAGCCGACGGCGTCGTAGCCCAGCTCGTGCCAGCCGCCAGCCGGGTCGGTCCACTCCCGCAGCTGGCCGCGGACGTCGTAACCGTAGCGGGTGACCGCGCCCAGCGGGTCCACCGCGGAGACCATCCCGCCGCGCGCGTCATAGGTGTAGGCGTGCACCGCGCCGTCGGGGCCGGTGACCGTGGTCGGCAGCCCCAGGTGGTTGCGGACTATCTCGGCGCGGCCACCGTCCGGGCCAATGATCGCCCGGACGTCGCCCCGGGCGTCGTATTCCCAGCGCGTCCGCCGGCCCGCCGCCGTGGCCAGCGTGGTCGGCCGGCCGGCGGGGTCGTGCTGGCATCGGGTGATCCCGCCAGACGGGGAGACCGTCTGGGCGAGCCGTCCGGCGGAGTCGTAGCCGTAGCTGGTGCGCCGGCCGGATGGTGTGACCTGCGCGGCGAGGCGGCCGCCCGGCGTCCATTCCGCGGTGCTGCGGCGGCCGGCCGCATCGATGACCGCGGTGAGGCGGCCGGCCGGGTCGTATTCGTAGCGGACGGTCGCCCCGTCTGGCTCTGTCTCGCTGACGACCCGGCCGGCGGGGTCGTAGCCGCGGCGCCAGACCCGCCCGTCCGGGCCGGTGAGCTCGGTCGGTTGGCCCGCCGCGTCATAGCCGTGGCGCCACTCGCGTCCGTCCGCGTCGGCCTCGACGGTCAGCCGGCCGTCCGGGTCGTAGCCGCGCTGGCAGGTCGATCCGACCGGGTTCCGGACCGCCGTCAGCCGACTCAGGCCGTCGTAATCGAAGGCGAACACCTGCCCGTCCGGCGCCACGATCGACGTGGTGTTGCCGAAGAGATCGTAGCCGAAGCCGACGGACGAGCCGGTGGGGTCGGTGACCTGCTCGACCAGGCCGTGCGGACCGTAGCGGGAACGCCACCAGCCGCCGGCCGGGTCGAGGTAGCCGTCGCGACGACCGGCCGGGGTGTGGGTGAAGCGGCTGCGTGTGCCGTCGGGGGCATCCTGCGCCACCACCCGGCCCGCCTCGTCGCACTCCCAGCGCCACGACCCGCCGTCCGCGCCGACCATGCCAACCAGCCGGCCGGCAGCGTCGTACCGCAGCCGCACCCGCCCCCCGCCGGCAACGCGCGTCTCGACCAGCTGACCGTCACCGTCCCAGCGCAGATGAGTGGAAACCCCGTCCGGATCAACAATGCAGGAGGGCAGGTCATCGTCGGTCACCGTAATCCGGGTGACGGCGCCCGCCGCGTCCACGATTTCCACCGGCGTCCGGGCCGCGCCGGCATACAGCCAACGGGTGCGGGAGCCGTCCGGACCGGTATGGGTGCCCAGCCGGCCGGCGGAATCCCAAACCCACTGCTCGGTGCTCCCGTTCGGCCCGGTCCGGCGGGTCAGGTTCCCGGCGTCGTCGTATTCCATCGACCAGGACGCCCCGGATCGCTCCCGAACGCCGCGCAGCCGGCCGGCCTCGTCGAAAACACGGTGAAAGGCGCGGTCGGCGTCGTCGACCACGCACACCAGCCGGCCGGCCGCGTCATGACGGTACTCGTTGATGGCACCTCCGCCCGCACTGCCCGGGCTGCCGGAGGTGCCGGAGGTGTCAGTGACAAGCGTCCGGTACCCGCCGGGGTAACCGAACCGGGCAACCCGGCCCTCCGGCGTGGCCTGGGTCAGCACCCTGCCGGCGCCGTCATAGATGTTGTGGAAAAGCCGCACGCTGTCAGCGTCAAAAGCCTCCGCCAGCAGCGCGCCCTCATAACGATACCGCTGCACACCTTGCGGGCCGCCCTTGACGGCCACCAGCATGCCATTGTCATAGGAATAGCGCACTACCCGGCCGTCGCTTGCCTGGACCGCCGTTATCAGCTCCCCGGCGTCGTCCCACCCCACCTGCAGGAACCGCCCCGACCGCGGATACCCGACCCGCTCCAGCCGGCCGTCCGCCCAGGTCAGGACGATCTCCGACGGGCCGCTACGCACCCGTACCGGCCGGCCCGACCCGTCGTACCACCAGCTCTCGTCCTGCCCCCGGGTGAATCGGAAGCCGTCCCCGTCAAGGTGGAGCATCCCGCCGAGGCGCGGCATGGCCGTCGACGCATCCGCCCGGGGCCACGCCACCAGCGACTCGGCGCCGTCCAGCCCCCGCCAACCCAGCACCTCGGCCGGGCCGGACATACCAACCCGACCGGCCGCAGGGGCCATGCCGACTGGACCGGCCAGATCGTCGCCCAGGTCCAGCACCGTGTCCGCCCAGCAGGACCAGCCGCGGCCCAGCGCACCGGGCCGGCCGGCGGCCCGGGAGTTGTATGTCCGCTGCCACCCTGCCACCGCCGCCCGGCCCGGCAGTGGCAGGTCACACTCCTGCGTCACGAAGTTTCCGTTCGCGGTGCACACCGGATCGTTCACGAATCCGCTGTCCGGCGCCCGGCCCCACTTGTCCGGCGCATCTACTGTCAGCGTCTCCGCCGGCAGGGCCGTGATCCCGGCCCGCTCCAGATACCAGGCGATACGGTTGTCGCTCACCGTCACCTGGCCCGCCCTCGACCCGCGGTCCGCCGCCACAAAGGCGTCCCGGACCGCGCCCACGAAATCCTCCCGGGCGCCGGCGTCGGACAGATGCTCGCCCAGCTTCACCCACAGGTCAGGATGCGACAGACCGTACTGCGGCCCCAGCCGCGCCACCACGTCGTCGTAATACGCGCGTACCCCCAGCGCCTGGAGGAACAGATCCTCCCGGGCCGCATGGGCATCCGTCATGAAACGATCCAGGTCATCGGGATCCGCGGAGCTCCTCGCCATCGCGGCCGTCCTTTCGCGCCTCCCGACCGGACCGAGCGCCTGACTGTATACCCCAATGCCACTCGGTTAAGGAGGAGGGGTGTTCGTCCATCCCGACACGCCAACACCCGATCCCTTTCCGGTCAACTTTCGAACACGGCATCCAGGAGAGTTCCTCAACGTCGATCAGTGGGCGACGGATGGATCCTGTCGCGATT
>NZ_JALKFX010000023.1 GCF_023243045.1 Frankia sp. AgB32
CCCCCCACACCCCCCACCAACCCACCACCCCCCTCGACCTCCTCAGCGACTAAGCACCCCACCCGCGCGTCCAGAGGGACCCCACCCCTCTGGACCGCGCGTTTTCCACGCCGCCCCGGCAGGCCGCTTTTCGCCACCACCGGCCACGGACCTCGACGTTTTCGTTCGCCGTGCCGCACCACCAGGAATTCAGCCGACAGAAAGCAAAGGCGACGTTATCCTGAAAAAGCTCCGATCCGGGCGAGAACACACGTTCGATCGAAGGGGACGCGCATGGTCGACCTTGCACGGCTGAGCTTCGGTGCGGCGGCCGCGGAGCGCGACGTCCGGCGTGGCCTCGACGCCTATTTCATCGAGTCCTCCGCCTACACCCGGATGAACTCGGGCGCGAAGACGATCCTGGTCGCGAATCGCGGCGTCGGCAAGAGCGCGATCTTCAAGACGATCGCGCGCCGGCAGCGGGACGTAGGTGGCCTCGTCATCGAGCTGGCCCCGGAGGACTACTCCTACGAGTTTCTCAGCTCCGCGATGACCCGTGAGCTGGACGGTGCGTGGGCAAAGCTCGGCGCCTACACGACCGCCTGGAAGTACCTGCTCCTCATTCTGATCATGAAAGAGGTGACCCGCCGGCACGGCCGGTTGCGGCGCGGCGCGGAGAGCCAGATCTACGCCTATCTGCGGGACAACCACGCCGGCGCCACCGACAACCCGTTCGACTCGTTCGTGTCGTACCTGCGACGCATCGAGTCCATCAAGGTCGGGCGGTACGAGGCCAGTATCCGGACCAGGGAACTGCAGCAGCTTTACAAACTGCAGGAGATCAACCACCTGATCGACCCGCTCGTCCGCGTGTGCGAGCGAACCCAGGTGACCGTCCTGGTCGACGAACTGGACCGGGGCTGGGACGCCTCGGAGGACGCCCAGGCCTTCGTCGCCGGGCTGTTCCAGGCATGTATGTCGCTCAACGAGCTGTCGCCGAGCCTGCGGGTCGCGATGTCCCTGCGCCAGGAGCTCTACGACAACATTCCCGCGATCTACGACGACGCGCAGAAGTTCCGGGATCTCATCGAAGTGATCTCCTGGGACGAGGAGGGCCTGTGGCGGCTGATCGCGGGCCGGATCCGGCACACGGTCGCCGACTGCCGCACCCGCGGCGACGACGACTGCTGGCGGGCGGCCTTCACCCAGCCGTCCTGGTCGTTCCGCTACATGGTCGACCGATCACTGTGCCGCCCTCGGGAGATCATCCAGTTCTGCAGCCACGCCCTCGACCATGCCCGGGCCCACAGCTCCCGGCCCTCGGTCCGGATCACACCGCGGGACCTCCAGGCGGTGGAGGCGACCTACGCGGCGGAACGGACCCGGGATATCGCCGCCGAGTACCGCTTCCAGCATCCCGGGCTGCTCGGGGTGTTCGAGACGTTTCGTGACGGTCCGGAGGTCTGGTCCCGCGAGGAGCTCGAGTTGTTCCTGCTGGACCTGGCCACCGGCGCGGTCGGCGTCGCGCCGGAGGCCCGACCCTGGATCGACAGCCGGGATCCGGACGCGATCCTCGACGTTCTGTGGAACGTCTGCTTCCTCACCGCGGCCGAACCGGAGGCGGCCGGGGCCGGCGCCGCCCTGGACGCGACGGGGCCCGACCGGACCATGCCCGGCGGCACGCAGGCCGTCGGAGAATCGCCGCGGCGGACCCCGATCACGCGGCCCAGGTCGCATAGCGTTGCCAAGTTCCGGATCCATCCGATGTTCCACCGGTTCGTCTCCGAGCACTGAGGCCCCACCACCCCCGCCCCCAAAGTTCCAATTGGGCCATCGGGCCGGTTTTTCCACCTTACGGTCACCACTTCGGTGGCTGCTCGCTCGCAGGCGTTACCGTGGGCCCCATGCCACCGGCGGGTCTGGCCTGGCAGACGTTGTCCGATCCAGGAGCTTTGGCGCTCGTCGACGCCGATTCTGGCCGCGCGGCCGCGTTGGGCCGCCCTCATCCCACCGATCTACCCATGGTGCAGATCGTCGATCTTGAGCGGCTGGCCAACGGCTGGCTGGCTCCGGCGAGCCGGCCGCAGTCCGAACGGCACCTGCGCGAACAGGTCGCCGAGGACCCGCTGCGCACGATGCGGGGACTGTGCTGGCTGATGGCGATGGGTGTCGTCGCCATCCATCTGCGCACGGGCTGGGCGCCGGCCGCGGTCGTCCACGACCTGACGTTCCCGGGAATCTGGCGGGGCGCCGAGGCGCCGGAAAGCGAGCGGGTCTGGGAGAACCTGGCCGAACGCGTTCGCCTGGGTGTCCTCGCCGCGCTGACGGACGACCCCGACTCCGCCGCGCGCTTTCACGAATGCCTGCGCCATCCCCCGGGGATCACGCCGATCCTGCTCGACTACGCCCTGCGCATGCTTGCCGACCTGCACCAGCGGATGATCGACCACGGCATCGACCCGCGGGAGATGGCGGGCACCCTGGCGCTCTACACCGTCGACCCGCAGGACCGCGCCACCGCCTGTTTCCGCCCACTGACCTGACCGTCCGGCACTCGAACGTCGGGCACCACTTTGCGTCATTTCCCTCGCGGCATCCCGCCAGGGCCGCTCGGCCAGCCTGGGTGACACCCGAACCCACACTCCGGACAACACAGCCAGTCCTTCCTGCCGACCCGGCTGGATCGGGTCCGGGAGTTGCCCGCGCAGATGCCCGAGGCGTACTGCCGAGCCGGTATGCCAACCCGCTGAGCGCCCGGTCGCACGAGACCACCATGGACGAGCTCGTCAGCGAGCCCGGCTTCGATCTGGACCGTTCGATCCGGCCGAGCCACGGGCGGCCTTCGGCCCGCGCACCCGCGCTGCCCTCGTCGACTCGCCGGCGAACGCCGCCGAGCGCGCCTGGGCGCCGCCGCCCGGCGAGAGCCCATGCCGTCCCAGGTGACAGTGACCGCGATTCGGACGGTCTCGGCTCCCCGCCTTTCGCGGATCTGCCGATATATTTCCCGTGTCCGCGATGCGAGAACGAGGTTCGGATGTCCGGAGCAACCGAAGTCACGGAACGGGCCGGGTCAGCCCAATCCGGCAATGACGCGCCTCCTCGCCGTATCACAGCGACCGTGCCACCGGGCAACGAAATTGGACCCGAGATCATTGATCACACACCGTCAACATTGCAGGTCATGGAACTCGGCCTCGATTTCGATGGGCTCGACCAGGTAAACGCGCAGCGCTTCGCGCGCACCGGTGGGGCGCTCACCGGGGTGGGGATCCGCCGTGTCCGGGACAGCTCCGCGCTGCTGCCCGGCGCCGTCGGAGATCCGGCGGTGCACCTGCGGTGCCCTTTGGCGGAACCCGATGGCAGCGGCTCTGACAGGAGACCCGCGGCCGGTATCCGCATATCACCGCCACGCACGAGTACGCGGATGCCGCCGCGATGAAACTGGTTGCGGATCCAACGGCTTTCGAGGTGATCGTCACGAACAACTCCTATGGCGACGTCCTCAGTGACCTGACCGCCCAGCTGGCCGGCGGACCGGGCACCACCGCGTCGGCCAACCTCAACTGTGAAACGGGCTTCTGCCTGTACGAACCCGTGCACGGCAGCGCCCCCGACATTGCCGGCAAAGGCCTGGCCAACCCGATTGGAGCGCTGCTCAGCGCCGTGCTCATGCTGGAACGCCTAGGCCGCGGGGAAGCCGCGCGGGCGCTTCGCGACGCGGTCGACGGCTCGGTCGAGCACGGCGTCTGCACACCCGATCTCGGCGGTTCGCACCGCACCCGCGAGGTCGCCGAAGACATACGCGCAAGGTTGGTGTGGGGATAGGAGGAGGGGTTCATGCAGGGTGACGCGGATGTGGTCAGGCTGGAGCAGATCGTCAAGTCCTACGGCGGTGGGCAGGCTCGGGTGACGGCGCTCCAGGGGGTCAGTCTCGGGTTCCGCCGCGGGGCCTTCACCGCGGTCATGGGCCCGTCCGGCTCCGGCAAGAGCACCCTGCTGCACTGCGCCGCCGGCCTGGACCGGCCCACCTCCGGGTCCGTGTGGCTGTCGGGACGCGACCTGGCTCGCATCCCCGAACCGGACCTGACCGAGTTGCGACGCCGGGAGATGGGGTTCGTCTTCCAGTCATTCAACCTCGTCGAGTCGCTGACCGCCCTGGAGAACATCACGCTGCCCTTCCGGCTGTCCGGGACGCACGCCGACCGGGCCTGGGTGCGCGAGATCGTGACGCGGACCGGCCTGGCCGAACGGGTCCGGCACCGCCCGGGAGCGCTGTCCGGCGGTCAGCAGCAGCGGGTCGCCCTCGCCCGGGCGCTGGTCACCCGCCCGGAGATCATCTTCGCCGACGAGCCGACCGGGGCACTGGACCTGGAGTCCGGCCGGCAGATTCTTGGCCTGCTCCGGGAGGCGGTCGACGACTACGGCCAGAGCGTCGTGATGGTCACCCATGACACGGGCGCCGCCGCGTATGCCGACGAGGTCGTGTTTCTCGCCGACGGGCGCGTCGTGGACACCATCATCCAGCCGTCCGCCGAGGCTGTCGCCCGGCGCATGCTCGGCTTCGGGTGGTGACGGTGTTCTGGTTGGCACTGCGGACTCTCCAGGCGCGCAGGACCGCGTTTCTCGGCTCCTTCGTCGCCCTGGTGTGCACCTGTTCTCTGATCACCGCCTGCGGGTTGCTGTTCCAGTCCGCGCTCACCTCCCATCCGCCGGCGGAGCGCTACCGAGGCGTTCCGCTGGTGGTCTCGGGTAAGCAGTCCCTGTCCTTCACCTACGGCTCGGGCGACGGGAAGAACACCGAACACGTCTCGCTGCCGGAGCGGGTTCGCCCCACCGCCGACCTCGCCGGCCAGCTCAGCGCGGTCCCCGGAGTCGCCGACGTGGTCACGGACGTCTCGCTGCCCGTGGGCATCGCCGCGGGCGGGACGGAGATCGCCACCTCCGACACGGTGCAGCTGCACGGCTGGTCCAGCGCCCGGCTGACGCCCTACCGGCTCACCCACGGCCGTGCGCCGAGCGCCCCCGGCGAGGTCGTGGTCGACAGCGTTCTCGCCCACTCCGCGAAGCTCGACCCCGGAGCGCGGGTGTCCCTCGCCGACACGGACCGGGTGCCGGGCAGCTACCTCGTCGTCGGGGTCGCCGCGCACCAGCATGCCCACCCGGCTCCCGCCGTCTTCGTCACCGACGCCGAGGCGCGGCGCCTGACCGGCGGCGCGGTGGACGTCTTCGGCGTCTACCCGGCCACCGGCACCGCGACCGCGACCGTGGCCACGGCGGTGGGCCAGGCGTTGCGCGGGCTGCCGCTGACGGTGCGCACCGGCGACAGCCGCGGCACCGCGGAGTTCCTCGACGTGGACAACGCCCTGGAGAACGTCGTCGCGCTCAGCGCGACCTTCGGCGGCATCTCGATGGTGGTCGCGCTGTTCGTCCTCGCCGGCACACTGGCGCTGTCGGTGCAGCAGCGCCAGCGTGAGCTGGCGCTGCTGCGGGCCATCGGTGCCACCGGAGGCCAGATCCGGCTGCTGGTCTGCGGCGAGACCCTGGCGCTCACCGCGCTGGCCAGCGTGCCCGGCCTGGCCCTGGGCGCCGTGCTGGCCTGGATCATCCGCGCCGTCCTGGCCGACCACGACGTCGCGCCGCGGGCGATGCGGCTGGACATCGGCTGGATCCCGCTGCTCGTCGCCGCGGCCGCCACCGCGCTCACCGCCCAGCTCGCCGTGCTGGTCACCGGCCGGCGGGCCGGTCGGCTGCATCCGGCGCAGGCGCTCGTCGAAGCCGCCGTGCCGGCCGCGCGCCTCGGCCCCGGCCGGCTGCTGCTCGGCCTGCTGTGCGCGGCCGGCGGAATCATCACGGTGGCCGCGACCAGCTCGTTGTCCGGCGGTGTGCTCACGGCGATCGCCGCGGGCGCCGTCATGCTCCTGCTCGTCTCCGCCGGGCTGCTCGGGCCGCTGGTGTCCCGCCTGGCCCTGGCCCTGCTCGGCCCGTTCATCCGCGGCCTGTCGCGCACCACCGGGTTCCTCGCCGTCGCGAACAGCCGGGCGCACACCCGCCGGGTCACCTCGGTGTTCATCCCCCTCGTGCTGTGCACCGCGCTCGGCGGGACTCTGGTGTTCCTGCAGACCAGCCGATCCCATGCCGGCCACGTGCAGAGCCGCGACCGGGTCCTGGCCGACCGGGCGCTCGACAGCCGCCACGGTCTGCCCGTCAGCTTCGTCAGCACCGTCCGGGCCGTTCCGGGCGTCACCGCGGCGGCCGGCATCACCCCCACCACCGTCGTCACCGGAGGCTGGGACAGCTACGCCGCCCAGGCGATCACCCCCGAGGGCGGCGCCAGCGGCCTGCTCGATCTGGACGTCGCCGCCGGCTCGCTCGACGACCTGCGCGGCAACGCCGTCGCCATGAGCACCGCGCAGGTCCACGGAAAGCACATCGGCGACACTGTTCGCCTCTGGCTGGGCGACGGCACCCAGCGGGACCTGCGCCTGGCCGCCATCTACCGACGCAGCATCGGCTTCGGAGACTACCTGCTGCCCTACGCCGTCGTCGCCCGGCACACCACCAGCCCGCTGATCCAGACCGTGCTGGCCCGCACCGTGCCGCGGGCCCACGTCGACTTCGCCGAGTTGGCCGCCGCCAACCCGGGTCTGCGTATCCGCGACAGCGCCACCCTCGCCAGTGCCGACCAGGATCAGGAGGACCTCGGCGCCTGGACGAACTACCTCCTGGTCGCCCTGCTCATCGCCTTCGCCGCGATCGCCGTGGTGAACACCCTGGCCATGGCCACCCTCGCCCGCGGGCGGGAGTTCGCCACCCTGCGGCTGACCGGTGCCACCCGCCACCAGGTGATGCGGATGGTGCACTGGGAGGCGGTCCTCATCACCGTCATCGCCCTGGTCGTCGGCACTGCCATCACCGCGACCACCCTGGTTCCCTTCAGCGAGGGCATCAGCGGCAACGGCACGCCCTACGTTCCCCCGCTGTGGGCGGCCGCGCTGCTGGGCACGGCCCTGCTGCTGGCCATGGCCGGCAGTCTGCTACCCGCCCGTGCCGTTCTGCGCGCCCGGGGCGAGGAGTCGTCGGCAACCGGCTAGTGCGCACCTCGCGGGAAACGTGGTGAGCGTCGACGTGCATCTGCCGCATGCGGCGGGGGCGCGTTGCGGGCGATCTCGACACCGAACGACCACGAACGAGACCTGGCGGCCGGACAGACCAGAACAGCGCCTCATCGTTGCACGCGCAGCACCACGCCGGGACCGACCCGCTGTCCGCCGACGGCCAGGTACCGCTGGCTGGCGGCGTCGCCGCGCACCTGCCAGTCGAGGAACGCCACGACGGTGCGGTCGGCGACCACGTGGGCCGCCGGGGCGGCGAGCAGGGGCGGGCGGCACGTCACCGCGGCGGTCAGGGCGACCCGCAGGCGCAGCACCGGCGGGATGCGCGCGGCCCCGAGCAGGCCGTCCTGGCGGCAGATCTCGGTGAAGGAGTTGTGCGTCGCGTCGGTGACGGTGGCGCTGACCCGCGGACGGGACGACGAGAGCTCGCGGAAGGCCCGGCCGGCGTTGTCGTCGAGCGTGACGACCGGATCACGGGTGCCCGCGAGCAGCAGCGTCGGCACCCGGATCCGGGCGAGAAACGCCGCCGGCAGCGGTGCGGTCGCCGCCGCGATACCGACCGACACCCGCACGCGCGGATCTGGCGGCGCGGCCAGGAGACCGACGCTCGACACGATGGCGGTGAGGCCGCCGAAGGAGAAGCCGACCGCGGCGATCTGGTCGGGTCGGATCCGCGGCCGCACGGCGCAGGACGGGTCGGTCAGCGCGTCGATCACCGCCGAGAGGTCCCGGGACCGGTCCACCGCCATCGCGAGCTGCGGTTCCGCGCGCCCGGCCGCGACGTCGACCATGGTGTCGCCGGGATGGTCGGGCGCGGCGACGACGTAGCCGTGGCTGGCGAGTGCCTCCATCAGGTAGGCGGCCTGCACGCGGCTGCCGGCGCTGCCATGGGAGAACACGACCAGGGGGAACGGCCCGGGCGCGGGCGGCGCGTCGGTGACCGCGACGTCCGAGTCGAACCCGACGTCCCCGACCAGTGGGTAGAAGGCAGGCTGCCCCGCTCGGCCACGCTCCCCGCCGGCCACCTCGGGACAGGAGCCACCGGCGGCCACACCGACGCGCCCGGCCGAGCCGACCGCCGGTATCGGTGCCGCCAGCGGGATCGGGCGCGCCACGCCCTGCGGACGGCCCGCCCCGGCCGTTCCCGGCAGGTCGATGGTGCGAGGCAGCAGCGATGTCGCCGGACCGGCCACGGCGCCGGCCTGGGCCGGATACCAGAGCGACGTGATCAGCTGCCGGCCCGGACGGCGCGGATCGGCGATCCGCACCGTCCGATAGCCGACCGCCCACGGCCCCGGTTGCGGCGGATCCGCGGTCGGGCCGACGCCGGCCGACGCGGCCGGCACCTTCCCGTCCGTCCCCGCGGGGCCGCCTGGTGCCGTGCCCGCCCAGGGCTGGACGAGCCCCACGACCATCAGTGGAAGCACAACGGTCGTCGCCCGGCGCCACCGCCGCGACGTGGCGATGCCGTGACGCGCGACCCCCCGCCACGCAGCGCTACCCAGCACGACTGAGACATTACTTAAAGTAATCGAATGTTGCCGGGTCGGGGGCGTCACGGATGCAGGCGCACCGTCACGCCGGGGCCGATCGCCGGGCCGCCGCCGGCCAGGTAGAGCCCGCTGGCCAGGTCGGCCCGCAGCTGCCAGTCGAGGAACGAGACGACCACGCGGTCGGCTACCAGCTGCGCCTGGGCAGGTGCGAGCAGCGGCGGACGGCAGGTCACCGCCGCGGTCACCGCGACCCACAGGCGCAGGCCCGGTGGAACCCCGGCGCTGCCCGGCAGGCCGGCCTGCCGGCAGATCTCGGTGAAGGAGTTGTGCGTCGCGTCGGCGACGGCGACGCTCAGCCGCGGATGCGACGCCAGGAGGTCGGCGAAGGCCCGGTCGCCGTTGTCGACCATCGTGACCACCGGATCACGAACACCCCCGAGCAGCAGGGTGGGCACCGGGACCTGGGCGAGCAGCATCGGTGGCACCGGTGCGGTCGTCGCCGCGATGCCCACCGACACCCGCACGCGCGGATCAGCTGGCGCGGGCGACAGGCCGATGCTGGCGAGGATGGCGGTGAGGCCGCCGTAGGAGAAGCCGACCATGGCGATCTGATCGGGCCGGATCGACGGCGCCGCGGAGCACGTCGCGTCGGTCAGCGCGTCGATCACCGCCGAGACGTCCCGGGACCGGTCCACCGCCATCGCGAGCTGCTCCTCGGTGCGCACGCCGGCCGCCGCGTCGAGCATCGTGTCGCCGGGATGGTCGGGCGCGGCGACGACGTAGCCGTCATTGGCCAGCGCCTCCATCAGGTAGGCCGCCTGCACGCGGCTGCCGGCGCTGCCGTGGGAGAACACGGCCAGGGGGAACGGCCCGGGAGCGGGTGGCGCGTCGGTGACCGCGACATCCGAGCCGAACCCCGCGTCCCCGATGAGCGGGTAGAAGGCGTGCTGCCCCGCTCGGCCGCGCTCCCCGCCGGCCACCTCGGGACAGGATCCACCGGCGCCCCCGCCGGCCTGAGCGCCTGACCCGGCCACCGGATACCAGAGTGACGTGATCAGCTGCCGGCCGGGACGGCGCGGATCGGTGATCCGCACCGTCCGATAGCCCACCGCCCACGGCCCCGGTTGCGGCGGATCCGCACGCAGGCCGACGCCGGCTGCCGCGGCTGCCACCTTCAGGTTCATCCCCGCGGGGCCGGCTGTCGCCGTGGCCGTCGAGGGTCGCACGAACCCCGCGACGATCAGCGCCAGCGCGATCGCGACCAGCCAGTGCCACCGCCGCGGCGTGGCGATGCCATGACGCGCGCCCCCCGCCGCGCGCCGCTACCCATCATGCCGAGAACCATACTGAGAGTAACAAGACTGGGTCGGCCGCCGGACATCTCAAGGGCTGCCCGGGGCAGGACCGACGGGCCAGGTCATGTCCGGCCGATCATGGCGGGGGCAGCAACCAACCAGAAGCCAGTAGCCTCGGATTGTCGTCGCTCACCGTGACCTTTGAGTCCGGCTCCTCCACGGAACCCGACCGCCAACCAGGCCACAGCACACGAAGAGACGACACACCCACCAGCAAGATCGCCCGGACCCTGCCTCGATCGATCAGGCGATGAGCTGGACGCGGTGCGGGACGGTCTCGTCGAGGAGTTCCTCAATCTCCTCCACGCAGCCGCCGCAGCCGGTGCCGGCTCCGCAGCATTCGCCGATCTCGTCGACATCGTGGGCGCCGGCGGCGATGACCTTGCGCAGCGTTCGATCGGACACCGCGAAGCAGGAACAGACGAGCACCGCACCTCACCAGGCCCGAGGCCGTCAGCTCGCCCGGAGGGACGAACTGGCCGGCAGATGGACGACCCCGCCAGGGATACCTCACCGCCGGTCGGCCGGACCCGCAGAGCCCGAACGTTTAGCTAAGGCTTCCCTAAACACAGGGTGCCACGTGGGGGCGTCACACGCAAGACGGCCGTATCGCCCGTCGACGGGCGCGCAGGGGCCTGGCGTCGCCGGGCCGGTTGGCCGGGGTCGACACCTGTCGTCCGACCCCGGCGGGCACATCCCGGCGTGGGTGGCTACGCCCCGGTGCCGGCGGGGACGAGGGCGACCGCCGCGTCCGGCTCGGCGACGCGGAAGGTGAAGCTCTCCTCCAGGTACAGCTCGATGGTGTCGGTCGTGTGCGACGCGTACCCGATCGAGAGGTCCTGGCCGGACTCGAGCACGAAGTCGCCGCCGCGCAGGCTGAGCACGACGGCGCCGCTGACCCCTGGGGCCTGCACCACCGGGCCGTCGAGGATGTGCTGAAGATGCGTGAGCAGCAGGTAGCCGCCGTGCTCGGCGGTCTCGATCACGGCGGTGTAGACGTCCGGTTCGAGGGCCAGGGCGTACGGTCCCGCGATACCGGCGCGGCGCAGCAGGGCGACGGCCTTGGCGACGGTGCGCGGGTAGGTCTCGGTCCCGGCCTCCAGCGGCAGCACCGGGTGCGAGGTCGCCTCGGTGATGCCGATCAGGCCGGCCTCGGCGTAGCCGTGGAAGACCACCGAGTTCTCGGTGATGGCGATGCGCCGGACGGCTTCCTGCAGCGGGTCGAGGTCGATGTCGTCGGCGCCGCGGTCGGCATCGGCGAGCTGGGCCCGGTCGAGGGTGAAGTCGACGCGCAGCTCGATGACCGGCTGGACGCGGCGCAGGCCGGCGCGCACCCCCGGCGCCGGCGGGGACGCCAGCGCCGACACCCGGCCGAGCGGGGTCGCGGAGTACTCCCAGCCGTGCGGGCCGGCGAAGTCCACCACCTTGCGGGCCGCGAGGTTCGTCGTCAGCCGGGCCTTCGCCTCGTCATCGACCGCCTTCCAGGCCGCGTCCGTCAACGGGGCGTGGCCACGCAGAAGATGATTCACTCGCCTACTCCTTTGAGACTGCCGATTCCGAGGGAGCCGTCGCCCGGCCCCGCCGCCTGGGGGGCCAGCTGCGGCGCCTGCGCGCCGGGCGCGCCGTTGCCTTCCGTGGCGTTCTCCTCGACCTCGGTCACCGGCCCGGAGGTGAACAGGTAGGTCCGCAGCTGCGTGTCCAGCACGGGGTCATGCCGACGCAGCCACTCCAGCGTCATCGCCGCGTGTTCCTTCTCCTCGTCCCGGTTGTGCGCCAGCACCTGCGCCAGCTCCGGATCGGTCGCGGCGTCGACCCTTTGGTCGTACCAGTCGACCGCTTCGAACTCCTCCATCAGCGAGACGATCGCCCGGTGCCGGTCGACCGTCTGCGGCGAGAGTTTGTCGGGCTGCTCGTGCAGCCCCATGCTTGAGTCGCCCATGGCGACTGCCTACCACGTCCCGAGCCGGCCGACACGGGCGGTCGGATCCGGCGATCACGACCGGACGCTCAGGCGGGCGGCACCGGGATGATCTCGATGCGCCGGTTGGCGGCGCGTCCCCGCGCCGTGCGGTTGTCGCCCACCGGCTCCTCGGAGCCGAAGCCGGCGGCGCGGACGCGCTCGGCCGGCACCCCCCGGCTGACGAGATAGTCGGCGACGGTCTGTGCCCGGCTCAGCGAGAGTGCCTGGTTGACCCGGGACGGCCCCGAGGTGTCCGTGTAGCCGCCGACGAGGACGGTGATGGTCCCCGCGCGCAGGGCCGCGGCGACCTGGTCCAGGCGGGCGCGGGCCGCCGCGTTCAGCCTCGAGCCGGAGACGGGGAAGGTGACCCCGGCCGCACCGAGCGCCGCCCGCACCGCCGCCTGCGTCGACCCCGCGCTGTCCGCTCCTGAACCAGACGGGGCGGCACCGGACGAGGCGGCACCGGACGAACCCGCGGCCGAGGGTGTCGGGGCCGAGGGTGTCGGGGCCGCGGACGCGGGGGCGGAGCGCGGGACGACGAGCTGGTCGCTCAGCGTCGCACCCGGCACGCTCGGTCCGGCCGCGGCGAGCACCGCCGCGCCGAGGCTGCGGGCAGTGGCCGCGTCGGGCACGCTGCCCGCGACCGCGACCGCGCCGGACCGCAGCGTCGCCGAGTGGTTGCCGGGGACGCGACGCAGCGCCGCGGCGAGCGCCGGGACGGCCTCGACGGGCGGCTCGGCGACGGTCGGGTCGACCGTGACGGTGCCGCGGACGGCTCCCCCACCGGCGTCGGCGACGGCGGCGAGCAGCCGCGCGCGGCTGTCCCGGTCCGGCACGGTCGCGGTGATCGACAGGTCCTTGCCGACCACGGCGAGGACCAGCGGCCGGGCCGGCTCGCTGGCGATCACTACGTCGTTGCCGAGGCGGGCGGACGTGGTGCCGCTGACGGCCGCGGACGCCCGGGCCTGCTCCGCGGCGGCGGCGCTGGGGAACCGGCCGGTGACGACCGCCGTCCGGCCCTCGATGTGCACCTGGGCGTGGACGCCGCCAGCGGCCTTGACCGCCGCGGAGGCGCGGGCGGCGAGGTCGTCCTGGATGGGCCCGCGGCGCAGCGCGAACGCGATCAGGGCAAGCAGCAGCCAGGCCAACAGCAGCGACACTACAAACGCAACTGGCCGGGGCCGGTTCATACGGGCTGCCAGGGACTGGGTCATCGTTCGGCTCCGGGCGGGATCGGACCGGGCGGGAACGCCGCTGACCCGGCGGAACGCGACGCCGCACAGCGCGACGCGGACCGGGCTGGGTCACCGGCGGGGGGTCAGACGGGGGTTGCGGCCGCCATGGTCGCTTCACAACCTTCGCACATCGGCATCAGCGGACACTCGCCGGGGCAAACATTCGCCGAACAGGCAAAGCAGGAGGTCGCCTCCGCGCCGTGCGGCGCGCGGCGGCCGGCGACCGGTGGCCCGCGGGCTCAGCCGGTGCGGGCCCCGTCCGGTCGGACCGCCAGCCCCGCCACACCGGGCACGTCGTCGCTGGTCCGGCGGGCCGCCACCGAGGTCGGAGCGGTCTCCGGCGCCGCGTCCGGGCCCGACGTCGCGGCCGGTATGCGGCCCGACTCGGCAGCGGCGGTCGCACCGGCGGCAGTGCCCGCGCCGGCAACAGTGCTCGCACCGGCGGCGGCGTTCGCGTCCGCGGGGTAGGACGACTCGGCGACGCTGACCGCCCGGGCGGCCGGAGTCGGCTCGGCGGCCGGGCCGACCGAAGGGGCCACCTCGGCGGCAGGCGTGGTCGCGCGGACTCGGCGCCATCTGAACGCCAGGGCCACCGTGGCGGCGGACACCCCGAGCACCGACCAGCCGGCCACGGCGTCGAGCAGGTAGTGGTTCGCCGTGGACATGACGACGAACAGCGTCGCCGCCGGGTAGAGCACGCCGAGGACCCGCGTCACCCGGTGGCGGCCGAAGCGCAGCAGCAGGAACCCGCACCACAGCGACCAGGCACAGTGCAGCGACGGCAGGGCGGCGAACTGGTTGGTGAGGCTCTCAAGGCCGTTCGGCGCGGCACTGGCCGTGCCGGTCCACCAGCCCCAGCCCTCGAAGTGCGCCATCGTGTCGGTGTAGTGGGTGCCGGTGAGCAGGCGCGGCGGCGCGGTCGGGAACAGGAAGAACCCGAGCAGGCACAGCAGCGTGGTGATGACGATCGTCCAGCGGATCTGCGAGTAGTTGCGGGTGTTGCGCCGGTGCGACCAGACCAGCAGGCTCGGCGTGACGATGAAGTGCAGCGTCGCGTAGTAGTAGCAGCAGAGGACGGCCACCACCGGGACGCGCTGCACCCACCGGTTGAGCGAGAGCTCGATGTCGATGTGCAGGTAGGTCTCGAGGCGCAGCAGGTCGCGTCCCATGTGCATCGCGTCGGCCACCGAGGCGTCCGCCACGGACCGGGTGCCTGTGTACGAGTAGTAGAGCACCGCCAACATCAGCACCTCGACCCACCAGACCGGCAGACCGGTGGTCTGGTTGCGCAAGCGCCTCACACTGCACCCCTCGAACGTCGTCCCTGATGCGCCGACCGTCACCGCACGGGGTGTCGCGACAGCCCACTTTTCACGGTTCCACTCAACAGCATGAGTCGACGGCCTTCGTCAGGGGTCGTGCGATGACCCGTCCGGGACGGAAATTCACCCAGATCTCGTGTTCTGTTGCCACTGTCCCGCCTGACTCCCGCCGTCCAGTCTGCAACCGCCGTCCAGTCCGCGGCCACCGACCCGTTCACGGCCACCGACCCGTTCACGGCGGCACCCGCAAGCGCGACGGCCCGCCGACCAGGTTCGATCGGCGGGCCGTCAGGGTGGCGGCGGGGTCGTGCGGGTGGGACGACCGGCCGCGGGGGCCGGCCGTCCCGCGCGGCCGCGGGACGCGCCCGGTCAGGCGCCCCCGGCGGCGGCGACGGCTCCTGGGACCGGCGCGGTCGCCGGCGGAGCGGAGGCCGGCGCGCTGGCGGTGCCCGCCGTGGGGCTGGGCGTGGTGTTGGGCTGGTTCGACACCGGCAGTGCGCTGCCCGCCGTCCAGACCGACCAGGGCACCGACCAGAAGTTGCCGAGCTGGCTGGTGTCCGGGGGACGGCCGGTGTTGGAGATGTCGACGATGTCACCGAGCCGGCTGATGCCGTAGAACCACTCGGCGTCCACCGGCGAGGCGTTCACGCAGCCATGGGAGACGTTCGTGTTCCCCTGGGAGGCCACCGACCACGGCGCCGAGTGCACGTACTGGCCGCCGCTGGTGTAGTTCACCGCCCACTGGACCTTCTCGTAGTAGTAGTCCGGGTTGCCCTTGGGGATGCCGACCGTGGCCGAATCCATGATCACTTCAGGGGACTTGCCCAGGACGTTGTGCGGCCCGTCCATCGACGGGGTGCCGGGCTTGCCGAGGCTGACCGGAAGGGTCCGCAGCAGCTGCCCGTTGCGATACACCCGCATGATGTGGGTGGCGGCGTCGACCTTGGAGATCTGGGCGGAGCCGATGTCGAAGTCCATGGCTCGGTCCTTCACGCCGAAGCGGCCGTCACCCGCGTCGTAGCCGGCGAGGTTCGCCTCGACGTGCACCCTGGTCCCCGGCGTCCAGTACTGCTGCGGGCGCCAGACGACGAGCCGGCTGGTCACCCAGTTCCACGCGCCCAGGATCGGCTGGTCGGTCGTCACCGACAGCCGCTGCTGGACGGCGGCGCGCTGCGCCGAGGGCACCGGAGCGGAGAAGGTCAGGCTGATCGGCGCGCCGACCCCGACCGTCTGCCCGGTGACCGGGTCCCAGGAGACCTTGAACGACTTCGCGGGCACGCCCGTGTCGAAGCTGGTGTGCACGGACCTGCTTCCCACCACGCCGGGCGCCGGGCTGGTGGACGCCACGACGGCGTACCGCGAGCCGGAGAACAGGCCGCCGATCGACGTCCACGTGCGCCGGTCGGCCGAGTAGGTGCCGGCGAGCACGCCGGGGTCGGTCTTCTCCGTCGCGTTCGCCGCCCGGTTGACCTGCACGTCCGCCAGCGGGGCGTTGGCGTGCACGACGACGTGGTCGGTGAGGGTCACCCCGGTGGTGCGATCGCCCGGGGTGACGGTCACGGCGGCGGCCGGGGTCGGCGGCGCGGTGGGTCCCACGGTGCCCGAGGTGCCGCCGGTGGAGCAGGCCGCCAGGGTCAGGGCGGCCGCGAAGGCGAGCACCCCGCCCGCCTGACGGCGCCGCCTCCGACACCCGGAGCCGGAGGTGATCACGGATCCGGCAGGCCTCGCGGGCACCACCGATGCGACAGACATCACAGAATTGGCCGACATATCGGGCATTCCAGGCACACCGCGCCGACCCCGACCCAGGACAGGCGGCCAACACCACCCCCCGGAAACACGCGAGGGAATCATTACCGAGTGAGACATGTAATGCCCTCTTCCGAAGAACGCGACCGGCATCCTCGCCGGACGGAAACCTAGGTCCGAACGGTACCCAGCCGCCGGCACCTCGGCCCGTTGATCACGGGAACAGGTGGTGTCAACAGGAAGACCATCACTCTTCGTTGAGCATATAAATACGGAGGGTAGCGCCCTCCGGGTATTCCCCATGAACTCCTCCCCCTTCACCCCTTCCGACGCGCAGGTACCGGGCAAGGTTGTCCCCCGGAGACGACAATTCGCCGAGCCACCGAAAGCAACGACCAGGGCCCACCGTGCCACCATCCGGGACGCAACCGACCACGCATTGCAGACGCTTTCAGCAACCCCGGAACGACACCGGGAAGCGCCGATCGACACTGTCCGGATCATTGCGCCGCTCGTGCTCGCAGCGGGGTGCGCACATCGGGCCGTTGCGATGCTGATGACCAACCCGGCGCCGGCGGGTGGAACCAGCACCGGCAGCACCCGCACCGATCACCGGACGGCCCCCGGTCGATCATCGCGAGCCCAGCGCACCGCCGGCACGCGGACCGGCCCGGAACCGCGCGGCCGACCCGAAACCGCCGCGAAACCGGCGACCGGCCGGGCCGTCACGCCGCTGCCGCAGGATGAGCGCTGCCGCCGAGCCGGTACCGGACCGCCGCCGCCGCCCGGTACAACGTCAGGATCGGCGGGGACACCAGGCCGGGTGAGGCGCACCGAACAGGTGCGGGCGAGTGCGGCGGCGACCGACCGTGCACGCGAGCATCGCCCGCGCGCGACCAGGGAGGCCAGATGGCGATCGTGCTCGGACCGAACCAGTTCGGGAAGGCGGAGATCCGGCTGGTGCACGTGGACCGGTCAGGCCCGGTCCACCACATCACCGATCTGAACGTGTCGACCGCGCTTCGTGGCGACTTCGCCGCCGCGCACCTGACCGGCGACAACGCCCACATCCTCACCACCGATGCGCAGAAGCACACCGTCTACGCCTTCGCCCGGGAGCACGGGATTGGCCAGATCGAGGACTTCGGGCTGCGCCTCGGCCGGCACTTTGTCAGCTCCTTTCCGTGGATTGACGGCGCCCGCGTCGAGGTCGAGCAGTACAACTGGGATCGGATCATCGTCGACGGGGCGCCGCACGATCACGCATTCAGTCGGGCCGGTGGGGAAAAGCGCACGACCGTCGTCACGCTGGCCGGGGACGCCGCATTCGTCGTTTCCGGGATCGCCGATCTCGTCGTGCTCAAGTCAACCGGTTCGGAGTTCTGGGGATTTCCGCGCGATCGGTACACCACCCTCGCCGAGACCACCGACCGCATCCTCGCCACCGAGGTCACGGCGCGCTGGCGCTACGCGGCGGCCGAACTCGATTTCGGCGCACTTTTCGGCGAGGTCCGAGAACAGCTCGTGAGCACCTTCGCCCGGGTGCACAGCCTGGCCCTGCAACAGACCCTCTACCAGATGGGCGAGGCCGCGCTGACCGCCTGCCCGCAGGTCGCCGAGATCCGGATGTCGATGCCGAACAAGCACCATTTCCTGGTCGACCTCAGCCCGTTCGGCCTGGACAACCCGGACGTCGTCTACCAGGTGCCGGACCGGCCGTACGGCCGGATCGAGGCCGCGGTCCTGCGCGACGACGCCCCCGACGCGGGTCCGAGCTGGCTGGCCGTCCCCGGCTTCTGCTGACGCGGCCCGGACGCGGACAGCCTGTCCGGCCCCCCGTCCTGGCCACCCCGACCGGGGGCGCCCGACCGGGGGCGCCCGACACGGGAGGTGGCCGGCGCGGAGGTCGGCCGACACGGGAGGTGGCCGGCGCGGAAGGCGGCGAACCGCACGAGCCGGGCCCGGTCAGCGGGCGGACAGTGCCCCGTCCACGAACGTCCACGGGTACGCGGCCCACCGCCACAGGCCTGAAACGACCGTACGTAGTCGACACCGACCCAGATGATCATGTGGCGGGTGCGTCGTGGTCGCTCTGTACGGACAGTCCGGACGGCGAACCGTACAGAGGCGCCACTGCGGGGTACCCAACTCGCATATCGGGCGAGACGGGCACGCGAGCCCGTCGCGGTCGATGACCGGGCCGCTCGGCATTCGATCGTGGACGGCGCATCAGGCGCGCTGGAGCGCCAGCCTGTCGCCGGGGGCGAGTCCCAGCGCGGCGGCCGCGTCGCCGTCACGCACAGCGAGCGCAGCCATACCGGCCGCGTCGGCGTAGAGCAGCGGCTCGCCGGGTGCCACCGAGGCGAAGGTGACACCGACCGCGATCTCGATGCCCGCCGAGGGCAGGCCGCCCGACCTGGGCAGGCCGCCCGCCCCGCGTAGGCCGCCCGCGGGCGCGCGGTCCACCGCGGGCGGTTGCGGCCCGGTGTTGGCGACGCCCGTCGATCCCGCCGGTGACAGCAGGGCCCGGGCCGGCGGGCTCAGGCCGACCTCGCCGAGATGCGCCGCGGACGCCGCGAGCTGGACGTTGCCGAAGATGTCTACGAGCACCACCTCGGTCTCGAGCGCGCCGTCCGGGCGTCGGTGCACATACGGGCCGGGCAGGCGGACGAGCGTGGCGGGATCCAGGGGCGGGCCGAGAGCGGCCGGTTCGTCGCCGCGCGCGAGGCGCGCCGCGGCCGGGGCGAAGACGTCACGGCCGTGGAACGTCGCGGGCGTCCCGGCCGGCACGGGCAGGCTGACCGCGGTCCGGATCCCCCCGAGCCGCTCGGCGGCGTCGATGAGCAGGCCGTTGTCCGGTCCGACCAGGTCGCCACCGGCCGCCCGCAGCGCCACCGCCCGCCGGGACGTGCCGACCCCGGGATCCACGACGGCGAGATGGACCCCGCGCGGCAGTGAGCCGACCGTCTGCGCGAGCACCGTCGCCGCCCGGCGCACGTCGCCCGGCGGTACCAGATGGGTGACGTCGATGATCCGGGCGTCCGGCGCGGCGCACAGGATCACGCCGTGGCAGGCCGCGACGAACCCGTCCGCGAGACCGTAGTCCGTGGTGAAGCTGACGACGCTCACCACGCCGACGCGGAACCACCGACCGGGTCGGTACCGGCCGCACTGCCTGCTCCGGCTGCCCTGCCTGCTCCCGCCGCACTGCCCGCTCCCGCCGCACTGCCTGCTTCGGCCGGCCCGTCGGTGGTGTTCGACGTGGCCCGGCCGGGGGTGCCGTGGACCCAGCCCTCGTCGTCGACCCAGCCCTCGCTGTCGACGACGCTGTGCGGATCGGCGGTCAGCGCCGCGGGGGCCTGGGCCACCGCCTGCTGCGGGTCGAAGGTGACGGGTTGTTGGCGTTCGGGCGCCGGCCCGCCGTTCGCCGCGACGACGGCGATCCAGGGCATCACGACGGCGATCGCGACGGCGACGAACCGCAGCCAGCCGTGGAAGGCGACGACGGCGAGCACGAAGCACACCACCCGGAAGGCCATCGAGGCCAGGTAGCGCAGCTCCCGACGGTGGATGTCCGACTGTCGGGACCGGCTGGCAGACGTGATCAGCACTGTCCGCCGCCGCCTCGAAATCACGCTCGCACCTCGCTGCTTCGCACCTGCCCGGTGGGATACCGGCGTCGGCGGGGCCGGCCGGGTGGCTGACCCGTCCCACCCGAACTCGCCTGTCTCCCAATATCCTCCTCGGTGGCCGACGGGGAAAACGACGTGCGCGGGGCGACACCGGCGCCGGCCGCTCGCGAGGTCCGGATGGCCCGGCCCGCGCGGCCCCCAACGGCCCTACACCAATCTGTGCGGGAACGTTCACGTATCGGTCGGCTGGTCGTCCGCGGGACGGCTCTGTGCCCTGCCACCGTGCTCGTGTGCGCGTTGCCGTGATCACCGAATCGTTCCTCCCGCACGTCGACGGGGTGACGAACACGGTGTGCCGAGTCCTGGAACATCTCCGTGACCAGGGCCACGAGGCGATGGTCGTCGCCCCGGCCCCGGCACCGGCGGCCCGGCGCACCGCGCCCCGCGCGCACGCCGGCGCTCCGGTGCTGTGGGCGCCGTCGGCGCCGCTGCCCGGCTATCCGGCGTTCCGCTTCGCCGTCCCGTGGCCCGCCCTGACGGCGGCGCTGCGCGAGTTCGACCCGGACATCGTGCATCTGGCCGCGCCGGCGGGGCTCGGCGCCCAGGCGGTGCTGGCCGCGCGGCGCCTCGACGTGCCCAGCATCGCCGTTTATCAGACCGACATCGCCGCCTTCGCCGCCCGCTACGGCCTGGCCACCGCGGAACGCACGATCTGGCACTGGCTGGCCACCGTGCACCGCCTCGCCGCCCGCACGCTCGCGCCGTCCTGGGACGCGGTCGACGCGCTGCTGCGCCAGGGGGTGCAGCGGGTCGCCCGCTGGAGCCGGGGCGTCGACACCGAACGCTTCCACCCGCGGCACCGCGACGACGAGCTGCGCCGCCAGCTGGCGCCGAACGGCGAGCTGCTCGTCGGCTACGTGGGCCGCCTCGCCCGGGAGAAGCGGGTGGAACTGCTCGGCGCGATCCACGAGCTGCCCGGGACGCGGCTCGTCGTCGTCGGCGACGGGCCGTCGCGGGCGGCGCTCACCCGGTCGCTGCCGGGCGCGGCGTTCCTCGGGTTCCGCGGCGGGACGGAGCTCTCCGCCGCGGTCGCGAGCCTGGACATGTTCGTCCACACCGGGGTGCACGAGACGTTCTGCCAGGCGGCGCAGGAGGCGAAGGCCAGCGGGGTGCCGGTGGTCGCGCCGGCCGCCGGCGGACTGCTCGACGTCGTCGAGCACGGCGTCACCGGCCTGCACTACGCCCCCGGCAACGCGGTGGCGCTGCGGGCGCAGGTCGCGGACCTCGCCGCGGACGCACCTCGGCGGGAGGCGATGGGGCTGGCCGCGTACGAGTCGGTCGCCGGCTGCGGCTGGGGCGCGATCGGCGACGAGCTGCTCGGCCACTACCGCGACGTGCTCGGCACCGGTGGTCGCGGCGGTCGCCGCCCCCGGTGGGCGCACGGCGCGTCCGGCCTGGCGGGCACGGGGCCACAAGGCCCGCCGCCACGGTCCGCCCGCCCTGGCCCGGACGGGTGGCCGCGCGCCCGGTACGCGCCACGTGGCCACCACCCGGCGCCCCTACGTTCCCCGGACTCGCCGGACTCGCCGGACTCGCCGGCCGGGGCAGCAACCGTGCGCGCGGGGGACACGCGCGCACCGGAACCGCTCCATGGGGACGCGGTCAACCGAGACAGCAGGTGATCAGCATGAAGATCGTGCAGGCGGCGAACTTCGTCGCGCCCAACTCCGGCGGCATTCGGACCACGCTGCGCCATCTCGCGGCGGGATACGCGGCGGCCGGGCACGAGGTCGTCCAGATCGTGCCCGGGGACTGCGACGCGGTGGAGGAGACGCCGCACGCCCGCGTGCTGCGGGTGCGCGCGCCACGGCTACCCGGCACCGGCTACCGGATCATCGCCCAGCCGTGGCGGGTCGCGGCCCTGCTCGACCAGGAGACACCCGACCGCCTCGAGGTCCACGACCGGGCCACGCTGGCGCCCCTCGGCCGGTGGGCGCACCGCCGCGGCGTGCCGTCGCTGGTCGTCAGCCACGAACGCCTCGACCGGCTCCTCGGCACCTGGACGCCGCCGTCGCTGCGCGGCGTCCTGCCGGTCACCGCGACGGCGGACCGGGCGAACGCGGCACTGGCCCGTTCCTTCGGCACGGTGGTGACGACGACGGCGTGGGCCGCGGCCGAGTTCGTCCGGATCGCCACGCCGAACCTGCGTCACATCCCGCTCGGCGTCGAACTCGACGGGTTCCACCCGGACTTCCGCGACCGCACGCTGCGGCGGGCCTTCGCCCGCGACCGGGAGACGCTGCTGGTCGTCACCAGCCGGCTCTCCCCGGAGAAGCGGGTCGACCTCGCCGTCGACGCCGTCGCCGAACTGGTCCGCCGCCGGGTGCCGGTGCGCCTGGTCATCGCCGGCGACGGGGCGGCCCGCGGGCGGCTGGAACGGCGCGCCGCCGGCCTGCCGGTGACCTTCCTCGGCTTCGTCGCCGACCGTCGCCGCCTCGCCGGGCTGCTGGCCAGTGCCGACGTCGCGTTCGCCCCGGGCCCGGTGGAGACGTTCGGCCTGGCCGCCCTGGAGACACTGGCCAGCGGGACGCCGGTCGTCGCGCACCATGCCAGCGCGCTGGCCGAGTTGATGGTGCCCGGGGTGGGCCTGGTCGCCGCCGGCAGCGGCTTCACCTTCGCCGACGCCGCCGTGGAACTCCTCGACGTCACCCCGGCCGAACGGACCGCCCGGCGCGCCGCCGCCCGCGCCCGCGCGGAAGGCTTCACCTGGTCCGCCACCGTCGACGGCTTCCTCGCCTGCCACACCGACGCCCGCCGCCACAGCGACACCGGCCGCGATACCGAGACCCATCACACCGATACCGGATCCGACCACGCCGGTGCCGACGCCGACCACGTCCGCGTGGGCCAGCCGGGCCGGGTCAGGATCGGCGACGGGCGCACCGTCACCGGCGGCGGGCCTGGCGCCCTTCCGCCGGCGCCACTGGCCGCCTGAGGCCAGTCGACGTGGCCGCCGCATACCCAGCGCGGTTCGTCGCGCTGGGCGACAGCATCACCGTCGGGCTCGGCGACGGAGTGACGATGGGCCGGGAACGCCGCCACGACGCGCCGGCCCGCGGCTTCGCCGCCCGCCTCGTCGAGTGGCTCGGCCCACCCGGCGCCGTCGAGTACACCAACCTCGCCACGACCGGGGCCACCGCGCGGGCCGTGCGCACCCGCCAGCTACCCGTCGCGCTGACCCTCGCCCCGCAGGTCGCCACCGTGGTCGCCGGCATGAACGACGTGCTGAAACCGTCCTTCGATCCGCTGCGGCTACGCCAGGACCTGGTGTGGACGGTGGGCCGGCTGCGGGCGCAGGGTGCGACGGTGGTGACCGCGACCATGCCCGACCCGGGCCGGCTGCTGCGGCTGCCGGGGCCGCTGGCGGGGCTGCTCGCCGACCGGGTGGAGCAGCTCAACGCGGCCGTGCACGCCACGGCGCGGACCGACCCGGGGGTGCTCGTCGTCGACCTCGCCCGCCATCCCGCGGTGCGCCGCCGGTCCACCTTCGACGTCGACCGGGTCCATCCCGGGCCGTACGGGCACCAGCTCATCGCGCAGGCGTTCGCGCACCGGCTGGCCGAGGCCGGGGTACCACCTGTCAGCACCCCGGCCTGGGTCGGGCATCCCGCGCCGCCCGAAAGTGAGGTCGCGGCGCCGGGGACGCTGCGGCACGGCTACTGGCTGCTCAGCGTCGGGGTGCCGTGGCTGGCCGGGCGGTGTCTGCCGAAGGGCGATCCCGGCCCGTCCGGGGCGGAAAACTGGCCCCGGAGTCTGCCCAGGCGCGCGTGAGGCCGCCACGATTGCCTACCCTAGGCGATGTGCTTCCCGCCCTGTCAGCCTCGCCCCGGTCCGGCGTCCTCACCGGCTGGGGTAACGCGTGGCTCGCCGGGCTCGTCGGGCTCGACGATGTGATCACGCAGGTGCACCGCGCGCTCGGCGGTGCCCCCGCGCCGCACACCCTCGGCGACGAGCCGCTGGTCCTCGGCCTCGGCGCGCTGCGCGCGGCCGGCGCCGAGCGGCTACGGCTGGTGCTGCCCATCCCGGGTGACGCCGCCGGCCTGCCCGGCCCCCCGGAGGTCAACCGGGATGCGATCACGGCAGGTGAGGCCGTCATCGTCGTCGGGCCGGTGCCGCCGCTGGCGCTCGTTCCCGGGGTGGTCGTGCACGGTCCGGCGGTGGAGGGCCGGCTGGAGTCGGTGCACTGGCGGGTGCTGTCCGCGGCCCGGACGCCGCCGCCGGGGGCGGGGCTGCGCGCGGCCGAGCACGAGCTCAGCGACGCCATCCGGACGACGACGGCCGCCCTGGTGCACCTCGACATCGCCAGCGCCCGCCCCGAGGTGATGGCGCTGCTGCGTGACCGCGGGGAGCCCGAGCCCGGTCCGGGCCTCGGGCCCGGCCATCCGCCGGGCGCCCACGCGCTGCTGGCCCGCGCGGAGCGGCTCTCGGCCCTGCTGGACCTGGCCGCGCGGGACGACGGCGCCGCGGTGACGGCCGTCGAGATCGCCCGCCGCACGGCGGCGCTGCGCGGCCTGTCGGCGGCGGTGCGGCACGCCTACGAGGCCGCCTACGACGCGTTCGACCCCAGTTACGCGACGGTCCGCCCGCCGCGCTGAGCGACCGGGGGGCGCTGGTCCCGGCCCACGGATCGGCTGGGGCGGGGCGGTGGCCGTCAGCCCAGGCGGTGGCCGTTGGTTCAGGCGGGGGCCGTCAGTTCAGGCGGGGGCAGAAGTGGCCGCCGGGATCGTCCGGTCGCCCACACAGCACGCACGGCGGCCGGCCGGCGGCGACGACCGTGCGGGCCCGTTCGATGAACGCGCGGGCCTGCCGGATCGACAGGCCGACCCGCAGCGAGTCGAGCTCGTCCTCGCTGTCGGGCAGTCGGATCTCCCCCGGGGAGAGCCCCGCGGCCTCGACGAACACGCGGTGACCGTCCCAGGAGACGGTGAGCTGCCCCAGGTGGAAGTCCTCCTGGAAGGGCGCGTCCAGCGGGGCGAGGTCGATCTCGACGTCCGCCGCGGCCGGCAGGGCGATGCCCTGGGTCTGGCCGACCTGGCCGAGCAGCGTGTTCAGCCCGTCGGCGAGGGCCGAGACCTCCGTCTTCTCCAAACCCACCGTCACGACCTGACCGCGGTCGGCGGCCTGCAGGAAGAAGTTCCGGTCGCCGGGCTGCCCCACGGTTCCCACCACGAACCGATCAGGGGATTCGAACACGTAGCGCTGCATATCTCCGATCGCTCCGTCACCCTTGTCCGCATCGTCCGGTCCTGGCTTCCCGCCAGGCGGGCTGGCTATGCCTGGCCATGCCTCTCCATCAGTATCGCCGCATCGTGGACGAGTCCACCTCGGCGTGCCCACCGCGCTCGTCCTGGCGGGTCGGTGGTCCCTGCCCATCCGGGTTCCGCTGCTCATCCGCGGCCTGATGCGCACCTGGGGCCTGATGCGCACCCAAGGCCGGACGCGCACCCGGGGTCTGATGCGCACCCGGCGGCCGGCGCGGATGGGCGGGCGGACGGCAGCAGTGCGCCGCGCAGTCGGCGGGCCAGGGCCCGAACTCCGTCAGCGCCCGACGCGGCAGGTCCGGGTCACGCCACTCGTCGAGGAGTTCCCGCACCATCGCGACGAACCTGGGATCGGTGCCCACCGTGGCGGCGCGGGTCACCGCCAGCCCGAGCTCGCGTGCTCGGCTCAGGGCGATGACGTCCAGGTCGTACGCGACTTCCATGTGATCGCTGATGAAGCCCACCGGCACGAGGACGGCGCTGGCCGGGCCGCCGGCGGCGAGCTCGGCCAGTCGGTCACCGACGTCAGGTTCCAGCCAGGGGACCGCCGGCGGTCCGCTGCGGCTGCAGAACACCACCTCGGCGGGATGGCGCACGCCCGTTCGCTGCTCGACCCGCGCGGCGATCGCTGCCGCGACCGCGCCCAACTGGCGCGAGTAGGCATCGCCGTCGGGCCCGCTGGTCCGAGCCTGGGAAAGCGGCAGGGAGTGGGCGGTGAACAGCAGGTGGGCGTCGGCCCGCGACGAAGCCGGCAGGTCCGCCAGCGCGGCCAGGCAGTGGTCCACCATCGGCTCGACGAACCCGGGATGGTCGAAGAACAGCCGCAGTTTGACCAGTTCCGGGCGGGGCGCCCCGGGCGCGAGCACGGTGAGCGCGTCGGCGAGGTTCTCGCGGTACTGCCGGCACCCGGAGTACGACGAGAACGCCGAGGTGACGAAGCAGGCCGCCCGGCGGACCCCGTCAGCCGCCATCCGTGCGACGGTGTCGCTCAGGTAGGGCGCCCAGTTCCGGTTGCCCCAGTACACCGGCAGCTCCGGCAGGCACGCCCGCAGCGCGGCGGCGAACGCCCGGTTCTGGTCGTTGAGCGGGCTGCGGCCGCCGAACATCGCGTACTGCTCGGCGACGGTGGCGAGGCGGGAGGCGGGCACGTCCCGGCCGGCCGTGACATTACGCAGGAACGGCGCGACATCGTCGGGCCCCTCCGGGCCGCCGAAGGACACCAGCAGCAGCGCGTCGAACTCCTCGCCCCCGCCGCGTCGGCCGGATGGTGCGCCGCCGGTCACCGCGACACGCGGCCGGCGATATCGGCCGGATAGGTCGGAAAATAACGGCTGATGGTCGACAGCTCGAAGGATCGCAGGATCGACCGCGCGGACTCCCGGGTGAGCAGGTACTCGAAAGACGCGCGCACCAGGGCGATCTGGCCCGGCTCGTCCTCGACGGCGATCCCGGTCGCCGCGAGCACCTTGTCGTCGACCCGCACCTGATAGGTGAAGGACAGTCCCGGCACACCGGGCGAGGTCTCCTCGGCGACTGTCACCTCGAAGTCACGGCCACCGCGCGGTTCCACCCGAATCACGCTCATCGGACCCACTCCCTCGTGGCCGCGCCGACCTGCCGCCGCCACGGCGGTCACCGGACGGAAGGCCCGGGATCCACGGGCCGGGGACCGAAGGCCGCGACGCGGGGCCCCGGCCCGGCGGCGCGGCACGGCTGCGCCGTCCACGATATCCGCAGCCGCCGCGTCGTACCCACCCACGGGCCGCCGCGGCCCGGCCGGGCCTGGCCCGCGCCGACGGCCGCGCTCACGGCGCTGATGCCGTCCTCCCGGTCAGTGCCCCATACTCAGGCCGCCGTCGACCGGGATCAGCGCGCCGTTGATGTAGGCCGCGGCCGGCGAGGCCAGGAACGCCACCAGCGCCGCGACATCCGCCGGCTCCCCCATCCGACCGCCGGGCACCGCGGCGGTCAGCGCCTGCCGCTGGGTGTCCGTCAACGCGTCGGTCATGTCCGTGCGGATCGGTCCAGGGGCCACGACGTTCGCGGTGATGTTGCGCGGGGCGAGCTCGCGGGCCAGGGACCGGGCGAACCCGATCAGGCCCGCCTTGGACGCCGCGTAGTTCGACTGCCCCGGTCCCCCGACGGACGCCACGACGGACGACACGAAGATCAGGCGTCCGCGGCGCAGGCGCATCATCGGCCGCGCGGCCCGCTTCGCCACCCGGTAGGCGCCGAGCAGATTGGTGTCGACGACCTCCTGGAAGGCGTCCTCGCTCATCGTGGCCAGCAGCGTGTCACGCACGATGCCGGCGTTCGACACGACGATCTCGACGGGGCCGAACTCGGCCTCCACCTCGGAGAACGCCTTGTCCACGCTCTCCGCGTTGGTGACGTCCAGCCGGACCCCCAGCATGCCCTCGGGGGCCGTCCCGCCCCGGCTCCCCACCGCGACCCGCTCCCCCGCGGCGGCGAGCGCGGCGGCACAGGCGGCACCAATACCGCGATTACCACCCGTGACCAGGGCGACGCGGCCCTCGTTTTCGACCATGGCGGGATAGTAACCGTCCGACCCGCCGCGCCCGGGCTTCACCCGACCCACGACACCCGGCGCTGTCCCCACCGGCGGCCACCCGGACATCCCCGCGCCGTCACCCCGTCGCGCGATCCGGTGACGCGCCGGATGCGGCACGATGTCACGTATGCGGGGTCAGGAATGCGGGTGACCATCCGGGTGCAGCCCGGCGCCGCCCGGCCAGGCGTGGGCGGGTCCTGGGCGGATCCGCAGGCCGGCACCGCCCTGGTCGTCCGGGTGGCCGAGCGCGCCGTCGACGGGCGCGCCACCGAAGCGGCGCTGCGCGCGCTCGCCGACGCCCTCGGCCTGCGCCGCGCCGACCTGCGGCTCGCTCGGGGCGCGACCAGCCGCCTCAAGTCCGTCGAGGTGACGCCGGACCCGGCCGACGAACCCGCCCTGCGCACCCGGATCGACCGCCTCCTCGGCGGCGCCGGCTCCGAGCCGCGCTGACAGCCGCGCCACCCGCCACCCGCCACCCGCCGCCCTCCACGGCCACCCGCCGCCACCGCCACCGCGTCGGCGGTGGCTGCACGGCTGAGCGGCTTCCTGATCTCTTCCGCAGGGATAAATCGGTCGTGGAGCCCTGCGGAAGAGACAGGAACCTCCGCTCCCACGCCGACCGCCGCCGACAATCAGGTACCGGCCCCGCGGAGCAGCCCATCGGAGCAGGTCTGACCTGGTCCTGGCGGGACGAGTCCGGCCGCGTGGCAGCGGCCCGGCCTCGTCGCTCTGCGCGCCTGTGTCCGACCCGGCCGGCGGCGCGGGACCGCAGATGCTGAAATGGTGCGAAACACCGCCACGGCCGCGGCATCGCTCCGAGGGACGGTCGGGCGGGACGGGAGCCCGGCCGGAACCTGCCGGGCTGGCCACACGCGGTGCACGTCATCGCGGATCCGGCTGACGGCGCAACCTCCGGCCAGCCTGACACGTCCGGACATGGGGAGGTCCTCGTCATGGGACGGAGGCCGAGCATGCGCAGGCCGGATGCACGACCGGCCGACGCTCCACACGGATACACCGGTCGGGGGGAGTTGACCATTGGACCCGACGACGCCGGACCAGACAGCGCCCTGTCTGCCGGCATCCCCCTCGACGGCAGTCCCCTCGACGGCACCACGCACGACGGCACCACGCACGACGGCACCGCCGACGCCAGCCGCGACGCCCCCACCAGCGACGGCGCCATCCGTCACGACGACGCAGCCGACGACCGTGTGCCGGAGCGCACCGCACCGCGCGACACGTCGTCCCCGTATCCGGGAAGGGACGACGCCATGGTGACCCCGACCATTGCCAGAAGCTCACCCAGCGGCGCGACCGCACAGGCCGCGGGCCTGCCGAACGGCCACCAGGTTCCTCCCGGCGACGTCGACGGCGCGCCGGTGCCGGGGCCGCCGGGTGGCGTGCTCGACCTCGCGGCGCTGGCGACCCTCGACGAGCGACTGCGCGTCGCCGCCGCCGGGATCATCGGTGCGGGTGTGCGGTCCGGGCGGCGCTCCGCCGCCGCCGCCCGGCGCGACCGGGCGGGTGCCGCGGCGGCGGCGAGCGTCGCCACCGTGCTGTGGTTCGACGCACTGCGCGCCGAGGACCGGGTCAGCGTGACCCCGCATGCCGCCTCTCTCGTCCTCGCCGTCCATCAGGTGCTCGAGGACGCACGGGCGGCGGACGGCGCCGACGGCGCGGCCCGGCCCGGCACCACGCTGGACGCTTGGTCCCGGCCGGACGCCGCGCCGAACCCCGGCCCGCTGCGGATGCTCGGCGCCGGCAACGTCGGGCCGAGCGGAACGGTGTGGGCGGCGCTGGCCCGGCGTTTCGCCGGCGAGCGCTTCGACCTCGCGCCCAGGGGCCGGCAGATCTGCCTGGTCGACTTCGCCGAGCTGCGTGACCCGGCGGTGTGGGAAACGATCACCGATGAGCGGGTCGCCCATCTCGGCGAGCTGTTCTGGGTGGTCACGGTGGCCGGTGGCGGGATCGCCGCCGGTGGGGCGGCCGGCCCCGGCGGGGAGGCGGCCCGGGGTGTCGGCGGGCCCGGGGGTGTCGGCGGGCCCGCCCGGGCGGCGCGGATGTTCGAGGCCGCAGGGTGGCAGGTGCTCTCGGTGCGTTTCGGCCGGCGGCTCGCGGCCCTGCTCGAGCGACCCGGTGGCCACGCGCTGAGGGCCCGCCTGGACCAGCTCACCCCGGCGCAGTACCGGGAGCTGCTGCACGCCCGCGGCACGGAGCTGCGCCGCCAGCTCGCCGGGCCGGGCGCCACCGGCGTCGGCATCAGCCGGCTGTTGGACACGCTCAGCGACGAGGAGATCCTCGCCTGCCTGTGCGACCTCGGCGGCCACGACATCCCCCTGCTCATCGACGCGTTCGACGAGGTCGTCGCCGACCGGCCGACCGTCCTGTTCGCCTACACCGACGACCGCCTCACCCCGGATGACGAGCCCCGCCCCGACGAGGTGCCCACCGCCGACGAACTCACCGCCGACCAACGCGCCGCCGACGAACGCGCCGCCGACGAACTCGCCGCCGACGAACTCGCCGCCGGCAGGCTGGCCGGCGGCGAGCCGCCGCACGTCGGCGCCCTCGGGGCGCCGGCCGGGCGGGAACCTGGCGTGGTCGCCGCCGCGGACGGCGCCGTTGCGCTGCGGCCGGGTCGCGCGGATCTCGAACCGCTGCCGTGGAGTTCCGGGGCCCGTCGGCTCGCCCGGCACGTCGCCCGGTATCTGGACCGGGCGCCCGTCGCGGCGCGGGCTCCGGCGCGGGTTCCGGCGCAGGCGGGGCGCGCGTTCCCGAACTGGATCTCCACCCAGGACGCGTTCGGCGCGTTGCTGCGTGACCTGCCCGGGCTCGCGCCGCACGCCACCGCGGCGGTGGTCACGATCAGCACCCGGGCGGCCGACCCGGTGCTGGCCGGCTGGCTGGCTGCGGCGGGCCGGTCATCGGCTGATCCCGGCACCGCCCCGGAGCCGGCCGCACCGCGACCGCTGCCCCCGGCGGGCGGCGACGCCGGCCACGCCAGCCCCATCAACCACACCGGCAGCTCCGGCAGCTCCGGCCACGGTGGCGACACCGGTCAGGCTGGCGCGACCGCGGACGGGCGGCCCAGTGGACGACACGTCGCCGGTGGGTTGTCCGCGGCGGCGTTCGGCGGGGTGCTCGGTTCACTCGGGGTGGCGTGGAGCCGCCAGGGCCTGCCGCTGCTGCCGATCGGCGTCGCCGACGAGGCGTCCGCCGGCCGGATGCTGCCGGGCTGGCTCGCCGCCTGTGAGGCGGACGCGCGCAGCGTCCTCGCGGTGGCCGACACCGGGTTCGAACCGGCGGCCAGGGCGCTGGTCTGGAGCGGCGGCGAGGGCGTGCCCACGGCAGTCGCGGCGACCTGGCAGCCGGCGTTCGCGGCCGACCTGGCCTGGTGTCTGCTCGCCGGCCTCGGCCGCCTCGCCCGTCTCGACGGCGCGGCCAGCCTGATCCGGCTGTCCGCCCGGCCGGTGGACCAGCGCCTCGCCGAGCTGCCCGTGGACCCCGACGGGCTGCGCCGGCGCCAGGCGCTGGTTCTCGCGGGCGGTTACCGGCTGCACGACGGCGGTCCCGGCGCCGTCGTCACCCTGGTCGGGGTGGGCCCGGTGATGCCGGAGGTGCTCGACGCGGCGGCGCGGCTGCGGGCCGGGCTGCGCCGTGAGGTCAGCGTGGTGTGCCTGACCTCGCCGAACGCGGTGTTCCACGCGTTGCAGGCCCGGCGCGGACTGGCCGAGGGGTCGGACGCGCTGCTCGCCGAGCTGTTCCCGGCGCAGCGTCGCGGCCCGATCGTCACCGTGGTGGACGGCGACCCGCGGACGCTGAGCTTCCTCGCCGGCGTGCACGGCGATCCGATCTCCACGCTCGGATCGGCCGCGCCGCCGCCCGGCACGGCCCCGCCCACCGGGCCGGCCGCCGCCCCCGTGCCGGTCGACACGATCATCGGCACCGCGCTGGACCTCGTCGACGAGGCCGCGCAGGGCTGACCCGCGGCCGCCGTCACCCCGTCGGGTCAGACGCCGACGGCGTGCACGCCGCCGTCCACGTGGACGGTTTCGCCGGTGGTCGCCGGGAACCAGTCCGACAGCAGCGCGACGCAGGCCTGGGCGGCGGGCGTCGTGTCGTGCACGCTCCAGCCGAGCGGCGCCCGGCCGTCCCAGACCTCCTCGAACTGGCTGAAGCCCGGGATGCTCTTGGCCGCCATCGTCCGCAGCGGCCCGGCGGCGACGAGGTTCACCCGCACCCCCCGCGGGCCGAGGTCGCGGGCGAGGTAGCGGGCGGCCGACGCCAGGCCGGCCTTGGCGACGCCCATCCAGTCGTAGGACGGCCAGGCCACCGAGGCGTCGAAGTCGAGCCCGACGACGGACGCCTTCTCGCCGAACAACGGCAGCGTGGCCCGGGTCAGCGACGCCAGCGACCAGGTCGAGACCTGCAGCGCGGTGCCGACCTCCGACCAGGCGGCCTCGACGAACGGCTTGCCGCCGAGGACCGACTCGGGCGCGAAACCGATCGCGTGCAGCACCCCGTCGAGGCCGTCGACGTGTTCGAGCACCCGCTCGGCGAGGCCGGCGAGCTGCTCCTCGTCGGTGACGTCGAGCTCGACGACGGGGGCCTCGGTGGGCAGCCGCCGGGAGATCCGGCGGGTCAGGGACAGGCCCCGGCCGAAGCCGGAGAGGACGACCCGCGCGCCCTGCTCCTGGGCGATGCGGGCGACGCTGAACGCGATGGACGCCTCGGTGAGGACGCCGGTGACAAGGATGCGCTTACCTTCGAGGAGACCGGTCATGGGCCGCATCCTGCCAAACATCGCGCCCGGCGCGGGGGTCCCCGGGCAGGAAGGCCGGTGCGCCGGTCAGGTGCGGGCGGCCAGGCGCCGCCGGCAGGCCCGGGTGACCGGTTCGACGAAGCGCGCCGCCAACGGGCCGATGATGGCCATGAGCAGCACATAACAGGCGGCGAGCGGGCCGAGTCTGGGCTCGATGCCGGCGGCGACCGCGAGCCCCGCGATGACGATGGAGAACTCGCCGCGGGCGACGAGCGCCGCGCCGGCCCGGAACCGGCCCATCGTGCCGATCCCCGCGGAGCGCGCCGCCCACCAGCCGGTGATCACCTTCGTGACGACGCCGGCGAGGGCCAGCAGGGAGCCGGCGAGCAGCGCCGAGGGGATCTCCGCCGGCTCGGTCTGCATGCCGAAGAAGACGAAGAACACCGCAGCGAACAGGTCCCGCAGCGGGCTGAGCACCTCCGCCGCGCCCTCGGCGACCGGGCCGGACAGGGCGATGCCGACGAGGAACGCGCCGACCGCGGTGGACACCTGCATGCGCTGGGCGAGCCCGGCGACGAGCAGCGCGAGGCCCAGCACCCGCAGCAGCAGAATCTCGTCGTTGCGGTCCGCCTTCGGGTTGAACACCAGCCGGGTGACCTTGGGGCTGTGCTTCAGCGCGAGCCAGAGCACCACGGCGAGCAGGCCGAGGGCGATGGCGACGGTCAGCGAGCCGCGGGCGACCGTCTGGTGGGCCAGCAGCGCGGTGAGCACCGGCAGGTAGACGGCCATCGCGAGGTCCTCGAGCACGAGCACGGACAGCACGACCGGGGTCTCCCGGTTACCGAGCCGGCCGAGGTCACCGAGCACCTTCGCGATGATGCCGGACGACGAGATCGCCGTGACCCCGCCGAGCACGACGGCCGCCACCGGGCCCCAGCCGAGCACGAAGGCGGCGATGATCCCGGGGGCGGAGTTGAGGACCAGGTCGAGCACGCCCGCGCGGGCGTTGCTGCGCAGGCCGGAGAGCAGCTCCGTGGCCGTGTACTCCAGGCCGAGGGTGAGCAGCAGCAGGACGACACCGATCTCCGCGCCGACCTGGATGAACTCCTCGCTCGCACCGAGCGAGATCAGGCCGCCCTTGCCGACGGCGAGGCCACCGAGGAGGTAGAGCGGGATCGGCGAGATGCCGACCCGCAGCGCGAGGTGCCCGAGGATGCCCAGGGAGAACAGGACCCCCCCGAGCTCGAGGAAGATGTTTGTCGTCGAATGCACTCGCGATGGCCGTCCGGCTCGTCAACCGTTGCGGAGCAACGCCGCGACGGACGCGGTGTTCTCCGGGGTCCCGACAACGACCACGATGTCGCCGGCGTCGAATCTGAAGTCGGGCCGCGGGGAGGCGTGCACGACCTGGTCACGCACGACCGCCACGATGGACGCGCCGGTGCGGGTGCGGGCCCGGGTGTCGCCGAGCGGCCGCCCGGCGTACGGCGAGCTCGGGTCGATCGCGATCTGATCGCCGACAAGCCCGGCGAACGCACTGCTGATGTCCGCCAGCTTCTCGACGATGTGTGGCGCCCCGAGCAGCTCGGACAGCGCGTCGCTCTCCTCCGCGGTCAGCGTGACGCACTCGCCGACGGCGTCGCTGTCCTCCGCGTCGTACAGCACCAGGTCACGCCGGCCGTGATGACGGGACACCACCCCGATCCGCCGTCCGCTGCGGGTCTGGAAGTCGTGGCGCAGCCCGATCCCAGGCAGAGCCGTCTCCTCGATGTCCACAGCCAACCCTCTCCGCACGCCGTCGTGCCTGCTCACCGGCAGGAAGCCCTGGTGAACCACCTTTGGTCACCCTAACCAACGCCCCACGCCCGACCATCGTTCGTGGTGATCCCGCCTGCCGCCTGGCCTCACCCCTACGAAACGGACCGGACTCTCAGCGAGGACAGCGGGGCTCGGCTCTCCTCGCGCGCGCCGTCGGAGCGCCGGCGACCGACCGCCCGTCCGCGCCGCACAGACGAACATCCAGCCCCGATCCGCGCCACGGTCATCCTCCGTCAAAATGAGGCACGACAAATCCCCATCGACGCAGAGCAGAGGCGACCCGATCTTCGCTTTCCGCGACCAGATGCCCGATTTATCCATGACGAACAATCGCACCTCCTGCGCCGGCACCGCACCGTCCGGTAACCCTGTCCGCGCCGACCGACATCCCACCGAGACGGTCGCCGGGCGACGAGCGGATCGTCGGACCGCCCTGTTCGTCAACATGCGCCGTAGGTCGAGAATGATTCTGGCGACCCCGCGTCACCGGCCGGCCGATCCACCGCGGCCAGGACGATGAGGCACGGGCACGGGCACGGCCACGCGGACCGAATGAACGCGGCGAGCCGACAGTTGACTTACCTCCGCGGTTCACCCGCGGCTACACTTCATGACGCATCATCCGGGAGCGCCGGATCGGCGTTCGGGGCCCGGCTTCACGGGGGTAGAAGTATGTCCGTCGTCCGTTCAGATGGAGTTCAAAGAAGTAGGCGTCACCGGCGGGAACCAACGAGCGGGACGGCGTACGAACCCCGACGGACCGACCCGCGCCGCCAGCTGAGGCGTCCACGGAGTTCCCCCTTGTCGGCTCGCCCTGGCCATGAGCTGCTAGCGCACGGACCGACGACGGGAATCCGACCGGGACGGACGGCCCGCCTGTTGCTCTCGATCCCGCTGGCCGGACTTCTCGCCGGCCTGGTCGGCGGATGCGCCGGCGCCGGAACAGGCTCCTCACCAGACGGCGGCGCAGCCCTGGAGGCGACAACGTCCGTCGTCTCCGGCCCGAGCGCGACAGAGCTTTCCGGACAGAATCCCGGCGGTGCGACGGGCACCCCAGGAGGCACCCCAGGAGGCACCCCCGGAGACACCTCCGGAAGCCCCGGCGCAAGCACCGGCGGTAGTAGCCGGACAGACAGCGGTGGCGGGACGGGCGGCACCGGAACCGGCGGTGGCGGAGGTACCGGCGGAGGTACCGGCGGAGGTACCGGCGGAGGTACCGGCGGAGGTACCGGCGGAGGTACCGGCGGAGGCGGCGGTGGCAGCACCGGCGGAGGCGGCGGTGGTGGTGGAGGCGGTGGCGGTGGAGGCGGTGGCGGTGGCGGAGGCGGAGGCGGCGGGTCGCAGCAGATTCTGGTGGACACGCCGAGGACGAGGCCCTTCGAGTACGGCATGACCGTCGCTCTCAACGCACGGGCAAGTTCGGGGCTCCCGCTCACCTACGAGCGGGTTGAGGTCGGCGGCGCCCAGCAGGCCTGCCAGACGGTCCAGCCGAACGGTGTGGTGCCGATCGTGGGCCGCGGAAAGTGTCTGATCAGGATTTCCCAGGCTGGCAACGATTCGTTTCCACCGGTCACGAGAAGTGTCGAATTCACGCTCGAAAGCGCGGTTACCCGTTACACCTGGCAGGGACCGGACACCAGCAGCGGCGAGGACTTCTACCTGACCGTCGCGCGCGCCAGCGGGTCGCTTGCCGCGGCGGTCAGGGTCACCGCGGGCCCCTGCGAACTCGATGCGCATGGGGAACGCCGAAAGGAGGCCACCTACCCCGATTTTACAGCGACGAGAGACAGCGCCGGACTCCTGCGCAGTTACAGACTACACGGCTATGCGAACCTCGCCGGCGCAGCCCAGGTGACGTGTACGTTCGAACTCACGGCTGGCGATGACGGGAACAGCCTCAACCTTCCCGAACCCCTGTACAAGACCGTCACGATCACTCCTTGACGGCCACATCAGGTCCAGCGGCGGAAAGGCGCATCGATCCCGACCGGTTCGACGTCTTTCTGTCCTACAACCGAGATGATGGCGATCTCGTGGCCGAGCTCGCGGCACATGCCCGGCACGCCGGGATGGCTGTCTGGTTCGACCGGTGGCAGATCGCGCCGGGCGACCTCTGGCAGGCGAACATCGAGGCGGCGCTGTCGTCCAGCCGGTCGTGCGCCATTCTTGTCGGGCCGGCCGGGTTCGGCCGCTGGGAACGTGAGGAACTTCGGGCGGCGCTCATCAGGACGGTCGAAAGGCCGGCCGAGTTCCGCGTCTTCCCGGTGCTCCTTCCCGGCGTCGTCACCCCGTTCGACGAGACCACCATGCCGCTGTTCCTGCGGTCGCGGGCCTGGCTCGATCTGCGGACGGGCCTCGGGCACCGGACGGGTCTCGCGCTGCGCGACGCCGTCGACGGCACCCTCGCCCAGGACGGCCGGGCGAGCGCGCGGCGGCCCGCGGACAGCACCGGGATCAGCCCGTATCCGGGTCTGACCGGCTTCGACCAGGAGTCAGCACGTTTCTTCTTCGGCCGCGCCGCCGAGACTCAGCGGGTCCTCGAGGTGCTGCGCGGAGGTCGGTTCGTCGCGGTCGTCGGCGTTTCGGGCAGCGGGAAGTCCTCGCTCGCGCTCGCCGGCGTGCTGCCCGCGCTGGCCGCGCGGGCACTGCCCGGCTCGCACCGATGGCCGGTGCTGGTGCTGCGCCCCGGCGCGCTGCCGCTCGACACCCTGGCAGCGACGATGGCGGCCCACATGCCGGCCCTCGATCCGCTGGCGCTGCGCGACCAGCTCGCCGCCAGCCCGGAGACCCTCCACCTGCGGCTGATGACGATGCTGGCCGGGCCGGCCGCGCCCGGCGGCGTCCTGCTGGTCGTCGATCAGTTCGAGGAGGCACTCACGGCCGGCCTGGGAGCGGCGGAGTTCGTCGCGAGTCTCGCGCACGCGGCCACCGTCGAGGGCGGACCCGTCCGGGTTCTGCTCACGATGCGCGCGGACTTCTATTCCCGCGCCGCCGACTTTCCCGCCCTGTCCGGACTCCTCGTCGCGAGGCAGTTCCTACTGGGGCCGATGAAACGGGAGAAGCTGCGCGAGGCGATCGTGGGACCGGCCGCGCTGTGCGAGCTCGAGTTCTCGGCGACGCTGGTCGAGACCATTCTCGACGACGCCGGCACCGAGGCCGGCGCGTTGCCGCTGATGCAGCACGCCCTGCGTCGGCTGTACGAAAGGCGCTCGGGCAGTGTCCTGACCCTCGCGGCCTATCGGGAGATCGGCCGCGTCGATGGTTCGCTGGCACTGCATGCCGACGGGATCCTGGCCGGCCTCACCGAGAGCCAGCGCCGCGCCGCCCGCGGCGTCCTGCTGCGGCTGACAGCGGTCGGCGACGGCACCGGCGACACCCGGCGCCGCCTGCACCCGCCGGAGCTGGTGACCACCTCCGGCGGCCCGGCGGAGGTCGCCGAGGTGATCCGCGTGCTGGTCGACGCGCGCCTGCTCACCGCCGGCACCGAGCCGACCGGCGGCGCGGCCACCCTGGAGATCACGCACGAGGCGCTCATCCGGCACTGGCCGGTCCTGCGGGCGTGGGTGGACGACGACCGGGCGGGGCATCGGCTGCGCGAGCAGCTCACCGGCGCGACCAAGGAGTGGGTTGCCGCCGGCGAGGAGCCGGGCCTGCTGTTCGGCGGAACCCGTCTGGCTGTCCTGCTCGCCTGGTCGCAGGACCATCCCGGTGATCTGACCGGGACGGAGTCCCGTTTCCTCACCGCGAGCGTCGCGGCGCGGGAACGCGTCCAAGCGCAGGAGCGGCTTGTGCGCGAGGAGCGCCGTCGCCACCGCGAACGTGTTCGCCTGGCGATCGGCGCGACGGTGGTGCTGACCATCGCGGCGCTGGTGGGGGCCACGTTCGGACTGATTGCCCAGAGTCAGAAGCGGGACGCGGACCGCCAGCGGACGTTGACGCGGTCGGTGCAGCTCGCCGCGCAGGCGGACGAGCTGCGCGCCAGCCGGCCGGATCTCGCGGCGGTGCTCGCGGTCGAGGCCAACGCGATCTCGCCGACGATCGAGGCCCGCGGCAGCCTGCTCAACACGGTGGCGCAGACCCCCGGGCTGGTCCGCGTCCTGCGGCCCACCTCGCCGGCGTCCGGCGCCCTCACCGTCGACGTGGCCGGCGACCTGCTCGCCACCGCGTCCCAGGACCATTCGATCAGCCTGTGGCGCCCGGCCACCGGCCAGCTGGTCACCGGGCCCCTGGCCGGGCACGACGCGCCTGTCGTCGGCATCGGCGTCGACGGCGCGGCGGCCCGGATGACAAGTGTCGACCTGCGGGGTCGGCTGCTCGTGTGGGACCTGCACACGTTCGCCGCCCACCAGGCGGGCGGCCTGCGACACCCGGTGTCCGTGGCGACACCGTCGCCGGACGGGCGGACGCTCGCCGTCGCGACGGACGCGAGCGACGTCCTCGTCGTGAACGTGGACGACGGCGCGCTCATCCGGTCCTGGCCGCCGGCCGGTCGCCCGGTCACCGCGCTGGCGTTCACGCTGGACGGGCAGTCGCTCGCCGTCGGCGACACGGCGGGGATGGTCACCACGCTGTCGCTGGTCGAACCGGACCGGCGCACGGCCCCCGCCCCGGTCGGCGCGTCCTCCCGGATCACCGCGCTCGCGTTCAGCCCCGACGGTGGGACCCTCGCCGCGGCCGCGGACGACCGCGCGGTCCACCTCTGGGACACCGCGGCCGCCCGCCCACGTTCCGACCCGATGTCCGGGCATCGCCGCGACCTCACCGCCATCGCCTATCTGCAGCAGCGTCCCGACCCCACGACCGGGGTCGCGCCCGGCCCGCTGCTGCTGACCGCCAGTACCGACCAGGCCCTCGGCGTCTGGGACGGGACGTTCCAGACGCCCGGGGCCCGCTTCCTCGCCGGACAGCAGGACGCGATCCTTGGCCTGGCCACGTCCGACGCGGGTGTGGTCGCGACGGCGGGACGCAACGGAACGATCGCGCTGTGGGACGTGACCGGCCATCCCACGCTCGCGCGGGCGCTGGTCGGACATCAGGCCGCCGTCAGCGCCGCCGTCTACAGCCCGGACGGCCGGCTGCTCGCGAGCGCCGACTACGCCGGCCGGCTGCTACTGCGGGACGCACGGACCGCCGCGGTCATCCGGGTCGTCGTCGAGGGCGGTCCGCCGGTGAGCGCGCTGGCCTGGACGCCGCGCGGGCAGCGGCTGATCGTCGGGTACGTCACCGGCGCGGGCCGCCTGCTCGACGTCACCGGCGTGCCGCGCGCGAGCTGGCGCGGCACCGGGAACGGGCAGGTCGTCGATCTCGCCGCGGGCGCCGACGGGCGCGTCCTCGTCGTGGCCACCAGCGCCGGCTTCGAGATCCGATCCGTGGCTGACGGCAGCCTCATCCGCCAGATCCACACGACGCCGCTGGCCGGCATGGCATTGCGGCCTGACGGGGCGGTCCTGGCCGCCGGCGGAGAAGACGCCACGGTCACGCTCTGGAACGTCATGACCGGGCGGCGTCTCGCGGCACCGCTGATCGGCCATGGGCTGCGCGTGCCCGCTCTCGCCTTCAGCCCCGACGGTGCCACCCTGGCCACCGGCAGCGACGACCAGAAAATCATTCTGTGGGACCCGTCCGCGCACGCCATGCTGGCCGAGCTCCGGGCCCACACCGACCAGGTGTGGGGGCTGACGTTCCGAGCCGACGGACGAGTGCTGGCCTCCGCGAGCGAGGACGACACGATCGTTCTCTGGGACGTCGCGAGCCGGCGCCCCATCGGCAGGCCCCTGCGCTACGGCGACGACCGGACTGACCATTTCGCGCTCCGCGTGCAGTTCCGGGCGGACGGCCGGGCGCTGATCTCCCACATCGGCACCGACCTCGTCCTGTGGAACACCGATGAGCGGCAGTGGCCGGGCCTGGCCTGTTCGCTGGCCGCGCGGCCGCTGTCCGCGGCGGAGGGACGACAGTACCTGCGTGGCGGCTCCGCGACGGCCTGCCTGTCCCCCGCCCGCCGCTGACGGCCGGAAGCGGTCCAGGTCACGATGCCGACCGGGGATGGCGGCCACGAATGGGCGGTGTTCGGCGTTGCTACGGGGTAGGAGAGCTGACGCCCGTCACGATCACCCGCTTCGGCGGGGTCCGGCTGCGCTGGGACCGCAGTCGGGTTCACCGGTCCGAGGGGCGCCGCGAGACACCGGGTTCCCGGCGCCGACCGCCACGCCCAGTCCTCGCGGCCCCGGCCGGGTGGTCGGCCGCGCGGCGTCCCGCGCCGCCGTACGCAGGGGAGAGTCGCGCGAGGTGTTGAACGCAGGTACCCGGCTGTTGCGCCGGATTGTCGTGACCGTGCTGGGCGTGGTGATCCTCGGCGTCGGCATCGCGATGCTCGTGCTGCCCGGACCGGGGTTCCTGGTGGTGGCGCTCGGCTTCTTCGTGCTGAGCCTGGAGTACGAGTGGGCCCGCAGCCGGTTCGAGAAGGCCCGGCAGAAGGCCGCGGACCTCGCCGACCAGGCGGCCGCGAAGCCGCTGTACTCGGTGTTCACGATCCTGTTCGGCCTCGCCATGGTGGCGGCGGGCGTCGTGTGGATCGTCGTCGACACGCTGCCCGCGTCGTCGCCGTGGTCGGGGGGGAGCATCATCTTCAGCGGCCTGGTCGTCCTCAGCACGATGATCGTGAGCCTGTGGCAGGCGCGGCAGGCCCGCGCCGCCGGCCAGCCCACGCCGGCCGAGCTCATCGAGCGGCGCCAGCAGGCGGAACACACGGAAAGCGCGGAACACACGGAAAGCACCGGGCCCGGCCGACCGGCCGCCGGGCCCTGACCCGCGTCCCGGCCCGCGCTGGGGGTCGCGTTACTGGCCCTGGGTCTCCTGGCTCATGCCGACGACGCCGGGCTGGCGGCTGACGCAGGCGTAGACCGCCGCCCGATCCTGCGTGGACGCCTTCGCCACGTCGTAGCGCAGCGGGTAGGCCCGGTTGATGGCGAGGTTGTTGCGGTCGGGCGGCAACTGGATGGCCTGGCCGACCGACGGGCACGCGGTGCGGGCCGCGGCCTTTTGCGCCACGGTCGCCGCCGGGTCGAAATACACCACGGCCTGCTGCTGCGGCGGCGGCCCACTGATCGTCGCGAACACCCCGAACGCGATCAGCCCCAGCGCCGCGAGGCTGATCAGGATCACCGGCATGCGGCGGCGCGGATCGGTCAGGTAACGCACTGCGCGCGCGGTGGCGGTGCGCCACGAAGTAGACACTTTGTGATTCCTGTCACGTCAGGGAAGGAAATCTGGTCCGGATTACGGGTGGACCACCCCGAAGTCCGGACCCCCAACGTAGCTGGCCGCGGCAGTCCGTATGGTGAGTCCCTTTGTGAGGCCCAGTGCGCTGCGGCGCGGGTGTCCGGCGACCCGGAACACCGCCGTCCGGTGGCGCCCAGGCACGAGATCCGGCCCAGTGACGGGCCATTCCCCGGCGGCACCGGCGACGGTGGCTCCGGAGCTTTCGGCAATCGCGCCCGCCCGGCGTACACGACCTACCAGCAGACACGACCTACCAGCAGACACGACATATCAGCGGACCAGAAGTGAGGAACCGGCCGTGCCATCCCTGATCGAGGACTACGCCCTGATAGGCGACACCCACTCCGCTGCGCTCGTGTCGCGCACGGGTTCGATCGACTGGCTGTGCCTGCCCCGGTTCGACTCGCCGTCCTGTTTCGCCGCGCTGCTCGGCGACGAGGACGACGGCCACTGGAAGATCGCGCCGGTCGAGCCGGTACTGGGCGTCAGCCGCCGCTACCGCGGCGACACCCTGGTGCTGGAGACGGACATGACCACCGCCTCGGGCACCGTGCGCATCGTCGACGCGATGTTCCCGCACGCCGGCACCCACACGGTGCTGCGTCTCGTCGAGTGCCTCGAAGGTGCCGTGCGGATGCGCTCGGAGACCCGGTTCCGGTTCGACTACGGCTCCATCGTGCCGTGGGTGCGCCGCGTCGACGAGCACACGATGGCTGCCATCGCCGGGCCGGAGGCCGTCACGCTGCGCACGACCGCCCCGATGGAGGGGCACGACATGGCCACCTACGCGGAGTTCCACGTCGCCGCCGGCCAGTCCGTGCCGTTCTCGCTGACCTGGACGCCCTCGCACGCGACGACGCCGCCGGCGCACGACGTCCGCCGCATGATCACGCTGACCGAGGCGTGGTGGTCGGACTGGATGGCCGGCTGCACCTACGACGGGCAGTGGCAGCCGGCGGTGCGCCGCTCGCTGATCACGCTGAAGGCGCTGACCTACGCCCCGACCGGCGGCATCGTCGCCGCCGTCACCACCTCCCTGCCCGAGCACATCGGCGGCGTGCGCAACTGGGACTACCGCTACTGCTGGCTGCGCGACGCCACGATCACCCTGCTCGCCCTGCTCGACGCCGGTTTCACCAGCGAGGCCACGGCCTGGCGGGAATGGCTGCTGCGGGCGGTGGCCGGCGACCCGTCGCGGGTCCAGATCATGTACGGCGTCGGCGGGGAGCGCCGGCTGCCCGAGTACGAGGTGCCGTGGCTGTCCGGCTACGAGAACTCCTCCCCCGTGCGCGTCGGCAACGCGGCCGTCGACCAGTTCCAGCTCGACGTCTACGGCGAGGTCCTCGACGCCCTGCACGTCGCCCGGGTCGCCGTCGCCAACCGCCGACACGCCGTCGGCGGGCTGGTGCTGCCCACCGGGCAGACCATCGCCAGCGCCGAGGGCGATGACTCCTGGCCGCTGCAGACCAAGCTGATGGACTTCCTCGAGACCGGGTGGCGCAAGACCGACGAGGGCATCTGGGAGGTCCGCGGCCCGCGCCGGCACTTCGTCCACTCCAAGGTGATGGCCTGGGTCGCGGCGGACCGGGCGGTGCGCGGCATCGTCGAGTCGGGCCTGCCCGGCCCGGTGGAGCGCTGGTCGGCGCTGCGCGACGAGATCCACACCGAGGTCTGCGCGCGGGGCTTCGACTCCGAGCGGGGCACCTTCACCCAGTACTACGGCTCCCAGGAGCTGGACGCGGCGCTGCTGTACATGTCGCTCGTCGGCTTCCTGCCGGCCACGGACCCGCGGGTGAAGGGCACGGTCGCGGCGATCGAGCGGGAGCTGATGGAGGACGGGTTCGTCATGCGCTACCCGACCGCGGAGGACGGCGCGGTCGACGGTCTGCCCGCCGGCGAGGGCGCGTTCCTGGCCTGCACCTTCTGGCTCGCCGACAACTACGCCCTGTCCGGGCGGGTAGAGGAGGCCCAGGAGCTGTTCGAACGGCTGCTGGCGCTGCGCAACGACGTCGGCCTGCTCGCCGAGGAGTACGACCCGCGGCTGGGCCGGATGACGGGGAACTTCCCGCAGGCGTTCAGCCACGTGCCACTGGTCAACACGGCCCGGACGCTCACCGACGCGCTGCGCGGCACGCCTCGTTCGCGTACCGACCGGGCGCACCCGCCCGGCCACTTCTTCGGCTGATCTGGCTGGTCCGGTAGCGTCGGCTCGACGAGGACAGGGGGCAGGTGTGGCGGGTCGCATCGCGGTGATCGGCGGAGGCATTCTCGGACTGGCGGTGGCGCGCCGGCTCGGACAGGTCGAGCCGGGCGCGACGGTGACCGTCTTCGAGAAGGAGCCGGACGTCGCCCAGCACCAGACCGGCCGCAACAGCGGCGTCGTGCACGCCGGGCTGTACTACGTCCCCGGTTCGCTGAAGGCGACGCTGTGCCGGCGCGGCGTCGGCCTGCTGCGGGAGTTCTGCGACGCCCACGCCATCCGTTACGAGGAGTGCGGCAAGGTCGTCGTCGCCGTCGACGACAGCGAGCTGGAGCGGCTCGCCACGATCGAGCAGCGGGCGCAGGCCAACGGCGTGCCGGGCACCCGGATGCTCGACGCCGCGGAGCTGCGCGAGATCGAGCCGCACGCCCGGGGCGTCGCCGCGCTGCACTCCCCGACCACCGCGATCGTCGACTATCCCGGGGTGGCCCGGGCGCTGCGCGCGGAGATCGTCGCCGCCGGCGGCGCCGTGCGCACCAACGCCGAGGTCGTCGGCGTCGACGAGCGCCCCGACGGCGTGCACCTGCGCCTCACCGTCTCCGGCAGCGCGCACGCCCGGCCCAACGGCAACCACGAGCTCGCCGCCCGCGACAGCGGGCGGGTGGCGGCCGTCACCGAGCAGGTCGGCCCGTTCGACCTGCTCATCGCCTGCGCGGGCCTGCAGTCCGACCTGGTCGCGACCCTCACCGGCGAGGACGCCTCGCCGCAGATAGTGCCGTTCCGCGGCGACTACTGGCTGCTGCGCCCGCAGCGCCGCGAGCTCGTCCGCGGGCTGATCTACCCGGTGCCCGACCCGCGCTACCCGTTCCTCGGCATCCATCTGACCAAGCGCATCGACGGGGAGATCCTCGTCGGCCCGAACGCCGTGCTCGCCACCGCCCGCGAGGGCTACTCGGTGAGTACCGTGCGCGGCGCCGACCTGCGCCGCACCCTGGCCTGGCCCGGCTTCCAGAAGATGGCCCGCACGCACTGGAAGACCGGCGCGAAGGAGATGCTGCACACCGTCAGCAAGCGGGCGTTCGTCGCCGAGGCCCGGCGCTACGTGCCCGAGCTGCGCGCCGCCGACGTCGTGCGCGGCCCGGCGGGCGTGCGCGCCCAGGCCGTCGCCCGCGACGGCAGCCTGGTCGACGACTTCGTCCTGTCGCACCACGGCCGGGTGGTGCATGTGCGCAACGCGCCGTCGCCGGGCGCCACGGCGTCCCTCGCCATCGCCGAGCACATCGTCAGCAAGGTCGTGCCCGAGCGCACCAGCTGAGCGGCCGCGGGGGCAGCAGGAGCGGTCAGCGCTGCCCCTTGCGGCCCAGCTGGAGTTCGAGCCGGTAAAGCTCTGGCACCTTGAACCTCTCGGGGCGCCCGGAAGCGCTCAGCACCTGTCGCCGCGCGGTATTCCCCGCTGAAGTCTCGGCTTTCCTGGACCTCGTAGCGCATAGCGACCGATCGTTCCCCGCGGATCGCTAGCTGGCGGTGTGGCCGTCCGTGTTCGGGTGCGCGGCTGGGGTGGCCGGTGCGATCCTGAACCCGTGACCGAAGCACTGCGGCGGCCCGCGTCCGAGCGTTCCACCGGCGTGCCGGGCGGGGATCCCGCTGGGGAGCTCCTCGGCCGGCGCTGGCGGGAGGCCCGCTCGCCCACCGCGGTCACGCATCTCGACGCCGCCGGGGCGGCTCGCCAGAGCCGGGCGACGATCGCCGCGCAGACGGAGTTCCTCCGTGCGGAGGCGGAGCTCGGCGCCTACGTCGCGGAACTCACGGCAGCGGATGTGCTGGCCACGGCCCGCTCGACGCTCGCCGGGCTGCTCGGGCCCGGCCTCACCGCCGACGGCGTGGTGTTCCACCAGTCGGCCAGCGCCGCCTTCGCCGCGCTGCTGACCGCCTGGCGGCTGCCCGAGCGGGCACGGATCGCGGTGGTACCGAGCGAGTATGGCTCCAACCGGCTCGTGTTGGAGGCTCGGGCCGCCGGCTCGGGCCTGGACCTGCTGGACCTGCCGGTGGACGGGCGTGGGGTGGTGGACCTCGACGTCCTGGACCGGGCCGGGATCGCGGGCGCGGCCGCCGGCGGCTCCTGCGGGCTGGACGAGGTCGATCTCGTCGTCTTCCCGCAGGTGCCCAGCCAGCGCGGCGTCGTCCAACCGGCCGCCGAGCTCGGCCGGCGCTGCGCCGACGCCGGTGTGCCCGTCGTCATCGACGTCGCCCAGGGGCTGGGCCAGGTGGACACCACCGGGCTCGGCGCGAGCGCGTATGTCGGGACGTCGCGCAAGTGGCTGTGCGGACCGCGGGGCGCTGCCTTCGTGGCGCTGCGCACGGAGGTGATCGAGCGGTTGGGGGTCGGCGTGCCCAGCCTGTACAGCGCCCGGAGCGCAGCCGGCGGCCCGCCGATCGCGCTGGCGGGCGCCGCGCGGATGAGCGTCGGCGAGGCGTCCGTGGTCGCCCGGATCGGCCTGGCCCAGGCACTGGCCGACCTGGCTGCCGCCGGGCCGTCGGCGGTCCGCGCGCGGATCGCCGCGCTCGCCGCGCACGGGCGGCGGGTTCTGGACGGCGCCGGGGGGTGGCGGGTGCGGGAACGGCCCGACTCGCCGAGCGGCATCATCACCCTGCAGCCGCCGGATGGTGTCGATCCGGTCGCCGTGCGCGACCGGCTGTTCCGCGACCTGCAGATCCTGACCAGCGCCATCCCGTCGACGCGCTCCCGTGACCTGCGCGGACCACTGCTGCGGGCCAGCGCCCACGCCTACAACGAGCCAGCCGATCTTGACCGGCTGGCACGGGCGCTGGCCGGCCGCGCGGGCCGGGGCTGACCGAGCCCGTGCCCCGGGCGCGGCCACGGACAGCGAGGACAACCCGCGCAGTGTTTCCCCTTGGTTGCGCGCAAGGGCACCTGCAATGACCGCGGGTGGGGATCTGCTGAAATGGTGGGCGTCGCCCGGGCGGATTTCCGTCCGTCTGGCGTGACGGGATGGGAACGCCCCCACGTTCGCATCCGCGGGCACCGATGCCCGTACGGCCGTGGCGGGGTATCGCCTCCGCGGCCGCTCGTCCGGGAGAAACGACTGGACCAGCATGAGCACTCAGGACATCGCAGCACCTCCAGCAATGCCGCCGGGCACCATCACCGTCGCGGCGGTGGATGACCATCCGATCGTGCTCCGCGGCCTCGTGGACATGCTGCACGGCGTCACCGACTTTGATCTCGTCGATACCGTCGCCTCCATCGACGCGCTGCTCGCCGGCCCCGGTGCGCAGGCCCGGGTGGTACTGCTCGACCTCGACCTCGGCGACGGGTCGAGCCCGCCGGACAACATCCGCCGGCTGCTGTCCGGCGATCGGTCCGTCGTGGTCTTCAGCGCTGCGGCGGAGCCACCCACCGTGCGGGACGCGATGCGGGCGGGTGCCGCCGGCTTCGTGCCGAAGACGGACGACGTGGCGGATCTGGCCACCGCGATCCGGGCGGCGGCGGCCGGCACCGGCTGGGTGTCGCCCCAGCTCGCCTTCCTGCTGCTGACCGACGACGCGCCGGACCGCCCCGGCCTGTCACCACAGGAGACCGAGGCGCTGCGCCTCTACGCGACGGGCATGCCACTGAAGACCGTGGCCCGCAAGATGAACCTGTCGCCGGAGACCGCGAAGCAGTACATCGACCGCGTCCGGCAGAAGTACCGCCGGGTTGGTCGGGACGCCGCGACGAAGATCGACCTCTACAAACGGGCGCTGGAGGACGGTCACCTCGACCCCGACGACGAGGGCGACGACCGACCCGAACGCTGATCCACCGCCCTGCGGCGAACCGCGGTGGTCCTTCCCGCCGCAACTGTGAAGTGGGCGCCGACACCCCCATGCCGACGCCCACGGTGTAACGCACACCGGCTCCCCGTTGCCGGTGCGTGCCCTCGCGTCACCCCCCGTGTGACGAGAGGGCACGCGACCCAGGCCAAGGGCGGAACAGCTCGGCACGTCCCCCGACCGCGCTTCGCTGTTCCCCCCGTATGCCCTTGACCCTGTTCATCGTGCCTGATGGTGCTCTCTGTCGTCATGACCCCGAAACCACCGAACCGCGCGTCCCCCCGATGGGGGTCACCGCCCTACCCGAACGGGCCAGCGGGTGGGTGGCCCTCCGGCTGGTCCGGGTTTGCCGTCGGCGGATGGCCGTTGCCGCCAGCCTGGCCGTTGCCGCCAGCCTGGCCGTTGCCGCCAGCCTGGCCGTTGCCGCCAGCCTGGCCGTTGCCGCCCGCGCGACGCGCCAGGCGCGCGGCACATCCGGCCGCGAACACCACGGCACCGCTGCCGACCACCAGCCACAGGCCCGGCCCGACCGAGACGTCCGTCTCCAGCCCGCCGTCGGCGAACGGGCCGTCCCGGTAGAGATGGACGAGGTCGACGACCGCGGTGAGCAGCACCATCAGCCCCGTCATCAGGGCGAGCGCGCGGCCCCGTTCCGCTCGTCCGCCGGCAAGGAGCAGGCCGGCGACGACGGCGAGGATCCCGAGCACGACGGTCAGCCGGCCGTGCTGGTCCGGATCGGTGCCGCGGACGGTGAACTCCACGAAGCCGTAGGCCCGCACGGTCGCCCAGCGCATCCCCGACGCCACGATCACCACGAGGCCGGCACACATCGCCACCGGCCCCGCCAGCCAGCCGACCAGCGCGCGCCACGTCCACGCTCGGGAGGCCGCGGCAGGCGCCGCGACCGCGCCGGCACCGGCCACGGCCGACTGCCACGGCAGCGCCGGGGCGAACGCCGCCGTCGAGCCCGACACCCGCCGACCCGCCGCATCCTGGCCGTCCGCTTCCGGCCCGACCGCACTCCCGCCATCCGCCGCGGATCCCTCCCGAGACCAGACCGGATTCGCGGTCGCCGCCGCCCGCGCCCGCCACGCTCGCAGTTCCGCCGCGACCCGCGGCGCCCAGGCGTCGCGGGGGGCGCCGGCGGACCTCTCTCCGGCCGGAGCCGGGTCCTCGGCCGCGGGACCCACCGCCGGCGGCGTCGTCCCCGACCCGAGGTGAGGCTGCGGCACGTTCGATCCGTCCGCCGGGCGGGCCCACGGGCTGTGCTCAGGACCAGTCACCACCCACCACCGTCCGAGATGCGGGGCAGGTCCGGCGACCGCCCCGGACGGTCGTACCATGCGGCGGAGTCCACCGCATGGTCACCGGACCGGACCACCGGATCGGGCCGGTTACCGCCGTCTGGGCGCCAAGGGCGACCGCGGGCCGGTGTGCAGAAGGATCGCCCCGACCAGGGCCACGACGCCGGATCCCAGCGTCAGCGTCAGGCCGCCCTCGGGGTTGATCGCGATCTGGTCCGCCGACACCGCGCGGAACGACGCGAGAGTCGGCGGACCGTACATCCGGTCGAACGCGGCGACCACGATGATCCCGGCCGACACCAGCCGGGCGGCGAGGATGTCCGAACCGCCGGGGCCGAGCGGTCGACGAGCGAGCCGGGCTAGCGCGATCAGGGCGACCAGCATGGCCAGTACAAGGATCAGTCGGCCGTCCCCGACCACGACCCCGCTGAAGGTCCGGGTCTCGTCACGGCTGGTCATCGTGCTCCACGGCATGGCGCTGCCGATCGCCGCGCCGGCCGCGCCGAGGACCATCGCCAGTGCCGCCGCCGACCGCACCTGACCCGGCGCCGGACGCGACGGGGCCGCCTCGACCGGGACCGGCCCCGCGCTGCGGTGGCCACCTCGCACCGGCGCCGCCGGCTGCGGCCGCGGCTCCCGGGGCCGCGCATCGTCCTGCCGAGACGTCCTGGGTTCGTCCCGGGCGGTGTCCTCCCTGGTGGCACCCGGCCGGCCCGGGTCCTCCCGGCCCAGGTTCTCCCGGCCCAGGTCCTCCCGGCCCACGTCGGCCGGGCCGGCGGCAACCAGACCGACGTCCTGCGCGGCCGCCGGCGGCGGAGCGGGATCGTGTCGTCGCTCGGCACCCGCCGTCCACCGGTCGGAGTCCGTACGGGTCGCGGACCGCATCCCCCGGTCGGACGCCGGCCAGGCCGGCGGGTCCGGCGCCGGCGCGGGCTCCGGGCGACGCTCCCGCCCCGCCGACCGGCCGGGATCCCGGCCGGGATCGCCGTGCCGGTCCGGCCGCCCGCCGTCCACCCCAGGGGAGCGACTGGCGGCGCCCCGATTGTCCGCTGCGGGATCCCGCCACAGCCCCACGGTCGGCGGACTGGTCGTCGCCGCACCCGCCGCCGCACCCGCATCGACAGCCGCACTCCCCGGCGGGGAGTCAGCTACCGGCTTGCGCTCAGCCGCCGGCTTGCGCTCAGCCGGCCGCTCGGCCGCCGGACTGCGCTCGCCCGAGCGCTCGGCTGCCGGCGAACGCTGGGTCCGCGACCCACCCGGTGATCCGAACCAGGAGGCTGCCCCATCCTCACCGCCCGCGCCGGCACGCGGGACCGGCTGGGCCAACGTTGGCGTGCCGTCGCTGCGGCTTTCCCACCAGAACAGGGGCCCCGTGCCGGCACCCGAGGCACCCGACTCGGGCAGATCATGGTCAAACCACACCGGCCGCTGCCTGACCGGGGACGGTGCGCCGGCCACGGGTGGCGGGGCGGCCGCCGTCGACGGTGGCGCGGAGGCACTCCCGGACGGCGCCGCCGCACCGGCCGAAGCGTCACCCCCGGATCGAGCGTCACCCCCGGATCGGCGGATGTCGGGCCGGGGCGCCTCGGAGCGACGCGGTTCGGAACGTCGGGCGTCCGGTCGCGCCGGCTGTGCGCGGCCCGGCTCCAGGTGCGCGGCCCCCGACCGGTTCGGCTCCGAACGGTTCGGCTCCGAACGGTTCGGCTCCGAACGGCCGGGCTCCGCGAGGTGCGGCTCCGGGCGGGCGGAACCGGGACGCGGCACGCCGCCGGGTTGGTCCGTGGCCGGCTGCTGACGCGACGGACGTGGGCTGTGTTCGGACGGCGGCGAGGCCGGGCGCGCGGACACCCCGGCGGCGGCCGGCCCGAGGCCGACTCCGCCACCGTCGCGGGGCTGCGAGGCGGCGGGGCGCGGCGGGGCAGCGGCGGGGCGGGGTGACAGCTGCCCGAGCGAGGCTCGGGACGCCGGTTCGGCGACCGCCGGCCTGGCCGTCCCGTCGCCGCGGCTCGGTGGGGCCGGCGACGCCGTCGGCTGCCCCGTGTCCCTGGGCCGCTGGTCGACGGTGTCCCGGTCGGTAGCGGGCGCCGCGTCGGCGGCGCGGCCCACAGGACCGGCGGCCTCCGGACCGCCCCCCGGACGGGACGGGGTACCCGGCGCCGGGCCGCGCCGGACCGGCGGCTGCAGCGGGGTGGCCCCGGATCCGGCCGGGCGGGTCCGCAGGGACGACGCGCCGACGCCCGGGGACGGCGAGGCGCCGGCCGGCTGGGACCGGATGGGTGCCACCGCGGGCCGCGGCTGTCCGCGGTCGCCGTCGCCGGACCGCGCGGCCGGGCGGCTGTCCTCCCGCCTGCCGACCGCACCGCCCACAGCACCCGGTCCGCGTGCTCCAGCGCTGCCAGGGGCGGGATCCGGACCGGCGGTGGCGGCGGTGCGTGCGGTGGGCGCGGCCGCCGGGGAGCCGGCGGCGCCTGGCGGTGCCGACGACGGGCCTCGGGCCACGGCGGGCGACCCCGGGCCGCCAGGCCGCGAGGACGGCCCGCGCGACGACGGGGCCCCCGAGGCCGACCGCGCCGAGTCGGACGGACCTGACGGGTTCGGCGACGGTGCGGCCGGTGCGGCCTTGCCGGTGGGAGCTGACGCGCCGGGTCCCGCCGACGCGCCCGAGGCCGGCGGCATTCTCGTCGGAGTCGGGGACTCCGGTGTCGTGGCCGTGCCGGATGGCGCCTTGCCCGCCGCGGAGGTCGCCGCAGGCGACGGCGACGCGGGCGCCGACTGCGCCGCCGGCACGGCCTTCGACGCCGGCACGGACGGGGACGCCGGCACGGACGGGGACGCGGGGTTGTGTTTCGGCGCGGGGGTGGCTCGAGTTGCGGGCGCCGGTGAAGCGCTGCGTGGCGGCGCGGAGGACGGCTGCTGCTGCGGGGACGGCTGCTGCTGCGGAGACGGCTGTGACGCGCGGGCGGTGCTCGAGCCGGGTGATGGTGGCGAGGCTGACCGGGGCCGCGCGGGCGGGGGTGTCCGCGCGGCGGCCGCGGGGTTCGCGACGGGGCGCGGGGGCGGGGCGGCGGGGTCGGTCTGAGCGGGGTTGCGGGCGCGTGGCCCGGGATCGGGACTGTCCGTGTCGCGCGTTGCCGCGGACGCACGCTCGTCCGATCCACTCCCCTGCTCGACCATCCGACCACTCCCTGACATGAGCTCCCTGACGTGGGCCTGTTCTCCCTCGTTCCGCCTTGGGCGGGACGCCGGCGGGACGAGGCCGCCGGCGGCGGGGTGCGGCGACGGCGGTGGTGAACGGGCATCATCATGACAGCCGCCTCGGGGTAACCCGAGGGGCGCGTCGGCTCTACGCGGGTGTCCGGACAGCAGCGCGTCGGTGCTGGTGCGCAGCAGCGCCGGCCAGGCGTGCGGACGCCGGCCCGCCGTCGCGCTCCGGGATCGGACGCTCGGAGCAGGCGTGCGGGAGCGGCGTCCGCGCGGGGGTGGGCGCCCGACCGCCGTTCGGCGCGGGCTGGGTCCCGCGACGACCGTTCGCCGGTCAGGCGTCCGCCAATGACGGATGGTGCTGGTGGGCCGGGTCAGCCGCCGGGCCGATCCGGCCGGCGGGGTGTTCGGCCCGGTGGGGCGGTCAGATCACCTCGCCGATGCGGTGCACCCGCATCGTGTTCGTCATGCCGGCGACGCCCGGCGGGGTACCGGCGACGACGACGACGAGCTCGCCGGGTCGGCACCTGCCGATCTGCAGCAGTGCGGTGTCGACCTGGCGGACCATCTCGTCGGTGCTTTCCGCGAACGGCACGACGAAGGTCTCCACGCCCCAGAACAACGCCATCTGGTTGCGGACGGCCGCCAGCGGGGTGAAGGCGAGGACCGGCACCTCGCTGCGGTAGCGGGCCAGGCGCCGGGCGGTGTCGCCGCTGAGGGTGTGGGCGACGAGGTAGCGGGCGCCGACGGCCTGCCCCACCGAGGTGGCCGCCTGGGCGAGCGCTCCGCCGAGGGTCCGCGGCTCGGTCCGCACCGGCGGGATCCGGCCGAGGTCCGCCTCGGCGGTCTCGATGATGCGGGCCATCGTGGCGACGGCCTCGATCGGGTAGGCGCCGACGCTCGTCTCCGCCGAGAGCATGATCGCGTCCGCGCCGTCGAGGACCGCGTTGGCGCAGTCGCTCGCCTCCGCCCGGGTCGGCCGCGGCGCGCTGACCATGGACTCGAGCACCTGGGTGGCGACGATCACCGGCTTGGCCCGTTCCCGGGCCTGGGTGACGATGCGCTTCTGCGCCAGCGGCACGTCCTCCAGCGGCAGCTCGACGCCGAGGTCACCGCGGGCGACCATCAGCCCGTCGAAGGCCTCGACGATGCCGTCGAGGGCGGCCACCGCCTGCGGCTTCTCGATCTTGGCGTGGACGGGGATCCTGATCCCCACCTCGTCCATGATCGTGTGCACCGCCTTGGCGTCGGAGGCGTTGCGCACGAACGACAGCGCGATCATGTCGACGCCGAGGCCGAGCGCGAAACGCAGGTCGTCCGCGTCCTTGTCGCTCAGCGCCGGCACCGTGAGCGCCGCGCCGGGGATGTTCATCCCCTTGTGGTCGCTCACCGGCCCACCGATGATCACTGTGGTGTGGACGTCGGTGTCGGTGACGTCGTCGATCTGCAGGACGAGCCGGCCGTCGTCGACGAGGATGCGATCCCCGGCGGAGACGTCGGCCGGCAGGTCGGAGTAGGTCGTGCCGACCTCGTGCTGGTCGCCGGGCACGTCCCGGACGGTGACGGTGAAGCGCTGCCCCGGGGTGAGGATGGCGCTCCCCTCGGCGAAGCTGCCGAGGCGGATCTTCGGGCCCTGCAGGTCGGCGAGGATGCCGACGTTGCGGCCGGCGGCCTCCGCCGCCTCACGCACCCTCGCGTACATGGCGGCGTGCTGTTCGTGCGTTCCATGGGAGAAGTTCAGGCGGGCAATGTCCATTCCCGCGTCGACGAGGGCCCGGACCTTCTCAGGCGAACTGGTGGCCGGGCCGAGGGTACAGACAATCTTGGCTCTACGTGGCACAGACAAAGCCTAAGTACTGATCGACGGTCTTTGCGCACGGGGGCTGTCGGAAGCGGCACGTGGCGTCCCGAACCAGTAGTCAGATCAGGTCAATGAGGCACATGCTGCGCGTGGCCGCGCGGCGGCGTACCGTGCCACTCGTCGCCCGTGACGCACCGGCCCACCGCCACGGCGCTTAGGGAGGCGGCGGATACCACACGGGGGCCGCAGGCACCATACGGGAACGGCAGGCACCATACGGGAAAGCCGGCATGGACGCCGACGATCCCGACAGCGGCTGCACCGGAGCTCGGAAGTCGCTATCCCACCGTCGAGTCCCCCCCGGAGGCGGGCATGAATCGAAATCCCGTTATTCATCGGCAGCCGTCCGGCGATGTCGACATCGCGTTCGTCGACGCCGTCGAGGCATCGCCGGCCGAGGCGGGCGCCGCGCCGGCCTCGGTCACCCCGACAGATGCCGCGCCGACGGCACCGGGTGAATCCGTCTTCTGATCATACCTTGGTGGTCCCCCGGCTGATCCCTCAGACGGGGGCACCCGCCGGGTCGACCGCGTCGTCGGGTGCCACCCGGCCGGCGTCACCGGCGTCACCGGCTTCACCGACCGCGGACGGCACTGTCGCCGCCGGCTCGGGACCGGGCACCCCCGTGGTCGATCGGAACTGCGTCCGGTACAGCTCGGCGTAGAGGCCGCCGCAGGCGAGCAGTTCGTCGTGGGTGCCGCTCTGCACCAGGCGGCCGCCGTCGACGACGAGGATCTGGTCGGCGTCCCGCACGGTGGACAGTCGGTGCGCGATCACCAGCGAGGTGCGGCCGGCGAGGGCGGCGGCCAGCGCCCGCTGCACCGCGGCCTCGGACTCGCTGTCGAGATGCGCGGTGGCCTCGTCCAGCACGACGACCCCGGGCGCGCGCAACAGCAGCCGGGCGATCGCCAACCGCTGCTTCTCCCCGCCGGACAGCCGGTGGCCCCGATCGCCGACGACGGTGTCCAGGCCGTCCGGCAGCTCACGCGCGAGCCGGCCGATCTGCGCCGCGTCCAGCGCGGCCCACATCTCGTCCTCGGTGGCGTCCGGGCGAGCGAGCAGCAGGTTCGCCCGCACGGTGTCATGGAACAGGTGCGCGTCCTGGGTGACGACACCGACGGCGGCCCGCAGCGACCGAAGGGTCACGTCGCGCACGTCGTGGCCGCCGACCCGCACCGCGCCGGTGACCGTGTCGTACATCCGCGGGACGAGCTGGCCGATCGTCGTCTTCCCGGCGCCGGACGGCCCGACCACCGCGATCATCTGCCCGGGCTCGGCGCGGAAGGTGATGTCGTGGAGCACCGGCGTCGGCACATGACCGTCCAGGACCGCCACCGATTCCAGCGAGGCGAGGGAGACCTCGTCCGCGGCCGGATAGCGAAATCCCACCTGGTGGAACTCGACCGAAACGGCGCCCGCCGGCAGATCCACCGCACCGGGCCGGTCCACGATCGCCGGTTCCAGGTCGAGAACCTCCAGCACCCGCTCGAAGGACACCAGCGCCGTCATCACGTCGACATGCACGCTGGACAGCTGGCTGAGCGGGCCGTAAAGCCGGGACAGATAGGCGGTCAACGCCACCAGGGTGCCGATCTGGAGATCTCCGCGGGCGGCGAGCCGGCCGCCGACGCCATACACCACCGCGGTTGCCAGCGCGCCGACGAGCGTGAGCAACACGAAGAATATCCGGCCGTACATGGCCTGAGTAACACCGATGTCACGTACTCGACCCGCCCGGCCGCGAAAGTTGGCCTCCTCTCGTTCGGGGGAGCCGTAGAGCTGGGTCAGCATCGCGCCGGAGACGTTGAATCTCTCCGTCATCGTGTTGTGCATCTCGGCGTTCACTCCGTAGCGTTCCCGGGTGAGCCGGGCCAGCCGCGGACCGAACGCGCGGGCCGGAAAGATGAAAGCCGGCAGCAACACCAGTGATACCAGGGTGATCTGCCAGGACAGAACCGCCATCGCGGCCAGGGTGAAGGCGGCGGTGAGCACGTTCGACAACACCGATGACAGCGTGTTCGTGAACGCCGACTGCGCGCCGAGGACGTCATTGTTCAGGCGGCTTGTGAGCGCCCCGGTCTGGGTCCGGGTGAAGAACGCCAGGGGCTGACGCTGGACGTGCGCGAAGATCTGGCTGCGCAGCTCGTAGATCAGGCCCTCGCCGATGCGGGCGGAGTACCAGCGCTGACCGAGCGTGAGTCCCGCGTCGACGAAGGCCAAGGCGGCGACGAGGCCGGCGAGCGCCTCGACGTAGCCGATCCGGTGGCGCTCGATCCCGCCGTCGATGATCTCCTTGAGGACGAGGGGGATGGCGGCGCCAAGGGCCGCGCTCGCCACGATCAGCCCGAGGAAGCAGCCGAGCTGCCCACGCCACGGCCTGGCGAACTCGGCGATGCGACGCAGCGTGCCCGCTCGCAGCGCGGTCTTCGCGACCGCGGGGTCGCGGGTCGCGGAGCGCATCACCGCCCACCCGTCCGGTCCCGGCCGCATCGCGCCTCCCACCGTTCGCTCAGCCTGCTTACCATGTAAGCATGTAAGCAACATCGACGGCTCGGCATTCCGCCCACGGAGTGCCGGCGTCCCGCAGCGGCGGCGGCAGCGGATCCGCCGGCCAGCCTGGCGGCCGCCCGGCCGCGCGCCGATCAGGACGACGTCAGCCAGCGGCGCCGTGATCGGCGTCCGCCAGCCCGGCGACAAGGCGATCCCACGCCTGCGCCTCGGCAGCGGGCAACAGCCGCGGTGGCGGCGGCGATGCTCGACGGGACAGCTTCGCGAGCGCCTTGACCTCGGCGGTCACGGCGCGCGGCGGGGTGAGCAGGCCGGTGACGACGGCGTCGAGTTCGGCCTCGAGCCGGGCCGGCGGCACCACGCGCTCGGCGAGCCCGAGCCGCGCGGCCTCGGCGGCACCCAGCGGCCGACCGGTCAGGCACATGTCCAGCGCGGCAGGCCAGCCGGCCAGCTCGACGAGCCGCGGCAGGGCGCCGGCCGCGGGCAGCAGGCCGGCGTGGGCCCAGACGGGGCACAGGCCCGCGTCGGCGGTGAAGATTCGTAGATCGCAGGCGGCAGCCAGCGCGGTGCCGACATCGCCGGTCTGCCCGGCGACCACGGCAACGCTGATCAGGTCAGCGCGGTCGGCGAGGCCGTCCAGCGCCGCCCGCCACTGCTGGTACCCGCCGATCAGCTCGGCCGGGCTGGCCGGCGACCGATCGGACGCGTGCGCCGGCCGCGTGAACGCCGTAGACGCGAAGATCGACGGCGACGTCACTGATCCCGGACGGACGATGGCGACGCGCACGTCGCCAGTGAGACGACGCAACACGTCGCGCAGGGCAGAGCCGACGGCCGCAAGTGACCCGGGGCCGACATCAGCACCGACCCGGATGGTCACGACGGGTCCGTGCACGTCTGCCTGAAGCCCGGCCGCCGCCGGTATGGCGGCGGCCGGCACCGCCATGATCAGGAGATCTTCTTCTTGGTGCCCCGGGTGGCACCGCCGCGGCCGCGCAGGGTGGTGCCGGATTCCGACAGGATCCGGTGGACAAACCCGTACGAACGGCCAGAGGACTCGGCAAGCAGACGGATGCTCTGCCCACCCTCGTACTTCTTCCGAAGCTCGGCAGCGAGCTTGTCCCGCTCGGCGCCGGTGATCCGGGTTCCTTTCCTAAGCTCGGCCAACGTGGCCCCCTCCGTGCTCGATGATCTGCGAACCGATCTTCACTCAGCTCGAGTGAACGCGCCACTCGAAGCAGATGTGATCCATCACACGCGGTGCCGCGGTGCGTGACCGTGCCCTCGCGCTTCTACCTCCACTAGCTCCGGCCGACGATGATCGAGGGGTTTCGCCCAACCGTGCGCCGACGCCCTGCTGACCTTGCACGGGGGTCAGTGTCCCCAATCCCCTGCGCACGACCTAACAGCGGCAACGGCGCGTCGTCACGAACATCGCCAGCGAGCCGGGCCGACGATCTTCCCGCGACACGATGCCGCAGGTCCAGCCAACAATCGATCACTGTACCGAGCCCACGTGCGGACCGCGAATGCTGAGGATCAAACCGACTGATTAGTCACACCGGGCGACAATCTGCCGCCGCGCAGTGCGACGGTGACGCCATCGGCGCGCCCCGTCACCGGCCCCCCGAGGCGCAATGGTCAGGATGCGGATCGACGACGACCGTGGTCGGCCCGGAAAGTCGTTACCGTGCAGGGGTGGTCGGTGACATGGTGATCGCCGGTCCGGCGGCGGGCGGGTGTCGGGCTCCGACTGACCCCGCTCACCCGGACGGAACGACACCTCGTCCTGGAATCGCCACGTTCCGCGGTCGCTTGGTTCGGGGTCGTTCGGTTCGGGGTCGTTCGGTTCGGGGTCGAGCCGGGTTGACGGCCGCGCGCCGCGCGGCGCCGTCCGTCGGTCGTGGCCGATGAGCATCACCGGGCGCGCGGGCAGCCGGCTGGACACGCCGGCGCAGCCGCGGCGCCCGAGCCGCGCGCTGACGCCGACGACCCGTACCGAGTTCGGCGAAGCCAGGATCTGGCTCGCGTTCGCCGCTGCCGGCCTCGGCGGCACCGCCCTGCTCGCCGGCACCGGTCCGGCCCTCGGCGTCGCCGAACCGCCGTGGTCAAACGGCTGGGACCTGCGGCTCGACCCGTTGGCGGTCGTGCCACTAGCGGTCGCGACGACCGTGATCGCACTCACCGTCTGGTGGGCGTCGATGATCCGCCGGTCCTCGCCGACCGGCACCGTCGGGCCGACGGACACCGCCGGGCCGCCCAGCGCCGCCGGGCGGGCGGGCGAGACGGGCGAGACGGGCGAGACGGGCGAGACGGGCACCGAGAGCCTGGCGCCGGGCGGGCAGGCCGCCGTCGGCCCGCGGTTCCGGCTGCCGTGGGCCGTCCTGCTGCTGCTGGGCTGCCTTGGCGCGCTGGCCTGGAGTATCGCTCTCGCGCTGGTCACTGCGGGCGGACCGGCCGCCGGTCTGCGCGCGCCGGCGGATCTCGTCGCGGCGGCCGCGGCGGTCGGCGACGCCCCCCACCGCCTGCTCGCCGACTACCCGGGCACCGGGCAGCGCGGGCCGACCGCCTCGCTCTCCGTGCTGCCGACGCATCCGCCCGGACCAGTGCTGGTGGCCTGGCTGCTCGACCGCGCGGGGTTGTCCGGGCCGCTGCCCGTCGGCCTGGTGTTCACCGGCCTCGGCGCGCTGTGCGTGCCGGTGGTGTGCGTGGCGGTGCGTTCGCTGTGTCACGAGACGGCCGCGCGGCGCCTGGTGCCGATCCTGGTGCTCGCGCCCTGGGGTGGGTGGATGGCGGGTTCCCCGGACGCCGTCACGGCGCTCCTGACGGCTCTGGCCGTGGCCGTCGGGGTGGTGGGCTGCGAGCCGGGGCGCCGGTCGGTGTGGTGGGCGTTGGGCAGTGGGCTGCTGCTCGGTCTCGCCGCATTGTTCGGTTATGCCCCGGTCTGGCTGGGGGTCGCCGTCGCCGCCGCCTACTTCGTGCGCCGCCGGCCGCTGCTCAACGCCGTCACCGGGCTCGGCGCCCTGGTGCCGCTGTGGCTGTTCGCCGCCTGGGGATTCTCCTGGCCGGCCGGGCTGGCACTGGCCCGGATGCCCGGCCTGACCCTCGGGCGCGCGTTGGCCTGGGTGTTCCTGGACCTGACGATCGTGGTGCTGGCCACCGGTCCGGTGGTCGTCCGCGCGGCGCGGCGGCTACGGCTGACCCCCGGCTGGCCGTTCCTGCTCGGCGCGGCGGCCACCGCGCTGTTCGCCGCGGTCGCCGGCCTCGCGGATGGTGCGGCGGAGCGGACCTGGCTGCCGCTGTTCCCGTGGCTGCTGGTCGCCGCGGTGGCGCCACAGCCGCGCCCGGCCCGGCCCGGCGACCGGTTGCAGGCCGGCGACCTGCCCGTCACCCTGATGTCCCTGGGCGCGCTCGCCGCCATCGCGCTACGGCTGTGCCTCGGCGGACCGGCCTGAACCGCGGCCAGGGGCGGCAGCGGGGTCCGGCCGTGGGCGCCCGGGCCGCGTCCGGGTGCGAGCCCGAGGACGCCGGGCGGATCTTCGCGAGCAGCCCCCGGGTCGAAGTCCGACCAGTCGAACTCGCCGTCGAGGTCGCCATCGGCGTCGCCGTGGAGATGCTCCGCGGACGGCCAGGCGGCGGCCACGACCGCGGTGAGGCCGAGGCAGAGCCGGTGCGCGGCGGCGGGCGCGGCGCCTGGTGGCCGGGGACCGGATCACCGTGGATGAGGCGGAAGCCGCTGCGGGTTGGCCAGGGCCCAGCCGCGGAAGGCGTTCGCCCGGGCCCGGATCCGCTTGCCGGGTCGACCGCGTCCGCCGGCCAGCCGGAATCGTCGGCATCGCCGGCCGCGCCGGGCCGGCCGGACGATGCCGGACGGACAACGCCGGACGGCCGCGGCCGGGTCAGGCCGGTGCGGCGCTCGCCTCGACGCCGGCGGTCGCCGCCGGGTCGCGGTGGATGTCCGGCTCGAGGAAGATCCGCATCGGGGTGTCGACGGCGGAGCGCAGGGCCGCCTCGGCGCCGTCGATGGTGGCGGCGACCTCCGTCATCGCCGCGGCCGGCGGCATCCCGATCTTGGCCGCGACGAGCAGCTCGTCCGGGCCGAGGTGCAGGGTCCGCAGGTGGATCACCCCGGTCACCCCGGGCGCCGCGGCGAGGGTGGTGCGGATCGTCGCCACGGTCGCGGGCGTTGCCGCCTCTCCGACGAGCATGCCGTACGCCTTCACCGCGACCAGGATGGCGACGACCAGCAGCAGAATGCCGATGGCCAGGGTGCCGGCGGCGTCCCAGATCGGGTCGTCGAGCAGCAGCGTCAGGCCGACACCGGCGAGCGCGAACAGCAGGCCGACCTCGGCGGCGAGGTCCTCCAGCAGCACGATCGGCAGCTCCGGCGCGCGCGCCTCCCGGATGAACGCCAGCCACGAGCGATCCCCACGGGTCCGGTTGGACTCCCGGATCGCGGTGGCGAACGAGTAGCTCTCCATGGCGACGGCGGCCAGCAGGATGATCACCGCGATCAGGCCGGACTCGAGCTCGTGCGGGTGGCGCAGCTTCTCCACCCCCTCGTAGACCGAGAACAGCCCGCCGACGGTGAACAGCACGATGCCGACCAGGAACGCGGCGATGTAACGGGCGCGGCCGTGGCCGAACGGGTGGTCCTCGTCGGCCGGTTTCGCCGACTGGCGCTGGCCGAGAAGCAGCAGGCCCTGGTTACCCGAGTCGGCGACCGAGTGAATCGACTCGGCCAGCATCGACGACGACTGGGTCAGCAGGAAAGCGACGAACTTCGTCGCCGCGATGCCCAGGTTGGCGGCCAGTGCCGCCAGAACCGCCTTGGTGCCGCCCTCGGTACTCACAAACAGCTCTCCACGTCCGTAGCCGGCGCCGAATGTCCGGATGATGCGCTCGGCCAGATCATGCCAGGGAGATGAGTTCGGTCAGCTCCGGCGACCAGTTGTCCTCGACGCCGTCCGGCAGCATGAGCACCTTCTGCGGCTCCAGCGCCTCCACCGCGCCCGGGTCGTGCGTCACCAGCACCACGGAGCCCTTGAAGGTGGCGAGCGCCGCGAGCACCTCGTCCCGGGACGCCGGGTCCAGGTTGTTCGTCGGCTCGTCGAGCAGCAGGACGTTGGCCGAGCTGCACACCAGCCCCGCGAGCGCGAGCCGGGTCTTCTCCCCACCGGAGAGCGTCTTCGCCTTCTGCTCGACGGTGTCGCCGCTGAACAGGAAGGCGCCGAGAATGCGCCGCAGCTCGACGTCGGAGGTGTTCGGCGCCGCGGCCCGCATGTTGTCCAGCACCGAACGGTCGGTGTCCAGCGTCTCGTGTTCCTGCGCGTAGTAGCCGAGGCGCAGGCCGTGGCCCGGCTCCACCTGGCCGGTGTCGGCCTGCTCGACGCCGGCCAGGATGCGCAGCAGCGTCGTCTTGCCCGCGCCGTTGAGCCCGAGCACGACCACCTTGGAACCCCGGTCGATCGCCAGGTCGACGTCGGTGAAGATCTCCAGCGAGCCGTACGACTTGGACAGCCCGGTGGCCGTCAGCGGGGTGCGCCCGCAGGGCGCCGGGTCGGGGAAGCGCAGCTTCGCGACCCGGTCGGCGACGCGGACCTCGGCGAGCCCGGCGGCGAGCCGGTCGGCGCGGCGGTCCATCTGGTGCGCGGCGCGGGCCTTCGTCGCCTTCGCGCGCATCTTGTCGGCCTGCGCCTTCAGCGCGTCGATCTTCTTCTCCGCGTTGGCCCGCTCGCGCTTGCGGCGGCGCTCGTCCATCTCCCGCTGGGAGAGGTAGGTCTTCCAGTTGACGTTGTAGACGTCGAGGGCGGTGCGGTTGGCGTCGAGATGGAAGACCTTGTTGACGCAGCGGTCGAGCAGGTCGACGTCGTGGCTGACGACGATCAGGCCGCCGGAGTGGGCCCGCAGGAAGTCCCGCAGCCAGGCGATCGAGTCGGCGTCGAGGTGGTTCGTCGGCTCGTCGAGCAGGAGCGTCGCGTCGGAGTTGCCGGAGCCGGCGAACAGGATCCGGGCGAGCTCCACCCGGCGGCGCTGCCCACCGGACAGCGTGCCCAGCGGCTGCCCGAGCACCCGGTCCGCCAGCCCCAGCGACGAGCAGATCCGCGCCGCCTCGGCCTCCGCGGCGTACCCGCCGAGCGTGCCGAAACGGTCCTCCAGGTTGCCGTAGCGGCGGATCGCCGCGTCGCGGGCCTTGCCGTCGACGAGCTCGGCCATCTCCAGCTGGAGCTTCTCCATGTCACGCAGCAGCACGTCCAGACCGCGCGCGGACAGCACCCGGTCGCGGGCGGAGTCGTTCGGGTCGCCGGCACGCGGGTCCTGCGGCAGGTAGCCCAGCTCGCCGCGGACGTCGACATTGCCCGCGAACGGCAGGCCCTCCTTGGCGAGCACCTTCAGCAGGGTCGTCTTGCCGGCGCCGTTGCGCCCGACCAGACCAATGCGGTCACCGGCCTGCACCCGGAAGGAGACGGGCTCGATCAGGGTGCGGGCTCCGGCACGCAGTTCGAGCTCGGACACGATGATCATCGAGGTGGGGCCTCTTTCGGGCTTACGGAAGACGCCGATACGACGTCGGACGGCAACGGTCAGCTACGGTCGGCGGTGGACCCCCGACCGGGCGGAACCACCCGCGTATCACGACGCGGCGACACTCATGCCGTCCAGCCTACGGGGCCGCCGCGGCAGCCATCGGAGACAAGCGTCGCGTCCAGCTCACGGGCTCGGGGCACCGGCTCGGGGTGCGCGCGGGCCCGGTCGTTCCTCACCGCGCCGGGCCGAGTCGGTCCTCGAGGTGGCGGGCGAGGATACGGCGGGCATCGTCCGCCGACCGTCGACCGGCCAGGATCGCGTTACCCAGCCCGACCGTCAGCGCGAGGATGGCGGACGCCTCGTCGACGAGATCCCGCTCGGCGGCGAGTCGCCCCTCGGACTGGCAGGAGCGCAGCTGCTCGACCAGCCATACCTCCAGGGCGTCGGGGTCGCTGCCGTAGGGCTGGGCCGCCAGCGCGGGATCGGTGAGCGCGAGCGCGAAGTACTGGTGGTAGAGGACGTACAGCGAACGGCTCTCGGCATCCAGGGGCAGGGTCCCGAGCAGCACGACCTCGATCCGGGACCGACCGGCCACGGGCAGCGCGGCGGCGGCGAGGCGGGGCAGCATCCGCTCGGTGAACTGGTCGCCGACGCGACGCAGGCCGAACAGCAGCAGTTGTTCCTTGGTCTCGAAGTAGTACTGGACCAGCCGCACGGACACGCCCGCCTCGACCGCCACCTCGCGGTACCCGACCGTGTGCAGCCCCTGGGCGGCCGCGACGCGCAGCAGCGCGTCGGCGATCTGACGGCGGCGCAGCTCGTGGTCGACCCGCTTCGGCATCGCTCCCTTTCGTGGTACATCTGTACCATGACAACGGTAGTTGACAGCGCGGTCGGGCGCTTCCGCGGCGACCGCCAACGAGCCAGGTTTCTCGCCGCCTACGACGCGGCCTTCGCCGCACTGTGGCCGCGGCCGTGGACCGAGACCGATGTGGACGGCGAGTTCGGCACGACCCACGTGCATCGGTACGGGGCCGCCACCGGCGTGCCGATCGTGCTGCTGCACGGCGCCAGCTCCAACGCGGTCCAGTGGTATCCCTTCCTGGCCACGCTCGGCGCCCACCACCCGATCATCGCCCTGGACACCCTCGGCGACCCGGGCCGCAGCGTCGCCCGCCGGCCCATCCACGACCCCGCGGACAGCGCCGCCTGGCTCGACGAGACGCTCGCCTCCCTGGGAGTCCCCCAGGTGCACCTGATCGGGCACTCCTACGGCGGATGGCTGGCCCTCAACCAGGCCCGGCACGCCCCCGACCGGCTCGTGAGCGTGGCCGCGCTCGATCCCGGCGGGCTGGAGAAGGTCGGCGCCCGGTTCATCTGGCTGATGTACCTCAACGGGATGGCCGGTCTCGCCCCGTCGCCGCTGCGCCGACGGCTTGCCACCCGACTGGACAACCCCATCCTGCTCGTCCCCGAACTCCGCAGGGTGCTGCTGACGGGGGCCCGGACGTTCCGCACCCGGCGGCCGGCCCCCACCCCGCTCTCGGACGAGGACCTGCGGGCCATCCGCACCCCGACCCTCGTGCTGGTCGGGCAGCGCAGCCCCCTGCTCCACCCGGCCCGCGCGCAGGCCCGGGTCGGACTCATCCCCCACGGCCGGGCCGACATCCTCCCCGGCGTCGGCCATGGACCCGGCTTCCAGCACGGCGACGGCGACGACGACGTCAACAACCGACTGCTCGCCTTCCTCGACTCGGTCCGGGACGACCTCCCCGCGTCCTAGGAACGGACTCCACCGCGGCGCCCCTGCCCGCGCGAGTCGCGCGGGTCGCGCCGCGGACTGTGGCGCGAAACCGTGGCACCTCCCCACTCTCAGCTTCCACACAGGTTGCACAGCAAGTATCTGGTACATGACGCAGCCGCCGGACCCGACCGGCACCTCCGCCTCCGGCCAGCCGCCGGCCAGCGCCGCCGGCCCGTCCGAGCCCACGGTGGCCGCCGGACTGCCCTCATCCCCCGACACACCGTCCGCATCACGGCCGTCCTCCGCCGCATCTCAGTCCTCGGCGGTGCAGCAGTCCTCGGCGGTGCAGCAGTCCTCGGCGGTGCAGCAGTCCTCGGCGGTGCAGCAGTCCTCGACGGTGCAGCAGTCCTCGGCGGTGCAGCAGTCCTCGACGGTGCAGCAGCCGGCGGTGCAGCCGCCGGCGGTGCAGCCGCCGGCGGTGCCTGGCCAGCCCGACGCGGCCGAGGCCGCGCGGCCGCCGGTCTCCCCGCTGCCCGCCCCACCGACCGCAGCCGCGGAGACGGCGACGCCGTCGGCGGGCTCCCCCGCGACGGGGTGGCGGCGGCTGGCAACCGGACAGGCCGGGGATCCGCCCTGGGTACGGCCTGCGCTCGGGCTTCTGCTCGCCGCCACGACCCTGCTCTACGTCTGGGATCTGAGTGCGTCCGGGTATGGGAACAGCTTCTACGCCGCCGCCGTGCAGGCCGGGACGAGGAGCTGGAAGGCGTTGCTGTTCGGCTCGCTCGACGCCGGAAACTTCATCACGGTCGACAAGCCGCCGGCGTCGCTGTGGCTGATGGCGCTGTCCGGGCGGATCTTCGGGTTCTCCAGCTGGAGCATGCTGGTGCCCTCCGCGCTCGGCGGAGTGGCCGCGGTCGGCCTGATGCACGCGATGGTGCGGCGCTGGTTCGGCCCGGCCGCCGGCCTGCTCGCCGGTGCGGTGCTGGCGCTGACGCCGGTGGCGGCGCTGATGTTCCGCTACGACAACCCTGACGGGGTGCTCACCCTCGTCCTGGTCGTCGCCGCCTACTGCCTGGTGCGCGCGCTGGAGCGGGCGTCGACGGGGTGGCTCGTCGGCGCCGGGGCCGCGCTCGGGTTCGCGTTCCTCACGAAGATGCTGCAGGGCTTCCTGGTCCTGCCGGGTTTCGCGCTGGTGTATCTGATCGCCGCGCCGACCGGGCTGTGGCGGCGGGTGTGGCAGACGCTCCTCGGCGGTCTCGCGGTCGTCGTCGCCGCCGGCTGGTGGGTGGCCACGGTCGCGCTGTGGCCGAAGGACTCCCGTCCGTACATCGGCGGCTCGACCGACAACAGCGTCCTCAACCTCGCCTTCGGCTACAACGGGCTCGGCCGGGTGTTCGGCGGGGACGGCAACCGCGGTGGCGCTCCCGGCGGCGGCGCGGCGCGGGCGGCCACCGGTCCGCTCGCACAGGCCCTGCGCGAGCGCGGGTTCGGCCGCGGGGGTGGTGGCGGTGGCTTCGGCGGCGACCAGGCAGGCTGGCTGCGGCTGTTCGGCGACCAGATCGGCGGGCAGGTCAGCTGGCTGATCCCCGGGGCGCTGATCCTGCTGGTCGGCGGTCTGTGGGCGACCCTGCGCGCGCCCCGGGTGGACCGCGCCCGCGCCGCCCTGATCCTCTGGGGAGCCTGGCTGATCATCACGTCGATCACGCTGAGCCTCGCGAAGGGGACGTTCCATCCGTACTACACGGCGTCGATCGCGCCCGGCATCGCGGGCCTCGTCGCCACCGGCGGCGCCGTGCTGTGGCGGGAACGACACGCCCTGCTCCACCGCGCGGTGCTCGCGACCGCCGTGGCGGCCACCGGCGTCTGGGCCTTCGTGCTGCTGAACCGCACCTCCTCGTGGTACCCGTGGCTGCGGGTGCTGGTGGTCGCCGCCGCGGTGGCCGCCGGACTGGCGCTGCTGGTACGGCGGGCGCTGGCCGGCCGCACGGCCGCCGCGGTCGCGCTGGTCGGACTCCTCGGCGTCCTCGGCGCTCCGGCCGCCTACACCGCGGCGACGATCACCACGCCGCAGTCCGGCGGCCAGCCGACGGC
>NZ_JALKFX010000002.1:0-15508 GCF_023243045.1 Frankia sp. AgB32
GGGTCAGACCGGGAGCGCCGTCCTGTCGACGACGGCTGCGAGGCAGAGGCTTACTCATGCTTCATGACTCGCAACGGATCGGCACCCGACTCACCGAGCATCTGCTGCTCACCGGTGCCTCGGTCGGCATCGCCTGCGCGGTGGCACTGCCCGTGGCCATCGGCCTGGGCCATCTCGGCCGGGGCGGCACCCTCGCCATCAACATCTCGAACGTCGGCCGGGCCGTGCCGACGTTCGCGGTGCTGGTCCTGCTGGCGATCGGCCCGCTCGGCATCGGCGACACGACGACGGTGGTCGCGCTGACCCTGTTCGCGATCGCGCCGCTGGTCACCAACAGTTACATCGGAATGCGCGAGGTGGATCCGGGGGCGAAGGAGGCCGCTCGGGGCATGGGCATGTCCGGCGCCCAGCTGCTGCGCCGGGTGGAGCTGCCGCTGGCGGCACCAATGATCGTGCTGGGGTTGCGGCTGGCCGCCGTGCAGGTGGTGGCCACGGCGACCATTGCGGCGCTGATCGGCGGCGGCGGCCTCGGCCGGTTCGTCGTCGACGGGCTGGCCAACAACCGCCATGACCAGGTCGTCGGTGGCGCGATCCTGGTGGCGGCGCTCGCGCTGGCCGTGGACGGGATCCTGTTCGCCGTGGCCCGGCTGGTGTCGAGCGGGCCGAGGACCGCCCCCGCCCGCACCCGCTGACCTCGCCAGGCGGATCTGCGGCACCCGCTCGCCCAGGGCGACCTATTGTCCACCTTGTCGCTGTTAGTTATGTCGTTTGGGTTGCGGCGATGTACCCGCCTCCAGGAATGTGTCCGGGACGTCCGGAAGTTGTCAGACCCGAGTGCGAGGGTGGGACCGTCGGCGATCGCGGCAACGCGTGCCGGCACGCACCGACGGTCGAGCAGCGCCAGGGCGACCACGAACCGGCAATGACGAACGGTGGGACATCAACGTGACTGACGAAGCAGCAGCGACCGGATCGCGGCGCCGCGCCGGGGGGGGGGGGGGCCCCCGCCCCCCCCCCCGCCGCGCGGGGGGGGGGCGCGCGCGGGGGGCCCGGGCCCCGCCCGCAGGCCGTGCTGGCGGGGATCGCGGCGCTGGTCGCCCTGGCCCTGACGGCGGCCGCCTGCGGCTCGGACACCAGCGGCTCCGGGTCCGGGTCGGGCTCGACGAGCGAGGGCTCGCTCACCGTGGCCGACGCCGGCTTCACCGAAAGCAAGATACTCGCCGAGATGTACGCGGCCGTGCTGGAGAAGGCCGGGTACAAGGTCGAGCGGACCTCGGTGCAGCAGACCGAACTCGCCCAGTCATCGCTGGAGAGCGGCACGGTCGACGCGATGCCGCAGTACGTAGCGACGTACGCGGACCTGCTCAACACCAAGGTCCACGGCTCCACCGCGCCCTCGGTCTCCTCCCCCGACCTGCAGAAGTCCCTGGCCGCGTTGCGGCCGCTGGCCGAGGGGGACGGCCTGACGGTGCTCGACCCGGCCGCCGCGGTCGACCAGAACGCGTTCGCGGTGAGCAAGTCGTTCGCCGCCCAGCACCACCTGCGCACCCTGTCCGACCTGGGCGCCAGCGGCCAGACTGTCAAGATCGCCGCCGGTCCGGAGTGCGCCAGCCGGCCGTTCTGCCAGCCGGGGCTGGAGAAGACCTACGGCATCAGGATCAGCGAGATCGTCCGCACCGGGGTGGACACCCCGCAGACGAAGGCCGCCGTCAAGAACAACACCGCCCAGCTCGGCCTGGTCCTCACCACCGACGCCACCGTCAGCGACTACGACCTCGTCACGCTGACCGACGACAAGAAGCTGCAGAACGCGGACAACCTGGTCCCGATCGTCAACACCAAGTCGCTGACGCCGAAGATCTCCGCCGCGCTCAACGCCCTCGCGCCGGTGCTCACCACCGCCGACCTCGCCGAGCTCAACAAGAAGGTCGACGCGCAGCGCGAGAAGCCCTCCGACGTCGCGCGGGCCTTCCTCAAGGACAAGGGCCTGCTGAGCTGACCCTTCGCCATTCACCCGGACCCGCCCCCCTGTGCGTGCGCCAACCGCCGGGCCGGCCCCGAGCCCGGGCCCCCCGCTGCGACCCAGTGTCCCGCGCCGCCGGTCCCCCCCCCCCCCCCCCCCCCCCCCCCCCCCCCGGCCGCCCCCGCCCCCCGCCGCCCGGACTCCCAGGAGCCGGGCGCCCGCTGTCGATCCGTGTGTCCCGCGCCACGCGGATGGCGCCTCGATCGGAGCTCTGGGTCCACACGCTGGCGAAATCCGCGAGGATGGGGGGGTGACCGGCAACCCGACCGCTCCGACGGCCACCTCCGACCCGACCGGCGCGGCGGCCAACGCCGCCACGGCCGCTGCGGACGCCGCCGAGCAGCCCTATCGCGACCTAGGCCTCACCGACGACGAGTACGGCAGGATCGTCGCCACCCTCGGCCGCCGCCCCACCGACGCCGAGCTGGCGATGTACTCGGTGATGTGGAGTGAGCACTGCTCGTACAAGTCCTCCAAGATCCACCTGCGGCAGTTCAAGGACACCCCGTCCACGGACCGGCTGCTGGTGGGCATGGGGGAGAATGCGGGCGTCGTCGCCGTCGGCGAGGGCCTGGCGGTCACCTTCAAGATCGAGTCGCACAACCACCCGAGCTTCGTCGAGCCCTACCAGGGCGCGGCGACCGGCGTCGGCGGCATCGTCCGCGACATTTTGACCATGGGCGCGCGCCCGCTGGCCGTGCTCGACCCGCTGCGTTTCGGCGACGCCGACGCCCCCGACACCGCCCGGACGTTGCCGGGCATCGTCGCCGGCATCGGCGGCTACGGCAACTGCCTCGGCCTGCCGAACATCGGCGGCGAAGTTGTCTTCGACCCCACCTACGCAGGAAACCCCCTGGTCAACGCCCTGTGCGTCGGCGTGATGCCGGTCAGCCGGGTGCAGACCTCGGCCGCCACCGGGGTGGGCAACGCGGTGGTTCTGCTGGGCGCGAAGACCGGTCGGGACGGCATCGGCGGCGTGTCCGTGCTCGCGTCCGCCACCTTCGACGAGGGTGGCGGCCCGGCGCGGCGGCCATCAGTGCAGGTCGGCGACCCGTTCACCGAGAAGATCCTCATCGAGAGCTGCCTGGAACTGTTCGACCGCGGCCTCGTCACCGGCATCCAGGACCTCGGCGGCGCGGGCCTGACCTGCGCGCTCACCGAGACGACCGCGGCGGGCATCGCCACCGGCCAGCCCGGCGGCATGGACGTCGACCTCGAACTGGTGCCGCTGCGCGAGGCGTCGATGAGCCCGCCGGAAGTCCTCGCGAGCGAGTCCCAGGAACGCATGCTCGCGATCGTCACGCCGCAGTCCCTGCCCGAGGTGCTCGCGCTCGCGGAACGCTGGGGAGTGATCGCGACCCGGATCGGCACGGTCACCGACAGCGGCCGTCTTGTCATTCGCTGGCACGGCGAGGTCGTCGTCGACGTCCCGCCCGGCTCGCTGGCGGACGACGGCCCCGTCTACGAACGGCCCATCCGCCGCCCCGCCGATCTCGACCTCGTCCGCGCGGACACCCCGGCCGCGGCGCGCCTGGCCCGGCCGACCACCGGCGAGCAGCTGCGCGAAACCCTGCTGCGGCTGATCGCTTCGCCGAACCTGTGTTCCCGGGCCTGGGTCACCGACCAGTACGACCGGTACGTCCAGGCGAACACCGTGCTGGCCCAGCCGGAGGACGCCGGCGTGCTGCGGCTGTCCGCGGACACCGGCCTCGGCATCGCGCTGGCCACCGACGGCAACGGCCGTTACGCCCGACTCGACCCGTTCGCCGGGGCGCAGCTCGCCCTCGCCGAGGCATGCCGCAACGTCAGCGCCGCCGGCGCGGAGCCGATCGCCGTCACGAACTGCCTGAACTTCGGATCCCCGGAGGATCCCGAGGTGATGTGGCAGTTCGCCGAGGCGTGCGCGGGCCTCGCCGACGGCTGCCGGCGCCTGGGGCTGCCGGTCACCGGCGGCAACGTGTCGTTCTACAACCAGACCGGCGCGACGCCGATCCATCCCACGCCGGTGATCGGCGTGCTCGGCCTGTTCGACGACGTGGCCCGCCGCACCCCCATCGGCTTCACCGGCGACGGTGACGCACTGATCCTGCTGGGCGAGACCGCGGACGAGTTCGGCGGCTCCGAGTGGGCCTGGGTGACCCACCGCCACCTCGGCGGCGCACCGCCGGCGGTCGACCTCGCCCGGGAGAAGCTGCTCGGCGAGGTTCTCGTCGCCGGTTCCCGCGAGGGTCTGCTCAGCGCCGCCCACGACCTGTCCGACGGCGGCCTGGCCCAGACGCTCGTCGAGTCCTGCCTGCGGGGCGGACGCGGCGCCCGAATCGAGCTGGCTGCCGGGGCGGACCTGTTCGTCGAGCTTTTCAGCGAGTCGACGGCGCGCGCCGTCGTCGCCGTGCCGAGCGCCGCGCAGGCCCGCTTCGCCGAGCTGTGCACGACCCGCGGGCTGCCGTGGCAGCGCCTCGGAGTCGTCGGCGGCGACACCCTCGATGTGCGGGACGCCTTCGCCGTCGGCCTGGACGAACTGCGCACCGCCCACGAGGGCACCCTGCCCGCCCTGTTCGGCCAGACCACCTGACCGACCGGCGGGGGCGGCCGGCCGCCGCCCCCGCTGGCTGTCCGCCCTCGATGCCGGCGTTGCCGGCCTGAGATCAGGAGTGGCCGTACGGCTCGGGGCCCCCGGCGTCGGTCTGGTCCTCGGGTCCGGCGTCGGCCACCGAACCCGGCGGGTGGGCGGCCACACCGAGCAGCTCGACGTCCGTCGGCGCCAGGTCGGACGGGTCCTCGTCGTACACGACCGGCTCCGGATGCGCGCTCGGCGCGACCAGCGCTTCGGAGTGCGCGCCGCACCCATGGTCGATGGCGGTGACGCGGCCGTCGTCCGGGGCGAGCTCGTTGGCGCAGGCCCCGAACATCCGGCCGAGCACGCCCGCGAGGCGCACGTGGAAACCACAGGTCAGGCAGGCTGCCGGCGCCACCTTCGCGATGGACGCGTCGGGGCCGGCCTCCCCCGCGTACCAGCGCTCGACGGCATCCTCCCGGCCGGTCGGCGACAGCACCCGGGACCGGCCCAGACCGAGCTCGACATACTCGTCGGTGTCGACGAGCTCCTCGACGTCCTCGACCCGCAGCGCGAGCCGGGGGTCGTCGATCGCCGTCGGCAGCAGGTCGCCGACGCCGACGTCACCCGGCCGCAGCCGTTCCGACCACGGCACCCACTCCGGCGCCAGCATCGCGTCGTCCCCGGGGATGAGGACCACGTCGTCGACGGTGACCCGGCGCACCCGGGAGGCGCGGGTGACGACGACCGTCCACGTCCAACCCCGGTAGGCGGGGGTCAGGCAGGCGAAGCGGTGCAGCACGATCCGATCGCTCTCGGCCTCGACGCCGAGGTGCTCGCCGACCGCCTGCTCCTCGCCGGCCTCCTCCACGGCGGCGGCGCGGGCGAGATCCACGGCCGCCGCGCAGGTCGCGTCGACCGCCGTCTCCCGCGAAGCTCGCGTCGCTCGCGCTGACCGGGCTCGCCCGGCCGGTGCCGCCGCCTCGGTCTCAGCCGCCTCGGTCTCAGCCGCCTCGACGTCGGCCGCCTCAGCCACCGCCGCATCGACGCTCGCCGGATCGACGCTCGCCGGATCGACGCTCGCCGGATCGACGCTCGCCGGATCGGCCGCCCCGCGTTCGGCGACCGCCGTTTCCGCGACCGCCGATCCCGCGGCCGCCGTTGCGGTCGATTCGGACCTGGTCGCTGTCGCCGTTGTCACTTCTGTAACCTCCGTGCTGCCCTGGGTCGCCACACCCGCCGTAGGCTCCGCGCGATCCGCCCCTTCGTACCCGTCGGCGCCGGTGGGTACGTGGGCGTCGGCCGCGCCGCTCGACGCGGGGGACGCCTCGGTCATGGTGGAACGAACCTCTGGAGCATCCACGCAACGTATTCTCACCCACGGACACCGGCACCGCCCGACAAGGTCGCAGGAGCACCGGTGAGAGTCGTGTGACCCCCGGTCGGAACCCGCCTGCGAGGCCGTCGGGCCTGGGACGAGGACACTCGGCATGGTGAACCTGGGCAGCGGCATCTCGAACGGCCTGCGCCGGGCGCGCTCGAGCGTGCGCGGCGAGGACTCCGGCCGGACCGGGTTGTCCGCGCTCACCGAGCTGTCCTTCGTGAACGCCGCCGGGGACGCGCTGGTCACCGTCGCGCTGGCCGGATCGCTGTTCTTCTCCGTGCCCTCCGGTGAGGCCCGGTCCAAGGTCGCGATGTACCTGCTGATCACGATGGTGCCGTTCGCCCTGCTCGCGCCGGTGGTCGGTCCGCTGCTCGACCGGGTCGCGCACGGCCGGCGGACCGCGCTGGCCGCGATCTGCCTGGGCCGTGGGCTGCTCGCCTGGCAGTTGGCCGGGGCGCTGACCGGGCTGGCCGTCTACCCGCTGGCGCTCGGCCTGTTGGTGCTCTCCCGCGCGTTCGGCGTCGCCCGCAGCGCGGTGACACCACGGGTGGCGCCGCCCGGCCTCACCCTCGTCAAGGTCAACTCGCGAATCTCACTGGTCAACATCGTCTCCGGGGCGGTCGTGGCCCCGCTGGGGCTGGGTATCGCGCATATCCCGTTCGTCGGCTACCCGTGGGTGCTGCGCCTCTGCGCGATCGTCTACATGATCGGGGTGCTGCTGGCGTTCAACCTGCCACGAACGGTCGACTCGGCCGCCGGCGAACAACCGCTGCGGGCCGACGCGCTGGCCGGCAGTGGTCGACCGGCGCTGCGGGCGCGGTTTCGAGCCGCGCTCGGCGCCCTGCCGGTCGCTCTGCGGGCCACCCTGGTGCTGCGCGGACTGGTCGGGTTCCTCACCTTCTATCTGGCCTTCCTGCTGCGTACCAAGGGTGGCAACAACCTCTGGCTCGGCGGCCTCGCCGTCGCGGCCGGCGTCGGCAGCGGGCTCGGGGTGTTCGTCGGCGGTCGGCTCGGCCGGCGCCGGCCCGAGGGCATCCTGATGCTCGCCCTGGTGATGGCCGCCGGGGGCTGCCTGGGCGCCGCCGTCACCTACACCCGGTTCACCTCGCTCGTCGCGGCGCTGCTGGCCACGATGGCGGGATCGATGGGCAAACTCGCGCTGGACGCCATCCTCCAGCGCGATATACCGGAGACGACCCGCAACTCGGCGTTCGCCCGCTCGGAGACGGCCCTGCAGCTCGCGTGGGTCGCCGGTGGCGCGTGCGGGCTGGTGGAGCTGCCCGGTTCCGCGGGGTTCGCGCTGGCTGCGGCCGCCGTCTGCCTCACTCTGGTCCTCCAGGCCGGCGCCCTGCGCCGGTCCCGGCTGGCGGCCCGGGACCGGCGGTGGTCCAGCCCGACCCCATGGGCGGATCCCGTCGCCCCGCTCGGCGCCGCGGCCGCGGCGATGGCTCCCGTCCCCGATCAGCCGCTGGAACCGGCGCTCGCCCGTGAACCGACCGCCGGCCTCCCGCCGGATTCGGCCGTGGCGGCGGACGCCTACGGCCAGTCGGAGCAGGCCGCCGCGCCGGAGATCGTCGGCGAGCCCGCCGACCAGTGGCCGGACACCGCCGTCGTGGCCGCGCCGGTCCCGGCCACCGAGAGACGGGCACCGGCGCCGATCCCGCCCACCCTGGAGGATCCGACCCGCCCGGACGGGTCCCGACCCCGGCGCGGTCTCGGCCGCCGTCGGGGCTGAGGGTCGAGCGTGCCCAGGTCGATTCGTCATCGATCGCGGACACCCGTTGTTTTCCCCCGGCCGACAATCGTCGCCATCCCGCTCCGGTGTTTACCGCTGCTCGACGAACCGGGCACGTCGGAGGATGGCCGGGCGCACTACCTGGCACCGCCGGGCCTGATCCCGTGGGCGTATCAACGCGAGTACCCCCGTTATCACCTGCGCAGCCCACGCAACGCGCACGGCGTGCCGCGCACCGCCATCGGCGCCACGCACTGTCGTCCGTGATGCTAAAGTCCGGCAACAAGTCCGATTTGCACCACAAACAAAACCCCGCGCCGTAACCTTGCCGTCCGGTGCGGTGGCATTCTGCGAATCGGACCGACAGACATCTACGGGGACGGCGGACTTAGGACATGCCAATCGATGATCCGGACCCGGTCGTGAGTCGAACCCTGATCGTCACCGCGGTGACCGCCGAGGCGGACGCGGTGTGCGCGGGGCTGATGGGTAGCTGGTCGCGTGGTCGGACCCGACTGCCGGCCAGCCCGGGCAACCTCGTGTCGCCCGACTGGGATCGCCAGTTGCTCACCACCTCCACCCTGGGCCCCTACGTGGGACGGCGCCGCGGGCCCGTCACGGTCCTCGCCGCCGGCACCGGCGGCCCGGCCGCCGCGGCCGGCGCCGCGACCGCGCTGGCCGTCGCGAGCGCGGCCGGCCAGCCGTTCGACCTGGTGCTGACGATGGGCGTCGCGGGAGGTTTCCGCGGCTGGACCGAGATCGGCGATCTTGTCGTCGCCGATCGCATCGTCGCCGCGGACCTGGGCGCCGAGTCCGGCGTCGACGAGGAGCCGGCGCAGCCCACCGAGCGGATCAGCGAGCTCGACCGCAACCTCGGCTTCCACAGCACCGGCGCGCCCACGCACCGCGGGCACGGCGGTCGCGGTGCCGACGGGGCCTTCCTCACCCTGGACGAGCTCGGGCTCGGCTCGTCCACCGTCCAGCCGGAGGCTGACCTGACATCCCGGCTCGGCCTGGTGCTCGACGCCACCGGCCGGCGCGTCATCACGGGTACCGTGGTCAGCGTTTCGACCGTGACCGGTACGGAGCGGCGGGCCGCCGCCCTGACCGAGCGGCTGGACCCGGTGGCCGAAGCGATGGAAGGCTATGCCGTGGCGCTCGCCGCGCAGGCCTACGGCGTTCCCGCCGCGGAGATCCGCGCCGTGAGCAATCCCGTCGGCCGCCGCGACCGGGCCGCCTGGAACCTGCCGGCCGCGCTGGCCAGTCTGCGCACGGCCGCCGCCGCGCTGGTGGCGCACCCGGAGGGCCTGGTCGCCCAGCCGGCCACCGCCTCGGGCGCGGGGTCGGCCACGCTGGGCAGCGGTCCCCCGCACGGAGGCAACGGCAGCAACGGCACCCGCTGAGCGCGGGATGGCCACCCAGCGGCTGGAGGAGTCCGGATGAGTGTCAGCGAGGCGCGGACCGAGCAGGACACGGACTTGTCGGCCAGCCAGCCGCTGTCACTGGCCATCTCGCCGTGCCCGAACGACACGTTCGCCTTCCACGCCCTCGCCCACGGGCTGGTGCCGGGCGCGCCCACGGTCGACGTCACCTTCGCCGACATCGACGTGCTGAACTCCCGGGCCGCCGACGGCCGCGACGACCTGATCAAGGTCTCCTACGCCGCACTGCCCTGGCTGCTCGCCGACTACCAGCTCCTCACCTCGGGCGGTGCGCTCGGGCGCGGCTGCGGACCACTGGTCCTCACCGCCGGGCGCACCGACCTGCGCGGTGCCCGGGTGGCCATCCCCGGCCGCCGCACCACCGCGTACCTGCTGTTCCGGCTGTGGGCGGCGGAGCGCGGGGTGGCCGGCATCGACGTGCTGCCGTTCGAGCAGATCATGCCTGCGGTGCGGGACGGCCGGTACGACGCCGGCCTGGTCATCCACGAGTCCCGCTTCACCTACCCGTCCTTCGGGCTGACGGCGCTCGCGGACCTCGGGGACTGGTGGGAGGAGCAGACGTCGCTGCCGATCCCGCTGGGCGCGATCCTCGCCCGCCGCGAGCTGGACGGGCCGGCGCTGTCCGCCGCAGTGCGGGCGAGCGTGGCCGCCGCCTTCGCCGACCCGGCCGCGAGCGCCGCCTACGTCCTCGAGCACTCCCAGGAACTGGCCCCCGACGTCGTCGACGCGCACATCAAGCTGTACGTCAACGAGTTCAGCCTGGATCTCGGCGAGGAGGGGTTCGCCGCGATCGAGACGCTGCTCGCCCGCGCCGCCGACGCCGACCTCGTGCCGAAGCTGCCCGGCCCACTGCGCTGACCTGGGCCGCCGCGGGTGCGACACTGCGCTCATGCCGGAACTGCCGGAGGTCGACGCCCTCGCCGTGTTCCTGCGGGACACCGCCCTCGGCCGCGTCGTCGACCGGGTCGAACCCGTGACCGTCAGTGCCCTGAAGACGTTCGACCCGCCGATCACGGCGCTGCGGGGCAGCGCGCTCGCGGCGGTGCGCCGGCACGGCAAGTTCCTCGACCTCGTCTTCGCCACCGACACCGGGGAGCCCCTTGACCTGGTCATCCATCTGGCGCGGGCCGGATGGCTGCGGTGGCGGGCGACCCAGCCGACGGCGCCCGCGCGGCCCGGCCGGGGCCCGCTCACGCTGCGGCTGACCTTCGACGACCGCGCCGGGTTCGACCTCACCGAGGCCGGCACCCAGAAGCGGCTGGCCGTCTACCTCGTCCGGGACCCGGCGGACGTGCCGGGTATCGCCCGGCTCGGCCCGGACCCGCTCGGCGCGGCCTTCAGCGTCGAGGCGCTCGGGGAGATCCTCGCCGCCGCCGGGCGCAGCCAGCTCAAGGGCGTGCTGACCGACCAGGCCCGCCTCGCCGGCGTCGGCAACGCCTATTCCGACGAGGCGCTGTGGTCGGCGCGGATGTCGCCGTACCGGCCGGCCGCCGGACTGTCCGCGGCGGAGGCGGCGCAGCTGCACGCGGCGCTCGTCGGTGTGCTCACCGACGCCCGGCAGGCGGCCTCCGGACTCGCTGCCGGTGAGCTCAAGGCGGAGAAGAAAGCGAATCTGTCCGTTCACGGCCGGACCGGGTTGCCCTGCCCACGCTGCGGCGACACGATCCGGGAGGTGTCGTTCGCCGACCGGTCGATGCAGTACTGCCCGAGCTGCCAGACCGGCGGGCGGACACTCGCGGACCGCAGGCTGTCCCGGCTGCTCAGGTAGATGGCAGGATGACGGCGTGAGCTCTGATCAGATCCCGGCCGTCAACGTCGACGACCTTCCTGTTGATATTTCGGTAGCCAGCGCGCCGACGCTGGTGGACGTGCGGGAACCCGACGAGTGGTCCGCCGGGCACATCGCCGGCGCCGTCCACATCCCGATGGGCGATCTCGTCAACCGACTCGACGAGGTGCCCCGCGGGCAGGACGTCGTCATCGTCTGCCGCTCGGGCGGCCGGTCCGCCGCCGTCACCAGCTATCTCGTGCAGGGCGGCTGGCAGGCCCGCAACCTGACGGACGGCATGCTCGGCTGGCACGCCCGGGGCCGCCCCATGGTCAGCGACGGTGGGACCGCGCCCACCGTCCTGTGAGCGCCGGGCCGGGCCAGGTCGTGTCCGGGCGATCTTTTGTCCATGACAAGCGACCACAGACCTCCTCAGCCACGCAGCCTCGCTGCGGGGAGTAGCGGTCAAGGATCCGGCTGTCCCTGGGAGGGACCGGGCGCGCTTGTGGTGGGTTGCTCTGCGGGGCCCGGTGCCCGGTGTGCCCGCGCGAAGGGGCCCGCCGCGCTGCCGGCCGGTCGCTGTGAAGGGGGCGGGGTCCGGCTGCCCCTGGCATGATCGGCCGGACACGGCCTAGCGGGCGCCCGAGTCCGCCGTCCGCTCGACCCGCACCTCGTAGTCCTCGATCACCGGGTTGGCGAGCAGCGTCGCGGCGAGATGTTCGACCCGCGCGAGCACCGCGCCGTCCGGCTCGACACCGTCCGCCAGTTCCAGCTCGAACCGCTTGCCCTGGCGGACCCCGACGATGCCGCTCACCCCGAGCCGCGGCAGGGCGCTGAGCACCGCCTGCCCCTGCGGATCGAGGATCTCCGGCTTGAGCATCACATCCACCACAACCCTGGTCACATCCGCGGACACTACCGGCCCGGCGGCCCGGCAGGCGGCGTTTTCGCCCGCGTCCGGAGCGCCGCGTCGGCCAGCCCGAGGCGACACCTCGCGGCCGCCTAGGCTCTTCTCGTGACGCCATGGCGCGGTTCGACCCCGGTCGTCGGATTCGACCTCGACCTGACCCTGCTCGACGCCCGGGCCGGCATCCGGGCGACCATGGCGGCGCTGTCCAGCGAGTCGGGCGTGCCCGTCGATGCCGACCTCGTGGTGTCCCGGCTCGGCCCGCTGCTCGAGACCGAGCTCGCGCAATGGTTCCCGGCCGCGGAGGTCCCGTCCCGCGCCGCGCGTTACCGCGAGTTGTACGCGGTCCACGCCCTGCCCGCGTCCCTGCCGATGCCCGGCGCCGCGGAGGCGGTCGCCGCCGTGCGCCGGATCGCCGGACGGGTGGTCGTGGTGACCGCCAAGAGCACCGCCCTCGCCCACGCCAGTCTGACGCGCATCGGCATTGCCGCCGACGTCGTCGAGGGCGCCCGCTTCGCGACCGGGAAGGGTGCGGCCCTGCTGGCCCACCGGGTGGACGTCTACGTCGGCGATCACACCGGTGACATGGTCGGGGCCCGCGAGGGCGGCGCGCTTGCCGTCGGAGTCGCGACGGGCCCGTGCTCCGCCGCGGACCTGCGCGCCGCCGGGGCCCAGGTGGTGCTCGGCCGGCTGGCGGAGTTCCCGCCGTGGCTGGCGTCGGCGGCGGCAGGCCGGACCGGCCGGGGGCCGGCGGCCTGACCGCGGGGCGGGGACCGCCATCGGCGGCGCACCGTCCGTGCCTGCGGCGTCAGACGACGGGAGCGCCTTCGCCCTGCTGGTTCGCGCCGCGCTCGACGTGCTCGCGGTAGCTCGCCGCCTCGCTCTCGGTGACGGTCAGCCCGTCGGCGGCACGGCTCGCCTCCGGGTCGTCCGGTCCGGCGTCGGCGCCGGCCACCGCCTCGTCTCGGGCCCGACCCTGCTCGGCCGCCTCGAAGTCGTCCCGGGTACGGAAGTCCTCCGGGCTACGTGCCTCGTCCTGCTCAAGCTTGGACATCGAACACCTCCTGCCAGTGGGCGCCGGCCCCCGGTCCGGGTGGCCAGCTCAGCGTCAGCAGCAGGCATGCCCAGGCCGCCTCCCGGATAACACGACGATCCGGACGGGACGATCGCGCGCGTCGTCACGCGCGAGGTCCGACCGAGCGCCGATCGCTACCGAAGACCCGCGCGTGCTGCGGCTGACGGATAGCCTTGGATTCCCGCAGCTTTCGTCGCGTTGTCCAGTCGTCACTCAGAACGAGGTCGCCCGTGCCCACCGGCAAAGTCAAGTGGTTCGACGTTGACAAGGGCTTCGGCTTTCTCAGCCGTGACGACGGCGGCGACGTCTTCGTCCACAAGGCAGCCCTGCCCGCCGGCGTCGAGCGACTGAAGCCAGGTGACCGGGTGGAGTTCGGCGTCGCCGCCGGTCGGCGGGGGGATCAGGCGCTGTCGGTCCGGGTGCTGTCCGCCCCGCCGTCGGTCGCCAGATCAGCCACGCAGACTGCCCGCCGCAGCCCGGACGAGCTGCACAGCATGGTCGAAGACATGATCAAAATGCTCGACGACGTGCAGCGCGAGCTGCGCCGCGGGCGCTACCCGGAGCGGCGCATCGCGCAGCGCGTCGCCAAGGTCGTGCACGCCGTCGCCAGTGAACTGGAGGCATAGTCCTTTCAGCGACGGAGTCCTTTCAGCGACGGACGGTCCCGCCAGCGCCGACGGTCCCGCCGGATTCTCCGGGGACGGCGGACAGGCCCGCAACGGGGACCATCCGGACACGGCGGGATCCCCGGGGTGGGTGCCCGGGGCTGGCGATCAGGGCTCGGTCGGCGGCAGGAAGCTCACCCGCCGGCCACAGCCCCTGCACACCGCGACCTGGGCGCCCGGCTCGTCGTCGGAGGGCACGAGGTGGGTGAGCGGGACGTGTCCGTCGCACCAGGGACACAGCAACCACGGGCCGTTCACCCGGGACGCACCGCCGCCGGCAGCCGTGCTCATCCGGTCGCCGCCGCCGGTTGGCGGCGAGAGGCCCGCGCGCCCGCTCCGCACATATCCACCATCCGCTCACGATGCCTCATTTCACTCCAGCGGCGGCCGCGAATGGCAACACATTGTCGGCCAGGCGACCCGAAAGGCAGCCGGACAGCCCGTGCGTGCCGATGACCGTCCCCGGTGCGGCAGACTGCGAACTGAGACGGCACGCAGCGTCGGCGTGGACTGCGGCGGCGGCGTTGGACGGTGGCGGCGGGAGCGTGGGTCGGATCGGGAGCTGAGAGGCATTCGTGTGACGAGCAGGCAGCGGTCGTGATCACCGCCGTACGGTGCTGACCATGGCCGACGACGGCGCGGGTCGCAACACCCGCCGAAGCGACCCCGGCGCGCCGCTCAACCCCCACGAACCGCGGTCCGTTGGTCCCTACACCCTGATCAGTCGGCTGGGCGTGGGCGGGATGGGGACCGTCTACCTCTCCCGCAACGCCGCCGGTCGACGGGTCGCCGTCAAGGTCATCCGACCGGACCTCGCGGCGGACGAGGAGTTCCGCCGCCGATTCCGGGCCGAGGTCGAGTCCGCCCGCCGGGTCGCCCCCTTCTGCACCGCAGAGGTCCTCGACGCCGACCCGAACGCGCCCGCGCCGTACCTGGTCACCGAGTTCATCGACGGCGTCCGCCTGGACGAGCAGGTCGAGACCGGTCCGCTGGCCTCCTCGACCCTCACCGGGCTCGCGGTCGGCGTGGCCACGGCGCTGACCGCCATCCACAGCGCCGGCCTGGTCCACCGCGACCTCAAACCGAGCAACGTGATGCTCTCCCTGTCCGGGCCACGAGTGATCGACTTTGGTATCGCCCAGGCCCTGGAGGGGGCCAAGGCCAAGCCCACCGCCTGGGGTTTCGGGTCGGCGGGCTGGATGGCGCCCGAGCAGGTCCACGGCCAGCCGATCGGCCCGGAGGCGGACGTCTTCGCCTGGGGCATCCTCATCGCCTACGCCGGAACCGGCCGGCATCCGTTCGGCGAGGGGTCGGACATCGATCTCGGCATGCGGATCGTCGGCTCCGCGCCGGACCTGCGCGGGCTGCCGGAACCGCTGGTCGGGCTGGTCAGCGCGGCCCTGGCGAAGCACCCGGACGACCGGCCGAGCGCCCGCGAGCTGCTGCTGCGACTCGTCGCCCAGCCACCCGTGCGCGACGGTGACCCGGCCGGGCCGGCGATCGGCCAGGTGGAGGAGCTGCTCAACCGGACCGGCGAGGTGCCCCGGCCGGCGCCGGGCCGGGGCGGCCCGACAAGCTCCGCCGTGCCCCGCCGCCCACCGTGGGATGGCGCCGGCCCGGCGCGGCCCGACGCCGCGATACCACCGGGGCGCGCCCCCGGCCAGGTCCGCTCGCCCGGCGGCCCCTATGCCCCGCAGCCCGCGAGCCCCCCGCCGCTCCGGGACCAGCAGCCCCTCCGGGACCAGCAGCCCCTCCGGGGCCAGCTGCCCGTCCGAAACGCACAGCCACCCAGGAACCCCCCGCCTCCCGGAAACTCGCAGCAGCTCCGCGGTCCGCAACAGCCCGGCAGCCAGCAGCCGGCGGGAAACCCGGCTGCGGGGCCGGGGGGCCCCCCCCCCCCCCCCCCCCCCCCCCCCCCCCCCCCCCCCCCCCCCCCCCCCCCCCCCCCGCCCCCC
>NZ_JALKFX010000002.1:15518-18327 GCF_023243045.1 Frankia sp. AgB32
TGGTTAAAAAGACACCGCCCGCCCGCAAACCCGCAGCCGCGCCGCGGCCCCCAACCCCCCGGCCCCCAGCCGCCGGCGGCAAACCCGGCTGGGGGCCGGGTGGCCCCGGCCGCCGCTGCCACACCGACCTACACCGGCCGGCCGATGCCCCCCGGCCAGGCCCTGCCACGCGCTGCCGGACCCGCCGGTCAGCAGCGCGACCGGCCCCCGATGCCGACCGGGGCGCCGCCGTCGGGACCCTGGATGGCACCTGGAGGCCAGCGCGCGCCGGCAGCCCCGCCGCCTCGGACCGGACCGGTCTCCGCGCCGATGGCGACCAGTCCCTACCCGGCGTCCTACCAGCAGCCGCGTCGGCGCGGGCCGGACCGCCGCCAGCTCGCCATGATCGTCGCGGTGGTGCTTGCCGCGATCATCGGCATCGCGATCGCGGTCATCCTGCCGATCGGCCACAAGGACGGGCCGCCGGCCAGCGGCGCGCCCGGTCCGACGGCGAGTGCCGCGCCGTCCGCCACCCCGAGCGCACCCGGCTACGGTGTACCGGTGACGGACGGCGACCTGCGGTTCGTCGTCTCGAGCATGGACTGCTCTCACCGTCAGCTCGGCGACGGCCTGCTGGCACTGGGCGCGAAGGGACGGTTCTGCCAGGCCCGCGTCGCCGTGACCAACATCGGCAACGCCGACCATTCGCTGGACAACAACGCCCAGATCCTCTGGGACGATCACGGCGTCCGCCACGAGGCGAACTTCCTCGCCCGCCTGAAACTGGACGAGAACCTGTGGGACACGATCGACCCCGGCGAGACGAAGAACGGCACGCTGGTTTTCGACGTCCCGCTGGACGCGGCCCCGCGGCTGCTGGAACTGCACTCGGGCTCGCACACCGCCGGGGCCAGGATCTCGACCCGCTGACCGGCGTCACCCGACGTCCGCACCGCCGAGTTCCACCGCGCTGACGCCGACGGCCTCGCCCGGCGCGGTGCCGCCGAGTGTGGCGAAGGCCGCGGACGGGGCGGGCAGCCGCGGGTTGCGGTCGTCCGGTCGGAAGCCGGCAAGCATGATTTCCAGCGAACGCCGCCAGGATTCCGGCGCGATCCGACCGGTGAGTTCCGTCACCGTCCGTACCGACCACACCATCACCAGCACGTCCGCGACCACCACGTCCTCGCGCACCGTGCCCGTCTGCTTGGCGGCCTCCAGCATCGCCGCGATCAGCGGGACGACCTCGGCACCGAGCGTCCGCGCGGCGGGACCGTGCCACGTCCGTGGCGAGAGGAACAACCGGTGGGAGGGATCCGCCAGCAGGATCCGGGTGAGAAAGCACCGCAGCGCGTGCTCCGGCGGCTCGTCGGCCGCGATCTGCGCCGCCAGTTCACGGATGCCGGCGGCGATGGGGTGCAGAACGGCCTCGACAAGGGCGTCCTTGTTCGGGAATCGCCGGTAGAGGGTGCCCATCCCGACCCCGGCCTGCCGCGCGATTTCCTCGACGCCGACGTCGACCCCCCGCTCGACGAACAACTCCCGCGCGGCGGCGAGGATGCGCGCGCGGTTGAGCTCGGCGTCCCGGCGCAGCGGGCGCGCGGGCGGACCGATGGCGGCCGCTCCGGAAGCGGACGCGGACATGGGCGGCGATGACGACATGCGGGCCAGCGCTATCCGCAGGGGCGTAACGACGTAGCTGCGATACCCGGCAACGCTCTGATCATGGCAGCCCACTCTAGGGGATTATCTGGCTACAGTGCGATGTTTCTCGGCAAAAAGGTCAGCCTTTCGGCTGTACCCACCACCTCATGGCCGAGACGGGCCGCTAACGTGACTGGTTGCTTGAACAGCGACAAGGTGGGCGGACGTGGAGAGCCATCCATCTGCGGCGGTCTGCCCGAGGTGGGAGTCAGGTGCGAGATAGCGGTGTCAACGCGGTCCCGGTTTGTCGGTCCGGACGGGCGGGGCCCCGTCGGGGCGCCGGGCTTGGCGCCCTGGCGCTGCTGCTCGCCCTCAGCGCGCTGGTGGCCGGATGCAACAGTGACGGGACGCTCGTGGGCTCGGCGAGTCCGAGCACGGCCGCGGACGACGCCCTCTCCGCCGGAGGTTCCGGCTCCGCCGGTGGTTCCGGCTCTGCCCTGAAGCTGCTGGCGACCCTCCCGGTGCGGGCGGAGGACAACTCACCCAAATACCAGCGGGACAAGTTCGGGACGCCCTGGTCGGACGTCGACCACAACCACTGCGACACCCGCAACGACATCCTGCACCGCGATCTGACCAGCACGACCATCCGCAAGTCGGACAACTGCACGGTGCTGACCGGGGAGCTGCGCGACCCGTACACGACCCGAATCATTCGGTTCGACCGGTCCCGCAACGCGTCCGCCGTCCAGATCGACCATGTCGTGCCGCTCGCCGACGCCTGGCGGACCGGCGCCCTCGACTGGACCGACGCGCAGCGCCTGCAGTTCGCGAACGATCCGGAGAACCTGCTCGCGGTGGATGGCCCGACCAACATTCGCAAGAGCGACCAGGACGCCTCCGAATGGCTGCCGCCCAGCCCAGGCGCCCAGTGCGCCTACGTGGCCCGCCAGATCGGTCTCAAGTCCCGCTACCACCTGTGGGTGATAGCAGCCGAAGCCGCCGCGATGCGCACCGTCCTCCAAAAATGCCCCACCCAACCCGCCCTAGCCCTAACCGCCCCGAACTAACCCACCCAAACCCCGCCCCCCGACGGAAGTAACCACCGCGCCGTGGGGGGGGTCTCGGGGGGGGGGGGGCCCCCCCGCCCCCCAAAAAAGAAACCCCCCACCCCGCCCCCAGCGCCCGA
>NZ_JALKFX010000002.1:18337-58031 GCF_023243045.1 Frankia sp. AgB32
CCCCCCCGGGGGGGGGGGGGGGGGGGGGGGGGGGGCCCCCCCCCCCCCGCCACAAAAAAACCCACCCCCCCAACGGCGAAGCATGAGCCGTTGGGGGCTGACGTGGGCGAGGGGGGAGTTGAACCCCCACGTCCGTTAGGACACACGGACCTGAACCGTGCGCGTCTGCCATTCCGCCACTCGCCCGAGTGGGACTATCTGTGGACCGAGAGACACGCTACCACGCCGGAGATGTCCGTTGCGGCGGGGGGTCGCGTGGGTCGCGAACATGTCAGGCTGCCGAGCCGTGGGGCGGCAGCGCCCGGGGGCATACGATCTCACAGACCGGGAGAAGGGAGGTCGAGCATGGGCGTGCTACAACGCTTCGAACGGCGCCTGGGCGGCCTCGTCGAGGGCGCGTTCGCCAAGGTGTTCAAGGGCGGGGTCGAGCCCGTTGAGATCGCGAGCGCGCTGGCCCGGGAGACCGATGACAGGCGGGCGGTGAGCTCCAACCGGGTCCTGGTGCCCAACGAGTTCGCCGTCGAGCTCGCCAGCGGCGACTTCACCCGACTCTCCCCCTACGACCGGGCGCTGTGCGACGAGCTCGCGGAGATGGTCCGCGAGCACGCGGCCGAGCAGCGTTACACCTTCGTCGGCCCGGTGTCCGTCCGGATGTCGGAGGCGGCCGATCTCGATGTCGGCGTGTTCCGGATCCGCAGCAGTGTGGCGGCGGCCGACCCGGGTGTGGTCAGCGGCCGGCGGCCGCGGCCGAGCGCGCCGGGCACTCCCCATCTTCTGATCACGACCAAGGCGCCAGGTGGCGCCGGCGGCGAGCGGGAGTACCCGCTGGACGCCGAGACCACGGTGATCGGCCGCAGCGTGGAGTGCGACATCCGCCTGAACGACACCGGCGTCTCCCGGCGCCATGGCGAGATCCGCCGCCTCCCCGACGGGCAGTTCCTCTTCGTCGACGCCGGCTCGACCAACGGGAGCCTGGTCAACGGCCGGGCGGCCACCCAGGTCAAGCTCGTCAACGGCGACCGGATCGAGCTGGGCACCGCGACGATCGTGTTCCGCCGCGAGAGCAGCCGCGGCGCGGGCCGCCCGGTCGGCCGGGGCACGCCGGTGCCCGACCGGGTCGCGCAGCGCCCGACCAGCCCGCCGGACCGGCGGCCGACCCCCGCCCCGGAAGATCCCTATCGGCGCGGTTCCAATCCACGCGGCGGCCGGGCCGATGCGTATGCCCAGTCGGAGCCGCACGGTGACCGTTCGTATCCGCCGGATCCGTACCGGGACCCGGACCGCCCTGCCCGGGCGGGCAGCGATCCCGGCCGACGCGGTTCCTGGCCCGACGTCGAGCCCCCGCGCGGGCGCGGTTACGACGAGTCGACGGGCGCCCGGCGGGGCCGGCCCGCGCGGGCGGGCGACCCTCGGGACCGGGACTTCGGCGCGGAACCCGGGCGCACGGGCCGGGATGGCCACCCGGACCCGCGGGAGCGCCGCGCCGGCGACGCGCGCGGCGGCCGTCCTCACCGTGAGCCCGCCCGGGACTCCCATCGGCCCGCTGCGGGGCCGGACGACGGCCTGGAGCCGCTCGAGGACGTGTACGACGCGCAGACCTACCTACCGGGCCAGCTCGACGCCCCACGGCCGGGCGAGGGTGGGCGGGGGCGTCCTCGGCCGGATCGGGGCTGGTAGCGGACGATGAACGCGAGCGAGCCGAGTCAACTCGTCCTGCTGATCGTCAAGATCGGCTTTCTGGCCCTGCTCTGGGGCTTCATACTGGTCACTGTGCGTGCCGTCCGGCTGGACATGTTCGGTCCGACGAAGCGCCAACAGCGCCGCGAACCGATGCCCGTGGGACGCCCGACACCCCCGCGAACCCCCCCGCAACCAGCGCACAAGCCCCGGACACCGAGCAAACTCGTGGTAACCAAGGGGCCCTTGGCTGGCACAACGATTCCGCTAGGATCGGCACCAGTCACCATCGGACGGGCACAGGACTCGACTCTGGTCCTCGAGGATGACTTCGTGTCAGGCCGGCATGCAAGACTCGTGCCCCACGACGGGCAGTGGTTCGTCGAGGACCTGGGCTCGACCAATGGCACATTCCTCAACCGTACGAAGGTGACCAGTCCCATGCCGGTACCTCTCGGCGCGCCGGTCAGGATCGGGAAGACGGTCCTGGAGCTCCACCGGTGAGCCTCAGGCTTCACTTCGCCGTCCGCTCGGATGTCGGGCACGTACGGGAAGGAAACGAAGACTCCGCGTTCGCCGGACAACGCCTGCTGGCGGTGGCCGACGGCATGGGCGGACATGCCGCCGGTGAGGTCGCGAGCTCCACCGTGATCTCCCGGCTGGCCGATCTCGACGAGGGCGTCCACAGCGACGACCTGGTGACGGAGCTGAACGACGCGATCCGTGACGCCAACCGCCAGTTGCGCGAGATGTCGCTGGAGAACAGCGCGCTGGACGGAATGGGTACGACGATCACCGCGGTGCTCTCGTCCGGGGACATGCTCGGCGTCCTGCACGTCGGCGACTCGCGTGCCTACCTGCTGCGTGACGGTGTGCTCAGCCAGGTCACGCACGACCACACCCTCGTGCAGGACCTGGTCGACCAGGGTCGCATCACTCCCGAGCAGGCCAACACCCATCCGCAGCGCTCGCTGCTGATGCGCGCGCTCGACGGCCGCGAGGTCGAGCCCGACCTGTCGGTGCGGCAGGCCGTCACGGGCGACCGCTACCTGCTGTGCACCGACGGCCTGTCCGGCGTCGTGAGCGAGGAGACCATCCTCGAGACGCTGCTGATGCCCACCCCGCAGGAGGCGGTGGACCAGCTCGTCGACCTCGCGCTCAAGGGCGGCGGTCCGGACAACATCACCGTCGTGGTCGCCGACATCGAGCCGGACCACGGCGAGGCCCTGCCGTATCCGCTGGTCGCGGGCGCCGCCGCGGAAAAGCGGGTGGTGCCCGGCGCGGCGCCGGCGCGCAGCGGCCCCGACCCGCGCCATTCCGATGCCGAGTCGGCGGCGGCGAAGGCCGCCCGCATCGGCCGCTCGGGGTTCCACCGGCGGGACCGCCAGCAGCAGGCCAGTGACCGCGGCGACGGCGACGACGCCGACGGTGAGGGTGAGGGGGCCGGTCGCCGACGCTCCGGGCGGCGGGTGCTGTTTGTTTCCTCCGTGGTGTTCGTGCTGGTGGTTGCCACTGCGGCGGTCGGGTGGACCTACGTGCGTAGCCAGTACTACGTCGGCGAGGATGACGGCCGGGTAGCCCTGTTCCAGGGCGTGAAGCACAGCGTGGCGGGCGTCCCGTTGTCCAGCGTGCTGGACAGGCACCAACCACTGACCGACGTGGCAGCGGCGGACCAGGAGCGCGTGCGCCAGGGCATCGACGCCGACAGTCGCCAGAACGGCAACGACATCATCTCGTCGCTGTCCCCGACCCCGGCGAAGCCGACCCCGCGGCCCTCACCCAGCGACTCCTCGTCGGAGCGGTCGAAGACCCCGACCGTCGCGACGGGCGTCGCCTGCACCGTCAGCCCCACCACTGTCCCGGGGGCGCCTGCCATCCCGGTCCCCACCTGCCCTCCGACCCCCGTACCCACCCCGTCCCCGTGACCCCAGGCCAGCGATGACCCGTCCGCCCATCCCCCTTCCGCCGCTTCGCCGGCCCAGGTCGGCGGACCTCACGGCCACCTTCGCGGGACTGCCGCTCCCCCAGGGCACCGACCTGCCGCCGTACCGTCGCCGCGAGCTCGTCCTACTGATCTTCGCCGGGATCGTGGCGACCAGTGCGCTTGCCGCGCTGACCCTCGCCGACATCGGGCAGCTCTCGTTCGGGATCCTCACGATCGGCCTGGGTTTCTTCTGCCTGTGGGCGGTGGCGCACCTCGCGGTCCGCCGGTTCGCCCCGGCGGCGGACCCGGTGCTGCTGCCGGTCGTCGTCGCTCTCAACGGCCTCGGCCTGGTCATGATCTACCGGCTGGACCTGGCCAGGAGTGAGGCGGCCAGGCAGTCCGGCGCCCACATCCCGCCGAGCGCGGCGCAGGTGCAGCTCGTCTGGACGTTGCTCGCGGTCATCGTGTTCGTGCTGGTGCTGGCGCTGGTGCGGGACCACCGCAGCCTCGCCCGCTACGCGTACACCGCTGGCCTCGTCGGCATCGTCGGCCTGCTGCTGCCGATCGTGCCCGGCATCGGTACCAGCATCAACGGCGCCCGGCTGTGGCTGCGGGTCGGCCCGTTCTCGTTCCAGCCAAGCGAGGTGTCGAAGATCATTATTCTGATCTTCTTCGCCGGCTACCTGGTGAACAAGCGCGACGTGCTCTCCATCGCCTCCCGGTCCGTGCTCGGCGTGAAGTTCCCGCGGGCCCGCGACCTGGGCCCAGTCCTGGTGGCGTGGCTGGCCAGCCTCGGCATCCTGGTCGTGCAGAACGACCTTGGCTCGTCGCTGCTGTTCTTCGGGATGTTCATGGTCGTGCTCTACGTCGCCACCGAGCGGGCATCGTGGATCGTGATCGGCTTCCTGCTGTTCATGATCGGCGCGGTCCTCGCGTATCCCCTGTTCGGCCACGTCCAGGTGCGGGTCGACGGCTGGCTGCACGCGTTCGACGGCGACAACCCGTCGAGCACGTCCTACCAGCTGGTGCAGGGCCTGTACGGCTTCGCCGCCGGCGGGCTCACCGGCACCGGCCTCGGTCAGGGCCATCCGCAGAAGGTGCCGTTCGCCAACACCGACTTCATCATGGCGAGCCTCGGCGAGGAGCTCGGCCTGACCGGAGTCATGGCGATCCTCACCATGTATGCCCTGATCGTGCTGCGCGGCATGCGGGCCGCCCTGGGCGCCAAGGACGCGTTCGGCAAGCTGCTCGCGACCGGCCTGTCCTTCACCCTCGCCCTGCAGGTGTTCGTGCAGGTCGGTGGGGTGATGCGGCTCATCCCGCTGACCGGGCTCACGCTGCCGTTCGTCTCCTACGGTGGGTCGTCCATCGTGGCCAACGCCGCGATCATCGCGTTGCTGCTGCGCGTCAGTGACGGTGCGCGCCGTGCCCCCGAACCGGCGCCGGACGCCCCGCTGTTCGACCCCGGGGCGGTCTCGGAGAGCCCCACCCAGGTGGTGAAGACGACATGAACCGCCCGGCACGCAAGGTCGCCGTCGCCTGCCTGGTGTTGTTCGCGGCTCTGCTGGTCAACGCCAACTGGCTCCAGGTCGGGCAGGCCGGCAGCCTCAAGAACCAGCCCACCAACGGCCGCCAGATCACCGAGCGCCTCGAACGCCAGCGTGGTCCCGTTCTCGCCGGCGACGTGGAGATCGCCCGCTCGGTGCCGTCGAACGACCAGTACAAGTTCCTGCGGCAGTACCCGGCCGGCAAGCTCTACGCGAACATCAGCGGCTACTACACGCTGTTCACCGCCGCCGGGCTGGAACGGTCCCAGGACGTGCTGCTCTCCGGCGATGATGACCGGCTGCTGGCCAGCCGGGTCACCGAGCTGTTCACCGGCAAGGAGCGTCGCGGCGGCACGGTGGTCACCACGATCAAGCCCGCCGTCCAGCAGGTGGCCGCCGAGGCACTGGGCGACCGCAAGGGCGCCGTGGTCGCCCTGGACCCCTCGACCGGCGCCGTGCTCGCGATGGTCACCAGCCCGTCCTACGACCCGACGCCGCTGGCCAGCCACACCGAGAAGACCGCGACCGACGCCTACAGCGTGCTGTCCGGCGACAAGGCCCAGCCGCTGCTCAACCGCGCGACGCAGCAGACCTATCCGCCGGGTTCGACCTTCAAGCTCATCACCGCCGCCGCCGCGCTCGCGGCCGGGCGCAAGCCCGACGACCGGATCGCCGCTCCCAACTCGCTGGCACTGCCGCAGAGCACCGCGCGGCTGCCGAACTTCGACAACGAGACCTGCGGCGACGGCGAGACCGACACCCTGATCCACGCCCTGACAATCTCCTGTAACACCGCGTTCGGGCAGCTCGGCATCGATCTGGGCGGCGACGCGCTGCGCCAGCAGGCGCAGGCGTTCGGCTTCGACTCGACCTTCCCCGGCTTCCCTCTGCAACAGGCTCGCAGCGTCTTCCCGGCCACGCTCGACGGCGCGCAGACGGCGCAGTCGGCCATCGGCCAGTACAACGTTCGGGTCACCCCGCTGCAGATGGCAGCGGTGGCCGCGGCGATCGCCAACGGCGGGACGGAGATGAAGCCCTACCTCGTGTCCGAACTACGGGGACCGGATGGCAAGACGATCAGCCGAACCAGCCCGAAGGGACTCGGCAAGCCGATAAGCGGCGACATCGCCGGGGAACTAACGACCATGATGGAGAGCGTGGTCACCTCGGGCACCGGGCGTAAGGCGCAGATCGACGGCGTCTCCGTCGCAGGGAAGACCGGAACCGCGGAGCACGGGACGGGCGAGCCACCGCATGCCTGGTTCGTCGGGTTCGCCCCATCGGACAACCCCAAGGTCGCAGTCGCCGTCATCGTTGAGGACGGCGGGGGTGAGGTCGGCACCGGTGGTGCGATCGCCGCTCCCGTCGCGAAACAGGTCATGCAGGCCGCATTGGACTCACCATGAACAACTCGCCCGGCACCTCACCGTCGCAGCCGTTCGCGGGCGCCGCCTCGCCGAACACGATCCTGGACAACCGCTACCGTCTCGACGGCCGCATCGCGGCCGGCGGGATGGGCGAGGTCTGGCGCGGCCTCGACCAGACCCTCGGCCGCCCCGTCGCGGTGAAACTCCTGCGCCCCGAGTACGCCAGTGACGAGTCGTTCCTGGTGCGCTTCCGAGGCGAGGCCCGGCACGCGGCGCGCCTGTCGCATCCCGGCGTCGCGTCCGTCTACGACTACGGCGAGGTCGCCACCGCCGACGACTACCCCACCGCCTACCTGGTGATGGAACTGGTGGAGGGCGAGCCGCTGTCCGCGGCGCTGCACCGGGAGAAGCGGCTGTCGCCGGAACGGATGCTGGACATCCTCGGCCAGGCCGCGGACGCGCTGCAGGCCGCGCACGCCCTCGGCGTCGTGCACCGCGACGTGAAGCCGGGCAACCTGCTGCTGCGACCGGACGGCGTGGTCAAGGTCACCGACTTCGGCATCGCCCGCGCGGTCGACGCCGCCCCGCTGACCGCGACCGGGATCATGATGGGCACGGCGTACTACGTCTCGCCCGAACAGGCCTCCGGCCGGCCGGTGACACCCGCCAGCGACGTTTACTCGCTCGGGGTCGTGGCCTACGAGTGCCTCGCCGGGCGGCGGCCGTTCGACGACCGCAACCCGATCGTCGTCGTGATGGCCCACCAGCAGGACACCCCGCCGCCACTGCCGGCGGACATCCCGTACCAGGTGCGGGCGCTGGTCGAGTCGGCGATGGCGAAGGACCCGGCGCGCCGGCCGAGCTCGGCGGGCGCGTTCGCCCGGACCGCGGCCGGCATCCAGCGCAACCTGTGGCCGCCGGACGGCGGCCGCTGGCCAAGCCAGCCCGGCCGATCCGACCTGACGGCCCGCCACCCCGGGCCGTCCGGCAGCGTGCCGCCCACCGCGGGCGGCCGGTCGCACCGCCCCACGTCGTCCCGCACCCGGCCACCGTCCTGGCTGCCGCCGGCCCAGAACCCGCCGCCCGGCCGGACCAGCGGGCCCGGGCGGGCGGGCGCCGGCCCGGACCAGACCCAGCTCTCCCCAGGCGGCGCCGAGCTGCCCGCGACCGCGATGCACAACGCGTCGTACGACGGCACCGAGGCGGGCTACCAGGACGCCGGCTACCGCAACGACAAGCCCGGCTACGGACCGGGACGCGGGCACGGCGACCCGGAGGCCGGCTACGGTGAGACGTCCTACCGGGGCGGCGACGACTCTCGCGACCCCGGTACTCTCTACCAGCCTGGCGCGCAGGCGTGGTCCCGCCCGCCGGGCGGCGGCACGGCTGACGGGGCCTGGGCGGGCCGGGCCGCGGCCCGGCGCCGGACCGAAGGGTCGCCGCGACTGTCCCTCCCGCTGCCGATTCTGCTCATTTTGTTGATCCTTACGGTCGCCATCACCGCCTTCGTGACCAACCACCTCTTCTCCAGTAGCGGATCCGACTCGAACTCGGCGGCCACTCCACCAGGTGTGGTGTACGTCGTCCCGTTCGGTGATGGAATCGTCCACAACAGTGCAGGGTCGACGGTCCCCGACGCGGGAGGGGCGACGGCAGGGGAGTTCTCGTGACCGACGCGACGGAGATGTACACCCCGGACGCGGCTCCGCAGCTCATCGGCGGCCGCTACGAGCTGGGTGGCGGCATCGGCTATGGCGGCATGGCCGAGGTCTACAAGGGCCGCGACATCCGGCTCGGCCGCGAGGTCGCGGTCAAGACCCTGCGGGCGGACCTCGCCCGGGACCCGACCTTCCTGGCCCGGTTCCGGCGCGAGGCGCAGTCGTCCGCGTCGCTGAACCATCCGGCGATCGTCTCGGTGTACGACACCGGCGAGGACGTCATCAACGGGACGCACATCCCGTACATCGTGATGGAGTTCATCGAGGGCCGGACCCTGCGCGACGCCCTGCAGGCGGAGGGCCGGTTCACCGAGCGGCGCGCCATGGAGATCACCTCCGACGTCTGCGCGGCGCTGGACTACAGCCACCGGATGGGCATCATCCACCGCGACATCAAGCCGGCCAACGTCATGCTGAGCCCGGACGGCTCGGTCAAGGTGATGGACTTCGGCATCGCCCGCGCCACCACCGCCACGTCCTCGACGATGACGGCGACCGCGGCCGTGATCGGCACCGCTCAGTACCTTTCCCCCGAGCAGGCCCGGGGGGCGCGCGTCGACGCCCGCAGCGACGTCTACACCACCGGTGTTCTGCTCTACGAGCTGCTCACCGGCTCCCCGCCGTTCCGCGGCGACAACCCGGTCGCGGTCGCCTACCAGCACGTCCGGGAGGATCCCGACCCACCGTCGGCCCATGACCGGGACATCTCCCCGGAGGCCGACGCGATCGTCCTCAAGGCCATGGAGAAGGACGCGGACGACCGCTACCTCACCGCGGGTGAGATGCGCGACGATCTGGAGCGGGCGCTGGCCGGGCGCCGCGTGCAGGCGATGATGGGAGGTGGTGGCGCCAACGGTGCCGCCACCACCCTCGGCCCCGCGGCCGCCGCCGGGACGGCCGTGCTCGGCCGCGGCGACCGCGCCGGCTACCCCACCCGGGACCGCTACCCCGACGGCCCGTACGACGACGCGACCTCCCTGCGCGGCGAGCCGTACGACGACGGCCGGTTCGGCACCGGCCCGTTCGACCGCTACGACGTCACCGGCGCGATCGACCGCAACGCGCTGCCCGAGCCGGAACGCTCGCAGACCTGGAAGTACATCCTCGCCGGCCTCGGCATCGTCGTCGTGTTCGTCGCGGTCGTGCTGCTCGCGACCACCTTCCTCAGCAACGGCGGGGACAACAACACCGCCAGCGGATTCACCGTGCCCAAGGGGCTGGTCGGCCAGAGCCAGGAGGTGGCACAGGCCCGGCTGCAGAGCGCCGGCTACACCGGCAAGCCGACCATCGTCACGGTCGACGCGCCGGACATGGCGGGCCGGGTCACCAAGGTCGACCCGGCCGAGGGCAGCAAGGTCGCCGCCAGCGGAACGATCACCCTGTCGGTCGGCAAGGCCGCCGGCGACGTCACCATCCCCCAGGACATCATCGGGAAGGCGCAGGCCGAGGCCGAGCAGGAACTGCGCGGCCTCGGCCTCACCCCGACCTCGACCCAGTTCTACAACGCGACCAGCCACCGTGTCGGCTCGGTCGACAGCACCGACCCGCAGGCCGGCAGCGCCGTGAAGCCCAACGCCACGGTGACCCTGAACGTGGTCAGCACCACCGTCAACGTGCCGAGCGTGACCAATCGTTCCTATGACAGCGCCGTCGCCCTGCTCGGCCAGTGGGGCCTGAAGGCCACCCAGCAGTCCGTGGCGAACAACAACGTGGCCCCCGGAACCGTCGTCGACCAGTCGCCTTCCGGCGGCAACGTCCCGCGCGGGTCGACCGTCACACTGTCGGTCGCTGCTCAGGTCCAGACCACCGCGCCGCCGAGTGCCAGCCCGACCCAGCCGGCCGATCAGGGGCCGACCCAGCCAGCGGAGAACACTCCGACCCCGTCGGCGACGGCCAACCCGACCCCGTCGGCGTCGGCCTCGACGGGCTCGCTCGGCCTGGGTGGCGGAGCACGTGCCGGCACCGGCGGTGGCGGTGGCGGTGGCGGTGGCGGCACCACCAGACAGGGCACCTAGGAAGGCTGAGTCGTCGAGCCGCTGAGTCGGGAAGGAGGAACCTGATGCGGATCCTGGTCGTCGACAACTACGACTCGTTCGTGTTCAACCTGGTGCAGTACCTCGGCCAGTTGGAGACCACGTGCGTCGTCCGGCGCAACGACGAGGTCACGCCGGCCGAGCTGGATGACCTCGGCGTGGACGGCGTCCTGCTCTCCCCCGGCCCGGGCACGCCGGAGGCCGCCGGGGTGAGCATCCCGATGGTGCGGGCGTGCGCCGAGCGTCGCCTGCCGCTGCTCGGTGTGTGCCTCGGGCATCAGGCGATCGCAGTCGCCTACGGCGCGACGGTCGACCGGGCACCGGAACTGCTGCACGGCAAGACCTCACTGGTCCGCCACGACCAGGTCGGCGTGCTGGCCGACCTGCCGTCGCCGTTCACGGCGACCCGTTACCATTCCCTCGCCGTCGAGGAGCGGACCCTCCCGCCGGAGATCGAGGTGACGGGCCGCACCGACAGCGGGGTGGTGATGGCGCTACGCCACCGCGAACTGCCGCTGGAGGGTGTGCAGTTCCATCCCGAATCGGTGCTGACCCAGGGTGGCCATCTGATCCTCGCCCGCTGGCTGGAGCAGTGCGGCGACGGCGGTGCCGCCCGCCGGCTCGCGCCCGAGCTGTCCGCCGAGGTCGAGACGCTGCGGGCAGCAGCTTTCGCCTGACCCGACCCGCGGCGCACACACCGGTGCGCCGCAGCGCCGTCGCGCCGCGCGCGGTCAGCGGCCGACGGCGGACGGCAGGGTCAGCGGACCGTCGTAGGCGGGCAGACGGGCGTCCGCGACCTCGGTGACCCGGTACCCCAATCCGTACGCGGCCACGTACTGCTGGTAGATCCGCACCTGCGGATCGTCTCCGAGTCGGGTCCGCAGCGCCGCGATCCCGCCGATCGCGGTGATCCGGAACGGCGGGGAGAACACCTCGCCGTGCAGAAGCAGCGTGTTGCCGACGCAGCGCACCGCCGTCTGCGCGGTGACCCGTCGATCCATGATTGTCATTGCCTCGGCGCCGCCCGCCCACAGGGCGTTCACGACGGCCTGAACGTCCTGCTGGTGCACGACGAGGTCGTCCGGTGCCGGCGCCCGCACGCCCGGCGGGAAGGGACCACGACGGCTGGCCGGCGGCGCGTCGTTCAGCTCGACGGTCACGGCCGGCCCGTGCACCGCCGCCCGACCCGCCGGCCCGGCCAGCTCCTCGACCAGCCCGCTGGCCGCCGCGTCCGCCGCCCCGGCGCCGCCGGCACCCGCGGTCGGAGTGGCCGGCCCGGCCGCCGCGCGGCGGGCCGCGGCGCGCAGCGCGTCGGCGCGCAGCGCGTCGGCGCGCAGCGCGTCGGCGCGGGCCACCCGGGCCGACTCGGCCTCGACGACCTGCGGCACCCCGCCGGGGCCGAGAACGGCGTCGCCCCGACCGCTCCCGGATGAGAAGGGGCCAGCGTGCGCACCCGCGCCACCAGCGAGCAGACCGCAGCAGAACAGCGCCCCGACGACGCAGGCACGCCATGGTCGGCGCGACACCCGCGCACCGAGGGAGTCGCGGTCAGGACCCGCGCCGGACGCCACGGCCGCTGGCCTCCCTCCGGCGTGCTGGTCGGTGCACGTCCGCTCGGTCGGCGGATCGCCGGGCGGTCGAGGCATGCCGTGCCAACCCGGTCGGGCGAGCCGTCCGCCGCGTCGGACCCGTTCGCCTCTCGCCGCAGGCTACGCGGAACGGACAGCGGCGCTCCCCCACGGGCGAGCAAAGCCCCCCGGGTCCACGGCGCGAATCCCGAATGCCGGTACGCAGCCGGCGGGTCCGACCGGTGGCTGTCTACGCTGGTGCCCAACACGAGACGGCCCCCGTCGCACCGGGCGTGGCGGCGGCCATCATCTGTCGCCCACGCACAGCCAGCCGCGCACAGCCGCACAGCTTGCACAGCCGCACAGCTTGCACAGCCGCACAGACGCACAGCCAGCACAGACGCACAGCCAGCACAGACGCGCTGTCACCGAGACGCGCCGTCAGCCGAGGAGTACCGCAGTGCCCGAGTCACGACGCCGCAAGCCGAAGAAGCAGACGCCGAGCACGGGCAGCCAGACCCGCCGTGCCCGCCCGCCGTCCCCGCCCTGGTTCGGCGGCCTCATTCTGGTCTTCTTCGCGATCGGCATCGCCTATCTGCTCGTCTACTACTTCTCCAACGGGGGAGTGCTGGGCATGGAGAACCTGGGCGGCTGGAACATCCTCATCGGGTTCGGCTTCGTCGTCGTTGGACTGGCAGTGTCAACCCAGTGGCGCTAGCCTCGCTCCTTTGGAATGCGTTCAGGTTCGGGCGGCCGGGAGGCGCCGGACGGCGCCGCCGTGCCCTGCCGCCGTCGGAGCCGGCTCCGTGACCAGCGTCGATGGAACTTGCACGGCTGTCATCTATCCACAACCGTTGTCCACAAGTGTGGATATCGCCCGGTCGCCCAGATCCGCCGGGTAGCAGACCCATGACGGCCGATCGTGAACTGGTTCCCGGAACCTCCCCGTTCAAGGAGACGACCGGCTTCCCTGGCCGTCCGGGTGGGTGAACCGACCCCGCCCAGGCCGACTTCCTCGCGGCCGACGTGCGTGGGAGCGGGGCTTCTTGTCTCTTCCACAGGGACAAATCAGGACGCGAACCCCTGTGGAAGAGACAGCGGGAGCCTCTCCCACGACGTCGCCGAACAAAGCGGACGTTCAGGCCCCGCCGCCGCCAGAGCGTGACGGCCGAGCGACAGGGCGGGCGGCGTCAGCGGGCGAGGACCGCGGTACGCAGCCGGGAGACCGTGTCCTCGGTGTGCTCGTCGGCGACGATCAGCCGGCGGAACTCGCCGCCCGGCCGAACCTCGATCACCACCGCCGGCCGGCCGCGATAGACGGCGGCGAAGTCCTTCCCGCCCCGGGAGCGCCAGGTACCCAGCGCGATCACCCCGGGCAGGCCGGTACCGGGCAGCCGCCATCCGCGCAGCTCCGCAAACGGTTCCGGCGCCGGGCGCACGTCGAGGACCTGGTCAAGCGCCACGGACACATCCCCGCGCAGCGCGCCGATCCGCTCCAGGCCGCTCAGCACGACCTCGACTCGACTGTCCCTAACCTCCAGGCTGGCCACGGACCACACGTTAACGGTCCAGCTCCGCCGGGGGACGGAAAGCCGCTCAGCTGGTCGGCGACGGCCGGGCGTACGCCTCGGCATCCTCCGCCCGGATCACGTACATCACCGCGTTGATCAGGGCGAGATGGGTGAACGCCTGCGGGAAGTTGCCGAGATGGCGACCGCTGTGCGGGTCGATCTCCTCGGCGTAGAGGTCCAGCGGGCTGGCCAGGCTCAGCAGCCGCTCGCACAGCTGCCGGGCCCGGGTCAGCTCACCGATCTCCACCAGCGCCGACACCAGCCAGAACGAGCAGATCAGGAAGGCGCCCTCGACCCCGGTCACGCCGTCGTCGGTCTCCTCGGTGCGGTAGCGCAGCACCAGGCCGTCCTCGGTGAGCTCGTCGGCGATCGCGAGGACGGTGGCCTTCACCCGTTCGTCGGAGGCCGGCAGGAAGCCAAGCAGCGGAATCAGCAGCAGCGACGCGTCCAGCGCCGTCGAGCCGTAGAACTGGGTGAACACGCCGCGATGGTCGACGCCGCGCTCGCAGACGTCCGCGTGGATCTCCTCGGCGACGGCCTTCCAGCGGGCGGCGGTCTTCACGTCCCCGCGCATCTGGGCGAGGCGCCGGCCGCGGTCCAGCGCGACCCAGCACATCATCTTCGACACCGTGAAGTGCTGCGGGGCGCCGCGGACCTCCCACATCCCGCAGTCCGGTTCGCGCCAGTGCGCGGCGGCGGCCTCGACGAGGCGCGCCAGCACCGGCCAGAGGCGCTCGGAGAGGTAGTCGCGCGACTTGGTGTGCAGGTACACCGAGTCCAGCACGACACCCCACACGTCGTGCTGGCGCTGCAGCGCTGCGGCGTTGCCGACCCGGACCGGTGACGCGCCCTCGTAGCCGGACAGATGACCGAGGATCTCCTCCTCGATCCGCGGCTCGCCGCCCACCCGGTACATCACCTGGATGTCGTCGTCGTCGTGTTCGGCGACGTCGGCGATGAACGAGAAGAAGTCGTTCGCCTCGTAGTCCAGGCCGAGCGTGTACAGACCCCACAGCGCGAAGGTGGAGTCCCGCAGCCAGCTGTAGCGGTAGTCCCAGTTCCGCTCGCCCTGCGGGGTCTCCGGCAGCGAGGCGGTGGCCGCCGCGAGCAGGGCGCCGGTCGGCGCGTAGGTCAGTCCCTTCAGCGCCAGCGCGCTGCGCTGCAGGTGGCGCCGCCACGGATGGTCCGGAAACACCCCCCGCGACAGCCACTGGCGCCAGAACTCCGTGGTTCGCTCCACGGCGGCGCAGGCCTGCTCGTAGGTGTTCGGCAGCAGTGGGTCCTCGGGCCGCCAGGTGAGGGCGACGAACGCCGTGTCGCCCTCCCGCAGGGTGGTACGGGCCAGGGCGCGCCGGCCGTCGAAGCCGAGCCGCAGATCGGTGCGCACGCGCAGGGTGACATTCGTGCCGCCGTGGTGGATGACGCCCGCGGAGTAGTCGTCCGCCTCGTACTCCCACGACTCGGCCTGCCGGCCGTAGTCGAAGTTCGGTTCGCAGACGAGGCTGAGGTCGACCGAGCCGTGCTCGCAGCGGGCAAGCCGCAGCAGCACGTGGTCGGCATCCCAGTCACTTGGCGTGCGCCGATGGGTGTTGGACCGCTGGGTGGTGCGGTGCCAGCGGCCGACGACCAGGCAGTCGGTGACGATCAGCCAGCCGTTGGGCGTCTGCCAGGTCGTCTCGAGGATGTTGGTGCCGGGCAGGTAGCGGCGGCCGGCGGGGATCTGCGTGCGGTCCGGCCCGAACCGGAAGCCGCCGGCCGAGCGGTCCAGCACCGAGCCGAAGACGCTGGGCGCGTCCGGCCGGGGCACGCACATCCATTCGACGTTGCCGCTCGGCGCCACCAGGCACGACGTCTCGCAGTCGGAGAGGAACCCGTATTCGGCGATGGGTGGGAAGGGGCTGCCCCCGCTGCGTCGCACCGGCGAGTGTGCCACCCGATCCCCCTGCGGAAAAAAGGACTGCGTCACGCCATCGCCACCCTACGAACGACACCATGAGTACCGATGAGATAGCGAAGCGTAGCCGTTTAGCAGCATGGTGCAAGCACCGCGCCGTCCAGGCAAGTCGGCGCCGATCCCAGGCCGGGCCGATGCCTCCGGAGCGGCTGCGGTTGGCCGGCGCGGTGTGGTTGCGTGGAGACATGCCCACGCCGTTCGCCGCAGCCGGGGATCCACCACACGCCGGCCCGCCACCGGCGCCGACCACCTGGTCGCCGCCGCTGTGGCGAGTGGGCCTGTATGCCCTCGCCGGCCTGGTGGCGGCGTTGGTCGCCGCGGTCGGGCCGCTCGCCGACCGGGTGGGCTCGCTCGACGCCGCCGGGCGGCTGCTCGTCGGGGTGCTGGCCGGGGGGCTCTGGGCACTCGCCGGGCGGGACCTGCTGGCCCGGCCCGCGCTGCGGGTCGACGCCGACGGCGTCGACCTGGTGGACGGCCTGCGCCGCCGTCACCTGCCGTGGGCGGCCGTGGTCGGGGTGCGCGCCGACACCCTCACCCACAACCGCCGGGCGGTGCACCTGCGCACCCTGGAGGTGGAGACGATCGACGGCCCGATCCTGCTGACCCGCCGCCAGCTGGGCACGGACCCGGGCCCGGTCGCCGAGCGCGTCGAGGAACTGCGCCGCAGCCTCGGCTGACCACCGGTCCACCGGCGGCGGGCGCCGGCGACCGCCCGGTCAGACCAGCGCGGCGGACTTCGCGGCCGCGGCGACGAACAGCAGCACCACGATCCCGACCACGCCGCCGGCCTGCGCCAGGGCGAACCGTCGCGGGACGTAGGCGTAGATCAGCCCGACCAGCGCGCCGACCGCGAGGCCGCCGATGTGGCCCCACTTGTCGATACTGCTGAACGAGAACGTGATGGCCAGGTTGATCCCGAGCACGATGAGGATCTGCCGGGAGTCGACCCGAAGCCGCCGGGCGATCACGTAGTAGGCGGCGAAGAAGGCGAAGATCGCGGTGGACGCGCCGACCGACGCCGTCGACAGCCCGCCGAGCAGGTAGCTCAGCGTGTTGCCGCCCACCGCACCCGCCACGAACAGCCCCAGGTAGCGGGCCCGGCCCAGCATCGCCTCAAGCTGGTAACCGAGGAGGTACAGCGCGTACATGTTGAACAGGATGTGCAGCACCCCGGCGTGCAGGAACGCTGCCGTCAGCAGGCGGTAGTACTGATCGTTCTCGGCGATGCGAAAGCCGATCATCGCGTAGTCGTTGGTGAACTGGTTGCTGTTGCTGCCACCGGAGATCCCCGGCGCGCCCTGCAACACGTAGGCCACGACACAGGCCGCGATGAGGAGCTGGGTGACCAGCGCCTGCTGGGCCGTCCGGACCCGGCCGCCGAGCACCGTGCGGGCCTCGCGGGGCGCCCGCCCCGAGCCGCCCGTCGCGCCCTCCTCCGGGCACTGGAACCCGACCGCCGCCGGACGCATGCAGTCCGGGCAGATCGGCCGACCGCAGCGCTGACAGGAGACATAGGTCTCCCGGTCGGGATGCCGGTAGCAGTGTGGAATCGCCGAGGCGCCCGGCCCCGGCCCGCCGCCGGTCGGCGCAGGCCCACCGCCTGATGGCGCAGACCCACCGCCGGAGGGCGGCGGAACCCAGCCCGACCGGTCCGACGGCGGACCGACGTCGGGTCGCCAACCTGTACCCGCCTGGTCCGGCTCGCCGGCCGAACCAGGCGTCCCCGGTGGTGACGCGGTCAACTTCTCACCTCCGGGTCAGGTCCGGGTCGGACCGGTCAGGCCGACTTCGGGTCGATGTCGATCTCCTGGATCACGACATCGGTCTTCGGCCGGTCGTTGCGACCGGTCGGCGCCTTCGCGATGGCGTCGACGACGTCCGAGCCCTCGACTACCCGACCGAAGATGGTGTGCTTGCCGGTGAGCCAGGCGGTCGGCGAGACCGTGATGAAGAACTGCGAGCCGTTCGTCCCGGGCCCGGAGTTCGCCATCGCGAGCAGGTAGGGCTGGTTGAACGACAGGTCCGGGTGGAACTCGTCGGCGAACTTGTAGCCCGGGCCGCCGGTCCCGGTACCCAGGGGGTCACCACCCTGGATCATGAAACCATCGATCACGCGATGGAAGACCGTCCCCTTGTACAGCGAGGTCCCCGTCTGGGTCGCGCCGGTGTTCGGGTCCCGCCACTCGCGCGTACCGGTCGCGAGCTCGACGAAGTTGCGCACCGTCTTGGGAGCGTGGTTGGGGTACAGCTCGATCTTGATGTCCCCCTGAGTCGTCCGCAACGTCGCGTACAGCTCCTCGGCCATGAGTCTCTCTTCTCTCCAGGTCTGGGGTCGTTGTCCGGTCAGACGGCACCCGGGCCGGTCCCGATCGTATGCGCCGATGGGCACGGGCGTTCCGGGATGGCGCGTCGACGCGACGCCGCGTGACCAGCACCGGCGCAGCTCAGGCATGTCACGCAGGTCGGCGTGACACACCTGCGGGGCGTCCGCGCGTTGGAGAGGGCCGTGCTCGGGGTACGGCACACTGCACAGATCTTGACCGCCCGTCCACCCGCCACACGATCATCGGCCCCAGAAAGGGACGCCATGAGCTCCAACCTGAAGGACCGCATTTCGCACGTCACCGATACAACGCCGGTCAGTGGGCTGTCGGACGCCGCGCGCCACGCAGCCGACCGGGCCGGCACCGTCGCGTACCGGGCGGCGAACATCGCCGGGGAGACCGCGGGCACGGCCGCCTCGGCCACCAGGGACGCCGGGGCATCGGTGGCACACAGGATTTCCGACGCGTCCAGTTCCACCGCTCGCGGCGGGGCCTCGGCACAACGCGCGGCGAGCAAGGCGGCCGGGAAGGCCGCGGGCAAGGCGACGGGCAAGGCCGTCGCCGTCTCTGGCCGGGCCGGCCGGAAGATCGAGAAGGCCCGCTCGCGGGCGGAACTGTCCGCGGAGCGCGCCCACGCCGCCGCCGAGTTGCGCGCCGAGCGGCAGCGCTCCCGCCGGGCCGTCGCGCAGGAGAGCAAGGCGCGCGCCGAGGCGGACAAGGCCCAGGCCATCCTGGAGAAGCGGCTGACGAAGGCCGAGACGAAGCTCGCCCGGGTGCACCGCCACCGCCGGCGGGGCCTGCTGACGCTGGTCCTGCTCGGGCTGGGCGCGGCGGGGACCATCGCGGCCCGGCGGTACCTGTCGGCGAAGGACGACCAGGAGCCGATCACCGCGACGCCCGCGCCGACCGGCGACCCCCTCGCCCGCGACGCCTTCGGCGAGCGCCTGCAGTCCTCGACGAACAGCCTGGAGGAGATGCCCGGCGTGGACACCTCCCTGGGGGAGCCCAGCCGACCCCGCTGAGCCCGTGGGTGACCCCGGCGCCCGCCTGCCAGGAACTACGCGTAGCGGGTGGGCTCCGGGGCGGGCACCCGGTAGGCACCGACGGCTCCCGCCGGCACCGTCGGACAGGCCGGCGGCCGGGGCTCGACCCGGCGGTACGGCTCGCCCAGCGGCGGCCGTGGGTCCGGTTCGCCCCGGTTCGGCCAGAACGCCATCGCCCGTTCCGCCTGCGCGGTGATGGTCAGCGAAGGATTGGCGCCGAGGTTCGCGGAGACGGCCGCGCCGTCGGCCACGTGCAGCCCGTCGTACCCGTGGACCCGCTGGTAGGGGTCGAGCACGCCGGTGGTCGGGTCGGCGCCGATCGACGCGCCGCCCAGGATGTGGGCGGTCATCGGGATGTCGGCGACCTCGCTGGCGGAACCGCCCGGGTAGCCGCCCAGCCGGGCCGCGAGCCGCCGGGCCGCGTCATTACCCGCCGGGATCCACGACGGGTTCGGCTCGCCGTGGCCCTGCCGGCTGGTGAGCCAGCGCAGGCCGAACGGGCCGCGCCGCAGGGACACGGTCAGCGAGTTGTCCCGCGACTGCATCACCAACATGATCATCGTTCGTTCCGACCACCGCCACGGCAGCCAGGTGGCCAGCGCGTGATGCGGGTGCGCGAGCAGCCCGCGAAGGAACCTCACCCAGCGCGGCGACCGGCCGCCACCGTCCGTCATCGGCGCGCTGACCAGCGCCATCAGGTTGCTCCCCCGCCCGTAACGGACCGGCTCCACGTGGGTGTGGCTGTTCGGGTAGAACGACGAGGTGATCGCCACCCCGCGGGAGACCCGGCGGTCGGGGCGGTAGCGGGTCGCGCCGAGGATCGACTCCGAGTTCGTCCGGGTGAGTTCGCCGAGCCGGGGCGAGAGCGCGGGCAGGTCACCCCGCTGCCGGGCGGCGAGCAGCAGCCGCTGGGTGCCGAGGGTGCCCGCGGCGAGGACGACCTGGCCCGCCGTCAGCGTCCGCCGGTCGCGCCGGCCCAGGCCCGGGGTGCGGGCGACGTCGACCTCGTAGCCACCGTCCGGCCGGGGCCGTAGCGCCGTCACCGTCGTGTCGGGCAGGATGCGGGCGCCGGCCCGTTCAGCCAGCCACAGGTAGTTGCGGTCGAGGGTGTTCTTGGCGCCCCGCCGACAGCCGGTCATGCACTCGCCGCACTCGACGCAGCCCGTGCGGTCGGGGCCGGCCCCACCGAAGTACGGGTCCGGCACCCGCACCCCGGGCTCCTGCCGGCCCTCGCGGCCGAAGAACACGCCGACCCGCGCCGGCGCGTAGCTGGCCGCGACCCCCATGTCCCGCGCCACCTCGCGGAACACCTCGTCGGCGTAGGTCGTCGTCGGGTTCGCGGTGACGCCGAGCATCCGCTCGGCCTGGTCGAAGTACGGCGCCAGCTCGGCCCGCCAGTCGGTGATGTCACGCCACTGCGGATCGGTGTAGAAGGCGTCGAGCGGTCGGTACAGCGTGTTGGCGTAGACGACGGAACCCCCGCCGACCGCCGTGCCCGACAGCACGAGAACACGGCCCAGCCAGGTGATCTTCTGGATGCCGTGGCAGCCGAGCCGCGGCAGCCACAGGTAGCGCCGCAGGTGCCAGTTGGTGCGCGGCAGGGTGTCCGGGGTGAACCGGCGGCCCGCCTCGACGACGAGGACCCGATAGCCCTTTTCCGCCAGCCGCAACGCACTGACGCTGCCACCGAAGCCGCTACCGACGACGATCACATCGGCGTCGTCAGGACCGTCTACAGGTGCACCCACTGCCATGCCCGCCACCTGTCGCCGTCGATAGCTCCCACCCCATGATGGGCCGCCTGCCGGGCAACGCAATACGGCGAGGGCCGGGGGTGGCAGCGGCTCAGCTCGCCGCGGCGGTGCGCGTTCCGCTGGGGCTCGCCGCGGGACGGGCTGCCTCAGGCCGCGCCACCCGCCGCCGCGTGTTCGCGTGCCCGCGCCTCGCGGGCCGCGCGGGCCGCCCGCTCGATCGCCTCCAGGGGCGGCCGCGGGATCTCCACCGGCCGGGCCTCGGTCTGTGGTGTCTCCGGCCGCGCGGTCGGTCGGGATCCGTTCGGCCTGGTCGCGCTCGACCGGGGGCCGCCGGTCCGGGCCGGTGCCGCCCCGGCGGACGCCGGCTCGCGGAGCTGATCGGCCCGTCGCTCCAGGCAGGACCGGCACCCGCATTCCGCCGACGACCGGGGGAGACGGTCGAGCCGCCAGGAGAGGTTGTCGATCTCGTCGCCGTCGCCGACGAGCACACCGGTACTGATGATGTGGACCAGATGCAGCGCCAGCGTCACCGGATCCCAGTCGTCCCCACCGAAGATCACCTGGAGCTTGCCGAAGATGTCCAGGTAGTCGGAGGTCGGCCGGCGCATCGCGTTCGCCAGCACGTTGATCACCTGGGTGGCCGCGAGAGTCATCGGGGCCGGCGGCGGCGGGGGCAGCGGCACGGTGGGCGCCGAGGGGTCGTCGGCAGCGTCATCCCGCTCGGCGGAGACAGGCTCCGGCACGTCGGTCACCGGGTCGCGCTCGTCGGGCCCGGCGCCGGGCGCCGCCCTGTACCCGAGAGACCCCGACCCGAGAGATCCCGACCCGGCTGGCCCTGACCAGACTGGCGGGGAGTCGACCGGCGGGGAGTCGACGGACGGCGAGGCTTCGATGAACGGCGCGGGCTGACTCGCGGGCGGTGAGGCCGGCGTAGGCACCGCGCTCGGTGGGGCGGCGGGCGTGCCGACGAAGGCCGTGGGTCCGGCGGGTGCCGAGGGCCCGGCGGGTGCCGACGAGTCGGCGTGCGGGTTGCCGACGGTGACGCTGTCGGCGGCGCCGAGCCGGTCGCCCTCGGCCGGCTGGTCGGCGTACTCCGCCGGGCGCGGCTGCGGATCGCCCGGCGGGACGTCCTGCGTCCGCTGGCCGTCAGGCGGCGGGTTGCCCTGCGCGCTGTCCGGGGAGGAGGAGCGCCTCGACGGGACGATGTCGACGACGATGCCGCTGTCGTCACGGGCCGCGTCGCCGCCCACCGTCGCCATCGCGCGGCTGCGCCGACGCGTCCCGGTCCTGGCGTGTGCACCGGCGCGGGAGCGTCGGGCCCGGCGTCGGGGCGAACTACCGCCCGCGGCAGTCGCGTCGGCGGTCCCGGCCGGGTTCGCGGTCTCGGGGGATTCCACGAGTCGCACGAGGCCGGCCTCGACGGCCGAGTCGGGAATGGTCAGGGCGAACCTGGTCGTCCGGCCGGCGGCCGGGCGGGCGACCGTCGTCAACCAACCCTCCCGCCGCAGCCGCGAGACCTGACGCTGCACGTGGGTCCGGCTGTAGCCGGTCTGCTCCATCAGGGTGAGCAGGCCGGGACCGCTGACGGCCGCGCCGGAGGGCACGATCGGCGGCGCCTGCGCGACGTGGCACGCGAGGGTGCAGGCGACCAGCTTCGCCGCGGAGGGCATCGGCGCCCGCAGCACCGCCCGCTGCCAGCCGCCGCGGTCGGCGATGAGGGTTCCCGGCTCCTGTGCCGCCCGAACCGAAACCAGAGCACCGGGGAGGGTGAGCTGGATGGTGTCCGGCGACACGTGCCTCCTTCCCTGGGCTGGGTCACTCGATGGTGACGGACTGCCCGGATCTGACGCGGTCGCGGCCGGCTGTTCGGGGATCACACCCACCGGAACGGGATCGATGGGTCGTGGGCGGGTCGACGTCTGTTCAGGCACCGTACTCCGCACCGGGTCAAGGGGCTCCTGCGGGGAGCCACCACGCTCACATGAAGAGGACATGACTCCATCACTGCCGTTGGGTGGTCGTGGTGTGACAGAAACATCAAACCGCCGATGACTGCTGCAAAGCAAAATGGAACGCAAAGGGACCACGATAAAGCCACACTCGGAATCGAATAACCAATTGACAGGTGCAAGGAAAATCTTCCGGCAGGAGATTGAAGAGCGCGAAGTAGGTTTCTCTGTAGATTTTCTCCAGGGTGCCTGGGTGAGCATCTGGACATGGGTTGCCCTCGCTTACGGATCGAGCTTGCTGGCGGCCGGGCCCGGACCCGGCCGCACCCGTAACCCGGGGTCTCCCGGCCCCAGCCGGCGACCGCCCCTGGGGACCAGGCCGGTCTCGCGGAACCACCGCCGACTTCGGCCGGCACAGCCGAGCATCGAACGCCAGCGGAGTCCGGCGCCGGGTCGGCCGCCTCCGGTGCGCCCGCCGGCCACCCGAGCCCGATGACCGCCGGGAGGCCCTCCGGCGCCGCCACGACGTGGCCGGCGATCAGGTTCGGGCCGTCGGCGACCGGCAGGCGACCAACGGTGATAAAGCAACCCGCGGGTACCGCCGGAATTACCGTCGAGCGCCTTCCCGAGCAGCACCACAGAGGACCTTTCTCATCCCCGCGCGGACCGCCCCGCACACCCGTGGGTAAACCCGTCGCGACGACCCGCGAGTGCCGCTCCCGACAATGGAGCGACATTCACGACGGCCGTCGACGGCGACCGGGTCCGGTAGTAACGGAATACCAACAAACGACCGACGTGGTCAGGCTCGCCGGCCGCCCCGCCAATCAATGACATTCACCACCACGGCAGATCGGCGACAGCGGGTTCCCCGCCGGTGACATCGCGCGGCGGTGTTCGCCCCCTGTTCGGGCTTACCCCGGAATGCGAAGATCCCAGCCCGGTGGATACCTGGCGATGATCGCCTGCCGGCGGCCGGTGGCCGACGCACTCCCGTCATCCCACACAACCCCGCGCCACGGACGGAAGGTCATCTCGGCATCAGGTGTGGCGGAGCTGGCTCTGGTAGCGCCGCCACCGGCATAACCCACGCGCGGAACTCCGTCCCGAGACGTCCTCCGGACCCAGGCAACTCCGACCCTCCGCCCAGCCAGTCCAGACCGGGCCGCAACATCCACTCCCCCCTGACCAGCAACGGATGCCCGACGTCTGCCACCGGAAAGGCCTCGTGACGAGTTCCGGGATCCGGCCGACGGGGTATCGACCCGGGCGGGTGCGGATCCTCCTGCTCACCGAGGAGGTGGCGGATGACCGACGACATCGTTGTCGGGGTCGATGGCTCCGAGGGCTCCCGCACGGCATTGGCCTGGGGGTTCGCCGAGGCCGAGCGGCAAGGCTGCGGGCTGCGGGCGGTCGTCGGGATCGGCTCCGGGGGGGAGGGCCAGGCGCGGCGGGAGGCCGCGGACGGCCTGGCGGAGCAGGCGGCGCACATGCTGCACCAGACCGTGACGGCGACCGCGCCGGCCACCGCCCGGACCGCGGTGGCCGAGGAGGTCGTGGACCGGCCCGGCGCCGAAGCGCTGCTCACGGTCGGGTACGGCGCCCGCATGATCGTGGTCGGTGCCCGCGGCCGCGGGTTGCTCCACCGCCTGCGGGTCGGTTCGGTCAGCACGTCGGTGGCCGTGCACTCGCCAACCCCGGTCGTGATCGCGCGCGGGGACACCCGGGGGCCTGCCCCGGGTCGGGAGCCGCGGCCGGTCGTCGTGGGCGTGGACGGCTCGCCGAACTCCCTCGCCGCCCTGGGGTGGGCCGCGGCGGAGGCCGACCAGCGTGGGGTCGCGCTGATCGCCGTGCACGCCTGGCTCGTGGCGCTGCCGCTGCCGTTCGCCGCCTCGCCCGGCGAGATCACCCAGGATCTGGAGGACCAGGCCCAGGCCAGTCTCGACGAAACGCTGGCCAGGGTGCGCCCCGCGCTGCCCGCCGGCCTCGACGTCCAGCGCCGGGTGGTGCCGAGCTCGCCGACGCAGGCGCTGCTGACCGCCGGCCGGGAGGCAGACCTGATCGTTGTGGGCGCTCGTGGGCACGGCGGCTTCACCGAACTGCTGCTGGGCTCGGTGAGCCACCAGTGCATGATCCACTCGCCGGTCCCGGTGGCGATCATTCGCCGGGACTGAGATGGCTGGCCGCGGGTCTGGTCAGCGGGTGGCGCCGTACGCGACGGTGCGGGCGTCGGGTACCACCCATGACCACGGATACCACCGCTCGTTGGTCTCGCCGGGCGGCGGATCCCACGGGTTGCGCAGAAGCACCCGGCCACCCCTGACGTCCACCGCGAGCAGGGCATAGGCGTGCGCGGCAGCCAGGCCACCCGGTCGGGTGCGGCTCCTGGTGGTGACGGTGACCGCCGCTCCCCCGCGCAGCAGCCCCGCGAGGTCGGCGACCGCGAACCCGCCGGCGTCGCGATGACCCACCGGACGCCCGGTGAGCGTCCGCAGTCCGTCCGCGGCGCTGCCGTAACCGATCCGCGGATATCCACCGTGCAGGCGGGCGTACGCCTTCTCGTACAGGGCCGGCCACAGTTCCGGCTGGTCCGCGCCGTTGTCGGCGTCCATCGCGAGTTCCTGGACGGAATCGAGCCCACCACCGGCGGTTCCCGGGAGGCGGCGGGCAGGCAGGGTCGCGGTGACCGTCACGGCGACCCCGCCGCCACCACCCGGATGGAGGGTGACGGTGACGGTGCCGTTGGGATTGCGGCGCAGCCCGTCCGCGATCCGGCCGGGATTCTGGTGCGCCACGCCGATCAGGGCCGCTGCCAGGTAGCAGTCGGCGACGCCGCCCTGCCCCACGTCGCCGGGTGCGGCGCCGGCGAGCACCAGGGGATCGCCCGATCGGTCCACCTCGAGCACCGGGCCGGGCCGCCCGTCGCCGGTCGGAATGGGCGCCGCGGGCTCCAACCAGGGCAGCACCCGGACGAGTTCGGCGACCATCGCCCGCGGGGCGCCAGCGAGCAGATCGTCCGCGAGACCAGCCAGCTCGGCGGCCACCAACACCGTGGCTGGCCCGAGCGACGCCATCAGGCGCTCCGCCAGCGCGGCCAGGACTACCAACGGATCGCCCCGCAACGCGCCGATGACACCGGCCCGCTCGGCTCCGGTCAGGCTCGCGAGTCGCGCGCGGGCAGTCCGCAGGTCCGCGACCGTCGGCACCCCACCAGCGGATTGGTGCCGCCCGCGGCCCGAACCCGGCATGAGCAGCGCGAGGAGCCCCGCCGCCAGGCCAAACACCGCCAGCCCAGACTCCGCCAGCCCGGACTCGCCCAGCCCAGACGCCGCCGGCTCGGGACCGCCCGGGCGCCGCGCCGGTCGCAGGATCGGCGCGGCAGCCAGTCGGGTGAGTCCGCGTTCGAGGTCGGCGGCGACCGCGGGCGCCTGCGCCGCGACCGCCCGCAGCCCGCGCCCGGCCGCTGCGGCGTCGAGCCCCACGTCCGCCGGAACGGTCACGGCGGCGCGGTGCGCGGCGCGCCCGGCATCGGTCACCGCGATGCCGACAACCCGCAGCAGCGCCTGCGCCGCGCGACCGGCCCGGCGCAGCCGGGTGGCGAAGGCGGCGAGCTCGATCGGATCGAGTCGGATCACACCGGCCGCGGCCCCCCGCGACCCGGGCTCCGCGGCGGTCACCGCCCCCAGGCACGGCATCTCCACCGGCGGGCTCCCCACCAGTGCCATCCCCACCGGCGGCATCCGGACCGGCGGTGATCCCGCGCCTGACTCCGCGGCGGCCAGTCGGTCCAGCCAGGCCGCTCGGCGGCGCAACGCCTCGGCATCGGCGTCGAGCGCGCGCGCCCAGCCGGTGAGCCTGGTCTCGAGCCGCGCCTGCAGCGGCGAACCACCCGTTCGGAGCACCGCGAGGGCTCCGGCCCCGATTCCGAGCGGCCCGGCGGTCAGCTCGGTCGCGAGGCGCCGCAGGGTCGCGGCGTGGCCGCGCAGGTCCTCCGCCGATCCGGGCGGCAGGCCGGCGCCGGCGGCGGAAGCAGGTCCACAACGCATAGGTCGTCCGTCCGCATCGTCCCCGGCCCGCTGATCGCAGGGTAGGCCGCTGCCTGGTGGCCCACGCCGGCGGCTGCCCGTGGCCCGCGACCCGTGGCGGCTCATCGCGCTAAGGTTTGATCATTTGGTCGGGTGCGTCCGTGTTCCGCGAACACGGCGCCGAGTGTCGGGAGGGTGCCCGTGCCCGAGGCCGTTGTCGTCGCCACGGCCCGATCACCGATCGGGCGGGCCTTCAAGGGCTCGTTGCGTGGCCTGCGAGCGGACGACCTGGCCGCCACGATCGTGCGGGCCGCGCTCGACCAGGTGCCGATGCTGGACCCCACCGGGATCGACGACCTGATCGTCGGCTGCGGGCTGCCCGGCGGCGAGCAGGGGCACAACATCGGCCGCGTCGTGGCCGTCACCCTCGGGCTGGACGGCGTTCCGGGCACCACCGTGGCCCGTTACTGCGCCTCGTCCCTGCAGGCGATCCGGATGGCGATGCACGCCATCCGGGCAGGCGAGGGTGACGTGTTCGTGGCGGCCGGCGTCGAGGTCATCAGTGGATTCGTCCGGGGCAACAGCGACAGCCTGCCGGACACCCAGAACCCGGGCTACGCCGCCGCCCAGGAACGCACGGCCGCGAGCGCCCTGGCCGGCAGCCCGCCGTGGACGGATCCGCGCTGCTTCGGCGAGTTCCCCGACGTGTACATGGCCATGGGCCAGACGGCCGAGAACGTCGCCCAGCTCACCGGGATCAGCCGCGCCGAGCAGGACGCCTTCGCCTGCCGCTCGCAGAACCTCGCCGAGCGGGCGGTTGTCGACGGCTTCTACAAGCGCGAGATCACCCCGGTCCGGCTGCCGGACGGCACGGTCGTCGACAGCGACGACGGGCCGCGGCCGGGCACGACCGTCGAGACCCTGGCCACCCTGTCGCCGGTGTTCCGCCCGGACGGGACGGTCACCGCGGGCAATGCCTGCCCGCTCAACGACGGCGCGGCGGCGATCGTCATCATGAGCGACACCCGGGCGCGCGCGCTCGGGGTGACGCCGATGGCCCGGCTCGTCTCGACCGGAGTCAGCGCGCTGTCGCCGGAGATCATGGGACTCGCCCCGGTGGAGGCGTGCCGACGTGCCCTGGCCCGGGCCGGGATGTCGATCGACGACGTTGACCTCGTCGAGATCAACGAGGCGTTCGCCGCGCAGGTCGTGCCCACCTATCGTCAGCTCGGCGTGGATCTCGCCCGGCTGAACGTGCATGGCGGCGCCATCGCCCTGGGCCATCCGGTCGGCATGACCGGCGCGCGCATCCTGACGACGCTGGTCAACGGCCTACGTAACACCGACACGACAATCGGCCTCGAGACGATGTGCGTCAGCGGCGGCCAGGGCATGGCGCTGGTCGTGGAGCGGATGTCCTGACCGGGCCCAGTCCGGTCCAGTCCGTCGTCGGTCGGTCAGTCGGCGGGGACCTCGCGTTCCGCCGCCGCGGGCGCGTCGGCCGCGGTGACCTTTCGCCGCGCCGCGGACGCCTCCCCCCGGTCGCGGTCGCGGTCCCGGCGGGCTGATGGCAGCAGCCCGGCCGCGGCCGGGCTGCTGTCCACCGCGCTGACGGCGACAACCGGGTCGAGTGGCTGGCCGCGGACGGGCAGCCTTGCCGTGATCGCCCACAGGCGCAGCCGGGCCTGCACCTCGGGCCGGGTGAGCTGCACGGCGGTGACGACGAGCGCCCCGCCGATGATGCCGTCGATCCAGTAGTGGTTCGCGGTGACGACGACGACCAGCGTCGTGATCACCGGATGGATGATGGCGAGCCACCGGGCGCGGGTGCGCAGGATGGTGATGACACCCCACGCTTCCAGGATCGCCCACCCGATGTGCAGGCTGGGCATGGCCGCGTACTGGTTGGCCACGGTGTCGTGCGGCCCGTAGGGCGATGGTCCGAAGACTGCCCCGGTGTCGACGAGATCGACGTCCGGCAGCATCCGCGGCAGGAAGCGCGGCGGCGCCAACGGATAGGCGATGTGAATCAGCAGCGCCGCCCCGGTGGACGCGACAATGACCGTCCGCACCCGACGCCAGGCGGGCCGGTGGAAGATCAGTACCCAGAGCAGGAACAGGATCGCCGCAGGAAAGTGGACCGCGATGTAGAACCGGTTCGCGAACTCCGGCAGATGTGTCGACCGCAGTGCCAGTGCCTGCAACGACGACTCGTTCGGCAGATCGAAGAGCCGCTCCAGGTCCCAGACGCGGCGCGCGTGGTGCAGCGCCTCCGGCTCCCGCCCGACGGCCTCGTGCCGGCCGAGGTCGTAGAGCACGTACAGCGAGGCCAGCAGCACGACCTGGCCGACGACGAACAGGCCCGAACGCAGCAGGGCGATCGCCCGGTCGCGCCCGTGGCCCTGGCCCGAGCCGCCGGCCACCCGGTCGGACCGGGCTGGCGCGTTGAACAACGCCTGGCCGGTAGCGCTCACCATGAGCGGCTCCGCAACATCTGCGCCTCCCCGCGCCGACACGCCCCGTTAACCACTTATTCGTTCCTACCGACCGATCGGTAAGGGCGGATGCGAACGACATGTGAGATAGCGCTCAGTCGGGCGCGCTCTTCTCGGCATATGTCGCTCAACCACATAGCCGCCGCGACTGGGGCAGGGCGGGCGATCCGGGCCTGTGCAGCACGTTTCTTACCCGGACATTAACGACAGGGAACCCACACCCATCGGTTTCTCCACGCAGAACTGACGACGAGACCGACCTGTCGGACTTCCGACAGGCGGTCGGTCAGGCCTCCGTCACCCGCACCACCGTTGGCCAGCGAAAGGTTGACACGGATGCGTTACGTGTTCAGAGTGGCTGCGTTCGCCGTCAGTGACTACTCATGGCACTTAGGTGGTCTCGTACGGAGTTCGTCCAAGGATCAGAGTCCGGAGCTGTACCCGCCCGAGTGTGACTTGCGTTATACATCCAGAAGTGCGGGCCTCGGATCTCCCGCGCTCGCGCCGGTCCGGAGGCCATCGATGACTCCGGAGCGTGCCCGATGCCCCCCAGCACCAGCTCAGCAGACGACTCGCCGAGCCGTCCCGAGCCGACAACGGACCCGACCTCGTCGCCTCGCGCGCGGCTGACCCGCACCGGCCGGCGACCCGCCGTGGTCGCCCTGGTGATGCTGCTCGTCACCCTCGGCCTCGGGTTCGGGCTGACCCGGCTGGAGTTCACCACCAGCCAGGACAACTACCTCGACAGCGGTTCCCGGATCGCCCGGGACAACGTCGAGTACCAGTCCCTGTTCGGCGGCGAAGCGATGATCACCCTGTTCACCGTCGCGCCGGGATCCCACAGCACCGACCTGTTCACCACGCGCAACGTCAAGCAGTTCCAGGACCTGCAGAAGAAGCTCGACGCCGACCCGCGGATCGAGTCCGTGGTCACCCCGCTGACCGCGCTGGAGTTCACCGACAACCTGGTGCGCGGGCAGGGCGGCAACGCGCTGAGCAGCCCGGCCGCCGGCATCCTGCTGCGCGCACAGAGCCGTGATCCCGACAAGGCGTCCGCGCAGCGCCGCCTCGCCGACTCGCTGCGGACCCTGCAGCGGATCAACGCGGTCCCCGCGGCGCGGCGGACCCTCGACAACCCGGCCTGGGTCGACGTCCTGCTGCACGACAACACCGGTGCGGTGCGCAGGTCGCTGGAGCCGTTCTTCCCGACGACGTCCACCGCGCAGATGGTCACTCGGCTGCGGGGCAACTCGTCGCTGACCCAGGAGGGCGACGGCGCCCGCGTGGTCGAGCAGGCCACCGCGGGGCTGACCTTCGACCACGCCCAGGTGATGACCACCGGCGCGCCCGTCCTGCTCCGGAACATCAACGACTACCTGCGCGGCGGGTTCCTCACCCTCGGGGCCCTCTCGCTGGTGCTGATGGCCGGGCTGCTGCTGGCCGCGTTCGCGGTGCGCTGGCGGCTGCTGCCGCTCGGCGCGGTCGCCGTGGGACTCGTCTGGGCCTTCGGTCTCGCCGGCTACGTCGGGGTGCCGCTGTCGGTGGTGACGATCGCCGGCCTGCCCGTCCTGCTCGGCGTGGGCATCGACTTCGCCGTCCAGCTGCACAGCCGGATCGAGGAGGAGGCCCAGCTCGACCGGGCCCGCAGCCCGGTCGCCGCCGCGCTGGTGGGGCTGCGCTGGCCGCTGGCGGTCGCGACGGTCGCCGCCGTGCTCTCGTTCCTGGCGCTGGAGTTCAGCCAGGTCCCGATGATCCGGGACTTCGGAACGCTGCTGGCGCTCGGCCTGCCGGTCATCGTCGTCGCCACCGTGCTGCTGCTCGCCGCGACGCTCGGCGTCCGGGAGCGGCGTCGGCCCACCGCGGCGCGCGACTACACCCACGGCCCGCTCGGGCGGCTCGTCATCCGGCTCGGCGGCCTGCCGCGGATCACCGCCATCCCGCTGGTCGTCGCCGCGGTGGCGATCTTCGCCGGCGGCATCGCCGCGGATGGCCGACTGACCATCCAGACCGACCCGGAGAAGTGGGTCAACCAGCACAGCCAGGTCATCAAGGACATCAACACGCTGCGCGCGCGCAGTGGCTCGGCCAGCGAGCTCGGCGTCTACGTGCAGACGCCGAACGTGTTCGACGACGCGACCGCCAGCTTCGTCGGGCGGTTCGCCAACACCCAGCTCGACACGCACCGCAGCGACCTCGTGGACGCCTCCAGCCTGGTGACGATCGTGAGCTACCTGATGGAGGTGCCGAACACCTCGACGATCATGCCGACCGGACAGGACATCCGCGCCGCCTATGCCGTCGCGCCGCCCGACATCCAGCGCAGCACCGTCAATCTCCAGCACAACGCGCTGAACGTCATCTTCCGGACCGGTTCGGGCTCGCTGGAGCGCCGGGCCGCGGTCGTCGCCGACATCCGGGAGAAGACCCGGCCGCCGGCCGGTGTCCGGGCCACACCGTCCGGGCTGGCCGTCATCGGCACCGGCCTGGTGGCGAGCTTCCAGCACAACCGGGCCGAGCTGACCTACTACGCGCTGCTCGCCGTTCTCGTCCTGCTGCTGGTGGTGCACCGCAACCTGGTGCGGGCGACGCTGTCGCTGGTGCCGGTGCTCATCGCGGTCGGGCTCAGCTCGATCGTCGCGCTGCTGATCGGGGTCGACCTGAGCCCGCTCACCGCCGTGAGCGGGCCACTGATCATCGCATTATGCACCGAGTTCACGACTCTGCTCGTCTTCCGACACCTGGAGGAACGGAACCATGGGCGCGACCCGCGGCAGGCGGCGGACCGGACCGCCGCCCGCACCGGCCGGGCGTTCATGGTCTCCGCGATGGCCGCCGTCATCGGCGTTGGCGTGCTCGCGCTCAGCTCGCTGCCGCTGCTGCGCGACTTCGGCCTGCTGGTCGCGTTGAACGTGGCGGTCGCGCTGCTGTCCGCGCTGGTGATCCTGCCGCCCGTTCTCGTGTGGGCCGACGAACACGGCTGGGTATATCGTCCGCATGGGCGTCAGCAAGCGACAAATGTGGATGAAACCGGATATCCAGCAACGGGGAGTAGCGCGAACGGTCGAGGCATCCCCGGTGTCGAGGACCGGGCGGGCGCCACTGCCGCCGGTGCCGGCGAGCCCTCACCACCCGCCGTCTAGGCAGCTCAACGGCCTCATCGCGGAGCGCCGACGAGGGCCCGGACACCGGCCCTCGCGCCGGCCGGTGGTGACCGGCCGGCGCTCTCGCGCGCCCGGACCGGTCTTCGTTCCAAGGCCGGTCTGTGGCACGCTCAGGACGCGTGTTCCGGGGTTGGCGCAGTACGGCCACCGCCGCCGGCGGGTGGTTCCCGGGACGAGACACCCGCCACCCAGGCTCGGCAGCCGCCCGAGCGTCGAAGGAGAAGAATGAGTTTCGAGTTCAAGGTCGCGGACCTGGCGCTGGCCGAGTTCGGCCGCAAGGAGATCCGGCTCGCCGAGCACGAGATGCCCGGCCTGATGGCCACCCGCGCGGAGTACGCCGCCAGCCAGCCGCTCAAGGGCGCGCGGATCATGGGCTCCCTGCACATGACGATCCAGACCGCCGTGCTCATCGAGACCCTGGTGGCGCTCGGCGCCGACGTCCGCTGGGTCTCGTGCAACATCTTCTCCACGCAGGACCACGCCGCCGCCGCGATCGTCGTCGGCCCGAACGGGACCAAGGACGACCCGCAGGGCGTGCCGGTCTTCGCCTGGAAGGGCGAGACGCTGGAGGAGTACTGGTGGTGCACCGACCAGGCACTGGCCTGGCCGGACGGCGGCGCCCCGAACATGATCCTGGACGACGGCGGCGACGCGACCCTGCTCGTCCACAAGGGCGCGCAGTTCGAGGCGGCCGGCGCCGTGCCGGCGACGGACCCCTCGGACGTCGAGGAGTACGCGATCATCCTTGACACGCTGCGGCGCACCATCGCCGAGCGCCCCGGCCGCTGGACCGAGACGGCGAACTCCGTCAAGGGCGTGACCGAGGAGACCACGACCGGCGTGCACCGTCTCTACGAGATGGCCAAGGCCGGCACGCTCGCCTTCCCGGCGATCAACGTCAACGACTCGGTGACGAAGTCGAAGTTCGACAACAAGTACGGCTGCCGCCACTCCGTCATCGACGGACTCAACCGCGCCACCGACGTCCTCATCGGCGGCAAGATCGCCCTCGTGGCCGGCTACGGCGACGTCGGCAAGGGCTGCGCGGACGCGCTGCGCGGCCAGGGCGCCCGGGTCATCGTCACCGAGGTCGACCCGATCTGCGCCCTGCAGGCGGCCATGGACGGCTTCCAGGTCACCACCCTGGAGGAGGTCGTCGGGACCGTCGACATCTTCGTCACGACGACCGGCAACTTCAACATCATCCGCGCCGACCACATGGCCGCGATGAAGCACCAGGCGATCGTGTCCAACATCGGGCACTTCGACAACGAGATCGACATCGCCGGCCTGACGAAGACCCCGGGCATCGAGAAGATCAACATCAAGCCGCAGGTCGACGAGTGGGTGTTCCCGGACGGGCACTCGATCATCGTGCTGGCCGAGGGCCGGCTGATGAACCTCGGTTGCGCCACCGGCCACCCGAGCTTCGTGATGTCGAACAGCTTCACCAACCAGGTGATCGCCCAGATCGAGCTGTTCACCAAGACGGAGGCCTACCCGGTCGGCGTCTACGTGCTTCCCAAGCACCTCGACGAGAAGGTCGCCCGGCTGCACCTCAGCGCGCTGGGCGTCAAGCTCACCGAGCTCACCAAGCAGCAGGCCGACTACATCGGCGTGCCGGTCGAGGGCCCCTACAAGGCGGACCACTACCGCTACTAGTCGTTATTGCTGGTGGTCGTTATTGCTGGTAGCAGCTGACGCTGCAGGTCGCCGTCCCGCCGCCCGCCGAACATCCGGGGCGGCGGGGCGGCGTTTTTTGTCGGGCGACAACTTCTGTCGGGCGACAACTTCTGTCGGGCGACAACTTCTGTTCCGCGCCGGCTGCTTTTCCGTTCCGCGTCCGCGGCTGCTTCCGCGACGAGGTGGGTCAGTGCCCGGTGTTGGCCGGGACCGCCGCGACCGGAGCGGGCACCGGGGCGGGCACCGGGGCGACGGGCGTCGATCCGGTCGGGGCGGCTGCTGGCGGCGGGGAGACCGCCGGCGTGGGCGCCGGGCCGGGGGCGCGCTTCGTCCGGTTCGTCGGCGACCAGCAGACCGCGGTCCACCCCGGGTCGACAGCCGGATCCGACAGGTCGTACCAGCCCTGCGGCAGGAACGATCCCCACTTCACCGGCGGCCCGCCGAACCCGTTACCGCCGGTGGGCCGCGGCACGCCGAAGGTCGCCACGCCGTCCGGGCAGCCCATGTGCTCGACCCGGAAGGACGGCTCGCCCGCCGCCGGCCCGCGGCCAGGTCCCGTGCGGCACAGCAGATCCGTGGACGGCGGCCAGGACTGCGCCACGTGCGCGTAGTAGCCGCCCTGCAGGTAGGTCATCCCCCCGGAGGGCTGACCCGGCTCCGGCGGGACGCTGACGTAACTGATCTGGTTGCTCGGGCAGCTCGCCCAGGACGCGCCACCGGCTTCGGCGGTCCCGGCGCCGCCCACGGCGACCAGCCCGCTCACGGCCACCATGACGCTGGCGGCGACGAACGAGGAGCGCATGCGGCGCAGGCGGCGAGCGGGCTGTGGAGGACGGTCGGCGGAGTTCGGCGGACTGACGGCGGACGGCCCCCTGCCGCCGGGCCGTCCTGGCGATGCGGCAAACGACACTGAATGCCTCCTTCTCGAACCCTGCCGCGGAACGACCGTCGGCACAGCGGCCCGCACGGGAGCGGAGCACCCGTTTCCATATTTTGGCGCGGGATTCCCGTAAATAAAACAGCAATCAGCCATCAGGATAGCGGTGGTTGTCGGTACGTTGAGGCATCACGGGGCGATCGGGACCATCGTGTCGCGTCGCCCGGAGAGTGATTCGGCATCGCCATGGCAGGTTGATGATCCGCATCAGGTCGGTTCCGGCATCCCGGTTCACCGCACCCGCGTTCAGCAGTTCCCCTCGCCCGGGGCATCCGGGTCCGGCGGCAACGTCCGGCGATACTCGATTTCGGTGGTCGCCGAAAGGTCGTGGAGGTCGCGGGACCGCCCGGTGGCGACGTAACCCAACCGGCCGTACAGGCGATGCGCGTCGGTGAAACGGGTGTCCGTCCACAGCCCGAGGTCCACGATGCCCCACCGCCGCGCCTCCCGCTCCGCCCGGCGCACCAGCGTGGCGCCGAGCCCACGCCGCCGCGCCGCCGCGGCGACATAGAGCGTCTTCAGCTCCGCGGTGGGCGCCGCCCCGGCGCCCGCGGTCCCGGGGTCGGGCCGCCGAACCCACACGGCGATGCTGGCGAGCAGGCGTTCGGCCGACTCCGGACCGGCCGGCTCGGCGGGAATGACCCACATGGCCCGCCGCGGGCCGCCCGGCGGCGGGTCGTGCGCCGCGGCGGGCGCGCGCAGCCAGGGCTCCTCGGCGTCGACATCGAGAACGCAGCCCGGGTACTCCGACCACACCGTCCCGATCAGGTCCTGCAGGGCGGCCGCGTCGCGGTCGAGCACCCGACGCAGGCCTGGTGCCAGGTCGCGGCGCATCCACACGTGCTCGATGCCGGCCTCCACGTCGGACTCGCCGACGACGCGGTACCCCTGCCGGCCGTAGAAGGCGGCGACCCGGGTCTGGGCGTGCAGCTCCACCGCCGCCAGGCCGCGCTCGCGCGCGCGTTCCAGCAGCGCCGCGGTGACGAGCAGGCCGAGGCCCCGGCCGCGCCAGGCGGCGGCGACGGCGACCCGGCCGATGACACCGACCGGCTCCGCACCGGTATCGCCCGGTTCGCCGGCCCGGCGGGGGTCCGGATCCAGCAGCCGGCCCGTCGCCACGGCGGCGCCGCCGGGACCCAGGGCCACAGCGTGGTCGGCGGCGGCATCGCGGCCGTCGAGCTCCAGCTCGGCCGGGACGCCCTGCTCCCCGACGAACACCGCGCGCCGCAGGTCGAGCACCGCGGCCGGGGGCAGGCCGCGGACGAGGACGACGGGCGGAAGGAGGCTGTCGACGGCCGCCGGATCCACCCGAATTCCGGGCTCGTCACGGGCTCCGGGCACAGGGCGGCAGTCTAGGCCGCCGCGTGGGTCGTCGTCACAGGCTCACTGAAAGCAGTTAATCCGATGACTGATCCCGACACGGAAAGCAACCAGGTCGGGCGTCTATCCCAAACTCCGCCCGCCATCATCCGGCGATATGCACCCAAGGTCGCCGGATGAACGCTCACCGCGCCAACGACCGTCCGCTCGCGAGCGCGACTGGCGGTTCACAGGTTCCGCGGCCGACGGGTGTGGGCATCCTGCCCGATACGGACCGAAGCGGATACACGCCGACATCAACCAACCCGGTATCGTGGCCAACCCGGCAAGGCGGGTAGAAAGCAACCCAGCACTCGCCAACGCGACACTCACCACCAGGACGACATCTGCCCGCAGCCAACGTTCGACTCGTGCAACATTACGAATACGACCACAACCGGCCAAGAGGAAGCAAACCGGCATCGTGATTTTCCAGACGACAACCCGGCGTGACGGCACGTACGCAGCGGAGGGCCACTGACGATGGCGGCGACCCTCTACCCGCCGGCCCGTCTGCGGCCGGTGCGGAACACCTCGGGGACCATGGTGCAGCCCACCCGTGGCCTCATCGCCCATGTCCAGGTCGGCACCGGATCGTTGTTCTCCTGGTTCGACAACTCCGCCAGCCAGGTCAGTTCACATCTGTGGCTGTCAAGGTCGGGAAGCTTCGAGCAGTACGTCCCCTTCGATCAGCGGGCCTGGGCCGAGGCCGCCGGAAATCCTTACTGGATCTCCTGCGAATGCGAGGGCTTCGAGACCGAGGACTACACCGACGTCCAGGTGACCCGGCTGGCCGAACTGTTCCGCTGGGGCATGAACGAGTTCGGCTGGAAAGCAGAGATCGCCGATTCCCCGAACGGGTACGGCCTCGGTACACATCGCATGGGCGGGGCCGCGTGGGGGGGCCACAGCTGTCCCGGTGACATTCGGGCTAACCGCCGCCGCGACATTCTCTCACTGTCACTGGGCAACAACGCTCTGACGATCGACCCGCGGGACCGTTATGCCGGCCGCCCGACCCTTCGGGAGGGCGCGCGCGGCGCGGACGTGGTGGAGCTGCAGAACGCGCTGAACGTCATCTTCGGCCACGAGTCGCCCACCGGCGACCCCAACCGGATCGAACCGGACGGAGTGTTCGGCCCGCGCACCACCGCCAGAGTGGCCTCACTGCAGCGCTACGCGTCGCCGTGGTTCGGCCGCGTCCCGGACGACGGCATCTGCGGCCCCGGCACCTGGAAGAAGATCGGCTGGATCCTGACCGGGATGAACCGCACCATCTAGCCCGCCAGACCGCTAGCCCGGCCCGCCGTCGCCAGCGTGCGCGGCGAGGTCCGCGCCGGCCATCCGCAGCCAGTGCAGTGGATCGGCCATGGCCGCGTCGGCTCCGCCGGCGAGCCTGGCCAGCGCGACGTCGACGCGAACGCCCGCTGGCCGCGGGGCGTCGAGCTGGCCGGCGACGATGAGCACCGGCACGGCGGCGTCGCGGGCCAGGGCCAGCAGGCCACCGACGACCTTCCCGTCAAGCGAGGTCCGGTCGAAGCGGCCCTCGCCGGTGATCAACCAGTCTGCCTCGGCAAGTGCCGCCGGCAGGCCCGCCACCTCGGTGATCGTCCGCAGTCCGGACACCAGCTCGGCGCCCCAGGCGGCGGCGAGACCGTAGGCCGTGCCACCGGCCGCGCCGGCTCCTGGCGCGGCCGGGTCGCCGCCGAGCAGGTCGGCCAGGCGACGCAGCCCCGCGTCCAGCCGGGCGACCTCCTCGGGGCCCGCCCCCTTCTGCGGCCCGAACACCGCCGCGGCCCCCGTCGCCCCCAGCAGTGGCGCGGCGACGTCGACGAGGCAGCGCACCCCCCCGGGCGGACGGGGCGGCAGCCGGCTCACGTCGACTGTGGCCAGCTCGACCAGCGCGCCGCCACCGGTGGGCAGCGCCACGCCGTTGGCGTCAAGGAAGCGGGCACCGAGCGCGGCGAGGGCTCCGCTGCCCCCGTCGGTCGACGCCGAGCCGCCGAGGGCGACGAGGATCTCGCGGGCCCCGCTGGCCAGCGCGGCCGCGAGGGCCTGGCCGACCCCGATGGTCTGGGCGCCGAGCGGGTCCGGCCCGCCCATCAGCGGCAGCCCGCTGACCCGGGCCAGTTCGACCACCGCGACGCCGTCCGGCAGCGCCAGCCAGGCGCCGTCGTGGCGGCGCCCGTCGGGGCCCGTCACCCGCACCACCTGGTGCACCGCGCCGGGAACCGTGGCGGCGAAGACGTCGAGGGTGCCCTCACCGCCGTCAGCGACCGGCAGTTCGACGATCTCGTCGCCGGGGCGCCGCGACCGCCAGCCCGCCGCCAGCGCCGCGGCGGCCTCGGTGGCGGAGGCAGACCCCTTGAAGGAGTCGGGGGCGATCACGACCCGGCGCCCCCGCGCGGGCGACATGCGGCTCAGCCGTTGACGGGCATCGCCGACGGCGCGGGGGACGGGGCCGGCTCGGCATCCGCGAGCCAGGCATCGATGCCCGCGAGCGCGGCGACGCGCACCGGATCGGGAACCGCGCCAGCCAGCACCGAGCTGCGCGCGCAGGCCGCGAGCGCCTCGTCCGACAGCCCGAGCTCGCGGCGGCACAGCTCGTACTCCGCCAGGCACGTGGGCCCGAACAGCAGCGGGTCGTCCGCGTTGATCGAGCAGCGCACGCCGGCCCGCAACAGTTCGGGCAGCGGGTGCGCGGCCAGCGACGGCACGACCGACAGCAGCAGGTTCGAGGTCGGACAGACGTCCAGGCAGATCTCGCGTTCGAGCAGCAGATCGACGAGCGCCGGGTCCTCGACCGACCGGATGCCGTGCTGGAGCCGGTCGGCGCGCAGCGTCTCGATCGCGCCCCGAACGGAGGCCGGGCCGTCCAGTTCACCGGCGTGCGGGGTGGACAGCAGGCCGCCGTCGACGGCGACGCGGAACGCGGCCTCGAACGGCTCGGGCGGCCAGCCGTTCTCGTCGTTGTGCAGGCCGAGCCCGACCACGCCCTGGTCGGCATACCGCAGCGCCGTGCGGGCCACCTCGACGGCCTGCTCGGACGAGTCGAAGACCCGGTCGACGGCCGCCATCCAGCGAACGGTGACGCCGTGGCGGGCGGCGGCCAGCTCCGACCGGGCCAGCACCGCCTCCCAGGCCGCCTCGGCGGAGCCGAAGACGCCGAGATGGGCGTACGGCCAGAAGCTGGGTTCGAGGTAGACGACGCCCTCGGCCGCCGCGTCGGCGACCATCTCGTCGACCAGCCGCTCGAAGTCCTCCTGCTGGCGGAACACCGGCAGGATGCCGCCGATCACGTCGCTGAACCCGCCGAACTCGCTGAAGCCGGTGGTGCGCGGCGTCGGGATGCCGGCGGCGGCGGCCAGGTCGGCCAGCGTCGACGGCCGCATTCCCAGCTCGAAGTGCAGATGCAGATGACCCTTGGGCAGGGAGCGCAGATCCCGCATGACCGGAACCTATGCCGACCGGCGGTGGGCAGGCCCGCGGGGGGCGGGATTGTTACCGCGTTTTCATGTCCCGCGCCGGGGCGCCGGGGGGGCCCGCCCGGGACGAGGGGGGGGGGCGGCGCCCCCGCCGCGGGGCGCCGCCGGCCCCCCCCCCCC
>NZ_JALKFX010000002.1:58041-121074 GCF_023243045.1 Frankia sp. AgB32
GGTGTTGTCGTGCCCGGGCGGGGGGGGGCGGCGGCGGGGGCGGCCGCTCGGCGGCGCGGCCCCACGGCCGTCCGGAGAAGCGAGGCTCACCAACCGCCGGCGGGGCTGCCCGGCGTGCGCGGGCCGCCGAGGTCCGGCTCGTCGCTGTAGGCCTGGCTGCGAGCCGAGTCGCCGGACGTGGGCGGCTCGGTGTAGCCCGCCTCGTCCCCGAACTCCCGTCCGCCAGCCGGGGTGCCGTAACCCGGACCGCCAGCCGGGGTGCCGTAACCCGGACCGCCAGCCGGGGTGTCGTAACCCCGTCCGCCGGCCGGTGTGCCGTAGCCCTCGCCACCGGCGGGCGCGTCGTGCCCCTGGCCACCGGCGGGGGTGCCGTGACCCTGGTTGCCGGCGGGGGCGTCGAACTGCTGGGCGCCGCCGGCAGCGTCCGGGCGGGGCACCTCGCCGCGCCAGGCGCCGGTCTCGGTCTGCCGCTCTTCGATGAAGGACTTGAACCGGCGCAGGTCGGCCTTGACCCGGCGGTCGTCAGCGCCGAGGACGGCGCCGGCCTTCTCGGCGAACCCCTCGGGCTGCCAGTCCATCTGCACGGTGACCCGGGTGTCGTCGGCCGAGATCCGGTGGAAGGTCACCACGCCGGCGTGCTGCGAGCCGCCGGTGCTCTTCCAGGCGACCCGCTCGTCGGGAAGCTGTTCGGTGATGGCCGCGTCGAACTCGCGCTCCTGGCCGCCGACCTTGATCTTCCAGTGGGTGTGCGTGTTGTCGAGCTGCGCGATGGACTCGACGCCGTCCATGAAGTTGGGGAAGGACTCGAACTGCGTCCACTGGTTGTACGCGGTGCGGATCGGAACATGGACGTCGATCGATTCCTGGACCGTGGTTGCCATGGTGCCTCCTGCCTCGTCGCGAGATGCAGTCAGGACGCTCATCCCCGGGCCGCCGCCCCTAACACACCCGTCTCGTGGCGCATCTCCGCCGACGCGGAATCCGGCCCGCGCCGCACTGCGCCGCCCCCTGTGCCGCCCAGTGCCGCCGAACGGAATCAGCCTGGACGGCGTGCCGTGACGCGGGCGGCCGCCCGCGCGACCGCGGCCTCGGCGAATCCACGGATGATCGGATGCGGCCGGCTGGTGTCCGGCCCGAGCTCGGGCTGGAACAGCGTGGCCAGGAAGAAGGGATGGCCGGGCAGTTCCACGATGCGGGCCTCGCCCGCGTCGTCGACCCCGCTGAACCGCAACCCGTGGGCCAGCAGCGGGCCGACCTGGCTCGGGTTGATCCCGTACGAGCAGAAGTAGCGCTCGACCGTGCGATCCGCGCCGACAACCCGTTCGGCCAGGGAGTCCCGCGTGATCAGGACGACGCCCTCGTGCCCCTTCAGCGCACAGGCGATCGGCACGATCAACGGGTCCGGGGCCTGCGGGTCGACCTCGGCGTGGGCGGCCTCCGACAGGCCGCAGACAGCCCGGGCGAACTCCAGCACCGCGTACTGGAGGCCACCACAGGTGCCGAGAAACGGGATGCCGCGCTCCCGGGCCACCCGGATCGCCGTGAGTGCTCCCCGCTCACTGGCGTACGGGCCACCGGGCACGAGCCAGACGCCGTCGAACGCGTCCAGTGCGGCTGTCGCGACCTCGTCCGTCGGGATCCAGTAGGCGTCGAGTGGCAGGCCGTCCCGGCGGCGCAGGGCTTCGAGCAGGTCCGGCACCCGGCCGTGCGCCGCGACATCGGCGCTGCGGTCGCCGACGAGCGCCACCCGGGCCACCGGCGCGGCGACCCGGACCTCCGCCGCCGGTCGGGGACCGGGCGGGCGGGACTGCGGCAGAGCCGGGGCGGACGGAAGCGAGCGAAGGCGGCGGGCCGCGGACGGCGGCGTGGGCGACGACATGCGCTGATGGTCCGGTGGCCGCCCGTTCAGGTCCAACGATAATTCGCGCACTTCGCATAAGGAACACTGATGAGCGTGGACATCCACCAGTTGCGCACGTTCGTCGAGGTCGCGACCGCCGGTTCGTTCTCGGCCGCCGCCCGCGCGCTGGGCTACACCCAGTCCGCCGTCTCCCAGCAGGTCGCGGCGCTCGAGGCCGACCTCGGGGTGGTGCTGCTTCGGCGGCGGCCGACCGTGGCGGTGACGGAGGCCGGCGCCCGGCTGCTCGAGCACGCGGGTCCGCTACTGCTGCGGCTGGCGGCGGCCCGAACCGACGTCGTGCGGGCCGCGGGCGCACCCACCGAACGCCTGACCGTCGCCGTGCACCCGCTGGGCACCGAGCGGCTCGCCGCCGTCCTCGCGGCGGTGCTGGCCGACCGGCCCCGACTCGACGTCCGCGTGGTCGCCGCGGGCACCGCCGAGGCGACGACCGGGGTGGCCCGGGGCGAGTTCGACCTGGCCGTCATCGTCGGCCTGGCCACCGCCGGTGACCCGTTGCGCCTGCCCGACGTGGGGCCCATCCGGGCGGTGGGGATCGCCGAGGAGACGGCCTGCCTGGCGCTGCCCGCTGATCATCCGCTCGCCCGGTCGTCCGGTCCACGGCTGGCGGACCTCGTCGACGCCGGCTGGATCGACGCACCCGCTCTCGGCGCAGCGCTGGCGGATCTTCGCGTGGTCACCGGCGAGCGACGGTTCCGGGCCCGGCTGCGTTACGACGGCACGGATCTCGGCGGCCTGCTCGCGTTGATCGCCGCCGGCCACGGTCTCGGTCTGCTGCCGGCGCGCGCGCCGCGCTCCGGCGCGACGACCGTGCCGCTGCGCGGGTGCAACCTGGCTTTCCGCGCCGAGCTGGTGCGCACAGGGCGGACGACCCCGGCGGCCACGGCCGTCGCCGCGGCCCTGGGCGGGTGACGAACCCGGGCCCGCAGGGGCCGCGCTGACGCCCGGTCGGCGGTGTCCAACCGGACCAGAAGCGGATAGTGCTGCTCTGGCGCGCGGCCGGCGGGCACGGGGTAGGCTTCAGGTGTTGCTTGTTTCTCGGTGCGTGACCTACGCAGGGAACGGCACGACCAGGCTCCGGAACCGGTCGGGGTCTGGTGCGAAGCCGGTAAGCGAAGGACGCCTACCGGGAGCGCGGCAAGGAGAAAGCATCGTGGCGCAGGGTACCGTCAAGTGGTTCAACGCGGAGAAGGGCTTCGGATTCATCTCCGTCGACGGTGGCGGCCCGGACGTGTTCGTCCACTACTCCTCGATCGTGGCGGACGGCTACAAGTCCCTGGATGAGGGCCAGAGCGTCCAGTTCGAGATCGTGCAGGGCCAGAAGGGTCCGCAGGCGGACAACGTCCAGCCCGTCTGACCGTCGCACCACCTGAGCTTCGCGTTCGGCGCGTGGCCCCCGCCGGGGTCACGCGCCGAAATCGCGTTGAGGGTCGGGTAGCCGGCGCAGATACTGCCCCGGTGCCCACCTTCTCCCAGTTCGACCGGCGGGGTTACACCTCCATTGACGTCCGCACCGGCTACGGCGAGTGGTCGGCAACGTACGAGCGGACCGTCGAGGATGTCATGGACCTCGCCCTGCTCGACAGACTGAGATCGCCCGCCTGGTCGCAGGTGGCCCGGGCGGCCGATCTCGGTTGCGGCACCGGCCGCACCGGTGCCTGGCTGCGTTCCCGCGGCGTGGTCGCGGTCGACGGCGTGGACCTGACCCCGCCGATGCTCGCGCTCGCCCGCCGCCGGGGCGCTCACGACCGGCTGATCGAGGCCGACGCGACCGATACCGGGCTGCCGGCGGCCAGCTACGACCTGGCCGTGTCCTGCCTGATGGACGAGCATCTCGCCGAGCTCACCCCGCTGTATGCGGAGGCCGCCCGACTGACTCGGCCGAGCGGCCTGTTCGTCCTGGTCGGCTACCACCCACACTTCATGATGATGTCCGGGATGCCCACGCACTACCGCGACGGCACCGGCACTCCGCGGGCGATCACGACCCACCTCCACCTGATCAGCGAGCAGGTCGCCGCCGGGCTCGCGGCCGGCTGGTCACTGATCGAGATGCGGGAGAACGTCGTCGACGAGTCCTGGCTCGAGGTGAAGCCACGCTGGGGCGACTTCCTCGGCCATCCGTTCACCTTCGCCCTGGTCTGGCGGCGGGAGCCGGCCACCGACCGCTGACGCGGCAGCTGGCGGCGGGAGGCGGTCGGTCAGCGCCCCGGCAGCCGGACGACCGTCACGAAGAAGTCATCGATGCTGCGCACGTCGTCGACGAAACGGTCGAAGTCCACCGCCTTCGTGACGTAGGCGTTGGCGTGCAGCTGGTAGCTGCGATCGATGTCCTCGACGGCGTCCGACGTCGTGAGCACCACGACCGGTATGCGGCGCAGCCGCTCGTCCGCCTTGATCTCGGCAAGCACCTCGATGCCGCCACGGCGCGGCAGGTTGAGGTCGAGCAGGACCAGATCGGCCTCGGGCGCGTCGGTGAACGGCGCCTCGCGCCGCAGAAAGGCCATCGCCTCGATGCCGTCGTTCACGACGTGCAGGACGCCGCCGATCCGGTCGTCGGCGAACGCCTCGCGGGTCATCAGAACATCCCCCGGATCATCCTCGACCAGCAGAACGTCGAACGAGTGGGCGGGCGGACTCGTCGTCATGGAGCACCTCGCGAAGTGGGCGGACCCGCCCGGCGGGAACGCCTCGTGATCAGGTCGCCGGGGCCCGCGCAGGGGCGTCGGCCGAGGACGAGAGGAGCGGGGGAACGTCCGGCCGGATCGTCCGGCGCAGGCCGAACGTCTCGCCGGTCGGAGACCGGGACCCGGTTCCCCGGATCGGGGGATATCTGACCGTACGCCGCGGGAACCGGCCTGTCGCCCCCCAAACTGGTGCCGCGCCGAGGTCGCCGCCCGTCCCGGCCGGCGGTGGGTGATTGCCGCCGTTGCCCGCTGGGCAGAGTCAGAACCATGCCGCGGAGCCGACCGAGGACGCGGCCACGAGCTGCGCCAGCGCATCCCCGCCGTGTACGACGCCTTCGGCGCGCTGCGGGACGCGGCCTTGGCCGACGGCGCCCGGGACGGGCGGACGAAGGATCTGATCGCGCTGGCCCTGGCCGTGCACTCACAGTGTGAGGACTGCATGGCGGCCCACGCGCGGGCCGCGGTCCGACACGGGGTGAGCGCGCGCAGGCGGCGGAGGCCATCGGGGTGGCGATCCTGATGTCCGGTGGTCCGGGAACCGCCGACGCCCGCCGCGCGCAGGCCGCTTCGCACCGGGACAACGGCGCCGACCCGGACGACGATCACAACCCGCACGCCAGTGACCGCCCAGCACGCCGGTGAAGGCCCGCACGCCAGTGACGGCCCGCACAGCCATCACGACGACCGGCCGGGCCAGGAGACCTCCGCGCGGGGGTCGAGTGACCCGGCTGATCCGTTGATTCGGGCCCTCCCAACCGCGAGGTCAGACCGCGTACGCTCGGCTACGCAGGCGCAGCGCTCCCCCGTGAGCGCCCGCCGGCACCGCTCCGCCGGCAGCGGAGCCAGTGATCATGGATCGCCTGCCGACCAGCCCGGCGACACCGACGTCTGACCGCACCCGACCATGCCTGGCGCCCCGTGTGGAAGCTCGCAGTCCCGGAGCTCGCAGTCCCGGAGGTCACAGTCCCGGAGGTCACAGTCCCGGAGGTCACAGTCCCGGAGGTCACCACGGACACCCATCGGAACGACTCCATCGACCGCGGCTCCACTCGGCCCGGCGACGCCGACCCGGGTAGTCGGCGCGACATCGCCGGCCGCGACGACATCGCGGCCCTCGTGACGGCGTTCTACCAGCGGGCTTTCGCGGACCCCGAGCTCGGGCCGGTGTTCATTGACGTCGCCCGCCTCGATCTGCCGGCGCACCTGCCGGTGATCTGTGACTTCTGGCAGGCGGTGATCTTCCGCGCGGGGACCTACCGGCGCAACGCCTTCGGGGTGCACGCCGACCTGCACGCGCGCGTCCCGCTCACCGACGAGCTGTTCGCTCGTTGGCTGACCCTCTGGAAGGCCACGGTCGACGAACGGCACCGCGGTCCCAACGCGGACCGGGCCAAGCTCCAGGCCGACCGGATCGCCGAGTCGATGAGCCGCCGGCTCGCCGCCGCCCCAGCCGCCGAACCGGACCCCGCGGCCCGCTGACCCGCTGACCCGCGGACTGCCGGCCGTGGTCCGGTCCCGCGGCGCCCCGGCCGATCAGGCCGGGTCAGGCCCGGCGGCTGGTGTCGAAGTCGGCCCGCGCCCGGCTGATGTCGGCGGCCGACGCCTCGAACAGGTCGGCGAGGACCCGCAGCTGCGCGGCGACCCGCTCCCCCAGCGGGGTCAGCGAGTACTCGACCCGCGCCGGGATCGTGCTGATCACCTCGCGGACGAGGAGCCCGTCGCGCTCCAGGATCTGCAGCGTCCGCGAGAGCATCTTCTCGCTCACGCCCTCCACCCGGCGGCGCAGCGCGTTGAAACGGTAGCTGCCCTCGCCAAGCGCGAGCATCGCGAGGATCCCCCACTTGGACCCCACGTCCTCCAGCGCGGCCCGCGAGCTGCAGTGGCGGGCGAACACGTCGACGACGAGCTCGTCGCTCGGCTCGTCCAGCGCGGGGCCGGGCTCACCCCTCGCCGCGTCCGTATCGGGCCCGGAGTTCATGAGCACAGCCTACGATCCCACCCGGGACCGGAACCTTTCTGATAGTTAGTACTAACCATTGGGAACCTAGAACTGGGAGGACGGATCATGACTACGACTGCTGTCACCGGCGCGACGGGACATCTCGGCCGCCTCGTCATCGACGAGCTGCAGCGGGCCGGGACCGAACCGGCCACGATCGTGGCGATCTCTCGACATCCCGACCGCGCCGCCAAGCTGGCCGACCGGGGTGTCGTGGTCCGGGCGGCCGACTACTCCGACCCAGCCAGCCTGCCCGCGGCCCTCGCCGGGGTGGACGTGCTCCTGCTCGTCTCCGGCTCGGAGGTCGGTCGACGCGTCGCCCAGCACACCGCCGTGATCGAGACGGCGGTCGCAACGGGTGTGGGCCGCGTCGTCTACACCAGCGCGCCCCGGGCCGACGACACCGACCTGTCCCTCGCCGTCGAGCACCGCGGCACCGAGCAGGTGCTGGCCGCCGCGGGCGTGCCCTACACCCTGCTCCGCAACAACTGGTACCTCGAGAACCACACCGCCCGGTTGGGCGAGTACCTGGCCCAGGGATTCATCCTCGGCGCGGCCGGCGACGGCCGGATCGGCGCTGCCGCCCGAGCCGACCTGGCCGCCGCCGCAGCGGTCGTGCTGACCAGCGACGGCCACGACAACGCGACCTACGAGCTGGGCGGCCCGCCGTTCACTCTCACCGAGCTGGCAGCGACGATCACCGAGGTCACCGGCACACCCGTCACCTACCGCGACGTCTCGGAGGCGGAGCTCATCGCCACCCTCGGCCAGGCCGGGCTGGACGAGGCCACGGCGGCGTTCGTCGCCGGCATCGACACGTCCATCCGCCATGGCGCGCTGGACCTCGACACCGGTGACCTCGCCCGGCTGCTCGGCCGGCCGGCCGTCACGCTGGCCGACGCCGTGCGCGCGGCGCAGGTCTGACCGGCCCCCCGTCCGCGGACCGCGCCGCGGCCCAGGAAAAACCTGTCCCTGGGTTTTTCCTGGGCCCGTAGCTTGCCGATATCCTTCGCGCGCCGGCGAACGCCAACTTGTTTACGGTTCCTTTACAGCTCTCCCGGTCCATGGGGCCGATGCCCTGTTACGCTTTCCTGGAAGCCGCAAGCAATGCCGAACCGAGAAGTGCAAACCTCGACCGTACGGGCGATCCGCGGGGAAGGCACTCATGACGTTTGTCGTCACGTCCGCGTGCATTGATGTGAAGGACACCGCGTGTGTGGGCGAGTGTCCCGTGGACTGCATCTACGAGGGCGACCGGAAGCTGTACATCCATCCGGACGAGTGCATCGACTGCGGGGCGTGCGAGACGGCCTGCCCCGTTGAAGCGATCATGAACGCGAAGCTGGTACCGGAGGCGGAGATCGAGTTCATCGCGGACGAGGCGCGCTTCTTCCACACGGTTCTACCAGGGCGGAACACACCCGTCGGCGATCCGGGCGGCGCGGGGAGGCTCGGCCCGGTCCGGGCCGACACCCCCTTCGTCGCGGGGTACGGACGCTGACGGCACAGACCGCCGGCGAAGGCTGACGCGGCCACGGCGTCAGCGGGACCGCCGGCCCACGGCCGGTGCCCAGGACCACCCCCGTCCGGGCACCGGCCTTTCAACGTGAAAAAGCCGCCGGCCGGCCGCGATGAAACGCGACCGGCGGGCGGCTTTTCGCCGTGACCGAATTCCAGCCGGCACGATGACCAGCCGTCTGCCTCATTCAGGCGGCACGGCAAATCAACCACCACGCCGCCGCAGCCGACACGACGACTCAACCGGCACGACGGGCTCAACCGGCACGAAAGCGCAGCCGGCGCGACAACATCGCCGACTCGAAGGAGCAGCCGGCACGAAAGCGCAGCCACTTCCGGGCACCGCCTTTTCGCGCCATCGCCATCAGGCAGGCGCGACCCGGTCCCCATTGCCCGAACGTGCGCGACCACCAACCCTGACAACCGCGGCCACCCACCGACAGCCAAGCCCTCCCGCGTCACACCGCCCCGCGCCCCACCGCCCCGCAGCGCGTCGCACCGCCCCGCAGCACGTCGCAGCACGTCGCGTCGCTCCAGCGCAACGCAGCGCAAGGTCACCCTCCGTGGCCCGTCCCGGTAACAGGTCCGGACCGGCCGCACGGGCAAGCGGATACCTGCCGCTTTGACAGGGGCAAATCGGGCGCGGACCCTTGCCGAGAAGACAGGTAGGCCGTTTCCCACGCATGGCCGCCGGAACGCGCTCACCGCCGGTGATGCCGTCCGTCAAAGATAACACAAGGCGACCAGAGCACAGCATATGGCGACCAAAACGGGCGCCGAACCATACAGAACGACAACCGTGGTCCCCCTGAACCGCGGCGGCCCCTGACTATCGTCGCTCACCGTGACCTTCGAATCCCCCGGTCGGCCGCGGACGGCGGCGGGCGGCCGCGGGCGGCAGGGAGCCAGCCGCGGCGGTCGCGGGCACACCGAACACCGAACACCGAGCCCCAGCAACCAGCTGCCGGCCAACCAGGCCACAGCACATGCAGAGACGACTCGCCCACCAGCAAGATCGCCCGGACACGAGCTGGGACGGCTGGGCGCGGAGTCGGTGAAACGCGCGCAAGGAGGGGATCAGGCCGACAGAGTTCTCGGCCTGATCCCCTCCTGCGCAAGACGGGCGGTCCGCCCGGCCGCCCGTCTGCTCCGGCCAGGGGCGCAGCACCCTAGCCGGCGACCACCCAGGAATCGGCGCCGGTCATCAGCGTCCGCAGGTCACCGCGGCCGCCGGGCCGGGCCGTCGCCAGCCGCTCCTGGTACAGCTGGTCGAAACTCGGCTGGGACACCGATCGGTACACGCCGATCGGCGGCTCGGCCAGCGCCGTCTCCGCGAGCCGGGCGAGCCCGTACGCGTAGGTCGAGTTCGGCGTGCCCGGGTCGTGCACGACCACGCGGGAGTCGCCGCCGTTGCCGATCGCCAGCTCACCGGTGCTCGGGTCGCGGATGACACCCCACTGCTCGTTGCCGCCGAACACGATCGGCAGGCCAGGCGAGAGCCGGATCGGGCCCAGGTCCGGCGACGCCGGGTTGTCCGTGTCGGACGGTGCCCCCGCGGCGCCGCGCGGCTGGCGCGGGATCGCGCTGAACGTCGGGCAGCCCTGGCGGATCTCGACCAGCGCGGCGCCCTGGTGGGCGGCGGCGGCGGTGAGGGTCGCGGTGAGGTGCCGACGGTCGGAGTCGACCGTGCGGGCCACGAAGGTCGCACCGGCGCCGAGCGCGAGCGCGACCGGGTTGAACGGGTAGTCCAGCGAGCCGTGCGGGCTCGACGGGCTGACCGTGCCGACCTTGGACGCGGGCGAGAACTGCCCCTTGGTCAGACCGTAGATCTGGTTGTTGAACAACAGGATCTTGAGGTTGACGTTGCGGCGCAGCGCGTGGATCAGGTGGTTTCCACCGATGGACAGCGCGTCGCCGTCACCGGTGACCACCCAGACCGACAGGTCCGGCCGGTTGATCGAGATGCCGGTCGCGAACGACGGGGCCCGCCCGTGGATGGAGTGGATGCCGTAGGTGTCGAGGTAGTACGGCAGCCGGGAGGAGCAGCCGATGCCCGACACGATGACCGTGTTCTCCGGGGCGACGCCGAGCGCGGGCAGCAGCCCTCGCATCGTCGAGAGGATCGCGTGATCCCCGCAGCCGGGGCACCAGCGGACCTCCTGGGGGGTGGTGAAGTCTGCCACGGTCGGGGCCCGCCGGCCGCTCCCGCCGCCGGCCGGCTCCTCCGCCGTCGCCCCGCTCGTCTCGTTGACCTCGCTCATCGTCCCGCCTCCGGGGTCGCGTCCTGACTGGTAGCGGTGCCCGCGGTGGCCGCGCCGGTGCTGGCGGCGAGGCGCGCGGCGACGTCGCCGAGCACCTTCGCGGCGTTGTCGCCCGTGGTGTCCTCCTCGGTGATCCCCTGGATCACCCGGATGATCACCGAGGCGAGCTCCGCCGACCGGAACGGCATGCCGCGGGTCTGGTTGTAGCCAACGGTGTCGATCAGGGTCTCCCGGCGCAGGTGACCGGCGAGCTGACCGAGGTTCATCTCCGGCACGAGCACGGTGTGGTACTCGGACAGCACCGACGCGAGGTTCGCGGGCAGCGGCGAGATGTGCCGCAGGTGCGCCTGGGCGACCTTCATCCCCGCGGCACGCACCGTCTGGCAGGCCTCGCCGATGGGACCCCAGGTCGAGCCCCAGCCGATCACGAGCACGTCCGCGCCGGACCCGGGCGCCCCGCTCGGGTCGTCGACCTCGAGCGGCGGCACGTCGATGCCGTCGATCTTGGCCTGCCGGGTGCGGATCATCAGGTCGTGGTTGTCCGGGTCGTAGGACACCGCGCCGGTCTGGTCGGCCTTCTCCAGGCCGCCGATGCGGTGGGTCAGACCGGGGGTGCCGGGAATCGCCAGCGGCCGGGCGAGGGTCGCCGGGTCGCGGGCGTAGGGGTGGAAGACCGGGTTGCCCGCCTCGTCGACCGCGTTCGCCTCGGTGGCGAGGTCAATCCCGATGAACGGCAGTTCCGCCACCTCGGGTACCCGCCACGGCTCGCTGCCGTTGGCGATGTACGCGTCGGAGAGCAGGATGACCGGGGTCCGGTAGGCCAGCGCGATCCGCGCCGCCTCCATCGCCGCGTTGAAGCCGTCCGCGGGGGAGCGCACGGCGATGACCGGGATCGGCGCCTCGCCGTGCCGGCCGTAGAGGGCCTGCAGCAGGTCGGACTGCTCGGTCTTGGTCGGCAGGCCGGTGGACGGCCCGCCGCGCTGCACGTTCACGATGACGAGCGGCAGCTCCATGATCACCGCGAGGCCGAGCGCCTCGGCCTTGAGCGCCATGCCGGGGCCGGAGGTGACGGTCACCCCGAGCATGCCGGCGAACGACCCGCCGATCGCCGCGCCGATCGCGGCGATCTCGTCCTCGGCCTGGAAGGACCGCACGTCGTTGGAGGCCAGGATGGCCAGCTCGTGCAGGATCTCGGACGCCGGCGTGATCGGGTAGGCGCCGAGGAACAGCGGCATCCCGGCCTGGTGGGCTGCGGCGACCAGGCCGTAGGCGACCGCCTTGTTGCCCTTGAGATGCCGGTACGTGCCGGGCGGGAGCGCGGCCGGCTTCACCTCGTAGACGTTCGCGAACGCCTCGGTCGTCTCGCCGTAGATCACCCCGGCCCGCAGCGCGGCGATGTTCGCGGCCTGCACGTCCGGCTTGGACGCGAACCGCTTGCGCAGGTACTCGATCGTGTCCTCGATCGGCTGGCTGAACATCCAGGACACCAGGCCGAGGGCGAACATGTTCTTCGTCCGCGCGGCGTCCTTGCGCTTGAGGTTGTGGTCGGCGACGGCCGCGGAGGCGAACCCGGTCAGGTTGATCGCGTGCACCTGGTAGGCGTCCAGCGAACCGTCGGTGAGCGGGTCGGCCTCGTAACCGGCCTTCTCCAGGCCCAGGACCGTGAAGGTGTCGGTGTCCACGATGATCACGCCGCCGGGCCGCAGCTCGGTGACGTTGGCCTTCAGTGCCGCCGGGTTCATCGCGATCAGGACGTCGGGCTGGTCGCCGGGGGTCGAGATGTCGTGGTCGGCGATGTGGAGCTGGTAGCTCGACACCCCGGCCACGGTTCCCGTTGGCGCGCGGATCTCCGCCGGGTAGTTCGGCAGGGTCGCCACGTCGTTGCCGATCGCGGCGGCCTGGGCGCCGAACCGGTCTCCGGTGAGCTGCATTCCGTCGCCGGAGTCACCGGCGAACCGGATCACCACGTTCTCCAGCCGTCTGACCCCGTCGGGCCGCTCGGACAACTGCTCGGTGGGCATGGGAGACCTCATTTCAGGCGTCGCGTCCCGCGCCGAACATCACCGGGGAGTGCTCGGCGAGACGGGCGGCGCGGATCAGTGATCAGGGCAGGGCAGATCGGGGAACGGGCAGTTCGGGGGCCCGACCACCGATCGAGGCGGCCTCGCCGGCCGACCCGAACGGGTCGGCCGGGTCGGCGGGGTCGGCTGGGTCTGCGGGATCGGCGGGATCGGCGGGATCGGCGGGCCGGGGCAGCTCGCCGGAACCGACCGCGTGCAGCGACTGCACCCGCAGCACCGCGCGGGCCACCGTCGCCGCGGCGGCGTGGAGCTGGTCGACGGTGGTGAACCGGCCGACGCTGAAGCGCAGGCTCTCCCGCGCCGCGGTCGCCGAACGGCCCATCGCGAGCAGCACCGGCGACGGCTCCTGCCCCCCGCCGTGGCACGCGGAGCCGGCGGAGACCGCCACGTCCGGCAGGCACGACTGCACGGCGTCGGCGTCGGCACCGACGAAACGCAGGTTCAGCGTGTTCGGCAGTCGGTCCTGGCCAGGCCGGCCGGTGCCGACCACGGCCGGCCCGTTCACCTGCACCGTCTCGGCGCCGAGCCAGCCGACCAGCAGGTCGTAGAGCAGCTCGGTCTGGTCGCGGTGGCGGGTGGCCTCGTCGTCCATCACCGCGGCGGCGATCCGGGCGGCGGCGCCGAAGCCGACGATCCCCGGGGTGTTCAGGGTCCCGGACCGCAGCCCGCGTTCCTGCCCACCGCCGTGGACGAGCGGCACGAGCCGGGCCCGCACCCGGCGCCCGGCGACGAGCACGCCGACGCCCTTCGGTCCGTAGATCTTGTGCGCGGAGGCGACGGCCAGGTCGATGCCGGCGTCGACCACCGAGACGTGCAGGCGCCCGAAGATCTGGGTGATGTCGCAGAGGAACAGCGCCCCGGCCTCGTGGGCCAGCTCGGCGACCGGCCGCGGGTCGGTCAGCGCCCCCGTCTCGTTGTTCGCCGCCATCACCGCGACCAGGGCGACCTCGCCGCCGGCGGGCGTCGGGCGCAGCAGTGCGCGCAGGTGGGCGAGGTCGAGGACGCCGTCCGGGTGGACCCGGATGGTCTGCACGCTGCCCTCGTGCCGCTCGGCGGCGGCGCGCGCGGCAGCGAGCACCGCCGGATGCTCGGTGGCGCCGACCAGCACCCGGCGCCGCGTCGGCGGCTCGCCGGCGAGGATCCCGGCGATCGCCAGGTTCGCGGCCTCGGTGGCGCCGCTGGTGAACACGACGTCGCGGGGCCGGGCCCCGGCGAGCGTGGCGATGTCGCGGCGGGCCTGGTCGACGAGCCGGGCGACGGCCTGACCGGCCGGGTGTGGGCTCGCCGGGTTCGCGAAGTGCTCCCGCAGCAGCGGCAGCATGGCGTTGAGGACCTCCGGGTCGACCGGGGTCGTCGCGTTGTGGTCCAGATAGATCATGCGGAGCCGCCGGGGTCGTGTTCCGGGCTGTCCGGGCTGTCCGGGCTGTCCGGGCTGCCTGGTCCACAGTCCGGGCAGGCCGGGTCGCGCCGGGTCCGCGGGGCCCGCATGTCGACGTCCCACAGGTCGACGTGGACGAGGCGGCCGACGGCGGGCTCGGCGAACCCGCCGGCGACCTTCAGCGCCTCGGTCGCCGCCAGGCAGCCGACCGTCCCGGCGACCGAGCCGAGCACCGGGAAGCCGAGCGGCTCCCAGGACGGGTCGCCCTCCGGGAACACGCACCGCAGGCACGGCTCCCCCGGCCGGACCACCAACAGGTACGCCTCGGTGGAGTTCATCGCCGCGACGACCAGCGGCACCCCGTTGCGCACACACAACCGGTTGATCAGATAACGCTCGGGGAAGTTGTGCCGGGCGTCGACGACCACGTCGGCCTCGGCGATCAGGCTCGGCACGGCGGGGTCGTCCAGCGGGCGGTCGATCGCGACGATCTCCACCTGCGGGTGGTGCGCGCGCAGTGTGTCGGCGGCGCAGAGCACCCGCGACTGCCCGACCCGCTCCGGACGCATCAGCGTCTGCCGGTTGAGGTCGGGCTCCTCCAGGTCACCGGGGTGCACCAGGATGAGCCGGCCGACCCCGGCGGCGGCCAGGTAGGTCGCCGCCGCCCCGCCGACCCCGCCGACCCCGGCCACCAGCACCGTCGCCTGACTCAGCCGCCGTTGGACCGCGACCCCGAAGCCGGGGATGCTCACCTGCCGGTCGTAGCGTCGGGAGACGTCGGCACCGGGCGGGGCGGACTGGACGGGCAACGCTGACGGGACCGGCACGGTCCGCGCTGGCGGTCCGGGGCAGATCGTCCTCAGGCGCGGGTGGGAGTGGGATCGGGCAGTGACCATCGTGCGCTCCGCGGTTATCGGCAGGACGGGTGGAAAAGGGCGGGCTGCTCCGCCGAGCCGTGGCCGGTCAGGAGACCAGCGCGACCCGGCCGATCTCCGGCAGCAGCTCCTTGAGCCGGGCCTCGATCACCCCGGAGAGGGTCGCGCCCGCGCTGGAGCAGCTCCCGCAGGCGCCGGTCAGCTTCATGTGCACCTCGGCGGAACCCGGCTGGCCGCCGCCGGCGAGGACGGCGACGATCTCGGCGTCGCCGCCGTCGCCCTGTAGGAACGGACGGATCTCCGCCATCGCCTCCTCGACCCGCTCGCGCAGCAACGCGTCGGCCTCGGAGCGCTCCGGTGCGTCCGAGGCGCCGAACGACGACCCGCAGCCGCAGGAGCTCTTGGCGTTCGGGTTGGTGAAGGTGAACCCGGAGGACGTGAGGGTCTCGGCGTAGTCGACCCGCATGCCCCGCAGCAGATGTGCCACCGAGGAGGCGACGACGACGTCGAAGCCGTCCTGGCCGTAGACGGCGTCCTCGGCTTCGGCGCCGGGAACGAGCGAGAGGTTGTAGGTGTAGCCGGCGCAGCCGCCCGTCTCGACGCCGATGCGCAGGGCGAAGCCGTCCGTCCCGGGCGTCGAGGTGAGCAGGTGACGCACCTGCGTGCGGGCCCGCTCGGTCAGCTCGATGACAGGGGTGGTCGTGGTCATGGGGTGCCAACCTCCGCGGGTGCACGGTCGGTGATGAGGCGGCCGCCGACTTCGGCCACCGCCTTGTCGATGAGGTCGTAGATCTCCACCGGCTCGATGCCGGCCTCGGCCAGGGCGTCGGTCGGCCCCGGGCCGATCTTGCTGCAGAGCACCGCGGCACAGTCGGCGAGCATCTCGATGGTCTGGGCGAGCTTCGACGGGCCCTTGCCGTCGCCCTCGTCCTCGTCGCAGTCGGACGGGCCGTTGCAGTAGCGGTCGACGTCGCGGGTCTGCACCAGCCGCGCCCAGCCGGGTGCGGCCTCGTAGATCCAGAACTCGCCGGCGTGGCCGAAGTGCTGGTTGACGACGCCGCTGCCCTTGGTCGCGACGGCGACGAGGACCACCTCGTCCGGGCGGACCGCCGGGGCGGCCGGCTCGTCCGGGGGAGTCGGGATCGTCAGGCCGGTGGAGATGTTGAGGCTCTCCCGGGTCATGGCGACCTCGGAGCGCCAGCGCTCGATCTCCTCGTGCGCGGCCTGCCGGCCTTCTAGGTCGTAGGCGATCTCGCGACCCTGGTATGTCTCGGGGCTGAACTCGTCGCCGCGGTCCTCGCCGAGCAGGCCGACCGCGTCGGAGCGGCACTGCCGGCAGTGCCGCATCATGTTCATCTCGGCGCCGTCGTCCTGCTCGCACCGGTCCTGCAGGAGCTTGAGCTCCTGCGCGGTCGGCCCGCGCTGGCCGGTCAGGCCGAAGTGGGTGCCATGCTCGGGCGCCGAGACCAGCGGCATCACGTTGTGCAGGAACGCGCCGAGCTCCTTGACCGTCCGGGAGACCTCGACGAGGTGCTCGTCGTTGACCCCGGGGATCAGCACCGAGTTGACCTTGCAGAGGATCTTCCGGTCGGCCAGCGCGGCGAGGCCTTCGAGCTGCTGCTCGGAGAGGATCCGCGAGGCTTCCTGGCCGGTGTACCGCTTGCCCCTGTAGGCGACCCACGGGTAGATCCGCTCGCCGACCGCGGGATCGATCATGTTGATCGTGATCGTCACGTGGTCGACGTTCAGGTCGGCGATGCGGTCGACGAACTCGGGCAGGCGCAGCCCGTTGGTCGACAGGCAGAGCTTGATGTCCGGGCAGTCCCGGGCCACCAGTTCCATCGTGCGGAACGTCGGCTTCGGGTTGGCCAGCGGGTCACCGGGTCCGGCGATGCCGAGCACGCTCATCTGCTTGATCTCGCTGGCGACCAGCTTGACCTTGGCGAACGCGTCCTCGGGGGTCAGCAGGTCACTGGTGACGCCCGGCCGGCTCTCGTTGGCGCAGTCGTACTTCCGGTTGCAGTAGTTGCACTGGATGTTGCAGGCGGGGGCGACCGCGACGTGCATGCGGGCGTAGTACTGGTGCGCCTCAGCGCTGTAGCACGGATGGTTGGCGATCTTCTCGGCGATCTCCGGGTCCTGCTGCGGCGTGGTGGTGCCGCAGCTGGTGGTGCTCCGGCAGCCGGCGCTCATCGGGGGCCGTCCTTCCCACCGGCCGCCCCCGCAACGGTCGACTTCGCCGCCGGCTCGCTCCCGGCCTTGTCGCCGTGGCCGTGGCCCTTGCCACCGCCGCCGGAGCAGTCGGCCTTGCCGTGCTTGCAGCCGCCACCAGACCCGCCGTGGTGCTCGTCCGCGGTCGGCGCCGAGGTCGACACACTCGTCGCGATCGGGACGGCGACCGGCGGCGCGCTCGGCTCGCGGGTGGGTTCTCCCTCGCCGTCCGGCAGCGGAGCGAGTTCGCGCTCCAGGGCGCCGACAACCCGGCCGTTGCGGAAGGCGACCGCGTAGACGATGTGTTCCTGCAGGTAGAGGCCGACGTTGATGACCTCGCCCCGGGTACCCGCCTCGACCAGCACTTCGCCGACGGAGACCGCCGGGTCGGGGTAGGTGCCGTCGTTGCGCAGCTCCTTGACGGTGACGACGACATCTCCGACGTCGTAGGTGTTGCTGCTCACTGGTCCTCCTCCGGCTGCGCGGTCGGTGCCGGCCGGGCGTCGCCCGGCCGCTGCACGGTGATGTCGGACGACGGCACGAAGCCCGCCGCCTCAGGTGCGCGGTCCTTGAGGACCTTGAAGACCCGGTGGTCCAGCGCCGTGGCATTGAGGAACGCCTGGTAGCAGCGCTCGAGGCCGTCGTGGTAGACGCGCAGCAGTTCCGCCGGGTCGGCCTGCTCGCCGTCGCCGGCGTCGTGCAGGCGGCCCAGCTCGTCGCCGAACAGCCGCAGGATGTGCAGCCGGTTGACGGCGACGACGCGCGGGTCGTAGGCGACGCCGAGCAGGTCGAGGTACTGCTCCGCGGTGGTGCAGCGGTGGAACTCGGCGAGCTGGGCCGCGGCGGTGGTCGTGCTCATGCCGACGTCTCCTTCTCGGCCTGGCCCTCGAGCAGGGCGATTTCGGCGTAGGCGTCGTAGGTGCGCTGGGCGACGTCGAGGATCGACTCCCAGCCGAGCGGGAGCTCCTCGGAGAGGTCGTGCAGATCGAGCTTCAGCTGCGAGGCGCGGCTGTTGAGCCGGCGCAACCGCTTGCGGGCCGCCTCCGGGTCGAGTTCGGCAGCGTCTTCGCGTCGGACGGCCTCGGGTGCGGGGTCAGGCGTCATCGCGGGCGACCTCCCCGTACTGCTCGATCACCTTGGTCGCGCCGGTCACCAGGGACTCGCCGCGGGCGCTGAGCCTGTCCAGCGAGTCGAAGCCGAAGCGCTGCACGTCGCGCAGCGCCTCGGAGACCACGACGAGCCGGCCGGCAAAGATGATCACTCGGCCGAAGCCCTCGTGACTGAGGTCGAGGATCGTCGTCGTGAAGGCGCCGGTGGCCCGCTCGGTGGCGGCGGCGACGGCCTGGTAGAACGACCGCAGCCGGGCCTCGGTCGCGGGTTCCAGGTCGCAGTTGGCGGCGATGTTGCGGCGGTCCTCGCGGGTGAGGACGAACGGCGCCAGCAGGTGGTCGTCGGAGAACCGGTCGAGCTGGCCGTACGCGTCGCTGGCGCGGACCTGGTCGACCAGGTCGCGCAGGAATCCGGTCGTCTCGGTCATGCCGCATCTCCCTTGAGCACCGCGGCGACGCTGCGGGTCCAGCTCTGCTCGGCCGGCTGCGGGTCTCGGGCCCGCATCACCTTGCGCAGCCACGGCGGCGGAGTGCCGGCGAGGGTCGAGATGTACCGGGCCAGCAGGTCCTCGACGCTGGTGCCCTTGGCCACCTTCACCGGATGGATCTTGGCCTTCACGACGCGGGCGGCCGCTGTGCCGCCGATGTCGCTGATGTTGAGGATCACGCAGTCGAGGACCGCCGCGAGCCTGGATTCGATCTTGCCTTCCTCGTCGTCGGAGGCCGCGTCCAGCAGGCGGCGCTCCAGCAGGCGCGACCCGGTGGGGCCGACCTCGTACACGTCGAACCGTTGGCACCAGCCGAAGTGCTGGTCCACGGCGGTTCCGTCGCTGGTGGCGAAGGCGATCTTCAACACGGTGACTCCTGGAACAGGTCGTCGAGTTCATCGGGGTCGGCCGTGGCGCCCGGCTGACGGGTGAGGTCCGTGGTGGACCGCCCGTCGCTCGTGTGCCCGCCGGGCCCGTGGTCGAGGACGCGGTTGGCCGCGTCGAGGAGCAGGCGAAGGCTGCCGGCGTAGCCAGCGGTGCTGGCCAGCGCCGCCCCCAGCCGGTCGAAGATCGGAAAGCCGAGCGGCAGGAACGCGGCGCCGATCCGGTGGGCGACCTCGCGGGTGTGGCTGGAGCCGAGCACCAGTTCGGCACCGGCCGCCGCGGCCCGCTCGGCGAACTCGTCCAGGTCGCCGACGACGACCTCGGCCCAGGGCGCGTCGGCGAGGACCGGCTCCGAGGTCGGCGCCATCGCGGTGACGATCTCGGCACCGGCGTCGTGCAGCAGCGACCCGGCCGCGACCAGGAGATCGGGCTCGGCGGCGATCGCGACCCGGACGCCGCCGAGCACGAAGTGCGCGTCGAGCAGTCCGTCCGCGAGGCGTTCGCGGGCCCGGCGGACCTCCCGCGGGGCGGTCCGGCCGCTGACCACCATCAGCTCGCTGACCAGGGCGTCCATCTCGGTCAGGCCGGTCAGGTGGGGGTGGTCGAACAGCGGGGCGCCGGTGCGGGCGGCGAGCAGCTCGCCCGCGGTGGTCGCTGCGGCCCCGGCGACCAGGACGGCCCGGGCGTCGCGCAGCGAGCGCAGCTCGGCGAGCGTGGTACCGCCGGTGGTCGTGGGTTGCCAGGCGGGGGCGAGGTGCCCGTCCAGCGAGCCGGACAGGTCCGGCACCAGCACCGGGACGAGGCCGAACGCGCGCACCAGGCCGGCGAGCTCGTCCAGGTCGGCCGCGGTGAGTCCGGGACCGGCGAGGATGGCGATCAGGTCGCCGTCCTCGCCGGCGCTTCCGGCCGGACGGGTCACGCTGGCCGTCCTGGCCTGCCGGGTCAGGGGCGAGGCCGGCACGGCGGTCGTGACCTGTGCGGCGGTGGCGGCCGGCTCCGTCGCGGGGATCGCGCGAGCGGTGCCGGCCGACCGGCTGAGGGCGGCCGGGGTCGAGGCCGCGACCAGCGCGGTCGCCCCGTCCGCCGGGCCGCGGGCCGTCGTCGGCGCCGGGATGACCGCGCGGATCAGCGCCTCCAGGGCCGCGGACCAGCCGTCGGTGAGGCCGCCGACGAAGTCCGGGGTGGACACCCCGATGATCAGCGGTGCCGAGGCGGTGGTGGTGTCCGGGGCGCCGTCGGGGCGCGCGCTGTCGGTGTCGGCCTCGGCCCAGGCCGCCAGGTAGGACCGCAGCTGGCCGCCGACATCCTCCCCCGAGACCTCGGTGACGCCGGTGGTGAGCAGGCCGATCACGTCCGGGCGCTGCTTCTTGCGGATGGCGTCGAGGGTCGCGACCATCGCCTCGCCGCTGCCGACGACGGCGGTCACCTCGCTGATCGCCGTGGTCTGCAGCGGGATCGGCTCGTTGAAGTGCCGGGTGAGCAGGGCCTTGGCGAACGACGCGCAGCCCTGCGAGCCGTGCATGATCGGCAGCGAGCCGGCGAGGCCGAGGAAGACGAGCGCCGCGCCGAGCGGCTGGCTGAGCTTGAGCGGGTCGATCGCGGCGCCCCGCTCGGCAATGACGATCTTCGCCATCACGCCACCCCGGCCAGGTCGGCGAGGGCGGGGGCGGGGGCGTCCCACGGCGCGGGCCGGCGGACCTGCTCCCAGACGGGGCTGGAGATCGCCATGTCGAGGCGGCGGGCGAACTCGACCATCCCGGTGTAGCCCGCGTAGGGGATGTGCCGTTCCTGGTTGATGTCGAGGAACGGCAGCCGGCCCTTGATCGCGGTGTACTGGTTGCGGCCACCGGCGACGAGGATGTCCGCGCCGGTCTCCGCGGCCACCCGCAGCAGTTCCCGCGGGCTGCCCTCTTTGATCATCTTCGCGTCGCCGAGCAGCTCACGGATCTTCTCGACGTCCCCGTCGGAGCTCTTCGTGATGCCGCTGCCCACGACCTCGATGCCGAGGTCCTGCAGCGCGGAGACGATCGACCAGCTCTTGACGCCGCCGGTGTAGAGCACCGCCCTGCGGCCGGCCAGGCGCTCCCGGTACGGCGCGAGCGCCTTCTCGGTGGCGGCCTCCTCGGCGGCGATGAGTTCCTCCGTGCGCCGGGTGAGCTCGTCGTCGCCGAGCAGGCGGGCGAAGCCGCGAAGGGTGTCGCCCATCGCCCGGGTGCCGTAGAAGCTGCCCTCGAACCAGGGAATGTCGTAGCGCTCGTCCAGCCCGCGGGCGAGGCCGAGCAGCGCCCGGGAGCAGACGACCATCGACGCCTTCGCCCGGTGGGCGGCGGCCACGTCGTGGTAGCGGGCGTCGCCACTGATGCACGCCCGGACCCGGATGCCGAGCCGGCCGAGCAGCGGCAGCACGTCCCACAGCTCGCCGGCGATGTTGTACTCGCCGATCAGGTTCACGTCGAACCGGCCGACGTCGGCCGGCTCGACGGTGCCGATCACGTGGTCCAGCAGTGCCTGGCCGGCGATCTTGTTGCCGAGGTTCTTGTTCCCGACGAAGCCGGGGGCGTCGACCGGGATGACCGGCACGCCGGTCTGCGCGGTGGCGGCCGTGCACACCGCGTCGAGGTCGTCGCCGATCATGGCGGTGACGCAGGTGGTGTAGACGAAGACCGCTGGGGGCGCGAACCGCTCGACGACGTCGAGGATCGTGTCGAACAGCCGCTGCTCCCCGCCGAGAACCACGTCGTTCTCGGTCATGTCGGTGGTGAAGCCGCGGCGGTACAGCGTCGGCCCGGACGACAGGCTGCCGCGGCCGTCCCAGGAGTTGCCGGCGCAGGCGATCGGGCCGTGGACGATGTGCGCGCTGTCGACGATCGGCACCAGGGTGATCATCGCGCCGTCGAAGGTGCAGCCGCCGGAGGTGCCACCCGGCTTGGGCTTGGGGCAACCGGCCTTGCGCTGCTTCTCGCTCTTGGTGGTGTTGGTGTCACAGGAGGTTTCGGTGAACAACGCGGCACGGTCTGCAGCAGACATAGGCCATCCTCGGGAGGGGGCGGTCCTCGGGTGAGGCTGGACAAGGGGGTCGGTCGACCCGGGAGGGAGTCGACCGACCCGCCCGTGAGCGGGGAGTCGGTGCAGGTGGTCCTGGCCCGTCTCGACCCGCGGGGAGTGGTCGGCCGGCCGCAGGGAGCGCGGTGGGCGCGACCGGCCGACCACGTCTGGCCCCGGCTGGTCGCCGCGGTGAGCGGCGACGCCGGTGGCGATCCCGGCTACAGCAGGTGACAGGTCAGCGGACCGCGTCGAAGCTGTGGTCGGGGGCCTCGCGGTCCATCTCGTCGAGGATCGTGTTGACGAGCTGGGTGAGCAGGTGCAGCCCGCCCGTGTACCCGACGATCGGGAAGCGGTGCAGGTGGTGCCGGTCGAAGATCGGGAACCCGACCCGGACCAGCGGCACCTTCGCCTCACGGGAGATGTACTTGAGCTGCATGCTGCCGATGAGCAGGTCGACCGGCTCGGTGAAGACCAGCGACCGCAGGTGCCAGAGGTCCTTCTCCGGCCAGACGGTGGCCTCCGAGCCGAACTTGCTGGCGGAGAGCACCTTCTCCATGCGGGCCTTGAACGTGCTGTCGGCGTTCGTGCTCACGATGTGGATGGGGATCATCCCGAGCTCGAGCACGAACCGGGTCAGCGCGATGACGAGGTCCGGGTCGCCGGCGATCGCGACGCGCTTGCCGTGCACGTAGGCGTGCGAGTCGGTGATCGCGTCGACGAGGCGGCCGCGCTCGACGGTGAGCTCGGTCGGGACGCTGACCTCCGCGACCCGGGCGACCTCGGTCAGGAAGGCGTCGGTGCCCTTGACCCCGAGCGGGGTCTCCAGCAGGACGGTCTCCTGCTTCCAGTCCTTCTGGATGTACTCGGTGGTGCGGTGCAGCGAGGTCTGCTGCAGGATCAGGCTCGCGCGGCTGAACTTCGCCTGCGCGCCCTGCGCGAGCGGGGTGCCACCCGGGTAGAGGAAGTACTCGCCCTCGGCCGGGGAGTCCAGCGAGCTGGAGTGGTCGCCCAGGATCAGCGGGTCGACACCCATCAGCTCGAGGATGCGCCGGTACTCGCGGTGGTTGCCGACGTAGGTGTCGAAGCCGGGGATGACGTTCAGCCGGGGCTTGTCCGACTTCTTCACCTTCGACGCGTCCGCGTCCGGGGACTTCGCCAGCATCTCGAGGATGCCCTTGAGCATCACGTCGTAGCCGGTGATGTGCGAGCCCACGAAGGACGGGGTGTGGGCGTACGACACCGGGAAGTCCTCGGCGATGACGCCCTGCTCGCGTGCCGCGCCGATGTAGGCGAACAGGTCCTCACCGATGACCTCGGCCATGCAGGTGGTGCTGACCGCGATGTGCTTCGGCTTGTAGAGGGCGCTGATGTTCTCCATCGCCTCGACGAGGTTGTTGATCCCGCCGAACACGGCGGCATCCTCGGTCATCGAGGTGGAGGCGGCGGGCACCGGCTCCTTGAAGTGCCGGGCGAAGTGGCTGCGGAAGTACGCCACGCAGCCCTGCGAGCCGTGGACCAGCGGCATGGTGCCCTCGAAGCCGAGCGCGGCGAGAACCGCGCCGAGCGGCTGGCAGGCCTTGGCCGGGTTGACGGTCAGGCCCTCGCGGGCGAAGTTCTTCTCGCGGTACTCCCACCCACGAGTCCAGTCCAGGACGCGCTGGACCTCTTCCTTGGAGGCCGCGTCCTCGAACTCGCGCTTGCCCTCGAACTGCTTCTGGTAGACCTCGTCACGAAAGATGTCGTTGTGGTCGAGGACACGCAGTGGGACTTCGCTGCTGTTCTCCGGGGTCGTCGTCACCGGACGTCCTCCTCTCCCCTGTGGGGCTGTCCCCTACGGGGGCTTGATGCCTGGCCGGCAGCCGCCAGCCACCGCTGGTCGCTGGCGGCTGCTATCGGCCAGTGCTGGGAAACCGCGCGTACCGCGGGTGCCGGGCGGTTCCTCGCCCGGCGGTTCGGCTAGCGCCGGCTCACGCCTGGCCGCTCATGCCGAGTGCCGTGTGGACGGCTGGGTCAGGACACCTCGCCGGCCTTCGACCAGGGAGCCTCCAGGAGGTCCCAGGCCGGGCTGTTGATCGCGATGTCCATGTCACGGGCGAAGACCGCGAAGCCATCCACTCCGTGGTAGGGCCCGGAGTAGTCCCAGGAGTGCATCTGCCGGAAGGGGATGCCCATCTTGTGGAAGACGTACTTCTCCTTGACGCCCGCACCCATCAGGTCCGGCTTGAGGAACTTGGCGAACTCCTCGAGCTCGAACGCGGTCGGGTCGTCGTAGAGAACGGTGCCTTCCTTGAGCATGGCGTAGGTCCGGGTGTAGTCGTCCTTGTGGGCGAACTCGTAGCCGGTACCGACGACCTCCATGCCAAGGTCCTCGTACGCGCCGATGGTGTGGCGGGGGCGCAGGCCACCGACCGCGAGCATCACCCGCTTGCCCTCCAGCCGGGGCCGGAACGCCTTGGTGATCTCATCGAAGCGGACCTGGTAACGAGCGATCGCCGCCTCGGTCTTCGCCTTGATCTCGTCATCGAAGAACTCGGCGATCTTGCGCATGGAGGAGATGATCTTCGACGGGCCGAAGAAGTTGAACTCGGTCCACGGGGTGCCGAAGCGGTCTTCCATGGTGGTGCAGATGTAGTTCATCGAGCGGTAGCAGTGGATCAGGTTGAGCTTCGACAGGTGCGTCGACTTCATCTCGTTGATCGTGCCGTCGCCGGACCACTGGGCGATGACCCGAAGGCCCATCTCCTCGAGGATCCGCCGCGACGCCCACGCGTCGCCGCCGATGTTGTAGTCACCGATCAGCGCGACGTCGTAGTCGGTCTGCTCGAAGGTGCCGCCGCCGGTGCCAAGCACGTGGTCGCGAACCGCGTCGTTCGCGATGTGGTGGCCCAGGGACTGGCTGACGCCGCGGAAGCCCTCGCAGCGAACCGGGATGACCGGGATGTCGTTCTTCTTCGCGGACTTCTTGGCAACGGCCTCGATGTCGTCGCCGATCAGACCGATCGGGCACTCGGACTGCACCGAGATGCCCTTGGCCAGCGGGAACAACTCGACGATCTCGTCCAGGACCTTCTCCAGCTTGGTGTCACCGCCGAAGACGATGTCCTTTTCCTGGAAGTCGGTCGTGATCTGCATCGCCGTGAAGTTGTCGACGCCCAGGTGGCCATGGGCATAGTTGCGCCGGGTGGCCCAGGAGTACTGACCGCAACCGACCGGCCCGTGACTGATGGTGACCATGTCCTTCACCGGGCCCCACACCACACCCTTGGAACCGGCGTAGGCGCAGCCACGGATCGTCATGACCCCAGGACGGGACTTGATGTTGGACTTGACCTCGCACTCCTTCGACCCCTCGGGGTCGTTGGACTTGATGTGCTTGGCCCGGAACTTGGCTGCCTTCGCGGGGTACTGGGACAGAACCTCGGCGATCATCGCCTCGGTCTCGGCCCTCTCGGGTGCCGGGGTCGTCGTCATGGTCAGGACCTCATCCTCGGTGTCGGAGCAGGGAGTTTGGAGTACTAGGCGACGGCGGCAGCCTTGCCGATCACGGTCTCGTCCTCCTGCGCCATGATCCCGAAGTCGATCAGGAGCTCCTCGAGCTCGTCCATGGTGATCGGGGTCGGGATCGTCTTCATGTCGTTGTTGACGATCTTGTTGGCCAGCTCGCGGTACTGGTCGGCCTGGCTGTTGGTCGGGTCGTACTCGATGACCGTCATCCGGCGCAGCTCGGCGTGCTGCACGACGTTGTTACGCGGGATGAAGTGGATCATCTGGGTGTTCAGACGGCGGGCGAGCTCCATGATCAGCTCGTCCTCGCGGTCGGTGTTACGGCTGTTGCAGATGAGCCCACCGAGGCGGACACCGCCGGAGTGCGCGTACTTGAGGATGCCTCGGGCGATGTTGTTCGCCGCGTACATCGCCATCATCTCGCCGGAGGTGACGATGTAGATCTCCTGCGCCTTGCCCTGGCGGATCGGCATCGCGAAGCCACCACACACAACGTCACCAAGGACGTCGTAGGTCACGAAGTCCAGGTTCTCGTAGGCGCCGGCCTCCTCCAGGTACGTGATGGAGGTGATGACGCCACGGCCCGCGCAGCCCACACCCGGCTCCGGACCGCCGGACTCCACGCACTTGATGCCCCACTGACCCTCGACCAGCACCTCGTCGAGCTCCAGGTCCTCGACGGAACCCTTCTCGGCCGCGAGCTGGATGACGGAGGTCTGCGCCTTCGCGTGCAGGATCAGGCGGGTCGAGTCGGCCTTGGGGTCACAGCCGACGATCATGACCCGCTGACCCATCTCGGCCATGGCCGCCATGGTGTTCTGCTGGGTGGTGGACTTGCCAATACCACCCTTGCCGTAGAAGGCGATCTGGCGCATTCGGTGCTCCTCCTTGGTACGGTTGCCCGGCTCGCGGATCCTCAGGCGTGGCCCTGCCGGTCGGGCCGGCCGCGCGCAGTCGTGTCCGCGGGGTGCCGGACGTGCCGCCGGTCGTTTGGACCGGGACGTCGGCACTACCGTTGTGCTGGTCGTGCTGAATCCGTCGGCGCGTGTGCGAGGTCGGTCAGACCTGCTCTTCGCTCGTCGGGATCCCCGCTCGGGGGGCCGGCATCTCGACCCGCCCGAGAAGCTCGTGGAAGTCGCGGCTGCCCAGGCCACGCTTGTGCTTTGTCGCGGCGATCCGAACCTGCTCGACGAGCGGTTCGAGCTCGCTTTCGTCGGCCTCGATGCCGCACTGCTCCAGCGCGTGGCGGACACTGGCCCGCCCGCTGTGCTTGCCGACGGTGAGCCGGCGCCGCCCGCCCACCTCGGCCGGGTCGAACGGCTCGTAGGTCGCCGGGTGACGCAGGATCCCGTGCACGTGGATGCCGGACTCGTGCGCGAACACCGACTCCCCGACAACCGCCTTACCGGCCGGCAGCGGCCGGCCCGCGGCCCGTGACACCAGCCGCGCCAGTGTGCGGAACGAGGTGGTGTCGAGGTCGACCGGGAGCTTCAGCAGGTGCCGAAGCGCCATCGCGACCTCTTCGATCGGAGCGTTCCCGGCGCGTTCGCCCAGGCCCAGCACGGTGGTGCTGACCCAGGTGAACCCCGCCTGGACGGCAGCAATGGTGTTCGCCGTCGCCAGGCCGAAGTCGTCGTGGGCGTGGATTTCCCACGGCCCCGGGACCGCCCTGACCAGTCGCCCCAGCCGGTCGTACGCGCTCACCGGGTCGAGCAGGCCGACGGTGTCGGCCCAGCGCAGCCTGGTGACGCCCAGTTCCCGCAGTTCGCCGGCCAGGTCCGTGACGAAGCCGTCGTCGGCGCGGGAGGCGTCCTCCATGCCGACGCTGACCCGCATTCCGCGGTCCGTCGCGTCCTTGACGCAGTCGCTGACCCGGCGCCGCGCCCAGGCCCGATCCCGCTCCAACTTGCTCTTCAGGTGCAGGTCGGAGACGGGGATGGTCAGGTGCGCGGTGACGATGCCGCAACTCGCCGCGGCCTCGACGTCGCGGTGGTCGGCCCGGCACCAGCCCACGATCTCCGCCCGCGGGGCGGTCGCGAGGATCTCCCGCAGCACGTCCCGTTCGGTGACACCCATCGCCGGGATACCGGCCTCGATCTGGTGCACCCCGATGGCGTCCAGGGCGGCGGCGATGGCGAGTTTCTCGGCCGCGGTGAATGCGACACCAGGCGCCTGCTCGCCGTCGCGGAGCGTGGTGTCACAGAATTTGATCGCCGCGTCCGCTCGCATCGTCGTGGCGGATGAGCTGGGAAAACTGCTGTCTCGCACTGTCATCACCAGCCGTCGCTCCGGTACTGAAGACCATGGGCTGCGCCGCGAACTGTGGTTCACCGTTTGTTCGGCGGCGACATGAATCAGACTAGGAGCCGATTATTTCGGACTGGCAAGCGCGGGTAACTTCGCGGTTAACAGGTATTCTTCGCGGATGGGCGGAAGATATGCGGTCACGTTATTGACGACGATATCTCCGAGGATAAACTCAAGGATAAGTTTTTCTTCGGGACCACTCCGGAGCCGCCGGTGGCGCCCCCGTGCGTGGCCCCCCGCACCCCGCTGGGGTGCGGCGGGACGGAGGTCGGGGCCCACGCGGTCGCCCCCCTCACCGGAGGTCGGGGCCGGCCTCGGTCGAAAATGGCAGGCCCGGCGGCCGCGGCCGACCACGGCGATGCCGGGCCGTCTCCGGCGGCGGCCAGTCGGCCCCTATTTCGCTATTCAAGTGTTGCGGAAACGTGCTCATCGGCCCCTGCACCGCCCGCGCCCCGGCGGTGCGGAGTACGCACTAATCGGCACGGCCGAACGGCGTCATCATCGTCCTGTGCAGCGAGGGTTAACGGTTCCGAAACCCTTGTCCTAGTTCCTGGGTTGGACCTGTCCTAGCGCCTGGGATATCTTATGGATAAGAAAAAAGAAGCCTGGTCACGCCGGTACTGTCGGGCCGCGCCGGTACCGGCGGAACGCAGGGCTTTCCCGCCTGGGAGAGCGGAAGGAGCTGGGCGTGTCGGTGGACGTGTACACGGGGAACCTCGGTTGCCAGCTGGGAGTGTAGAGATGTCGGAGGCGCAGATGATCGGTGTGCCAACCGACGCTCCCGGGACCTGGGAGGACCTGCGGTCGGCCGTGGTGGGAAACAACGGAGTCTTCAGGACCACCATGGGCATGCTGCGGGAGATCGGTGGCTACGGCCGACTCGGCACGAACGTAAGGCAGATCCTCAGCCGCAACCTCGCCGGTATCGGCCTGGGGCACCTGCCGGTTGAACTGCCCGCCTATCAGGACAAGGAGATTCTCCTCTTCCAGTACGGCACCCCCGCAGCCGAGATCGTCGAAGCGGTTCGTGAGGGCGCCTCGGATGGCGCGGAGACCGCGCTGGTCCGGCTGAACTCGTCGCAGGACCTCGCCAAGGTGCGCGACGCCTCCCTCAAGGCCGTCGAGCTCCTGTCGATCCTCAACGACCGATGCCGGGACTGCGCCCGTCCCATCTAGCACCACGGCCTTCTGGCCACGCTCGGTGACACTCGCCGGTCATCGAGCGGCCCACCGGACCATCCGTCCCGCCGCGCACGGCGCGGCCACGGGACTCCGCCTCGCACCACCCGATCGCCACCTCCCGACGCCGGCGGACACACCCGCCGTGCCGTGCCGTGTCGTGCCGGTGAGCCGCCGAGATCGCCGCTCGGGGCTCACCGTCACCGCGTTCGCGCCGCCGTTCACCTGCTGTGCCACCCGATGCGTCCGAGATGCCCGATGCCTGCGCGGCAGAGGGACCACCGTGGCCCTTCTAGTGCGTGTCGCGCCCGCTTTGTCCATAGCAAAGGGCCACACCCAGTCCCGCCGCCAGACACACCGGACCTCCCGGTGGTAGCACGCTGTGACGGGGACCGCTTTCCTGTCCGATCGGACAGTCCTGACCGATCGGACAGCTAGACTGAGCCGCGTGACCCGGTCCACCGTCCCGCTGCGCCAGCAGCTCCTCGACGCCTCGCTGCGGCTGTTCTCCCAGCGCGGGTTCCGGGGAACGTCGCTGCAGGACATCGCGCGGGAGGTCGGATGTTCGAAAGCCTCGCTGCTGTACCACTTCGCCAGCAAGGAAGCGATTCTGGTCGAGCTGCTGGCTCCCTGCACCGCCGCGATGACCGAGCTGACCGACCGCCTACGGGACGAGCCCGATGACCAGGTCGTGGCGCGGGCCGTCGAGGGCCTGGTCGACCTCATCGTGCGTTTCCGCCGCGAGGTCCATCTGCTGCTCGCCGAGGGGCCTGCCATCAGCGCCGCCCGTGGGGACGGCGCCGGCGAGGCAGCTCAGGAGCCGGAACCCCTCCTGAGCTGCCTCGCCGGCCGGTCGACCGAACCACCGGACCGGTTACGGGCCTGGATGGCACTGGGCGCGATCACCCTTGGCGCCGCCGGCGCGGCGGACCAGCCGACCGAGCTGGTGCGCCACGAACTGGCCGCCGGCGCGCGGCGCGTTCTCGACCTGAGCTGAACGTCCCGCGCCAGCGCGGCCGCACCCGGGTTGGCCGCGGGCCGCCCGGAAAGGAACGGTCCGACGACGGGTCGTGCACCTCACGACCTGGCTCCAGCCCGGTTGCCGGCTGGAAGACGTGAAGGAGGTGGGCCCGTGGGAGCCCTGCTGCATCGACTGGGTCGCTTCGCCGTACGGCGGCGGTGGTTCGTCATCACCGGCTGGGTGGTCGTCCTGGCCGTCGTGGGGGTGTGCGCGGCGACCTTCTCCGGGCCCACGAGCAGCGCCTTCCAGATCCCCGGCACCGAGTCGCAGCGCGCGATCGACCTGCTCGACGAGAAGTTTCCCGGCACCGGCGGCGCGGCGGCCCGCATCGTCGTCGCCGCCCCCGCCGGCCACAAGCTGTCCGAGCCGCAGTACCAGGCGGTCCAGGAACGCGCCCTCGCCCAGGTCGCCAAGGCCCCGCAGGTCATCAGCGCCGTCACCCCCGCGAAGGCCACGGTCAGCAAGGACGGCCGGATCGCGTTCGGCGACATCACCTACGCCGTGCCCGTCGACAAGGTGAGCGACGCCTCGAAGGACGCCCTGCGCGCCATCGCCGCCGAGGTGCGCGCCGCCGGGCTGCAGGTCGAGTTCTCCGGCGGGGTCGTCGCCACCACCGCAGCCGAGGGCAACACCGAGGTCTACGGCCTGCTCATCGCGTTCGTCGTGCTGGCGATCACCTTCGGCGCGCTGGTGTCCGCCGGCCTGCCGATGATCACCGCGCTGGTCGGTGTCGCGCTCGGGCTGCTGGGCATCCAGGCGATCTCCGGTGCAGTCTCGCTGAGCTCGACGGCGCCGACCCTGGCCCTCATGCTCGGCCTCGCCGTCGGCATCGACTACTCGCTGTTCATCCTGTCGCGGCACCGCCAGAACCTCGCCGACGGCATGGCCGTGGACGACTCGATCGCCCTGGCCACCGCCACCGCCGGCGGCGCGGTGGTCTTCGCCGGGCTCACCGTGGTGATCGCCCTGGCCGCGCTGTCCGTCATGGGCATCCCGTTCCTCACCGTGATGGGTCTGGCCGCCGCGGCCACCGTCGCGATCGTGGTGCTGATCGCGGTGACGTTCGTGCCCGCCATGCTCGCGGCCCTCGGGACCCGGGTGAACGCCGGGCGCATCGGTTTCCTCTCCCGCCGGGTCACGGCCGCGACCCGCGGCGACCGGATGAACTTCGGCCGGCGCTGGTCCGGGATCGTCACCGCCCGGCCGTGGCTGACCGTGCTGGTCTGCGTCGCGGCCACCGTCGTGCTCGCCCTGCCGGCGACCAGCCTGAAGCTCGGCCTCCCGGACGACTCCAGCAAGCCGAGCTCCACCACCGAGCGGCGCGCCTACGACCTGCTCACCCAGGGCTTCGGGCCCGGCTTCAACGGTCCACTGACGCTGGTCGTGTCGACCCCCGGACGCACGGACGCCGCCGCGCTCGCCGCGCGGGGCGCCGGTGATCTCATGGTGACACCCGACGTCGCCGCCGTCGGCAAGCCTGTCGCGAACAAGGCCGGCGACGTCGCGATCCTCCAGGTCACCCCCCGGTCGGGCCCCTCCTCCGACGCGACGAAGACCCTCGTCGGACAGATCCGCACCGGCGCCGCGAAGTTCCGCGCCGAGCAGGGCGTGCAGGCCTACGTCACCGGCACCACGGCGTCCAACATCGACGTCTCCGACAAGCTCGCGGGCGCGCTCCCGCTGTACCTGGCCCTGATCATCGGCCTCGCGCTGATCCTGCTCATGGTCGTGTTCCGGTCGCTGCTCGTGCCGCTCAAGGCGGTCGTCGGCTTCCTGTTCTCGATCGCGGCGTCGCTGGGCATCACCGTGTTCGTGTTCCAGCAGGGCCATCTCGGCGGCCTGTTCAACGTCGACACCGCGGGCCCGCTCGTGAGCTTCCTGCCGGTCCTGCTCATCGGCATCCTGTTCGGACTCGCCATGGACTACGAGGTCTTCCTCGTCTCCCGCATCCGTGAGCACTACGTCGGCCATCACGACCCGAGCGAGGCCATCACCGCCGGCATGGCGACGACCGCCCGGGTCATCACCGCCGCCGGGCTCATCATGATCTCGGTGTTCGGCAGCTTCATCTTCGGCAACGACGCGGTCATCAAGTCGATCGGCCTGGCGCTGGCCGTCGGCGTCGCCGTCGACGCGTTCCTCGTCCGGATGACCCTCGTCCCCGCCATCCTGAAGATCTGCGGCCACCTGTCCTGGGCACTGCCCGCCCGCCTCGGCCGGATCCTGCCCGACCTCGACCTCGAGGGCAGCCACCTGACCGCCGGCGCGCAGACCCACCACCCGGACGCCAGCACCTCCGCGACACCCGGCGCGGACAGCGCCTGAGCCGCTCCGGCCGCTCGGCCGGGAACGCCACCGGCCGGCCGCCGTTCCCGGGTCAGGGGACGGCGGCCTCGGCGGCGTCGCGGTATTGCTCCACGTCCGACTGACCGGCCATGCGTCGACGCTACCGAGCCACCGAGTTCCGACGACCCATGCGCCCGGCGTCCCGCTCCACTTCTGGTCGGGCTGTGTCCCGTCGGGCTGTGTCCCGTCGGGCTGGGAACGTGACAGGCCAGATCAACGTGGCAGACCCGTTCGACCGGCCGATCTGGTCAGCTGGCGAGGTTGGCGGCCGGCCGGCGCGGATGGGTGGCGGCGTAGTCGCTCTCGGCTGCGGCGCGCAGGGCAGGGTCGAGCCGGTCGAAGGCGTCGGCGGCGAGTTCGAGCAGGTCAAGGCGTCCGCCGGTGGTGTACCAGTGCACGAGGACGGTGTCTACGGTGGCGAGGGTCCAGCTGGCCAGCAGGCCGGGCAGCGGGCTGTCGGGCTCGGCGCCGAGCCGGGCGGTGACCAGCGGGGTCAGTGCCTCGAACCGTTCCCACTGGACTTCGGAGAGGCGAACCCGCAGCTCGGGCCGGGTGTCGATCATGCGCAGCACGGCCAGCGCCGGCGCCGGCGCCTCGGCGCACACCCGCAGCAGGGAGAAGGCAGCCGCCCGCAGCGACTCGGCGACGGGCTCGTCGGCCGGTCGGGCGTCGACGAGACTGTCGAAGCCGGCCGAGCGAAAGATCTGGGAAACGACGTCCTCTTTGGCCGGGTAATACCGAAAGAAGGTACGGGGGGACACTTCGGCCGCGGCGGCAATGTCCTCCACCGTCGTCGCCTCATATCCACGCTCGGTGAACAGCTGCGCGGCGGCGCTGGCGAGCGCCCTGCGCGTCTGTTCCTTCTTCCGTTCCCGCAAGCCCATCGCTGCCTCCCGACCTCCCAGCGTAGCCTGATGGCAGATAAATGCCAAATAGCACACAGTTGCCATTTCGGTGGGGAGTGCCGAGACTTGGACCGAGGCCCTTCCATCCACCGGAGGTCCCTGTGGCCACATCCTCCCCCGTCACCACCGCGCCGTCCTCGTCCCCGAAGCACGAGTGGCCGCGCGACGGACTGCTGGCCCGGCCGCGCTCCAACCCGTGGCTCACGCTGGTCAGCGTCGCACTCGGCGTGGTCATGGTGGGCCTGGACGGCACGGTTGTGTCGATCGCCAACCCGTTCATCGCCCGCGACCTCGGCGCGACTCTGGAAAGCCTGCAGTGGGTGACCAACGCGTACGCGTTCCTCTACGGCTACACGCAGTGGCTGGAGGACGGTCGAGGCCTCGGCGCCTCAGCCGCCGGCCTGATCCTGCTCCCGACGTTCGGCGTCGGCGTCGCCGTCTCCGCGTTGACCGGCCGACGCTCCGAGGTCCGCGGCAAACCGCTGGTCGGCGCGGTCACAGCTCATCGCCTGCGCATTGCTGCTGGCACTGAACGGCGGCAGCGCCCCCTGGCTGCTGGTACTCGTCACGGTGATCCTCGGCCTACCGCAGGGCCTGATCAGCCTCGCCAACCAGAACGCCCTCCGCCACCAGGCCACCCCCGAACGCATCGGCGCCTCCGCCGGCCTGCTGCGCACCTTCATGTACCTGGGCGCGATGATCGCCTCCTCCGCCAGCGGCCTCTTCTACGGCCAACGCGCCACCACCCACGGCCTGCACAGCCTCGCCGTCTTCACCCTCGCCGCCGCCGCACTCCTACTCCTCCTCACCATCACCGACCGCTCCCTCACCCGCCTCGTCCCACGGGATGCGGTGGGACGCTGACGCCGCCCATCATCAGTGACCGGCGTTGTCCACCGGCCGAGTGCCGCCACGATGCCCCAGCCTGATGAACGTGATGAATGCCTGCAGCACCAGAGCGACGACGACCGCCGGTTCGACACTCCACGGCACCGCTCCGGCCGACGCCAACACAGTGAGGATGACCAGGGCGACGACGAGCGTCGGCAAGGCCGAAGCGACGGCGATGCCGAAACGTGTACGGCGGGTCATGCTGCTCTCTCCTTTGAAACGACGTCGGTCTCGGAACGGTCCAGCTGACAATCAGGTCTCGGCACGGGCACGATCGAGATAGGTGATGAGCTCCCGCCAGGCGCCGGCCGAATAGGCCGAATCCCGCCCGCTCCCCCGGATCGCGCATCCGCCTCCACCTGGACCTCGGCGCCCGTTTCCGCCCCCCACAACCGTCTCGGCCGCCGAATCGGCCGCTTCCACCTCGCGCTTCCAGGCCCCGCGCACCGCGGACGAAAGCTGGGAATCGCCGCCGCTGAACAGCGCGGACAGCTCGTCCATCCGCTTCACCAGCTTCTGGACGGCGAGCGCGCCCGGATCGACGCCGGCGACGCGCAGCGCCTCGGCCCGGCGACACAGCTCCGGCCACTCCACCTCCAGCAGGTAGTGCGCGGCCGGCCCCACCGCGGCGGCGTGGTCCTGCAAGGCACGCTGCTGCTCGGAATCCAGGTGACCTCGCACGGCCTCGCTGTTGGCGTGCGGACCCGGACCATCCATGGCCCGCAGAACCTCGATGAGCGTGGAAACGCTCGGTTCACGTGAGGTGCCTCTTTGATCCCAGTGGTGCAACGTCCGCACGGTCAGCCCACTCGCCTCCGCGAGCACCCCAACCTTCCACGCCCGCTCAAACCCCATACCGCCAGCATGCGACCTCACCCGACGTCAGCCGCAAGCCCGCCGGCTCGGCGGCGGCAGAACTCGGTCGCGAAAGAGTGCCCAGGCCGGGCAACGTGGCTGTCAGCCGAGGCAGGTGGGGACCTGGAGGGCCCGAGGTATAGCAGGAGCTATACTCGCCTGGTGGGAGGGCAACCCTGGGACGGCTACCTCGTCGACGAGGTCCGCGACTGGATCGACGGCCTCGACGCGGCAGCGCACGCCCGTGTCGTGCAAGCAATAGATCTTCTCGCGGAGGCCGGCCCGGGGCTGGGGAGGCCACTCGTCGACACGATCAGCGGCTCGTCTGTCCCCAACCTGAAGGAACTCAGGCCAGGCACGGTGCGGATCCTGTTCTGCTTCGACCCGTGGCGTTCGAGCATCCTGCTCGTCGCCGGAGACAAAGCCGGGCAGTGGACCGCCTGGTACGCCGAGGCGATCCCGCTCGCGGAGCAGCGTTACAAGAACTACCTGGTGGAACGCGGTCAGGAAGAGGGCGATCGACGATGAGTGGCTACACACGGTGGTCCGACATCCGCGCCGAGCAGGTCGCCCGAGCCGGCGGGGAAGACGCAGTCGCCGCTGGCAGACAGGAACTTCTCGCTGTCGCGGTAGGCCATCGACTTGCCGAGGTGCGCCGAGCGCGAGGACTGACCCAGCAGCAGGTGGCAGAACGGATGGGAGTAACCAAGGGCCGAATCTCCCAGATCGAGCGGGGCTCACTGTCCGGCCAGGACGTCGTCGCCCGCTACGCCGCCGCCCTCGGCGGCCAACTACACCAGGCCATCTACTTCGACGACGGAGACATAGCCGCAATCGCGTAAAGCCGCGCTCAAAGCTCATCCTGTGGCGATCGAACAGCCGCCCATGCAGTTGCAGGACGGTGGCGGCGGCCGCGCTGTTCGCCTTGGGGGCGTTCGGGTCGTTGAAGTAGTCGATCCGTGCCACTGCCACTGGTATCAGGCTCTTTCCGTGGAGGCCCAGACTCGCTCGAAGCTCGCCGCGTAATGGTCGAACAGGCCGCCGGACCGGGCGTGAAGATGCAGGAAGGGCGAGTGCGCAGCGGGGGCGCCGTAGACGTGGGTATTCACGAGCAACACTTTCGACTTCACAAAAAGCGGGGAAAACCATATCCTGGCACCCTGACGACATTCGTTTTCTGCTGCTGAGAAATTCCCGGCGATCGACCCGGGTTCACCGTGGGCCTGATGGTCGTAGAACGCTGCGACACCCGATGCTGGCCGCGAGCGGGAGCCCGAAGTCGAAGCCAGAAACCGCCTGACCCGCTCGGCTACATAACGATCTTAGGAGGCCGCCACGCCACATCCGGGGGGTTCGGGGGGTTGTCCCCCCGGCCAGCATCACGGCAGGTGGGAAGGTGCCCGGAGGGCACCGACCAGCGGAATCCAGCGCGTGGAGACGCGGGGATTTGAACCCCGAACCCCTGCCTTGCAAAGGCAGTGCTCTGCCAATTGAGCTACGCCCCCTCGGGACGCGCCGCCCTGGCGCGGGCCGGCCCGGAGGCCGGTCACGCTGCGGCGGAGCGCGTTCCTAGCGTACGACATCCGGCCGGCGGCGGGAGCGGGGGCGATCTCAACACAGCGTCCCCCGCGGACGCGGGCGTGGCTGAGCGGGTCCGGGCCGCTTTTGTAGGGGCAAAACGGGCGAGGAGCCCTGCAGAAGCGGCCCGGAGGGTCTGTCCCATGCGCAAGGTGGAGCGGCACGCCGGCCGGCGGCGGGCCCGTCAGCTGTCAGGAGGGGCGGCGGACGGTGGGGTCGATGTAGGCGAGGCGTTCGCGGACCTTCATCGCCAGGTCGCGGAAATCGCTGTAGCAGCGGCGGACGGCGGTCTGGGTGCCGCCGAGGGCGCCGTCGCCGGCGCGGAGCTCGAACATGGGCTTGCGGGCGTCGTGGGCCAACGGGATCAGGTTGGCGTAGTTGCGCAGGGTCGCGATCTCGAAGGAGCGGTCGCGCGAGCCGGGGTTGCCGGAGCCGAGGACCGAGGTCGCGAAGACCTCGGGGATGCGATCCAGCCAGCGGTCGTGGGCCTTGGCGGGACGGTCGGTGCGGGTGGGGGGCTGCATGACGATGTAGCCGATCGGCATCATCAGGCCGCGGGGCGCGGGGATGCGGTCGGGGACCTTCGGCAGCACGGTGCCCTGCCAGGTGGAGCGCCAGTCCCGCAGGGTCGGGCCGAGGTTACGCAGGCCGCGCAAAGAGAACAGGTCGGCGGCGATCGGCATGAGCACCGTGTCGGCGGACAGCAGCGACGCCCGGTTGATCGCGCCGAGGTTCGGGCCGACGTCGATCAGGACGATCTCGGCGCCGACGGAGCGGGCGCCGTTCTCGATCACGCGGTGTAGCGCAGTCGTGGTGCGCAGGGCGGCGATGTCCTTGCCAAGGAAGCTGTTCGGCCAGGCGGCGGACAGCCGGTCCTCGAACGTGCTGAGTTCGACGTCGCCGGGCAGCAGCCACAGGCCGTCCTCGATGGTCACCGGCGCGCACAGGTCGACGTCGCCGACACCCTCCATGATCGGCGCGATCGCGGAGGCCATCGTGCCGGTGTCGGGGCTGGTGCGGAGCACGCGCGCGTCGAGGTCGAACGGCTTCGGGGCGGACGACGCGGTGTCCTCCGGCTCGCCCCACAGCATCGTCAGTTCGTCCTCGTCGAGGAACTGTGCGGTGAGGTTGGCCTGCGGGTCGAGGTCGACGGCGAGGATCCGATGGCCCATCCGCTGGAGCATGTGGGCCAGGTGGTAGCAGAGGGTCGTCTTGCCTACGCCGCCCTTGTTGTTGAACAGCGCCATCGTGATCACTCGGCGATCCGATCGCGGCTGCTACGAGGAACTCCACCCCGACTGTCCGTCATGTCCGACACGGCATGCATTCTCGCGCCTGCCGGATTTCCCGCAACGCGCGGGCGAAGCGGGGTGACGCGGATCGCCGCACCTCGGACCTTCAACGGCCCCCAGCGACCCTCAGCCGCCAGGAGCCGCCATCACGGCCAACGGCCCATCACGACCGGGGCCGTCAGCCCCTCACGACCACGGGCCGAGGTCCGGCCAGGTCGGCGCGCCTGGTTCCCGGCCGGTCAGCCAGGCCAGCGCGGGCAGCGTCGGGAGGTCGACGACGACCAGGCGGTCGCCGCGGCCGACCGCGGTCGACGGTCGGTCGCCGGGGGCCAGCAGCAGGGTGACGTCGGCGGGCAGCCGGGCCGGCAGGCCGCGCACCGTCCACGCCCACTCCACCTCGACGTACGCGCGGCCGAGGTCCGTCCAGCTCGGACCGCCCAGATCGGCGAGGTCGAGGTCGACGAGGTGGATCTCGACCTCGCGCCAGCGCAGAAAGACCAGATCCGCGAGCGACGTGTCGCCATAGGAGCTGACCCAGCCGCGGCCGGTGCGCCAGGCGTCGACGTGGGCCGCGTCCCAGGCTCGTTCCAGGCTGGCGACGGCCTCGGTGAGCTCGGCGCGGGCCGCCTCGACAGTCACGTCCTGACCGGCGGCGATGTCGTCGTCGCGCTGCTGCTGGCCGCCCGGGTACTGCTTGCGAACCTCGCCGCACGACGCAGCCTCGACCATGCCGCGGTGGCCGTCGGCGTTGCGGGCAAGATGGGTGAGCAGGTGGGCGACGCTCCAGCCGGGCAGGCCGCTCGGGCGGCGCAGCACGTCGTCGTGGAGGCCGCCGGCCAGGTCGAGCAGCCGGCGGTGGGCGGCGACGACCCCGGCGAGCAGGTCGTGGGGGATGACCGAGGGCAGATAGCCCGAACCGGACAGCACGTGCCCGGGCGTCGCCGCGGCGTCCGCGGACTCGAGGCCGGTCTCCTGGGCCGGTCTCACATCGGTGTCGACGGGACGGGATGAGGAGGGGGCAGCCATAGCCCCACGTTGCACCCTGCGGCCGCGTAACGCCAGGGGAAATCGCCGACTGGGGACAACGGTCCGGCGGGGACGACATCGATTCCCGCCGGTTTGATCCACCCGGCGCGAATGATGATCGTAACGTCGCCGCGGTGGTGGCCTAGGCTGAGGTCGCGGGTCTCATCAGGCGACGGACGGAAGGGTGGGCGGATGTTCACGACTCCTCGCTTCCTGCAGGGAATCGTCCCGTTCGAGGGCCGCGGCCTGGACGCGCCGTTCTCTCTGGGCGCGCAGTTCAGCTACGTGGTCCCGGCGGGCATCACCGCGCAGCCGCTGTATTTTCGCGGCGGCAACTCCACCGACGAGCTCGTCTGCGCGATCCTGCAGCGCGACGGCACACCGATGCGCTATTTCCCGATCGGCGCCCGCGCCTCCGTGCACGTCCCGCTGCGTGTCATCCAGGACCTGACCCCCGAGACCCACGTCGAGCTGCACCTGGCGGCACCGGCGGGGCTGGTCGGCACCCTGGTCGCCGACGTCGGCATCGTCGAGCTCTAAGCCGGCCCGGGCCCACCCCCGCCACCGGCCGAACCTCCGACCGCCAGGACCTGCGCGTCAGGCTCAGGCCGCGGTCGGCGCACCTACTCGTCGCCCGGCCCGGAACGCCGGTTCCGCTTGGTGCTGGACCGGCGTTTCTTCGCCTGCAGGCGACGTTCGACGGACCCTCGGGACGGCGCGGTCGCCCGTCGGGCGCGCGGCGGGCGGGCGGTGGCGGCCTGCAACGTGTCCACCAGCCGTTCGAGCGCGGCCTCCCGGTTGCGCAGCTGCGAACGGTGCTCACTTGCGACGATGGTCAGCACGCCGTCGTGCAGGCGGCCGGCGAGGCGGGTCATCGCCCGCTCCCGCAGCACCGCCGACAGCGTCGGCGAACCGGCGAGGTCGAAGGAGAGCTCCACCCGGGAGTCGGCGGTGTTCACCCCCTGCCCGCCCGGACCGGACGAGCGGGAGTACCGCCAGCGCAGCTCGCCGGCAGGCAGCACGAGCCCCGGGCGTACCTGGATCTCCCGGGGCACCATGACGTTCATGGTGCCCGATCCGCTGCCCTGCCGTCAGCCGACTTTCGGCCGCGTCAGCGCGACCCGGCCAGGGTCAGCGCAGACCCGACAACGTCAGCGCTGGCCGGACAGGGTGCCGGTGGTGGAGGTCGCCTCGCGCCACAGGTCGATCTCCTCGCCGCCCCGAGCCCGCCGCCGGACGGCGGTGACGGCCGCTCCCGCACCAGCCAGCAGCGCCAGCACGGTCATCTTGCGGGCCATGTCGACTCCCTCATCTCGGCGCTCGCCTCGGCGTTCGCGTCAGCGACGGTCCAGCCCGCGACGGCTGGATCAGTACCACGGTATCCCGGCGCTGACGGGCTGTCCGATGTGCGGCGGACCTGCCGGCGACGGCCATTGCTCCACGTGAATCCAGCCGGTCGTTGATCCAGGTGGGGGCCGGCGCGGCGGCTCAGCGGCGCAGCAGGCCCCGCAGCCGGGAACGGGTCGGCCAGGACGGCGGGGGACCGGCCACCTCGTAGGCGGGGAAGGCCCGCTCGGCCACGTCGACGAGCATCGCGACATCGATCGGCCGCAGCACGACGCCAGCGGACAGGACGTAGTCGGCCACGCCGGCCGCGGGCAGCAGCAGCACGCCCTCGACCAGGGCGAGCCCGGCGGGCACCTCCGCGCGGGCGAAGGCGACGACCGGTTGGACCTCGAGCTGCCACCCGCCCGGCAGCTCGCCGAGCAGCTGCGCGGTGGCCTCCTCCCCCATCCAGGCGACGAGCCCGAGCATCGCGCGCAGCGGCACCTTGCCGGCCCAGACGCCCGCGGAGTTCTGCCGCACCGGCCCCTGATGGGCGTCGGTCTCGATCACCCAGGCGCCGGACGGCCCGATGACGAGATGGTCGATGTTGCCCGCGGAGTCCGCGAGGGCCCGGTCGTGCAGCACCGTGTAGCCCGCTCGGATCAGTCGGTCCAGGGCGCGGGCGGTGCTGCGTTCGGCCTCGGCGTCCTGGCGCCACGCCTCGATCTCGGGCGGAGTGCGCAGGAAACGCACGGCCCCGACAATGCCGACCGCGAGCACGGCGAGTACCGACAGTTGCACGGTTACTCCCGCCGCTAGTCCGGCGGCGCTGCCCAGCAGAACGACGACGGCTACCGCCGCGGCCGCGACGACTCCCGCGAGGATCAGGGCCCGCGGTCTGTGATCTCCGCGTTCAGCGGAGTACAACTCCCTGCGCCGCAGGTATTCGGCCATCGCCGAACGCCCCGCTGACTGCCGATCGGACACGCCGCGGTCACCACCTCCCGGCGCCGTCAGGACGCCGCCGCGCTTGGTGCTGTCTCCGGGGGCGGGACCCGATCAGGTGGCGGTCAGTCACGACGCGCCACCGGCTTTCTGGTCCATCCCGGTCACCATTCCATGGAATTCACAACAGCGACAGGGTCAAGGACGTGGAATATGCGAGAGAGAACCACGTTAAACCCACATCTATACCACCCATCGGCGGGGCCGCCGAGACGACACCGCGTGGACAGGTCGGGTAGGGACCCGGCGGCGCTGGGGAGAACACCCGGGGCCGCCGCCATCGGACGCGGCACGGACCGGTTGCAGCACCGAGAAGGAGCCGCAGGATGCCACGTCACGCGACACCTCGGGGGTCAGGGGCCGACGCGTCGCCCCCTGACCACAGCACGTCGGTCGAGACGACGGCCCACCCGTCCGCGCCTCGACCGTCCGCCACCCGACAGGTGTCCCTCCCCGCCGGCAGCGGCCTCGGGGACGGCCCCGGGTGCGTCTCCCGCGCACTGCGGCTGAACCGGGACGCGGTACTCGCCTTCGCGGCCGACTGTGTTCTCCCTTCGACGGCCCCGGGCCCGTCCGGCGCCGGACTGGGGAAAAACGCCGATCCGGGGACAGCCGCCGGGCTGGGGACGAGGGTGGGGATCGAGACAGAGTGGTTCGTCGTCGACAGCCAGGACGTCCACCGACCGGTCGAGCCGGCCCGGACCCTGCGGGCGCTGTCGGCCATCGGCGGCGGCCATGACACCGGGGAGGCGGTCCTCGCGGCCGGATCGGTCCTGCCCGGCGGGAGCCGGATCACGTTCGAGCCGGGCGGGCAGCTCGAGCTGTCGGGACCCCCGGCGTACCTCGCGGCCGCCATCCGGTCCACCGCCGAGGACCTGCGGCTCGTGCGGGCGGCGCTGGCCGAGGACGGCCTGGCGATCGTCGGGATGGGCACCGATCCGCTGCGGGCCGGGGTGCGGCACACCGCCGCGTCCCGGTACGCGGCGATGGAGGAGCACTTCCGCGCCGGCGGCGGCGCCGCGGGGCTGGACATGATGCGTTCCACCGCGTCCGTCCAGGTCAATCTCGACCTGGGCGCGACCGCGGGGGAAGCGGCACAGCGCTTCCGACTGGCGCACACCATGGGGCCGGTGCTCACCGCGATGTTCGCCGCGTCCCCCGCGCTGGCCGGGCGGCGCACCGGCTGGTGCTCGTCCCGCCAGCGGATCTGGACCGGCATCCACGCCAGCCGCACCGGCGCCGTGCTCGAGCTGGCGGACCGCGCCGGCGGCATCCCCGCCGAGGACGACGGGGCCCCGCCGCCGGCCGAGGTGGCCGAACGGTGGGCCCGCTACCTGTGCGACGCCCGGCTCATGCTGATAGCCGACCTCGACGGCGCCACCGTCCCGGTCACGCCCGGCGAGGAGCATCACTTCCGCGCGGCGACCGGTGGCCACACGCTCGCCGACTGGCTCGACGGCCGCGGCCCGGTCAGCCGGACGCCCACCCTCGACGACCTCCGGTACCACGCGACGACGCTGTTTCCGCCGGTGCGCCCGCGTGGCTGGTGGGAGCTGCGCTACCTCGACGCCCAGCCCGGGCAGGGGTGGCGGGTGGCGGTCGCGGTCGCCACCGCGCTGCTCGACGACCCGATCGCCGCGGCGGGCGCCGCGCAGGCCTGCGCTCCGGTGGCCCGCAGCTGGCAGGCAGCCTCCTCGCGCGGTCTGGCGGACGAACCGCTGCGGCGGGCGGCGGCGCGCTGCCTGGAACTGGCGACGTCGGCACTGCGGCGGGCCGGTGAACCGGAACTCGCCGAGTCCGCCGAGGTGTTCGCGCAGCGGTATACCCTGCGGGGTCGCTGTCCTGCCGACGAGCTGTCCGAGCGGTTCGACCGGATCGGGCCGGCCGCGGTGCTGCACGAGGAGGCACAGCTGTGCGATCCGGTCGCCTGACCCCCGAAGCGCCGACCCCGGCGCCCGAGACGACCACGGACGACAGGACGACCACGGACGACAGGACGACCACGGGGGACGAGCGGGACCGGCGCGACCCGTCGGCGCCGCTGCGGCCGGTCACCGCCGCGGCCGTGGCGGACGCCCTCGACCGCGCGCGGCGCCGGTCCCTCGCCTACACCGACATCGACGCGGACGAGCTGGTCCGCCAGCACTCGCCGTTGATGTCGCCGCTGGTCTGGGACCTCGCCCACATCGGCAACTACGAGGATCTGTGGCTGGTGCGGGCCCTGGGCGCGGCCGACCCGACCAGGCCCGGTCTGGACGACATCTACGACGCCTTCCGGCACAGCCGCGCCAGCCGGATCCGCCTCGCGCTGCTCGGTCCGGACGGCGCCCGTGACTACCTCCGGGAGGTTCGAGGCCGCACCCTCGACCTGCTCGAACGGTTCACACCCCTGCCGGCCGACACACACTCCGCCGACGCCGACCCCGCCGCGCGGCTCCTGACCGACGGTTTCGTCTACGGCATGGTCATCCAGCACGAGCACCAGCACGACGAGACGATGCTCGCCACCCACCAGCTTCGCGCCGGGCCGCCGCTGCTCGACGCGGGGGCAGCGCCACCGCCGGGCCGGGCCGTGCCGCACCGCGAGGTGCTGGTGCCGGCGGGGCCGTTCACCCTCGGCACCAGCTCCGACCTGTGGGCCCTCGACAACGAGCGACCCGCGCACCAGGTGGACCTGCCGGCCTTCTGGATCGACACTCTGCCGGTCGGCAACCGGGCGCAGATCGCCTTCATCGAGGCCGGCGGCTACGACGACGAACGGCTGTGGTCACCGGCCGGCTGGGAGTGGCGGCAGCGGGAGGGCCTGACCGCGCCGGCGTTCTGGCAGCGCGACGGCGACACCTGGCTGCGTCGCCGCTTCGGCCGGGTCGAGACGGTGCCGCTGGACGAGCCGGTCCAGCACGTCTGCTGGTACGAGGCCGAGGCGCACGCCCGCTGGGCGGGCCGGCGGCTGCCGACCGAGGCGGAGTGGGAGAAGGCAGCCGCACACGACCCGGTCACCGGACGTTCACTGCGCTATCCGTGGGGTGACACCGATCCGACGCCGAACCATGCCAACCTTGGGCATCGCACGAGCGGCCCCGCCCCGTCGGGGGCCTACCCCGCGGGCGCGAGTCCCTGCGGAGCCGAGCAGATGATCGGGGACGTGTGGGAATGGACCGCGAGCGGATTCACGCCATACCCCGGCTTCCGGTCCTATCCGTACCGCGAGTACAGCGAGGTCTTCTTCCCGAAGCCCGGCGAGCCGTCGTCGTTCCGGGTGCTGCGCGGCGGCAGTTGGGCGGCGGACGCCACCGCCGTCCGCAACACCTTCCGCAACTGGGACTACCCGATCCGCCGGCAGATCTTCGCCGGCTTCCGGCTGGCCCGGGACGCCGACTGAGCACCGCCGGGTCGAGCGACATCGCGAGCGGTAGCAGCGTCGTGGGAAGGAGCAGTGCGTGTGCCGCCATCTCGCCTGGATCGGAGCGCCGCGGACGCTCGCCCGTCTCACCCTGGAACGGCCGCACAGCCTGCTGCGGCAGTCCTGGGCGCCGCGCCAGATGCGGTACGGCACGATCAACGCCGACGGTTTCGGCGCCGGCTGGTACGCCCCGGAGCTGCGGGCCGCGCCCGCCCGCGTCCGGCGGGCGGTGCCGATGTGGACGGACGCGTCCTACGCGTCAATGGCCGGCGTGATCGCGTCGGGTTGTGTCCTGGCGGCGGTGCGCAGCGCGACCGTCGGCATGCCGGTGGAGGAGTCGGCCACGGCGCCGTTCACCGACGGCACCCGGCTGCTGAGCCACAACGGACGGGTTGACGCGACGGCCGTGCGGGCGTTGCTGCGCGCGCGGCCGGGCGCCCCGCCGCCCGAGTCGACCTGCGACTCGGCGCTGCTGGCCGCGCTGGTGTGGGAGCGGGCCGGCGCAGCCCCGCTCGCCGACGCGGTCGCCGACGTCGTGACCTCCCTGGCCGCCGCGGACCTCGCGGACAGCGCGGGCACCGCGACGCCCTGGGCCGTCGACTGGTCGGCCGGCCCCGAACCGCCGGCCCCCGCACTGCCGGCCCCCGAACCGGCCGGGTCCGAACCGGCGGGCCCCGAACCGACTGGGTCCGTACCGGATCGGACCGAGCGGCCGGCACTCGGGCGGGCTCGGCTCAACCTGCTCGTCACCGATGGCTCGCACCTCGTGGCGACCGCCTGGGGGGACACACTCTGCTACCGGGTGGAGGCGGATGGCGTGCTCGTCGCCAGCGAAGCCGATGATGACGAATCAGGCTGGATCACTGTTCCGGACCATCATCTTTTGGTGGCCGACACGCACAAAGTTACTCTTCGTAGTTTGATCGCCTAGAACAGTTACTGTGGGTTGCACAAACGTCGATGGAGGACGCCACGATGACAGCGAGGACTCCGACGACCGCCCCCACTGGGACGGCCATCCCCCCGACGGCGACCACTGTCAGTGGCAGTGGTCCGGCACCGTCGGCCAGCGAGCCGGACACGGGCTCGCGCCTCACCCTGGACCGGCACCTGCGAGCGGAGGACCGCGCCGTCGCCCTGGCTCGCGACGTCCTCACCGGACTCACCGCGGCCCCCCGCGAGCTACCGCCGAAGTGGTTCTACGACGCGACGGGCGGGATGCTCTTCGAGGAGATCACCCGCCTGCCCGAGTACTACCCGACCCGCCGGGAGCGGGCCATCCTGGACCGGCACGCGGGTGACATCGCGGCGGCCTGCCCGGCGGACACCCTCATCGAGCTGGGTTCCGGCAGCTCCGCGAAGACCCGGTTGCTGCTCGACGCGCTGCGCGACGTCGGCAGCCTGAAACGGTTCGTCGCGTTCGACGTCGACGAGACCACGCTGGCCAAGGCCGGGCACGGACTGCTCGACGCCTACCCGGACCTGTCCGTGCACGCCGTCGTCGGTGATTTCGAACGGCATCTGTCGTACCTGCCCAGCGGTGGGCGGCGGCTGACCGCCTTCCTCGGCGGCACCCTCGGCAACCTGCGTCCCGCCGCCCGCCGGGAGTTCCTGCTGACGCTGCGCGAGCAGGCGTCGACCGACGACGCGCTGCTGCTCGGCACGGACCTGGTCAAGAGTCCCGACCGGCTGGTCGCCGCCTACGACGACGGCGCCGGGGTGACCGCGGCCTTCAACCGCAACGTGCTCAGTGTGATCAACCGCGAGCTCGGGGCGGACTTCGATGTCCGCGGCTTCGCCCACATCGCGCTGTGGAACGCGGCCGAGAACTGGATCGAGATGCGGCTGCGGGCCGTCCGCGACCAGCAGGTGACCATCAACGCCCTCGCGCTGACCATCGACTTCCAGCGCGGCGAGGACCTGCTCACCGAGATCAGCGCGAAGTTCACTCCAAACGGGATCAGCGCGGAGCTGGCGGAGGCTGGCTGGGCGACCGCGCAGCGGTGGACCGACCCGGAGGGAGACTTCGCGGTCACCCTCGCGACCCCGTCGTCCGTCCCCACGGGCGCCCCGGTCTGAGCTTGCTCGAGCCCGGCCGGACCGGCCGGGCTCGGTCAGCCGCCGAGCAGGCCGACGTCGCGCGCGGCGCCGGTGGAGGCGGAGGTGGCCATCGCCGCATAGGCCCGCAGCGCCGCGGAGACGATGCGCTGGCGGTCCGCCGGCCGGTAGCCACCGGCTGCCTCCAGCTCGGCCCGCCGACGGGCGAGCTCCTCCTCGGACACCAGGAGTTCCAGGCGGCGGGTCGGGATGTCGATGTCGATGACGTCTCCGTCTCGGACCAGGGCGATGATCCCGCCGTGGGCCGCCTCCGGCGAGACGTGGCCGATCGACAGGCCGGAGCTGCCGCCGGAGAACCGGCCGTCGGTGATCAACGCGCACTTCGGGCCGAGGCCGCGGCCCTTGAGGAAGGCCGTGGGGTAGAGCATCTCCTGCATGCCGGGGCCACCGCGGGGGCCTTCGTAGCGCACGATGATGACGTCGCCGGCCTTGACCCGCTTGTTGAGGATGGCGTCGACGGCCTCGTCCTGGCTCTCCACGACGAGCGCCGGGCCGCGGAAGCTCCACTGCGCCTCGTCCACCCCGGCGGTCTTCACCACGGCGCCGCCGAGGGCGAGGTTGCCGAACAGCACCGCGAGGCCGCCCTCGGCCGAGTAGGCGTGCTCGACCGAGCGGATGCAGCCGTTCTCGGCGTCGGTGTCGAGGGACTCCCAGCGGTTGGTGGAGCTGAACGGCTCGATGGTCCGCACGCCACCCGGCGCCGCGTGGAACAGCTCGATCGCATCCGGTGACGGGCTGGCGCCGCGGACGTCCCAGCGGTCGAGGAACTCGCGCAGGCTGGCCGCGTGCACCGAATGGGTGTTCCGGTCGAGCAGGCCGCCGCGGTCCAGCTCGCCGAGGATCGCCGGAATCCCTCCGGCGCGGTGCACGTCCTCCATGTAGTACCGGGTGGAGCTCGGCGCGACCTTGGACAGGCAGGGCACCGTGCGGGAGATCTGGTCGATGTCGGCGAGGGTCACGTCGACCCCGGCCTCGACGGCGGCGGCCAGCAGGTGCAGCACAGTGTTCGTGGAGCCACCCATCGCCACGTCCACGGCGAAGGCGTTGCGGAAGGCGGCGGCGCTGGCGATCGCGCGGGGCAGGACCGCCTCGTCCTCCTTCTCGTAGTACCGGCGGGCGAGGTCGACGACCAGCCGGCCCGCCTCCAGGAAGAGCTCCCGGCGGGCGGCGGAGGTGGCGAGGGTGGAACCGTTGCCGGGCAGCGACAGGCCGATCGCCTCGGTGAGGCAGTTCATCGAGTTGGCCGTGAACATGCCGGAGCAGGAACCGCACGTCGGGCAGGCCGACCGCTCGATCGTCGCGAGCTGGTCGTCGGAGACGTCGGGGTTCACCGCCGCGGACATCGCGGTGATCAGGTCGAGCTTGGACCGCGCCGTGCCCTCGGAGATGACCGCGTTGCCGGACTCCATCGCCCCGCCGGAGACGAACACGGTCGGGATGTTCAGCCGCAGCGCCGCGAGCAGCATCCCCGGGGTGATCTTGTCGCAGTTGGAGATGCACACCAACGCGTCCGCGCAGTGCGCGTTGACCATGTACTCGACGCTGTCGGCAATGAGCTCGCGCGACGGCAGCGAGTACAGCATCCCGCCGTGGCCCATCGCGATGCCGTCGTCGACGGCGATCGTGTTGAACTCCCGCGCCACCCCGCCGGCCTCGGCCACCGCGCCGGCGACCAGCGCCCCGAGGTTACGCAGGTGCACGTGGCCCGGGACGAACTCGGTGAAGCTGTTCGCCACGGCGACGATCGGCTTGCCGAAATCGTCGTCGGTCATGCCGGTGGCCCGCCACAGGGCGCGGGCACCGGCCATGTTCCGACCGTGTGTGGTCGTTCGGGAGCGCAGAGGGGGCATCTCGACCTCGAGCATCACGTCGGCAGCGCCGCGACGGGGGTCGCCGACGGCGGTTATCTGGCGATGAGACGACGGTACGCCACATCGCCGTCTCCACCGCGCAGAACCACGATCGACCGGGGACGGCCACCGAGATTCCGCCCTGAGCTGGCGGTCAGAGGTCAGGTCAGGGGTCGGTCGTCCGGATCGGGCGGTTCCGGGCCGGGGTTCGGCGGTTCGCCCGGCGGCGGCGCCGCCCAGGGATAGCCGGCGGCGCGCCGCCCCGGACCGCGGCCAGACGGCGGGGGCACGTCGGGCCCTGCGCCGGGACCCGTGGAGGCGCCCCGGCCGTCGTCGGCGGCTGGCGTCGTGGTGCCCGGGAGGGTTCCCGCGTCGGCGCCGTCCCCGGCGTCGGCGGGAACGTCGCGGCCGTCCCGATGCGGGGAGCCCGCCGGCCTCGGCCTGCGCTCCGGCATGGGCGGTGCGGGAAGGTCGTCGAAGTTCGGCGGGTAGTCGGGGATCAGCAGTGGCTCGTCGAGCTGGGGAAGCTCGGGATGGGAGTCGTCCGCCGGGGGCTGCGACGGCGGCCCGGGCGGCGGCGGCCACGAGCCGCCGGGACGCCCTGCCGGCGTCGGCGTCGGACCGGGTCGATCGACTGCGGGGACGCCCCCCTGCCCGGGTCGCGGCGTGGCGGCCGGCGGCTGGCCTCCGTCGGCGCCGCCCGGTCCCGGCTGCGGATACCACGGCTTACCACCGGCCCAGCCGGGTGCGGGCGACGACCCCTGGGGGCCTTGCTGCCCCGGCTGCGGTCCCTGCGACGGCTGTCCCGGCCAGGACTGTCCCGACCAGGACTGGGCCGGCCCGGGCTGACCCGGTGGCGGCGGATTACCCGACCACTGCGGATACCCCGGCGGCTGCGGCGCGCCAGGGGGCACCGGCGGTCCGTAGTAGGGGTGGCCGGGTGGCACCGGATGGCCGGGCGCCGGCGGCTGGCCCTGGTAGCCCCAGGGAGGCTGCTGCTGGCCGGGCGCCGCGTTCGGGTCGGCCGGGGACGGCTGGCCCGTGCCGCGACGGGCGCGGAACAGCTTCCCCGCCCCGGCCGGACGGCGGCGGCGCCACTGGTCGCGGGCGACCCACACCAGCCCGAGCGAGGCGACGGTCCCGGCGATCGGCGCGATCCAGACCCGACTGACGAGCAGGTAGATCGCCTGGACGACGGTGAAAACGTAGCCGGTGACGAAGAAGGCGAACGGCCGGATCCGGAACTGGCTCATCCTGTCCCGCAGCAACATGGCGGGGAACAGCCAGATGAGGAAGCCGAAGAAGACGGCCGTCAGCGGAGCGAGGAAAAGATAGGCGAAGAACGTTGCCATGGTCGCGGGTCCAGGCGTTCGGCGCGGGTCAGGCCGGGTCGGACTCGGCTGGGACGTCCCGGCCGTGCACCACCAACGGCTGGTCGACAAAGTACGGCCCCAGGGCCGCTCGCCAGCGGACGAAACGCTCGGACTCCCGGAAGTTTCGCAGGTGACTGTCGAGGGAGTCCCACTCGACCAGCAGCACGAAGCCCGACGGTTCCTCGATGAGCCGGGTCAGCCGAGCGGACCGGCAGCCGAGCGTCCCGAGGATCTCCGGGCGCGCCTGCCGATAGGCCGACTCGAACTCCAGCTCGGTGCCCGGGCGCACGGTGATCCGAGCGATTTCCAGCACTCCCGAGGCCGCGGCGCCAGCTCCGTCGTCACTCACCAGTCACACTCCTCGCTGTCCGCCCTGGCCCCCCCGGGGGGCGACCCGACCGGCCGGGGTCGTGACGCCCAGTGTGTCACCGTTGGCGGCCCATGGTCCGCCGACCGGCGCACCTGACCGACACCGTCGACTAGTTGGCCATGTCGACGAATCGGGAGTAGTGCCCCTGGAAGGCGACCGTCACGGTGCCGGTCGGCCCGTTGCGGTGCTTCGCGATGATCAGATCGGCCTCGCCGGCGCGGGCCGACTCCTTTTCGACCGTGTCCTCCCGGTACAGCAGGATCACCGCGTCCGCGTCCTGCTCAAGGCTTCCGGACTCGCGCAGGTCGGAGACCTGCGGACGCTTGTCCGCCCGCTGCTCGGAGGCACGGTTGAGCTGCGAGATCGCGACGACCGGGACCTCCAGCTCCTTGGCCAGCAGCTTCAACGACCGGGAGATCTCGCTGACCTCCTGCTGGCGGCTTTCGACCTTCTTCGGCGACGACATGAGCTGCAGGTAGTCGAGGATGACCAGGCGCAGCTCGTTGCGCTGCTTCAGCCGTCGGGCCTTGGCCCGGATCTCCATCATGGTCAGATGGGGGCTGTCGTCGATGAACAGCGGCGCCTCGGACACCTCGCCCATCCGGCGGGCAAGTCGGCCCCAGTCGTCATCGGTGAGCCGGCCGGTGCGGATGTTCTGCAGCGACACCCGCGCCTCCGCGGACAGCAGCCGCATGGTGATCTCCATCCGGCTCATCTCCAGCGAGAAGATGACCGAGGTCATCCCGTTCTTGATCGACGCCGCCCGGGCGAAGTCCAGGCCCAGGGTCGACTTGCCCACGGCCGGACGGGCCGCGACGATCCACAGCTGGCCGCCGTGCAGGCCGTTGGTGAGCTCGTCGAGGTCGGTGAAGCCGGTCGGCACGCCGGTGAGCGTCCCTTCATGACCGGCGATCGACTCGATCTCCTCCAGGGTGGGATGGAGCAGGTCCGCCAGCGCGGCGTAGTCGTCGTTCGACCGCCGTTCGGTGACCTCGTAGACGGCGGCCTGGGCGCGGTCGACGACGTCGCTGACGTCGGGCGCGGCGCCGTAGGCGAGCTGGACGATGCGGGTGCCCGCCTCGGCGAGGCGGCGCAGCACCGCCTTCTCCGCGACGATGCGAGCGTAGTAACCGGCGTTGGCGGCGGTGGGCACACTGGAGATCAGGGTGTGCATGTAGCCCGGGCCGCCGACGCGTTCGAGCTGGTCGCGACGACTGAGCTCGGCGGCGACGCTGATGACGTCGGCGGGCTCGCCCCGGCCGTACAGGTCACCGATGACCTCGTAGACGATCCCGTGCGCCGGCCGGTAGAAGTCCCCGATCTGCAGGACCTCGACCACGTCGGCGATGGCGTCCTTCGACAGCAGCATGCCGCCGAGCACGCTCTGCTCGGCCGGGAGGTCCTGCGGCGGGGTTCGGTCGAACTCCGCGGCGCCCCCGCCTGCGCGCGAGATCTCAGTGACGCTCATGACGCGCCCTCCCGCCTGCAGCGATCCATCTACCCAAAGATCTGAAGTGCCCAGTGATCTGACTGCCCGGAGATCCGTATTCGAACACATGTTCGTACAGGCCGGAGCGGCGGTCAACGGGCCGCGCCGCATGGTGCGCGGCACCGCCGTGGGGTGGCCGCCGCGCGGATGGCACCCCAGTCTGGCGGCCTGACCTTATGGATCGGCAGCCACCCCCGCCAAAAAGTTATCCACAGGCTCTTGTGGAAAAGCTGTGGGTAACTGCCGCGAACCTGGGGAGAAGCTCGGGACGAACGTGCCTCTCCTGTGGATAACGGGAGTCGGCATCCCGGACAAATCCAGGTGCGGCGCGGCCCCGCCGGGAACCCGCCTGTGGATAACTAGCCGGCAAAAAGATTTTGGGAACGGTCGGGCCGGGGAACGCGAACTCCCCCGGGCCGACCGCCACACGGGCGAGTCGATCCGGGGGAGTTCCACAGCACGAGGGCCCGGCCACCCGGGCCGGCCCACGTTCACCACACGCCCGGCATGCGCCGGGCCTGGGTGCTTCGCAGCCGTCCTTACGCCTTGCGCACCTGGACCTTGACCGAGGCCGTGACCTCGGGGTGCAGGTGCACGGCGACGGTGTAGGAACCGAGCGCCTTGATCGGGGTGGTCAGTTCGACCCGCCGCCGATCCAGCTCGGGACCGCCGGCCGCGGTCACCGCTGCGACCACGTCGGCCGCCGTGACCGAGCCGAACAGCCGGCCTTCCTTGCCTGCACGGCCGGTGAGCTCGACCTTGAGACCGCCGAGCTGGCCGGAGATCTCCTTGGCGTGGTCCAGGTCGCGCACGGAGCGCGCGTCCCGGGCCCGCTTGATCTGCTCGACCTGACGCTCCGCGCCCTTGGTCGCGAGGATCGCGTACTTGCGCGGGACCAGGTAGTTGCGTCCGTAGCCGTTCGCGACCTCGACGATGTCACCGGGGCTACCGAGCCCGGGGACTTCCTGAGTGAGGATGAGCTTCATCGCGCCGCCCCCTAGCGAGCAGTCGCGGTGTAGGGCAGCAGCGCCATCTCGCGGCTGTTCTTGACCGCTGTCGCCACGTCCCGCTGATGCTGGCTGCAGTTGCCGCTGACCCGCCGGGCACGGATCTTGCCCCGGTCGGAGATGTACTTGCGCAGCAGCGAGGTGTCCTTGAAGTCGATGTAGTCGACCTTGTCCTTGCAGAAGACGCAAACCTTCTTCTTGGGCTTGCGTACGGCTGCCTTGGCCATGGAAGTGCTACGGCCCCGTTGCGCCGTCCTCGCGGAGGACGACGAGCGCCCGCTCAAAACGGAGGCTCGTCTGAGTAGCCACCGGCCGGCTGCTGCGACCAGGGGTCATCGTTCGGCGCCGCGTTTCCGAAGCCGCCGCCAGCCGGGGGACCGGAAGGTCCGCCGGTGGGCGCCTCGTAGCCGCCGCCACCACCGCCACCAAATCCGCCACCGCCGCCACCGCGGGCAGCGCGGACGACCTTGGCGGTCGCGTAACGCAGGCTCGGGCCGACTTCGTCGACGTCGAGCTCAATAACGGTTCGCTTCTCGCCCTCACGGGTCTCGAACGAACGCTGCTTCAGCCGTCCCGACACGATGACTCGGGCTCCCTTCTGCAGAGACTCGGCGACGTTCTCCGCGGCCTGCCTCCAGACGGAGCAGCGCAGGAACAGCGCCTCCCCGTCCTTCCACTCGTTGGACTGACGGTCCAACGTGCGGGGGGTGGACGCCACGGTGAAGCTCGCGACGGCCGCCCCGTTGGGCGTGAACCGCAGTTCGGGGTCGCTGGTCAGGTTGCCAACGACGGTGATGATCGTCTCACCGGCCATGGGCGCCCTCTCCAATTTCGGCGGCCCACGACAGCGGGAGCACCGCCGTCAGGGTGGACCGGATCATGCCGCTACCCGGCGGGGCTGACGAGGCTTCTTCGGCTCGGGGAGCCGGATGACCTTCGTACGCAGGACCGACTCGTTCAGCAGAAGCTGCCGGTCGAGCTCGGCGACCACGGCCGGCTCCGCGTGCAGGTCGATGACGGCGTAGATGCCCTCATGGTTCTTCTGGATCTCGTACGAGAGCCGCCGCCGGCCCCACACGTCGACCTTCTCCACCACGCCGCCGCCCTGACGGACGACTCCGAGGTACTGGTCAAGGGACGGCGACACGGTGCGTTCCTCGAGATCGGCATCGAGGATCACCATGAGCTCGTAATGGCGTGCCAAGGTTGAACCCACCTCCTGTGGACTCAGCGGCCACGGATCGTCCGTGGCAGGAGGGACCGCGCACCGGATCTGCGTCGCCGCGAACGCGCCAGGCGGCACAACCAGGGTTGGCTGGACCAGCGACGCATCCGGACGATCACCAGGGCACGGCACCCGATCGCGGCAGGGCGATCGATCTGGTGATCGATCGGGGCCTGACCAGCAGACGGGCGCGTGCGCCAGCGCACGGCATGTCTCGGTGAGTTTACTCGATCCGGTCCGTCGACCTGGGCGCGCCAACCGACAGGACCACGCGCAGCCAGGCTGTCCCCACTCCGGCCAGGCAGACGAGGTCCGCGGTCACCAGCAGCCCGCGCACATGCCGGGACGGAGCCGGATCCGCGACCGCCAGCACGATCGTGGTGAGCACGGCGAGCAGGGCACATCCGACCAGGACCCAGACGGTGCTTCCCGGCGCGGACCGGGCGGCGTTCCCGGGCCGACCGGCGCTGGCCTGGGCGGCGCCCATCGCGCCGCTCTCCCGCTCCCCGTCCGCGGCGTCGCCGACTCCCACTCCGTCGCCCCCGTCCACCTCAGTCGACCCACTTCCCCTGGGTGAAGGCGACCACGAACGCCACCATCACGGGCCCGCACACACACAGATACGTCGAGGCCACCCAGGGCCAGCGGGCGGCGAGCCGGGCAAGCATCAGGTAGAGCGGGAAGGCCACGAGGATGCCGCGGATTCCCGACGCGTAGTAGTTCGTACAGGCCATGATCGCGGTCATCACGCCGAGGAACGTGGCTTCTCCCCACCGTCGCCCGACAAGCAGGGCGATCGTCAGCGCCACGCCGACGACGACCGCGAGCAGTTCACCGCGCCAGAACCAGACGAAGGCCGACTGACCGTCGCCGTCGACCGCCGCCGACCAGGTGGCCGACCATCCCGACCAGGGCCAGTCGACCTCGCGGTGCCAGCCGACCCGCATGGCGTCCGTGTAGGACCCCCACCCGCCGGTGCGCACCCGCAGGTAGCCCAGGTAGGCGACGACGGGGATCGGCGGGAGCGCCAGCGACAGCGCCGGCCAGGCGAGCACCGGACGGCCCGCAGCCCGGCGGGAGACGACGTACTGCACCGCCAGCGCCACGCCGAAAGCGACGCCACTGATCCGGGCGGACGCCGCCCCTGCCCCGAGCAGCCCGGCGAGCCACCAGCGCTCGCGGCGGGCGGCCAGCCACGAGGCGGTCGCGAAGGCCAGGAACACACCCTCCGAGTAGGCGGCGAACAGGAAGACGGCGTAGGGAAAACAGATCAGGCTGACGACCGCGAACCGGGCGTCCCGCTCCCCCACCTCGTCCGCGGCGAGCCGCCACAGCGCGGCCGCGGTGACCACGCCGGCGAGCAGGGACACGATCAGGCCCGCCGCGATCCAGTCCCGGACGACCAGGTGGACGAGCCGGATCGCCAGCGGCAGACCTGGGAAGTCGACCTCCGTGCGGTCCGAGTACGCGGGGGACAGGTAGCCATGACGCGCGACCTTGGTGAACAGTCCGACGTCCCAGCGGTCCCAGAGGGTGCGCAGCCCGGGAGCGGACCGGGCGGATCCCGGTGTCAGCGCCCGGGCGGCAGCCAGGGACAGCAGCGCGACGGCGATCCGGCTGCCCAGCCAGAGCGGCAGCGTCGCCCGCACCGATTCCGGCAGCCGGGACCAACCAGCCCGGACAGCGGCGGACGGCCCGCCCTCGCCGGGAACATCCCCGGCCGCTTCGCTCGCCGCGCCCGCATCCGCGACGGGCTCACGGGCCACGGCCGGGCCGCCAGGCGTGGGGCGCGGCGCGTCAGCCATCGGCGGAGCCTTCCGCACCCGGCGGGGACGCGGGGTCCGCGCCGGCGGAGTTCCGGGGCCGGAACAGCGCGCCCGGCTCCATCGGCGTGAGCCTGGGGCCCGTCGGCGACGTGCTCTCCCCGGCGCCCGATCCGCTCCCTGCGCCGGCGGAGCCGGTGTGCGTCCCGAGGGTCGCCGTGGCGGCGCGCTTCGAGCCGCCGTTCTGTGCCTGGCTGCCACCGTTGGCCTGGCTGCCACCGTTGGCCTGGCTGCCGGTGCCGGCCTGGCTGCCGGTGCCGTCGCCGGATTCGCGCCGTGCCGACCGGGTCTGCCGGCCCCGCCATCCGCCCCGCACGTCGGGGGCGTGGTCGAGGACTCCGCCGGCCGGGTCGTCGATGGCCGCCAGATCGAGTGCGGCGTCCGGCCGGTCCACGGTGAGCCGTTCGTCGGCGCTCGGTGCGGTGCCGGCGCGGACCACGTCGGCCCTGGGATGCAGGATCTCCCGCACGACGAAACCGGCGATGACGAGCAGGATCAGGTCGCGCAGCGCCACGGCGGAGACGAACCAGCCCCGGTCGATACCCCGCCTGCCCTGGGTGTCGTTGTAGATGAAGTGCATGAACCGGGTGAACAGCACCCAGGACTCGCTGAGCTGCCAGAGCAGGAACAGCCGCCATCGCGGCCGGGCGAGCGCGACCAGGGGGAGCAGCCAGATCGTGTACTGCGGCGAGAAGACCTTGTTGCTCAGCAGGAACGCCACGACGAGCAGGAACAGGATCTGGGGCAGTCGCGGCCGGCGCGGCGCGAGCCAGGTCAGCAGGCCGATCGCGATCACTGCCACCACCAGGGTGGCGCCGGTGATGAGGTTCAGGGTGTGCACGGGCAACCCATGCTCACGAATGCCCTGCAGGATCAGGGGCAGCGCGACGGCGAGGGTCGCGAACGCCGCCACCGAGGCCGCGACGGCCAGCCGGCGGGTGTCCGGCCGGTGGACGATGAGCGCGGCGGCGGCCGCGATCACGACGAGCGCGGTGAACAGGCAGATCAGCAGATGCATCGGGGCGAACCAGGCCGGGTCGTGCCGGTTCGCCAGCCAGGTCGCGCCGAAGGCCAGCGAATCCCAGTCGGCGCCCCGGTCGGAGTTGAGGTCGACGAACCGGGCGAGTCCGTTGCGGGCGCTGTCCGGGCCGCCGCCCAGCAGGGCCGTCCAGTGCCCGCCATGCCAGAAGGTCGTCCAGATGCTGTCGCCGACCTTGGCGTTCTGCTGGTTGAAGTAGCCGGCCGTCAGCCACAGGGGGACCAGCACGACGACCACGGTCACCACCGCGGCGAGGGTGGCTTTCGCCCATTCGCGCATCTTGCCGGCCCGCAGGCAGAGCAGCCCCAGCCCCAGCAGGAACAACAGCGGGTAGAGCTTGGTGAGGATCCCCAGCCCGATCAGCACGCCCGCCAGCCGGGGGGCCCGTCTGGACCAGGCGAGCAGGCCGCCGGCCGCGAACGCCACGGCGAGGATGTCCCAGTTCGTCAGCAGGTGCAGCACCAGGGCGGGGGCCAGCGCGAACAGGGCGGCATCCCAGATCCGCCGGGAGCCGGCGGTCAGCGCCGTGCAGGCCACCGCGATGCACGCGGCCACGGTGAACAGCAACGCCGTGAGGTCGTAGAAGACCGCGGAACGCCGGTCCATCGAGTAGTGGTCGAACACCCGCTGGCCGTTCTCGACCCGGTAGACCGCCTTCGGCGACGAGGCCAGCCCCGCCGGTACGGCGATGAGCTCCATCGCCGTACCGATCAGCGGCGGGTACTCCGTCGGGTAGTCCAGGTAGGGGACCTTCCCGTCGACCAGCCCCTCCTGGCTGTACAGCGCGACGACGTCGGAATAGCAAAGAGCGCTGTACTGATGCTCGTGCGCCCAGTTGCGGGTGTCCCGGCAGCTGACCTTCTGGGCGTAGCCCAGCATGCAGGCGATGACAACGAACGCCATCAGCACCCGCAGCGGGGTCAGCCAGCCGGGCCGGCCTGGCCCGGCCGCGTGCCCGCCGGGCGGCCCGCCGATCAGCTGGCTCGCGCCCCCGACGACCGGGTCCTCCCGGGCAGGGCAGACGCGGGCGGGAGACGCCGGTGTCGTGGCCATGTCGGCCATTCTCACCCACCGCCGTGACGGATCAGGTCACCAGCATCCGTAGCCACCGCCACGGAGGATCCGCGCCGGCCCTACCTCGACCGAAGAAGTGAGCCGCGAGAAAATCACCGTGCTGACGGCCCGGTGGACTGGCCGTTCCCCGCCCCGGCTGGTCCAGCGGTCCGGGGGCGCATCGTGACGACGCCCCCGGTCGGCTGACGCGCCGGGCCGGTCGGCCCACCGGTCATGAGAAAGGGTCGACGACGACTCCCGTCTGTCTCGTCCGCGGGCGGTTGTCACCAGGCTGCGGGGACTGCTGCGGCTGCTGACCGCCGCCGGTACCACCGCTGGCACCGCCGTTGAACAGGTCGCCGAGGTCGATGCCGGTCCCTGGTGTCGGGGCGGTGGACATCGTCGGCGTCGGGGTGGGCGCCGGCTCGTTGTCCTGCACCATTCCGCCGAAGGCGGGAGGGTCGAACGTCGACTTGGGCACGCCCTGCAGAGCGGCGTCCATGAACGCCTTCCAGATCTTGGCCGGATAGGTGCCGCCGTAGACACCGTTCTCCGCACCGGGAATGCCTTTGAGCAGCTCCTTGCTCGTACCGCCGCCGCGGAACATGTTCACGCAGGACGACAGCTCCTTGGTGTATCCACAGAACCAGGCGGAGCGGAAGTCCGTGGTGGTGCCCGTCTTGCCGGCGGCCTCCCGCCCACCGGCGAGCGCTGCCCTGGTTCCGGTGCCGGCCGGGTCGTTGATGACGCTCTGCAGGGCGTAGGTGGCGTCACGGGCCACCGTCGTCGGGATGACCTGCTTGGCAGCCGGGTTGCCCGAATAGATGACCTGGCCGGTGCCGTCGACGACCTTGTCGACGATGTGCGGCGTGGCCCGCACGCCGTTGGCGGCGAGCGTCGCGTACACCCCGGTCATGTCGATGGCATGGATCGGGTCCTTGCCCAGCGTCAAGCCCGCCTCGACGGGCAGCGAAGCATTTTCCGGAATGCCAAGGAGGTGCGCGGTGTTGATGACGTCCGGCACGCCGATGTTCTGGGCGAGCGGTACATACACCGTGTTGATGGAACGGGCGGTGGCCTGGATGAGGTTCATATAACCGAGATCGCCGACATCACCCTCGTCGTTGCTGACCACGTAGTTGCCCGGCAGCGTGACCCTCTCCGGCGCGGCGAACGTCGATTTCAGGTTGATGTTCTTCTGCAGGGCCGCGACCAGTGTGATCGCCTTGAAGGTGGATCCGGACTGCACCCGCGCCACGGACACGTTGTCTTCAAACTGTTTGCGCCCCTGCGAGTCCTTTCCGTACAGCGACCCGCCGTACCAGGCAAGCACCCGCCCGGTTCCCGGTTCGACGGCCGACAGTCCGGTCCGCAGATCCGGTACAGCGGCGTATGCGGTACCCAGCACGTTCGTGACGGCCTCGTAGGCGGCCATCTGCCGGCCCTTGTCGATCGTGGTGGTGATACGCAGACCGCCCCGGTTGATCTGGTCATCGGTGATCCCGGCGTTCTTCAGCTCGGTTTTCACCTCGTCGCGGATATAAGCGACCTGGGCGGAGGAGGTGGTCGGGTCGTCCACCTTCGGAATGACCGCCGGCGGTGTCCCGCTGGTGATCGACGTCGGGGCCCAGCCCTCCGCGGCCATCGTCGCGACCACCTCGTGCCACCGGGTCGCGGCCGGCGCTGGATTCTTCGCCGGATCAAGATAGTTCGGTGCTCGGATCAGGCCCGCGATCACCGCACCCTGTTCGGCGGTGAGTTTCGCCGCCGTCGTGTTGAAGTACACCTTCGACGCGGCCTCGATTCCGTAGGCACCACGGCCGAAGTAGATCGTGTTCAGGTAGAACTCAAGGATCTGGTCCTTGGAGTACTTCTGGTCCAGCTTCACCGCGAGCGCGATCTCCCGCATCTTGCGGGTGAAGGTCCGTTCCTGCGTCAGGTAGGCGTTCTTGGCGTACTGCTGGGTGATCGTCGATCCACCCTGCAGGTCGCCGCCCGTGAGGTTGACGTAGAGCGCCCGCGCGATTCCCTTCGGGGAGATACCGGGCTCGTGGTAGAAGTTCTTGTCCTCTGCCGCGAGCACCGCATGCTGCATGTCCTTGGACACCTCGGCCAGCGGGACGTCGGTGCGGTTCACCGTTCCGATGCGGGCGATCTCGTCGCCGGTGTCCTGGTTGGAACCGGCGGGCGGACCGTAGTAGACGATCGAGGTCTGGGCGGTCTTGACCTGGCTCGGCAGCGGCACCTGGGTGGCCGCGTAGACCACGGCGATGCCCGCGACGAACAGCAGGATCGAGGAGAACACTCCGGCCAGCACAAGGCGGCGCAGCCACCTCGGACGACGTCGCCACCACATCGGACCACGCCTTCCCTGGCCTGGGCGGGGGGGCTGCGCGGAGCGTCCGTTCCGGCCAGACCGGCCTGGCCCGCTCGGGCCATCCGGACCACCGGGGCCGTCCATCGCCGCCCGGTACGCGCGGGTGGGCTCACCCCGGCCAGGTCCAGCGCCCGTGGGAGTCATCCGGCGCGTCCCGGTCCGGTCGCTGACGGGACGCCGATCGGCCGCCTCCCGCTCGCCGATCCGCAGGGCCATCTGCTCGGTGGCCCGGGTGGGCTGGTCACGCCGACGGCCCGCGATCCGCCGACCCGGGGTGACGGCCGTCATCGCCGCCCCACCCGCGGCGTCAGCCTCCGCGTCGGTGGGATTCACCTTCCTGTAGACGGTCGACTCGGCGTCGCGCTCCCGGATGTCGATCCGGCGCAGGGCCGCCTGGTCGACGGTGTCGTAGCGGGCGTCGGTGCCGTCCGGCCCGCCTGGGCGCGCTGACCGGTCCGACCGGCCGCGGCCGGCACCGGTCCGATCCGCGGCGCGCGCCGAGCCCGCCCCCGCACCGGTCCGGCCGCGGCGTGGACCGCTGCGGGGAATCAGACTGGTGCTGGTACCGGGGCCTGCCCCGGTCGCATCGCCGGGCCCCGCCGCACGGTCGGACACGCCCGGGCGCCCGGTGTTCGCCTCACGGTCCGCGATTCCCTTGTCCGTCACCCCGCGGCCGGCCCGGCGGCGCAGGTCGTCGGCGGCGGCCAGGCCCGCGGCGGAGCTGGCGGCGGCCTCGGCCGGACGGACGGCACGCCGCGGATCAGGGCCACGCGGATCAGGGCCACGCGGTGGGATGCCAGGGGCGACCGCTCGGGTCGCCGGGGGATCGAACGCCCGCTCGGAGGCCCCCCTCGTGCCCGTCCGCGTCGCCGGCCAGTCGGGCGTGCGCGCCGCCCCGGTCGACCGGTCGGACAGCGCCCGCTCGCCCGTCGGCTCCGGCGACACCCCCCGCCGCACGGGCGGGCCGGCGGCGGAACTGCCATGAGCGGCTGCGGCGTCCAGGTCTGCGGGATTCGGCACCCAGCCGCCACCCGTGCCAGAACCGGCTGGGCCGGCCTCGGGCGCGGCCCGGCGCGGCGCACCCGGCGACCGCGACTCGTCCGGACCAGCCGCCGCGCGGTTGGGTGGCGACGCGGGCGAGGACGGTGGGACCAGCGCGGCCCGGGATCCGTTGGCCGCGCCGGACCGACCGACCGGCGGGACCAGCGCGCCGCGGGCCCCGCCGGACCCGGCGGGACGGACCAGCGCCGCGCGGGGTTCGACGGCACGGGGTTCGACCGCACGAGGATCGACCGCACGAGGATCGGGGGCGCCGGGCGGCGGCATCGGCGCGGGCCGCTCACCACGCGGCCCGACTGCCCGCGTCGGACCGGGCGGGACGGCCTGACCCGTACCGGCCTGGGAGCCGCGCGGGACCGGCGGTCCGGGCCGGTCGATCCGCTCCGGCGCGGCCCGGTCAGGAAACGCGTCCCGGGATCGGTCCGGCTCGGGCCGACCCCGATCCGAACCGTCCCGGCCACTCTGGTCGTAGGGAGAGCTCACCGACCGCTCCATCCGTCGCTGTGGGACTCCCCGGTCACCCGTCCGTCGCAGGGAACAGACCGGTGCCCCCAACCGCAGCCGGAGGTCCGATCGCCGACAGTCAGGCGCCGTCGGCGCCGAACCGTGCGAGACGCCGGCGGCCACTGCCCGGAACCGGACATCGGCCAACCCCGAAGGGTACGGTCGCCCGACGGGCGTCCACCGGCAAGGTCACCAGAGTGGTCCACACCCGGCTCGTGCCGCGCCCGCACCCGCTCTGAGACCCACATGGCAGACCAGGATCTCATGCCGTAACTCGCTCTTTCCCGCAGGGCATCGCGGCCTGGCCAGCGGCCGGCTGGAAGCGGGGCGGGAGGCACGCGGGCGGCGCGCCGGCGCCGGTCAGGTGTCCGCGGCCTGGCGCCGGCTCTGGCGCTTCGCCCGCGGCTCGCCGGTGCCGATCACATAGGACGTGATCAGGTGGTTCCACCCGCAGGGCCGGCAGACCTCGACGACGTACACCCGCAGCTCGCTGTACCTGGTCGCGAGCGCGGGCAGGTCGCGCGTCGCCCGCACCCGCCCGGAACTCTCCCCGAGCTCGTCGCCGTAGGTGTAGGTCACATGGATCAACGGAGCGTCGCAGCGGCAGACCGGACAGCGCTTGGTCGTCGGCTCGCCGTGGTACTTGGCCGCGCGCAGCAGGTAAGGGTGCGCGTCACACACGTCGAGCGACGACACCCGACCCGCGGCGAGATCCGCGAGCGTCGCCCGCCGGGCCAGCGCGTAGTCGATGACCGACCGCGAACGCATGGAACAACGGTACGCCGCGGACGCCGGCCGGGCAGATTATCCGGGCAGAACCGCACTCGGCGGGTGTCTCCGGCGCAACCGGCCGTCGCGGCGTGGTCCGCGGCCACGACAGCGCGACGAATCCGGCTGTGAGCTGGGCCACACTGTGATGCCGGGGCCGGTTTCTCCCCACCGGGTGCGACCGGGCCACGGCGATGCCCTGGCGGCCATCGGCCGGGCGTGGCGACGTTGCCGACAATTGCTGCGACCAGGCACTTCTGGTCGGCGGGACGGTCTGGCGGCCGTCCCCCCCCCGGCGGCGGGGCGCGCCGGGCCGCGGGCCGGCGCCCCCCGACCGCGCGAGGTGTTGTGTGATCTCCTGGTCGCCGGGTGGTGATGTGTGGTTG
>NZ_JALKFX010000002.1:121084-139352 GCF_023243045.1 Frankia sp. AgB32
CGCGCCCCGGGCGCCCCCCCGCGGGGCCCGGGGGGGGGGGGGGGGGGGGGGGGGGGCCCCCCCCCCGGCCGGCGGCGGGACGAGCCGGGCCGCGGGCCGGCTCCCGACTACCGAGCGAGTTGTTCTGTCATCTCCTGGTCGCCGGTTGGTCATGTGTGGTTGCGGCGCTCGTCCCGAGACGTCTATCCTCGATGTATCGCTTCGATATGTCGGAGCGACAGTATCGGAGCGATAGTATCGGATCATCAGTATCGGAACGTCCGGGCCGAAACGGCCTCGAACGGATCGTCCGGCGGACACGGGAGGTGGGGCATGCTGGAACTCGCGGTTCTGGCCCTGCTCTCCGAGAGCCCGATGCACGGCTACGAGCTGCGCAAGCGGCTCTCCGCGGTGCTCGGCGCGTTCCACCGGTTCAGCTACGGCTCGCTGTATCCCTGCCTGCGCCGCCTCGCGGACGCCGGGTACGTGACCGCCGATGACGTCGGAGCGGCCACCCGGCTGGGCGGACGGAGCAGAGTCGTCTACACCCTCACCGGTGAGGGCAAGGAGAAGCTCGCCGACCTGCTCGGTGAGGGTGGTCCGTCCTCCTGGGAGGACGAGATGTTCGGCGTGCGGTTCGCCTTCTTCTCGAAGACGGACGCCGCCGTGCGCCTGCGCATCCTCGAAGGTCGGCGCGGTCGGCTGGAGGAGCGCCGGGAGAAGGTCCGCTCGGCTCTCACGAGGACTGTCGAGCGCTTCGACAGCTACACGCTCGAACTGCAGCGCCATGGCCTGGAGTCGGTGGAGCGCGAGGTCCGATGGCTCAACGAGCTGATCGAGACCGAGCGGGCCGCGGTTCCAGGTGACCCTGCGGGCTCACAGTTGTCCACAGCATCCACAGGGTTGTCCACAACCTTGTCCACAGGAATGAATTCCTTCGTCGGATCCGAGGCCGACGTCGGCCCGGACAGGGACCCGCCCGGTCCGCAACCCGCGCGTGGTGGCGCGACAGTGGCCGCCAGCCGCCGCGCGACCAGGACAGGCCGGCGGGACGCCCGCAGCGCGGGCTCGGCCGACACGACCGGCGATGGCGCCGGACCCAGCCCGCGAGCCATGCCACAGGCCGGTGCGGGCCCCGACGAAGCGGTCCCGACCGGGGAGTGAAAGTCGCCCCGTAGCACGACGTCCGCTCCCGGCCGCTGGGCCGGGCGGACAGCCCAGCGGCGCCACAGGTGTGCCGGGATTTCCAACCAACCAACTATATAAACCGCAGCTAAGGAGCAGACCGTCATGGGTTCGGTACGCGTCGCCATCGTTGGCGTGGGAAACTGCGCTGCCTCGCTGGTCCAGGGGGTCGAGTACTACCGCGGCGCCGACCCGACGGCGCAGGTCCCCGGCCTCATGCACGTACAGCTGGGCGACTACCACGTCTCCGACCTGTCGTTCGTCGCCGCGTTCGACGTGGACGCCAAGAAGGTCGGCCGCGATCTGTCCGAGGCCATCGTGGCGAGCGAGAACAACACGATCAAGATCGCGGACGTGCCGCCGCTCGGCATCACCGTCGCCCGCGGCCACACCCTCGACGGGCTCGGCCGCTACTACCGCGAGACGATCGAGGAGTCGGACGAGACGCCGGTCGACGTCGTCGCCACGCTGCGGGAGTCCCGCGCCGACGTGCTGGTGTGCTACCTGCCGGTCGGCTCGGAGGACGCCGCCAAGTTCTACGCCCAGTGCGCCATCGACGCCGGGGTCGGCTTCATCAACTGCCTGCCGGTGTTCATCGCCGGCGTGCCGGAGTGGGCGGAGAAGTTCCGGGCGGCCGGCGTGCCGATCGTCGGTGACGACATCAAGTCGCAGGTCGGCGCCACCATCACCCACCGCGTGCTGGCGAAGCTGTTCGAGGACCGCGGCGTGATCCTCGACCGCACCATGCAGCTCAACGTCGGCGGCAACATGGACTTCAAGAACATGCTCGAGCGCGAGCGGCTGGAGTCCAAGAAGATCTCCAAGACCCAGGCCGTCACCTCGCAGGTCTCCCACGACCTCGGCAAGGACAACGTGCACATCGGGCCGTCGGACTACGTCGCCTGGCTCGACGACCGCAAGTGGGCCTACGTCCGCCTCGAGGGCCGTGCGTTCGGCGACGTGCCGCTGAACCTCGAGTACAAGCTCGAGGTCTGGGACTCACCGAACAGCGCCGGTGTGGTCATCGACGCGGTGCGCTGCGCCAAGATCGCTCTTGACCGGGGTGTCGGCGGGCCGATCCTGTCCGCGTCGTCCTACTTCATGAAGTCGCCGCCGGAGCAGTACCGGGACAACGAGGCCCGCGACAAGGTCGAGGCGTTCATCCGCGACCAGGCCTGATCACGGCCGGCGCCGGACGCCGGCTCCGGCTCGAGAAGAGCTGAGGCCCGGCCGAGGATGACCAACCGACCCCGGCATCCGCCGCCCGTTCCCGGGCCTGGATGCCGGGGTCGTCGTCGTTCGGGGGCTGGTGTCCCGGCCGCGGGCACGATCGTGTGACCCACGTGGGCGCCCGCGCCGACCGGTCCACGGCCGCCGACCGCGGGGCCCTAGGCTGGCAGGCGTGGCAAGGTCGGCGAACCTCCGTGAGCTGCTCCGCAGCCGCGAGTTCCGGATGCTCTACGCGGCCCGGCTCACCTCCCAGGCCGCCGACGGTGTCTTCCAGGCAAGCCTGGTCAGCTACGTGCTGTTCTCCCCCGAAAGGGCCACGTCTGCGGGGGCGCTGGCCACGTCGCTCGCCATCGTCGTGCTGCCCTTCAGCGTGATCGGCCCGTTCGCCGGGATCGTCCTGGACCGGGTCTCCCGGCAGCGGGTCCTGGTGATCTGCTCGCTGATGCGGATGGTGCTGATGGCCATCCTCGTGGGCCTCATCGCGGGCGGCCGCACCGGAGCCGACTTCTACGCGGTCTCGCTCGCCTCCGTCAGCGTGAACCGCTTCGTCCTCTCGGCGCTGTCCGCCGGGCTACCGGTCGTGGTGGGCGTCGAGCGGCTGGTGTCCGCCAACGCGCTGTCCGTCACCTCGGGCACGATCGCGACGCTGGTCGGTGCCGGGCTGGGCAGCGGGGTGCGCGGCCTGGCCGGCGGGCAGGACTCGGCGGTCGCGCTCGTCGCGGGGCTGGCGTCCCTCACCTACCTGCTGGCGGCGGCGACGGCGGCGCGGTCCGGGCGGGCCGACTTCGGCCCCGTGGTCGTCGTTCCCTGGCAGGGGGCATGGAGTCAGGCCCGCCAGGTCCTCGCCGACATGGCGGACGGCGCCCGTTACCTGGCCGGCCACGGCCCCGCCCGGCGGGCGCTGACCGCGCTGACCGCCTCCCGGGCCGCGTACGGCCTGGTCCTGGTGATGACTGTGCTGCTGTATCGCAACTACTTCACCGGGCGGACCGGCGGACTGTCCGGTCTCGCCGCAGTGGTGGCCGCGAGCGGAGTCGGCACGATCACCGCCGCGCTGGTGACCCCCCGGGCGACGCGACGGATGCCGAAGTCGACCTGGATCACGGTGGTCCTGGTGTTCGGCGGGGTCGTGGAGATCGCGCTCGGGCTGCCGTTCTCGGCCCTGCTGATGGTCCTCGCCGGGGCGCTGATCGGGTTCTCCGCGCAGGCCAGCAAGATCTGCGTGGACACGATCGTGCAGGAACAGACCGATGACGCCTACCGCGGCCGCGCCTTCTCGCTCTACGACCTGCTGTTCAACGTCGCGTTCGTGGCCGCGGCGGCGGTCGCCGCGGTCGTGCTGCCGAACAACGGGCGCTCGGTCCCCGTGGTCATCGTCGCCGGCGTGGGCTATGCGCTCGCCGGGCTGATCTACTACCAGGCCGCCCGCCGTCACCCGGAGGACCGGGTGATCCACGCCGTCGGCACGCCGCCGCCGCAGGCGGGCGCGCCGGTGGCGACGCCTCCGCCAGCCGTGGCAGGCCAGGCCGACCGGTCAGCGGCGTCGGCGACACCGCCGACCTGACCGTCCGGCCCGGCCGTCACTCGCCGGGGATGGGCACCTCGTGCGCCCGGGCCCAGCGCAGCAGCTCGGTCTCGGCGGCCTCCCGTCCGACGAGGCCCTGCTCGAAGCGGAACTCCAGCATGTGCGCGCGGGCCTGGCCCACCAGCCGGGACGGGCGCAGCCCGAGCACCGCCATGATGTCGTCGCCGGACAGCTCGGGCCGGATCGCCGCGATCTCCTCGCGGGCGGCGAGGTCGGCGATCCGCTCCTCCAGCGAGTCGTAGGTGCGCGCGAGCGCCGTCGCCTTGCGCCGGTTCCGGGTCGTGCAGTCGGAACGGACCAGCTTGTGCAGCCGGTCGAGCTCCGGGCCGGCGTCGTGGACGTAGCGGCGCACGGCCGCGTCGGTCCACTCGCCACTGCCGTAGCCGTGGAAGCGCAGGTGCAGGAAGACCAGCCGGCAGATGGCGTCCGTGACGTCCTTCGGGAAGCGCAGCGCGGCCAGCCGGCGCCGCGTCATGTCCCGGCCGACGACCTCGTGGTGGTGGAACGACACCCGACCGCCAGGGATGTGCCGGCGGGTGCGGGGCTTGCCGATGTCATGCAGCAGTGCCGCCCAGCGCAGCACCTCGTCCGGCTCCCCGGGCGTCTCCAGCGCCATCGCCTGGGTCAGCACGGTCATCGTGTGGGCGTACACGTCCTTGTGCTGGTGGTGCTCGTCGATCTCCATCCGCATCGCCGAGAGCTCGGGCAGCACGATGTCGGCGACGCCGACGTCGACGAGGCGCTCCAGGCCCGCCGCCGGGTCCGGAGAGAGCAGGAGCTTGCGCAGTTCGTCCCGGATCCGCTCCGGGGAGACGATCGCGAGCCGGTCGGCCCGCGATCGCATCGCCTCGACCAGCTCGGGCACCGGGGTGAGCCCGAGGGTTGCCTCGAATCGGGCCGCTCGCAGGATCCGCAGGGGGTCGTCGTCGTTGGAGGCCTCGGGGCTCGCCGGCGTGCGCAGGACACCCCGGGCAAGATCCGCCATTCCGCCGAACAGGTCGACGAAGTCGTGCCCGGGGACGGACACGGCCATCGCGTTGACGGTGAAGTCGCGGCGGGACAGGTCCGCCTCCAGGCTCTCGCCGTAGCTCACCGTGGGGTTGCGGGACTGCCGATCGTACGACTCGCTGCGATAGGTGGTGATCTCGAACCGCAGACCGCGGCGGGCCAGGCCCACCGTGCCGAAGGCGATCCCGGCTTCCCAGGTGGCCTCCGACCAGCCCCGGGTGATCTCCAGGACGCGCTCGGGCCGGGCGTCGGTGGCGAAGTCGAGGTCGGCCTGGGCTGCGGGGGTGACGGCGACGGGCCGACCGAGCAGCGCGTCACGCACCGAGCCACCGACGAGGTGCAGCCGGTGGCCGTGCGCCTCGAAGAGGCGACCAAGCTCGTCGGCGGCCGGCGGCACCCTGAGCAGCTCACTCACCACCCGTTCGGCCGAGTCTCGCGGGTTGTCCAGACTGATCACTGACACACCTTCAGATTACGGGGTTCGACGGGGTGATCCGCTCCACGGACCGCGCCTGTGGATGAGCCACGTCGCGACCGGGCAGTCCGATGGAATCAAAGCCATAAGCGGGAGGTTCCGGGCACAGGGGCAGGCGCGTGGGCGGCAGCCTCGTACGATCAACCCATGCCGCCGTCGACCTCCGCCACCGGCCGCACCCCGTTGCGCCGGGCAGAGGAGACCTCGGCGGGCGGTCTGATTCTCGACCAGCGCTCCACGCACGCGTCCGCCGCGCTGATCGGCCGCCGCGACCGCCATGGGCGGTTGTTGTGGTCGTTGCCGAAAGGCCACGTGGAGAACGGCGAGACGGCCGAGCAGGCGGCCGTCCGTGAAGTGCGCGAGGAGACCGGCCTGACCGGCAGCGTCCTCGGCCCGCTGGGCACGATCGATTTCTGGTTCATCGCCAGCGGGACGCGTATCCACAAAACGGTGCACCACTTCCTGCTGCTGCGCCGGCTCGGCTCACTGTCCGACGACGACGTCGAGATCGACGCCGTGGCCTGGGTCCCGCTGGTCGAGGTCGCCGACCGCCTCGCGTACGCCGACGAGCGTCGGCTGCTCGATGAGGTACCGGTCGTGCTGGCCGCGACCGCATGACGGCGTCGCCGCGGCCCGCTCCTCCGGCGGGGTCGCGCCGGGCCGCGCGCTCCCGGTGCGGTGGCGGGTGGCCGGTGGGGCGGCGTCGGGCGATCCTCGTCGTGATGCTGCTGGTCGCCGCCCTCGTGCCGCTGGCGGGCGCGCCTGCGGCGAGCGCCGCGGCGGGGACACGCGGGGGCCTGGCGGTGGAGCCGGCGGCCCGCACGGATTCATCCACAGGAACACCACGCTCTTCCACAGGTTCATCCACAGACGAACCGGGCGAATCGGTAGCTTCTTCGCCCGTCGTGGCGGGATCGACCACCGGCGCGGCGAACCCTGTCGCGATCACTGTGACGGATGTCGTCTCACCCACCGCGGGTTCGGCCACCGTGTCGGTGCGCGGCACGATGGCCGCCACCACGGCCGATCCGCTGACCGACCTGTGGATGAGCCTGTCGATCGGCACGCGCCCGGTGACGTCTCGTGACAGACTCGCCGCCCTCGCCGCCAACCCCACGACCAGCGGCTACCAGAGGCTCCCCCTGACGGGCGGAGCGGACGTGCAGCCAATAGCCGATCCGCCCGTCAGGGGCGGCAGTCCGGTCCCGTTCGAGATCACCGCGAACCTCGACGCGGCCGGTGGCGCGGCAGCGCGCTTCGGCGCCTACCCCCTGCAGGTTCGGGTGAGCGGCTCCGTGGCCGGGCGGGCCGCCAAGCCGATCGGCGCGGCGTACTCCTTCGCCGTCCGGTCGTCCGCCCAGGCGCAGCGAACCAAGGTGACGGTGGTGCTGCCGATCGCCGACCAGCCCCGCCTGCGCTCCGACGGCCTGCTCACCGACAACGTCCTGGCCGACGAGGTGAAGCCGACCGGACGGATGTCCAAACTGCTCGACGCCGCCAGCCCGCCGGTCGTGCTCGCCGTAGACCCCACGCTGGTCCAGGCGCTGCGACGAATGAGCGACCGGGAGGGCTACAACTACGCCAGCCCTGCCGGCGGCGTACACATGCCGCGGAGCCTGGACGCATACAGCTTCCTGTCCAGGCTGGTCGACTATGCCGCCCAGGGCGGCACCGTGATCGCGCTGCCCTACGGCGACGCGGATCTGGCCGCGCTGGTCCACGCGCAGAAGCTGGACACGGTGGAGTACGCCGTCAGGACTGGCCAGGTCGTGCTGGGCTCACTGCTGTCCCGGGCCCCTCGCCCGGTCGCCTTCCCCGCGGACGGGCTCGCCGACGCGACCACCGTCGACGTGCTGGGCCAGTTGAAGGTCGGAGCCGTCCTGCTCGACGACCGCCTGCTGCCCGCGCCCGGGAGCACCTACACGCCGTCGGCCGGCGTCGACATCGCCACGTCGAGCGGCGCGCCCATCCGCGCGCTCGCGACCGACCACCGCCTCGCCGACGTCGCCACCTCCTACACCGGCGCGGCGGACGGCCCCAGCGCCGGGGCGGTCCTGGCGCGGTTCCGGGCCGATCTCGCCACGATCACCGCCGAGCGGCCCGAGACCCGGCACCTGGTCCTCGCCCTGCCGCGGAACTGGCAGATGCCGGACGACTGGGCGCAGCAGGTGCTGGGCGCGATCAACAGCGACTACTCGGAAACGGCGTCGATCGACGACCTGCTGGGCACCGGCCAGCTCAACGCCCCCCGCGGCGGGCTGGTCTACCCCGCCGACGCGCGGGCCCGCGAGCTGCCCGCGTCCTACCTGGATTCGGTGGCGAACGTCCGGGACGAGGCGCAGGCGCTCTACCCCGTGCTCTGCGCCCCGCCGCAGAACACCGTCGCGTGCCGGCTGAAGCGCATCAACCCGATGAGCGACGCCCTCGTCACAGCGACGTCCGTCTGGTGGCGCGGGGACCGCATGGTTGATGGTGTGTCGCTCAGCCAGCAGGTCGACGGGGACGTGTCCTCGATCCGTAACGGCATCCAGGTCGTGGCGTCCCGCAGTGTGAACCTGACGAGTCGGCACGGACTGGTGCCGATCACGCTCGAGAACAACACGCCGTGGGACGTCAGCGTCGTGCTGGCGTTCTCGTCGACCAACCGGTCCCGGCTGCGATCGGCCCTGCGGGAGACGCGCGCCCTGCAACCTCGGCAGAAGGCGCAGATCGAGATCGAGGTGGACTCCGAGGGCGCGGGAACGTTCCCCTTGGAGATCCGGCTGCTCAACCTTGACGGTCAGGCTCTCTCCAGTGACCCGCCCACCCGGATCCTGGTGCGCTCGACCGTCTACGGCGCGATCGCGACGGGCATCACCGTCCTCGCCGTCAGTGTGCTGCTGCTTGCCGTCCTGTTTCGCCTCGTCCGCCGACTGCGCCCCGGCGCGCGGCGGCCTGCGCCCGCCGTCGCGACCACCGCCGACGAGTCCCCCGCGGACCCGGCTGCGACGGTCGCGGGCGCACCCGGCGAACTCGACCGGCCGAGCCCTGACCTGCCCTACTCCAACCACCTCGGTGCCGGACCCGACCGCGGCCGCAATCCCGCCTACGGACCGAGCCACGGCTACCACGACGGCCCGAGTCACGACGCACCCCCCGGTCGCGAGGGCCGTGACCAGCCTGATCGCGAAGGGGCACGCGCCCGCGCCACGCATCGTGACGCCCCGACCTACAGCGATGAACCGCCCTACGGCGATGGCCCGTCGTACGGTGACCAGGCGCCGCACGGCGGGGTTCGCGGGGACGCACCCGACGACAGCTGGGATTCGTCCTACCCCGAGAGCGCGCCGCCGGCTGCGGACTGGCCCGCTCCCGGCGGCGAGTTCCCCTCACGCCCCGGCGACGGCGCGGTCAACGCCCCTGCCCCGGCCTGGGACGGGACCGCGGGCGCGGCCGGCCGGCACCGAGGGAGCGGCCTGTGACGCCCACCGACGGCAACAGCGGTCCGCGGCATCGGCGCGGCGGGACCGGGCCGAGCGGCGGACCGCCTGACCGCGGCCGCCGGGAGAACCCGCCGTACTACGAGACCCCGCCCCGCGACCGCTCCCACCCCGGCGAGGACGACGAGCCGCCGCCCGCCGGTGGCCCACCCCCCCACTTGCCGGGTTCCTACCGAGACACGACATATCAGGATCCCGCCTACCCCGGCCACAACTATCCGGATTCGTCGCAGGCAGACGCCGCACTCCCGGACGCGGCGTATCGCGGCTCGGCCTACCCCGACCCGGCGTACCAGGATCCGGCGTACCCGGATCCGGCGTACCCGGTCCCGTCTCACCCTGAGTCGCCGTACACGGCGTATCCAGCCTCGTCCTACCAGGACCCCGCGTATCAGGATCCGGGCCGCCCGGCGGGCGCCCACGGCGAGCGCCGCCGCCCTCCCTCGCACCGGGAGCCAGGCCAGCCGGACAGCGCCCGGCGCCCGGCGCCACCCGGCCCGCCGGCGGATCCGTGGAACGCATCGCGGGACGCGGCGGCGTACCGAGCAGGCCCCCCGTATCCGGACGCCGCGGGAGCCACGCGAAAGCTCCCGGCCACGCCCCGGTTGCCACCGCCGTCCGAAGGCGGTCCCGCCCCCGCAGGCCGGGACGCGACGCGGCCACCTGTCGCGCCGGACCCGGGACGCACCACCCGGCTGCCGATCCCGCCCACCCCACCCCACCCCACCAGTCATCCTGATCATGCCAGCCACCGTGACGAGGCCGGATACGCGGACCGCGGCGGATACGCCGAGAACGACGTGTCCCCGTCAAGGGAGGAGCGCGGCGCGCGATCCCGGCGCGTGTCCGGCGGCGAACGCCAGCCATCGCTCGGCGAGGCGCGCCCGACGGTCGCGCTGCCGCGCAGCAATGTGCGTCCCATCCCGGCGGAGTCCGATGGCAGATCACGCGACCGGGACGGGCCCCCCGGACGGGAGGGAGGCCGATCTTCCGGCGCCCGCCGGCCGCCCCCCGACATTGCCCGTGACGGACGCGGCCGGGACGCGCGACCGACGCGGGACACCGGCTGGCGGGAACAACCGAACCTCGACGGACACGCCGGGTATGACCCGCCGGACAGCCGCGACGTGCGGGAGGGCCGGCCTCGTCCGCCGATGCCTCGGGGCGCCCGCCCGGGCCGCGCCCGCACCGGCGGGCAGGCCGCGCCGGCCCGGGGGGCAGGGCGTTCCGCCGACGCGCCACCGACCGCCGCGATCGCCGCCTCCCCGCAGCGGGCGCGGACCGCGGCGACCACCCGCCGCGGGAAGGCGAAACCCGCGAAGTCCGGCCCGAGCCTCGGCCAGGCGAGCGGGATCATGGCGATCGGCACGATCGCCTCCCGCGCGTCCGGCTTCCTGCGCACCGTCGCGATCGCCGCCGCGATCGGCACCGGCGCCGTCGGTGACGCCTACAACGTCGCCAACACGACCCCGAACATCATCTACGACCTCCTGCTCGGCGGGATCCTGACCAGCGTCGTCGTGCCGGTGATGGTCCGGGCCGCGAAGGAGGATCCGGACGGCGGCGACCGGTTCGCGTCCTCCCTGCTGACCCTGATGATCCTCGGGCTCGGCGTGGCGACGGCGATCGGCATGGTCGCGGCGCCCTGGATCACCAACGCCTACCTCGACGCCGGGCCCCAGGAGCAGGCCCTCGCCACCGACCTGCTGCGCTGGTTCCTGCCCCAGATCGTCTTCTACGGGGTGGGGGCGACGATCGGCGCGATCCTCAACGTCCGGCAGTCCTTCGCGGCGCCGATGTTCGCCCCCATCCTCAACAACGTGTTGGTCATCGCGACCTGCGTGGCGTTCATCTATGTGGTGTCGGGGCCGCGTCCGCCGGGGGTGGACGGGGCGAAGGCGATCACCCATGCCCAGACGACGGTGCTGGCCGGCGGGACGACGCTGGGCGTGGTGGCGATGACGGTCGCCCTGCTGCCCGCGCTGCGCCGGGTCGGCTTCCGCTACCGGCCGACTCTCGACCTGCGCCACCCCGAGCTGCGCTCCGCGGCCCGGCTGGCGGGCTGGACCTTGCTGTTCGTCGTCGTGAGCCAGGCCGGCTACCTGGTGATCGTGAATCTGTCGACGGCGTCGACCGCCTACACGATCTACACGTACGGGTACCAGATCTTCCAGCTCCCCTACGCGATCATCGGCGTTTCGGTGATCACCGCGCTGTTGCCACGGATGAGCGGGCATGCCGCGCAGGGCCGCAACGACCTCGTCCGGGCCGACATCTCGACGGCGACCCGGGTGGCGGCCACGGCGATCGTGCCGGCAGCGCTGTTCCTGCTGGCGCTGGGACGGCCGATCGCGGTGGCTGTCTTCCACCACGGCGCGGTGAACTACCACGACGCGATCGACATCGGCGACACGCTCAGCGCGTTCGCGCTTGCCCTGGTGCCGTTCTCCCTGTTCCAGGTGCAGCTACGAGCGTTCTACGCCTACCAGGACAGCCGAACGCCCGCGCTGGTCAACATGTGCGTCGTCGCGGTGAACGTCCTCGGTGCCGTGGTGCTGACCGTGACCGTGCCCGAGCGCCATCGTGCGCCGGCGCTGGCGCTCGCCTTCGCCGCGGCCTACCTGGTCGGTCTCGCGGCGGCGACCACACTGCTGCGGCGGCGCCTCGGCGGCGTCGACGGCAATCGCACCGGCCGGGTGATCACCCAGGTGGCGATCGCCGCCGGTCTTGGCGCCGTGGTCGCGTCGCTGGTGGCCCGGGCGATCCGGGCTCTGGCCGGCACGGGCTGGCTCATCTCGGGGATCGCCGTGGTGGTGGCCTGCACCGCCGGGGGCGCGCTGTTCCTGGCGGCGGCCGTCCGGATGCAGATTCACGAGGTCTCCGCGCTGCTGGCCGCGGTCAACGGCCGGCTGGGACGCGGGCAGCGCGGCGGCGGCTCTCGGCCGGCGCCGAAGCCGTCCGGGGGTACGACGCCCGCCGGCGGTGCGCGGGCGGCGGACCCGGATCGCGCGGGCGGCTCCACCCGTGGTGATCGCAACCCGGGCACCGCACAGGTCGGCCAGCGTCAGCGGCCCGGCCTGGGGAGTCGTGCGGCCCGACCAGACCGGACGGAACGACTCGACCGTGGCGACCGTGGCGACCGTGGCGACCGGGCCCAGGGCAGGAACCGCAATGGTCCGCCGCCCAGGTCCGGCCGCCCGGACCCACGGCGCGGGGATGACGGGCCGAGCCGACGCGGCCGGCCTGGCTGAGCGCCGAGCTGCCCACGCCGCCCTCGGCTGCCGGGAACGGCAGGAGGGTGCAGGCTGGCACCAATGGGCCATGCGGCGCGGTCACCGGTTCGGGGATTCGCCCCCGAGGGGCGCCGGGCCGTCAGCGGGAGCAACAGGCCCGCGCGGCCACCCACCAGCTCTCAGGTCGGGAAAGCGCCGACATATCCGCTACTCTACTAATTCGTAAGACTACGGACGATTCACGCACTCTGGGCGCATCAGGGCAATGCGGATGGATCCCAGGCCACGCCCACGACGACGCCACGAGGCCACGCGGCACAGCGCGGATCCCCGGCCACGCATCACCGGTCGAAGCGGACGCGCCGGACGTGCTCACAGCGGGTGCACAAGGGCGGGTTGTCCCAAGACATTCGCGAGATCCTCCAGCCGTCCTCGTACACTGGACACGCTGTGCGCGGGCCCCGCCCAACGTCGCCGGTGAACGAGGCGCAGCGTCCCGCCGGTCGCGTCGCTCGCCGCCGCGACGGGTTCCGGGCGACGAAGGTGTTCGGGGTCTCCGCCCACGGTGCGGCATGCTGGGCGGCACCGCCGCCCGGGTGAGGTAGGGAAGCCCGACGCCGGATCGTCCAGGTCGGGCCCGTGGACGACGGAGGCGCTGTGGTCGACGGAAACAACCGACCGCAGGCTGAGAACGTCGACAGTGATGTGACGCTGAGCGCTCCAGGAGCCCGTGGTTCCACGACCCCCGCCGGCACCGCGGTGCTGGCGGAGTCCGTCCTGGACCGTCGCTACCGCCTTCTGTCAGCCCTGACGACCCGTGGCCCGGTGACTCTCTGGCGCGGTGACGACAACGTGCTCGCCCGGCCGGTCGCCGTCCGCATCGTCGAGCACGACCTGCTCGCCGCGGGTGAGGCGGGCTCGCCCGTCCTCGGGGTGGACCCCGAGCAGGCGGCTCGCCGGCTGCTCGCCGCAGCCATCAACTCCGGCCGCCTGGTGCACCCCGGCGCGGCCTCCACCTACGACGCCACCACCACGACCGCCGGCTCGCGCCGCATCTCCTACGTCGTCTCCGAATGGGTCGACGGCCGCACGATGCGCCAGCTCACCGCGCAGGCGGCGCTGCGCCCCGAACAGGCCGGTGCCGTGGTGCTGGCCGCGGCCCGAGTGATCGCCGCGGCGCACGAGCGCGGCATCCATCACGGCGACCTCAACCCCGGCGACGTCATCGTCTCCAGCCACGGCACCGTGAAGATCATCGATCTGGAGATCGGCGGCGTGCTCGCCGAGCTGGAGCGAGCCAACGGGGGCGGCCTCGACGGCCCCGATGACCACGCGACCGACCCGGAGGCGACCCGGATCGCCGGCGGCGGCGCCGTGGACGACATGGCCGCGGCGGATCTGCGCGCGCTCGGCGCGCTGCTGTACTCCGGGCTGACCGGCCACTGGCCGCTCGGCGGCGACCGCGGCCTGCCCACCGCCCCGACCTCGGGCGGGCGGCTGCGCACTCCACGGCAGGTCACCCCCACGGTTCCCCGCGACCTCGACGCGATCACGATGGCAGCTCTCGGTGACGACCGTGCCGGCGCACCGATCACCACCGCGGCCGAGCTCGTCGCGGAGCTGGAGTCGGTCAACCCCGTCGACGCGGTGCTCGACACCGGCCTGATGAGCCTCGGCGAGAGCCCCGACACCGGATCGATGGACGCCGGCGACTTCGACTCCACCGGCTACCTGTCCGCCTCGGACTACCCGGAGCAGGGCCGCTACGCCGACACCGCCAGCTATCCGGCCCCCGGGCGCGACGATCGCTACGACACCCGGGTCGACCGCCCCAGCAGCCCACGCGGCGGGGACGCCGGGTACGGCCGCGGTGGCTTCGACACGCGAGGTGGCTACGACGACCGCGGTCGGGACGACCGCGGATACCCGCCCGGCCCCGGCGGGTATCCGCCGGCGGACCGCTACCCCTCCGGCCCGCCCGGTGGGCGCCGCGGGTCGGGTCCGACCCTCGGCCGGGCCCTGCCCTGGGTCGCCCTGGCGGTGATCGTCATCGTCGTCGCGGTCGTCGCCGTGATCGCGCTGAACGGCAACTCCGGCGGTGGTGGCCCCGGCCCGACAGCGACGTCCTCCGCCCAGGCCACGCCGGGTGACACCGTACTGAAGGCGGCCGGGATCGACTCCTTCGACCCGGGCTCGCAGGACGCCGACAAGACCGAGAAGCCAGGCGAGGTCAACAACGCCGTGGACGGCAATCCGTCGACGGTCTGGCACACCGAGGGCTACCGCTCGGCCAAGTTCGGCGGGTACAAGACCGGCGTCGGGCTGCGGCTGAACTTCAGCCAGCCGATCAGCCCCGCCTCGGTGACGGTGCAGCTCGGCAGCGGCCCGGCGTCGTTCGAGCTCCGCAGCGCCGCGAGCACCGCCGACAACATCGACGGCTACGCCGTGGTTGCCTCGAAGTCCGACGCCAGCGGGACGGTGAACCTCACCATGTCCTCCGATGTCGCCCCGGCCCGATCCTGGGTCCTCTGGCTGACGTCGCTTCCGCTGGACCCCTCGGACGGGCAGTACCGAGGCTCGATCGCTGAGATCACCTTCCGGTCCTGACCCGCGGGGGAGTAGGTGGGAGTCCCGCCCGCGGGCGCCATCGCGCTGATCGAGGCGACGGCGCGGGGGCGTTCGGACCCGGCCCGTGCGCACCGGACATCCGCCCGCGGGGAACCACAGCGGCCCGCCCACCGTCTCAGAAGAGGGACACCGCGACGCGGTGCGGCGGTCAGGCCCCCGCGCGACGGCACCCCCGATCGGGTGAACTCGGCGCTGCGCGGGCAGACCGCGTCCAGCCGACCTGCCGGAGGAGGTGATCAGCAATGGTGACTGAGCCGACGGACGATCGTTCCCGTCTGACAGGTACTCCGCTCGGGCGCCGCGGCCGCGGTCACGACCGGCACCCCAGTGTGGAACTGATCGACGCCGTCGCCGGCGGCGAGCAGGTCACCCGCTCCGCCCGTGATCACATCGAGGGCTGCCCGGTCTGCCGGGAGTCGGTCGCCGCGCTGCGTCGGGTCCGGTCGGATCTGTCCCGCCTGGCGACGATGACGATGCCCGGTGACGTCGCCGAACGAATCCAGGCGGCGCTCGCCACCCGGGTGCCCCCGCGGTCCGGCCCAGCTGACGAACCAGGCGACGACCAGGCCACCACGCCGTCCGCCGTCACGGATCGCCGCGCCGCGCCGCCGCCCGGCGTGGCTGCTCTCACCGGCATCTCCCCGGCCCGTCGCGCCACGTCCGTCGGCCCGGTCCCACCCGGCGCCCGGCCGCCCGGCGCCCGGCTGGCGCCCTCCCCCATGGCCGGTGGGCCGCACCGCGGCACACCGGTATCGCCCACCGCGCCGGAGACCTCGCGGTCGCCGCTGCCCGTCGAGGCGGGAACGCGGGCGCAGCCACCTCAGGGCCCCCACGAGGGTGCCTCCCGTCCGTGCCAGCACCCACCGACCGGCCCCGGTTCGCGGCCTGGCGGTCGTGGCCGCCGGCCCGGCGGCCACCGGGGCGGCCCGCTCTCCTCGGCCGCTCACCCGGCGCCGCGGCGGGACTGGCTGTCGATCGTAGCGGTGTGCGTCGCCTTCGTCGCGTTCGGGACGGCGGTTCTCGCCATCTACGGCCTGCGGAGCACCAGTTCGGCGGGAACGCTGCCGTTGGCCGGTCGCACGCCGGTGGATGCGGCCGAGGAGACCGTGGCGGTCGACGGATCGGCGCAGGCGGATCTGACGACGCTGGCGGACTCCCGGGCGAGCCTCGTGCAGGCCGACGTGATGCGCCACGCGCTGGAACTCCTGCGCGGCCGGATCGAGGGCTCCCAGGAGCTTCCCCTGCAGCTCACCGACCCGTGGGCGCACTCGGCGGCCGCCCGGCCGACGTCCGCGGTGTCCGCCAGGTCCGGCGGGGCGCAGGCGGAGCCGGCGGGCACCACGTCGCTGCCGGCGGCCGTGGGGGGTGCCGCCGCGGTCCGGCTACGCGCCTTGCTGGACACCCCGCAGCTGCGGATGTGCTACCAGAGCGTGCTCGCGATGACCGGCGGGAAGATCCTCGCCATCGACCGGGCCCGCTTCGACGAGGAACCCGCCCTCCTGATCGTGGTGTCCGTCCCGATGCGGCCGTCGGCCGCGCGGCTGGTCGTCGTCGATGCTCAGTGCGGTATGACCAGCGCGTCCATGGCGCCGCTCTACAGCGCCACCACCCTCCGCGGGTAGCGTGACCACGATCACCGTCGCCGGCAGGTTGCGCGGCACCGGCAGGCACAGGATGGAATCAGACACGGTCGAAGTCCGTTGTCGCTGTCGGGCGCGGTTTTCGGCCCATCCGGCGAGACCAGATCCCGAGATACGACCGAGGCAGGCGGGTCGCGACGCGGCCCGCCTTTCGACGGCGGATCGCGCGGCGCGAAAGGAGCGGGTGTGACAGCCCAGCAGCAGGTCCAGGATGTCACCGGGCACGGCGGCCAGCCGTCCGATGACGACGTACGCGACGTCATCATCGTCGGGTCGGGACCGGCAGGGTACACGGCCGCGATCTACACGGCCCGAGCAAACCTGCGCCCCCTCGTCTTCGAGGGCGCGGTGGCCGCGGGCGGCGCGCTGATGAACACCACCGAGGTCGAGAACTTCCCTGGGTTTCCCGAGGGCATCCAGGGCCCGGAGCTGATGGAGAGCCTGCGCAAGCAGGCCGAGCGGTTCGGCGCCGAGCTGGTTCCCGACGACGTGACCGAGGTCGACCTGGCCGCGACGCCGAAGATCGTCAAGGTCGAGGACCAGACGTTCCGGGCCCGCACGGTCATCATCGCCACCGGTTCGGCCTACCGGAAGCTCGGCGTCGAGCACGAGGACCGGCTGCTCGGGCGCGGGGTGTCGGCCTGCGCGACCTGTGACGGTTTCTTCTTCCGCGACCAGGACATCGCGGTGGTCGGTGGCGGCGACTCCGCGATCGAGGAAGCGACCTTCCTCACCCGCTTCGCCCGGTCCGTCACCGTGATCCACCGTCGCGACAAGCTCCGGGCCAGCGCGATCATGCAGGAGCGGGCGTTCGCCAACGAGAAGATCAAGTTCCGGTGGAACGCCGAGACCGTCGAGCTGCTCGGCGAGGACAAGCTCGCCGGCGTCCGGGTGCGCGACCTGGTCACCGGGGAGACCGAGGACCTGCCGGTCACCGGTCTGTTCGTCGCCATCGGTCACCTGCCGCGCACGGAACTGGTGCGCGGTCAGCTCGACCTCGACGAGGCCGGCTACGTCCAGGTCGCGCATCCCACGACCCGGACGAACCTGGACGGGGTGTTCGCCTGCGGCGACGTCGTCGACCACACGTACCGCCAGGCCATCACCGCGGCCGGCACCGGCTGTTCCGCCGCCCTGGACGCGGAGCGCTTCGTGGCGGCCGCCGAGAGCCCTGGCGAGGTGGTCGCGGAGGCACCGCGGGCGCCGCAGCCGCAGTCCGCCTGACCCGCATCACCCGTCGAGCTCGGCCCGCCGGGCCGCCGCCTCGCACCCTGATCGAACTCCGCCCCCACCGCCACATCCAGCAGGGAGAGCAAGTCATGGCAGGCAGTACTGCACCGGTCACCGATGGCAACTTCACGGCCGAGGTCCTCCAGAGCGAGGTTCCGGTCCTGGTGGACTTCTGGGCCGAATGGTGCGGCCCGTGCAAGATGGTGGCGCCGGTCCTCGAGGAGATCGCCGCGGCCCACGGCGACAAGCTGCGCGTCGTCAAGCTGAACATCGATGAGAACCCGGAGACGGCCCGCGCGTACGGGATCATGTCGATTCCGACCATGGCGGTCTTCGTCAAGGGTGAGATCGACAAGAGCATCGTCGGCGCGAAGCCGAAGGCAGCGCTTCTGCGCGACCTGTCCCAGTACATCTAGATCCCCAGTACCTCCAGAAACCCAGTACCTCCAGAACCACAGTCCAGGTGGGATCCCCGGGGGGCGTGTGTCCCCCGGGGATCGATCCCACCACCTCCCACGGCCCCCCCCCGCCCCCCCGCGGGGCGGGGGCGGGTGGGGGCCGCGCCCGGCCCCCCCGGCCCCCCCCCCCCGGCCGCC
>NZ_JALKFX010000030.1 GCF_023243045.1 Frankia sp. AgB32
CGCCCCTCCCCTTCGCGCGCGCGTGCGCCGGCCGGGCGCCCGGGGGGCTGGCGGCCGACCCGGCATCGGCCTACTGCCGTGCCGGGGTGAGCGCGTCCAGCGCCCGGTTGAGGTTCAGCACGTTGACCGCCGGTTCTCCGAGGAAGCCCAGCGCGCGCCCGCTCGTGTGCGCCTTCACCAGCGACTGGACGCGGGCCGGCGCCAGTCCGCGGGCCCGGGCAACCCGGGCGACCTGAAGGTCAGCGTAGGCGGTACTGATCTGCGGGTCGAGACCGCTGCCGCTGGCGGTCACCGCGTCGGCGGGGACGGCCGGACGCGCGGGCGCGTCACCACGGATCAGCACCTGTCGGCCGGCGGTGATGTCGTCGGCCAGCGTGCGGCAGCTCACCGGCACGCCGGCGTAGGTGACGAGGAACGGCCGCGTCGGGCACAGCTCGTTCACGCTGACCACCTTCGTCACCCGGCCGGTGAACCCGGGCCCGGCGTGGTAGACGGCGAGCACGGCACCGACACCGCTGGCGGTGCAGTACGGCCGCCGGCCGTCGGCGCCGTCGAACGCGCCGATGTCGTGGCTGCGGGTGCAGACCTGGGTGAGCAGGCTCTGCCGGCTCTCGTCGACACCCCGGGTGGCCGGGTCGTCGAAGCTGTCGGCGACGTCCTCGGGCCCCAGGTTCGACGCCGAGGTGGACGTCGGGTCGTAGCCGCCACCGGCCGCCGACGGGCGGGACTGGAAGTAGCCCGGCACCGGGTTGCCCGACGCGTCGGTGAAGTCCTGGCCGATGAGCGAGGAGCCGACCCGGTGGCCGGCCGCGTCCGTGACGAAGGAGCCCTCGGCCCGGCCATGCAGCCCGGGTAGCTGGGCGATGGCGAGGATCGCCAGCGGGTAGGCGAGCCCGACGACGACGGTGAACACGAGCAGGATCCGCAGGGCGGCCAGGTGCTGGCGGGCCCAGCCGGGAAGTCGCGCGAACATGGGTCAGCCCACTCCCGGGATGAACTGGATCAACAGGTCGATGATCTTGATGCCGACGAACGGGGCGATGATGCCGCCGACGCCGTAACGGGACAGGTTGCGCGACAGCAACGCCGAGGCGCTGCTCGGCACGTACTGCACGCCGCGCAGCGCCAGCGGGATCAGGGCGACGATGACGAGCGCGTTGAAGATGACCGCGGACAGGATCGCCGACTCCGGCGTGGCCAGCCGCATGATGTTGAGCCGGTCCAGGCCGCCGTACACCCCGGCGAACATCGCCGGGATGATCGCGAAGTACTTCGCCACGTCGTTCGCGATGGAGAACGTGGTCAGCGCCCCGCGGGTGATGAGCAGCTGCTTGCCGATCTCGACGATCTCGATCAGCTTCGTCGGGTCGCTGTCGAGGTCGACCATGTTCCCGGCCTCCTTGGCGGCCGACGTGCCGGTGTTCATCGCCACGCCGACGTCCGCCTGGGCCAGCGCCGGGGCGTCGTTCGTGCCGTCGCCGGTCATCGCGACGAGGTGACCCTTGGCCTGCTCGGCGCGGATGAGGGCGAGCTTGTCCTCGGGGGTCGCCTCGGCGAGGAAGTCATCGACGCCGGCCTCCTCGGCGATCGCCTTCGCGGTCAGCGGGTTGTCGCCCGTGATCATCACGGTGCGGATGCCCATCCGGCGCATCTCGTCGAAGCGGTCCCGCATGCCGGTCTTGACCACGTCCGCGAGTTCGATGACTCCAAGGACCCGGGCGCGCGTCGCGACCGGCCCGCCGGCGCTGCTGGTGCTGGTCCGGGTCGTCTCGGCGACGACAAGCGGGGTGCTGCCAGCCGCGGAGATGCCGTCGACGATCTCGCCGAGCTGCGGGGGCACGGGTGCGCCCGTCGCGCGCACCCAGGCGACGACCGCGCTGGCCGCGCCCTTGCGGATCTGGCGGCGCGGCATGCCTTCCTCACTGCCAGGATCCGCCCTGCCAGGATCCGCGTCCGGGTCGGCCAGGTCGACCCCGGACATCCTGGTCTGCGCCGTGAACGGCACGAACGTCGCCGCGCGCAGCTCACCCGGCGAGCGTTCCCGCAGGCCGTGGCGTTCCTTCGCGAACACGACCACCGAGCGGCCCTCGGGTGTCTCGTCGGCGAGGGAGGAGAGCTGCGCGGCGTCGGCGAGCATCGCCTCGTCGATGCCATCGACGGGCAGAAACGCCCGCGCCTGCCGGTTGCCGAACGTGATGGTGCCGGTCTTGTCGAGCAGCAGGGTGCCGACGTCGCCGGCGGCCTCGACGGCCCGCCCGCTCATCGCCAGGACGTTGCGCTGCACCAGCCGGTCCATCCCGGCGATACCGATCGCGGACAGCAGCGCCCCGATCGTCGTCGGGATCAGGCAGACGACCAGCGAGACCAGCACGATGCCGGTGATCCCGTGACTGGTCAGCGCGGCCGAGTCGGGGACGGCGGGCTGCGACGCCTTGGTGTAGACCGCCAGCGGCTGCAGCGTGGCGACGGCGAGCAGGAAGATGACAGTGAGGGCCGCCAGCAGGATGTTCAGGGCGATCTCGTTGGGGGTGCGGCGCCGGTCGGCGCCCTCGACCAGGCGGATCATCCGGTCGATGAAGCTCTCCCCCGGCTGCTGGGTGATCCGCACGACGATCCGGTCGGAGAGCACCTTCGTCCCGCCGGTCACCGAGGACCGGTCGCCGCCGGACTCCCGGATCACCGGCGCCGACTCGCCGGTGATCGCCGACTCGTCCACGCTGGCGATGCCCTCCACGATGTCGCCGTCGCCGGGGATGAGCTCCCCCGCGACCACGACGACGTAGTCGCCGCGGGCAAGCTGGGGCGCCGGCACCTCGGCAACCTCCACCCCGCTCACGGCTGTCCCCACGCTGCCGCTGCCGCTGCCGGAACCGGTGCCCTGCCCGGTGTGGGTGGCCGCGTCCAGCGGATCGCCGGGCGACCAGCCGGTGAGCCGGCGGGCGATCGTGTCCGTGCGGGTCCGGCGCAGTGCCGCCGCCTGGGCCTTGCCACGGCCCTCGGCGACCGCTTCGGCCAGGTTCGCGAAGACCACCGTCAGCCAGAGCCAGCCGGTGATCAGCCAGCCGAACACCGACGGGTTGCCGACCGCCAGCACGGTGGTGAACACCGCGCCGACCTCGACGATGAACATGACCGGGTTGTGCCAGAGCGTCCGCGGGTCGAGCTTGCGCAGCGCGTCCGGCAGGCCACGCAGCAGCTGGCGCGGGTCGAGCAGCCCGCCGCCGACCCGCCGCGGGCCGGCACCGGGCCGGGAGTCGCGCGGCGCGCCACCGGCGCCGGGCGGGGCGATCAGGGTGGTACTCACGAGTGGATCCCTTCCGCGAGCGGACCGAGCGCGAGAGCCGGGAAGAACGTCAGCGCGACGAGGACCACCGCGACGGCGGCGAGCATCCCGGCGAACTGCGGGCGGTGCGTGGGCAGGGTGCCCGCGGTCACCGGCACCGGTTCCTGTCTGGCGAACGAGCCGGCCATGCCCAGGACGAACAGCATCGGCAACAGGCGGCCGAACAGCATCACGAGACCCAGCGCGGTGTTGTACCAGGTGGTGTTCACGCCGATTCCGGCGAATGCCGAGCCGTTGTTGTTCGCCGCCGAGGTGAACGCGTAGAGCACCTCGGAAAGGCCGTGCGCCCCGGAGTTGAGCATGCCGGCCCGTTCACCGGGCAGCCCCATCGCAATTCCGGTGCCGAGCAGCGCGAGAATCGGGGTGATGAGAAAGTAGAGCGCGGCGAACCGGATCTCCCGCGAGCCGATCCGCTTTCCGAGGTATTCGGGTGTCCGTCCGATCATCAGGCCGGCCACGAACACGGTGACGACGGCCAGCACCAGCATTCCGTAAAGGCCCGAGCCGGTACCGCCGGGGGCGACCTCACCAAGCATCATGTTGAACAGCAGGGTGGCGCCGCCGAGGCTGGTGTAGGAGTCGTGGAACGAGTTGACCGCGCCGGTCGAGGTAAGGGTCGTCGCGCTGGCGAACAACGACGAGTTCGGCACGCCGAAGCGGGTCTCGGTGCCCTCCGTGGCGGCGCCGACCGCCGTGGGCACGGTGCCGTGGTGCACGGCCTGGAACGCGGCGCCGATGGCGAAGCTGCCCAGCGCCAGCACGGCCATCACGGAGACGATCGCGAGGCCCTGTCGGCGGTCGCCGGCCATCCGACCGAAGGCCCGCGGCAGCGAGAACGCGATGGCGAGCAGCAGGTAGATCTCGAACAGGTTCGTCCAGGACGTCGGGTTCTCGAACGGATGCGCCGAGTTGACGTTGTAGAAGCCGCCGCCGTTGGTGCCGAACTCCTTGATCGCCTCCTGGCTGGCGACCGGGCCGCCGGTGATCGTCTGGTGTCCGCCGGCGAGGGTGGCGACGACGCGGTCGCCGTGCAGGTTCTGGATCGCCCCGCCGGCGATCAGCACGATCGCGGCCAGCACACAGACCGGCAGCAGGATGCGGATCACCGTGCGCGTCAGGTCGACCCAGAAGTTCCCCAGCTCGTCACCGGTGCTGCCCGGGCCGCCGCCGCCGGCAGCACCACCCGCGCGGCCCGCCGCTCCCCCGCGGCTCGGCCGTCCCGGGTCGCCCGACCGTCCCGGGTCGCCTGCGCTGGCCAAGGCCCGGCGCCGCGTGAGGCCGCGGACCACGGCGATCGCCACCGAGATGCCGACCGCGGCGGACAGGAAGTTCTGCACGGCCAGGCCGGCCATCTGCACGAGGTGGCCCATGGTCGACTCGCCGGAGTACGCCTGCCAGTTCGTGTTCGTCATGAAGCTGACCGCGGTGTTCCAGGCCAGCGGCGGGGCCACCCCGGCAAACCCGAGACCGAGCGGCAGATGCGACTGCACTCGTTCCAGCAGGTACAGCAACAGCACGCTGACCAGTGAGAACGCCAGTACGCCGCGGGCGTAGACCGGCCAGCGCTGACCGGAGTCCGGGTGCACGCCGGTGAGCCGGTAGATCGCCCGCTCGATCCGCAGATGCCGTCGGTCCGTATACACCCGGTACATGTGGTCGCCGAGCGGGCGATAGGTGATCACAAGCGCCGCGACCAACAGCGCCACCGCCAGCGCACCTGCGACGTTCGTGGACATCAGAACCGTTCCGGAAACAGCAGTGCGGCAAGCACGAATATCCCGAGTCCGATCGACAGCACCAGGCCGGCGATGTTCTCCGCGTTCACAGCCTTTCTACCCCTCGCAGGACAAGCGCCAGCAGCGCGAAACAACCCAGCGTCAGCAGGACGTACACCACGTCTTGCATGCGCCCCCTCCTTCACCCCGACAGGGCTCCAAGTAAAGCGCGAAGAAAGCCGAAACGGACGTTCGCTCACAGGGTTCTCACGGTCCCCCGTCCGATTCTCACAGCCCACTAACATCGATCTAGGAAAACCGGTGGGTCCGGGCGTTCCGGCGGTTCCCGCGCAGGCCGGACGGGTGCACCATGGTTGGCGTGGGACGAGGAACTCTGCGCATCTACCTGGGGGCGGCGCCCGGGGTCGGCAAGACGTACGCCGCGCTCGACGAGGCACGCCGCCGCCGCGACCGGGGCACCGACGTCGTTGTCGGGCTGGTCGAAACGCACGGCCGGCACCAGACCGCGGCCATGCTCGACGATCTGGAGGTCGTCCCCCGGCGGTTCCTGGACCATCGCGGCGCGACCTTCACCGAGATGGACCTCGACGCGGTGCTGGCCCGCGCCCCGCAGGTGGCGGTCGTCGACGAGCTCGCGCACACCAACGTCCCGGGCAGCCGCAACGCCAGGCGCTGGCAGGACGTCGAGGAGCTGCTCGCCGCCGGCATCGACGTCATCTCCACCGTCAACGTCCAGCACCTGGAGTCCCTCAACGACGTCGTCGCGACGATCACGAAGGTCCAGCAGCGGGAGACCGTGCCTGACGCGGTGGTCCGCCAGGCCGACCAGGTCGAGCTCGTCGACATGGCGCCCGAGGCGCTGCGGCGCCGGATGGCGCACGGCAACATCTACGCCGCGGAGAGGATCGACGCGGCGCTGGCGAACTACTTCCGCCCCGGCAACCTCACCGCGCTGCGCGAACTCGCCCTGCTGTGGCTCGCCGGCAAGGTCGACGACCAGCTCGACCGCTACCGCGCCGAGCACGGCATCGGCGGCGTCTGGGAGACCCGGGAACGGGTCGTCGTCGCGCTCACCGGCGGCCCCGAGGGCGACACGCTGATCCGCCGCGCCGCCCGCATCGCCGCCCGCGGCAGGGGCGCGGAGCTGCTCGCCGTGCACGTCGTCCGCTCCGACGGGCTCACCGGAGCCGACCCCGCGGCCCTGACCCGCCAGCGCGCCCTGGTCGAGCGCCTCGGCGGCAGTTTCCACCAGGTCGTCGGCGACGATGTACCGGCGGCGCTGCTCGACTTCGCCCGCGCGTCGAACACCACCCAGCTCGTGCTCGGCGCGAGCCGCCGCAGCCGCCTCGCCCGGATCCTGAGCCCCGGCATCGGCGTGACGACCACGAACCGGTCCGGTCCGATCGACGTGCACATGGTCACCCACGCCGAGGTCGGCTCCGGCTGGCGGCTGCCCCGGGTCCGCCGCAGCGGTCTGGCGCCGCGCCGCCGGCTCATCGCCACGGCGCTCACACTCGCGCTGCTGCCGGCGCTGACCGCGCTGCTCGTCCAAGGCCGCGACACCGTCAACCTGGCCATCGACATCCTCGGCTACCTGATCGTCGTGGTGGCCGCGTCGATCGTCGGCGGCTTCTGGCCCGCCCTGCTGTCCGCGCTGGCCAGTGCCCTGCTGCTGAACTACTACTTCGCGCCGCCACTGCACCACTGGTCGATCTCGGACACCAACGACGCGCTCGCCGTCGCCGGCTTCGTCCTCGTCGCCGCCATGGTCAGCCGCGTCGTCGACACCTCCGCCCGCCGCTACGGCCAGGCCGTACGCGCCTCCGCGGAGGCGGCGACGCTGTCCATGCTCGCCGGCAGCGTGCTGCGCGGCGAGGACGCGCTGCCGGCCCTGCTCGACCGCGCCCGGGAGACCTTCGGCATGACGTCGGCGACCCTTCTCGAACGCTCGCCAGCTGGCGCGGTCGCAGCCGTGCGAGCAGAGGAAGCCGGCAGCGGCGGGCACGGCGACGAAGATCCCCGTCTGGGTGGGGAGGACGGTTGGCGAACTGTGCTGTCCGTCGGGCAGGATCCGTGCCGGCGGCCGGAGGACGGTGCGGTCGACGTGCCGGTCGGCGACGATCTGGCGCTCGTGCTGACCGGCCGGCCGCTGCCGGCCGCCGACCGGCGGATCCTCACCGCGTTCGCCGCCCAGGCCGCCGTTGCCCTGGAACGCCGCCGGCTGGCCGAGGCCGCCGCGGAGGCCGCGCCGATCGCCGAGGCCGACCGGGTCCGCACCGCCCTGCTCGCCGCCGTCAGTCATGATCTGCGCACGCCGCTGGCCGCCGCGAAGGCCGCCGTCACCGGACTGCGGGGCGGCAGCGCCCTGCTCGCCGCAGGCGAACGCGACGAGCTGCTCGCCACCGCCGACGAGTCCCTCGACCGGCTGACCCGCCTGGTGGAGAACCTGCTGGACATGTCCCGCCTGCAGGCCGGGGCACTGTCCGTGTTCCCCCGCCCGATCGGGCTGGAGGACGTCGTCCCGCACGCCCTCGACGAGCTCGGCCCGCCGGCCCGCGCCATCCCCATCCGCCTGCCCGACGACCTGCCGACCGTGACCGCCGACCCGGCGCTGCTGGAGCGGGTGCTGGTCAACCTGGTCGCCAACGCCCTGCGCCACGCCCCCGCCGACCGCCCACCGACGATCACCGCCAGCAGCCTCGCCGACCGGGTCGAGCTGCGGGTCGTCGATCATGGCCCCGGCATCCCCGCCGCCGCCCGCGAGCGGGTGTTCCAGCCGTTCCAGCGCCTCGGCGACCGCGACAACACCACCGGCGTCGGCCTCGGCCTCGCTCTGTCCCGCGGCCTCACCGAGGCCATGCACGGCACCCTCACCCCCGAGGAGACCCCAGGCGGCGGTCTCACCATGGTCCTCGCCCTGCCCGCCGCCGAAGCTCCGCCAGCCCTCGGGCCCATCGCCGAGCCGGACAACGCGGCGGCGCAGCACCTCCCGCCCGGGCCCCACCTCCCTGTCGAGTTCGGCGAGCCGACGGAGCCGTGTGCTGGTGAGATCGACTCCGGCCAACGCCCGGCCGCCCAGGCGGAGAAGCCGCCCGCCGGGCCCTGACCGCAGTCGTCCAGATGCCCGGGAACGTCGCCTCCGCCCGGCGGGCAACCGCCACGGATACTCCGTCAGCCTGCCGCCGACCAGCTCACCGATCACCGCCAGCCGCGCGGCCAGTCCACTCCCGACCGCGCCGCTGACACCGTCGTCCCCGTCCATGACCATGGGCGAACCGTAGGTCGCCGCGCACTCGGATGTCGAACTCATGTTCGACTCCTGTGGACGGCACAGCTCCTGTGGACAGAGCAGCCCCTCACGGCACGGCATCCAGGACGTCGGCGGGGTGCGGGTACGTGCGTCAGCCCGGACGGCGGGTGATCACGATTCTGTCGGGCAGTAAGGGGCCGCTGGCCAGCAGGACGGCGGTAATGCACCATTACCAGGATTTCGCCGCACGCAGGCCAGCCCTGGCCTCAACCTCGCCGTCAACCGCATCCGCGGCCACGTGGAAGCATGAGCCCGGGGGCCGCCTGGACAGATCAGCGCCGGTGCCGCGGCCGGTTGCCGGTCAGCCGAGGATGCCGCGTTCGTAGGCGACGGCCACGGCGGCGGCGCGGTCGCGGACGCCGAGTTTGTTGTACAGGTGGATGAGATGCGTCTTGATCGTGGCCTCGCTGACCATGAGTTCGCGGGCGGCGGCCTGGTTGGTGGCACCGGCGGCGACCAGGCGCAGCACGTCGCGTTCGCGGGGGCTGAGGCTGTCGGGTTCGCGGGCGCCGACCCGGCCCATCAGCGTGCCGGCGACGGACGGGGCGAGCACCGACTGTCCCGCGTGGGCCGCCCGCACGGCGCGGATGAGCTCGTCGCGGCGGGCGTCCTTGAGCAGGTAGCCGGTGGCGCCGGCCTCGATCGCCGGCAGGACGTCCCGATCGCTGTCGAACGTGGTGAGCACCAGCACGCGGGCGGGATTGCCCAGTGCCCGTAGGCGGGTGATGGCCTCGACGCCGCCCATCCCGGGCATCCGGAGGTCCATCAGGATCACGTCGACCTCGACGGCCTCGGCGCGCGTGACGGCTTCGGCGCCGTCTGCGGCCTCCGCGACGACGGCGAAGTCCGGGTCGCCGGCGAACACCCCGCGCAGCCCGTCACGGACGATCGGATGGTCGTCGACGATCAGCAGCCGGATCGGCCCGGCCGCCGCCCCGCTCATCGGGCCGGCTCCGCGCCGCGGGTCGGCGGGTCCGTGAGGGGGGTCGACGGGTCTGTTAGGGGGAAGGTGGCGTTGATCGTGGTGCCCTCGCCCGGGGTGGACTCGACACTGAGGGTTCCGGCGAGCGACTCGGCGCGGCGGCGCATGCCGGTCAGGCCGAAGCGGCCGGGTGGTGGGCCGGCCGACGGGTGGAAGCCGCTGCCGTCGTCGGCGACATCGAGCAGCAGCGTGTCGTCGAGGTAGGTGAGGGTGAGTCGGGCGCGGGTGGCCTGGGCGTGGCGGGCGACGTTGGCGAGGGCCTCCTGGGCGATGCGGAACACCGCGGTCTCGATCTCGGCGGCGGCGCGGACGGTCTCGCCGGTGGTGACCACGTCCGCCGGGAGCTGCGCCCGCAGCGTCCAGTCGCGAGTCAGTTTCGCCAGGGCCTCGGGGAGGCTGGCCTGCTCGAGCTGCTCGGGACGCAGGGCCCGCACCGAGCGACGGGCCTCGGTGAGGTTGTCCCGGGCGAGGCCGTCGGCGAGCTCCAGGTGCCGGTCGTGCTCGGCCGGGTCGACGCCGGCGCGCCGGGCGGCCTCAAGCTGGGTGATGATGCCGGCGAAGCCCTGGGCAAGGGTGTCGTGGATCTCCCCGGCCAGCCGGCTGCGCTCCTCGGCGACGCCGGCCTCGCGGGCCTGGGTGAGCAGCTGGGCGTGCAGACCGACGTTCTCGTCCATCGTCGTCCGCAGCCGGTCGTTCGCCTCGGCGAGTTCGGCGATCATGTGGCCGCGTTCGATGTTCTGCTCCAGCACCCGGTTCATCAGGCGGACCATGCTGAGCACGGCCACCACGTTGAAACCGCCCATGATCAGGTAGGTGACGGTGTGGGCGACGGAGCCGTTCGGGTAGCCGGCGGTCTGCGAGCCGGCGAGGACGAGCGCGGTCGCGGTGAAGCCGATGATCCGGCCGCGCCGGCCGAGCTCATCGGCGAAGAAGTAGCCGGTGAAGGCGAACACGCCGAACCACGGGTCCGCCCAGACGAGCACCGCGGCCAGCGCCAGGTGGACGCTGAACACGATCCGCCTGGTCCGCAGCGGCACGCCGACGACCGGATAGCCAAGCAGCCCCAGCGACCACACCACGGCCACGACCGCCACCGGGACGCCGACCCGCAGGTGGGACCGGTAGGCATCCAGCTCGGGCAGGGTGATCACGGTGAGCAGCACCGAGACGGCCAGCGTCGGCAGCACCAGCCGGCGGGCGATCCGGTCGGACCGGGTCTGCCAGGCCACCGCCGCCGGCGAGACCATCGAGCCCGCCGCCGCCTGTCCCGACCGCACAGCCTCGGCCGCCGACAGCACCGTGCCCGCGACCGCCGACCGGGCCGGGGCCACAGCCGGCGGCGGGGCCGGGGCCGGTATCGACACGGCGTCGGTGGGGGTCTCGACGCTCATACCGACCATCGTGTCACTGCCACCGGAACCGGCGGGCCGCGATCGCGCCGCAGCCGACCGCGTAGGCGAGGAGAACCAGCAGCGGCGAGGCAGCCGGAAAGTGCCCTTCCAGGGACGCCCCGACCGCGCGGACGCCGGCACCGAGCGGGCTGAAGTCGCTGATCGTGCGCAGGAGGTGCGGCATCGTCGGGCGGGGGATCCACATGCCGGCGAAGAACAGCATCGGGAAGAACACCACCATGCCCAGCGCGCTCGCGATCCGCTCGGTCCGGGCGAACGCCGTGATCAGCATCCCGATGCCCAGGGTCGCCGCGGCCACCAGCAGCATCGAGAGCACGAAGCCGGGCAGCTGGCGCGGCACCGGGACACCACAGCAGATCGCGACCACGAGCAGGACGATGTCGATGGCGACCCCTACGCCGAGGTAGATCAGGCCCTGCGCGCCGAGCAGGCGCGACGGCGGCACCGGTGTGGTCGACAGCCGGCGCAGGATGCCTCTCTCCCGGTAGCTGGACAGCACCGCCGGCAGCAGGTTCGCCGCCGACAGCAGGAGCACGTACATCATCAGGATCGGCAGGTAGACCCGCAGCGGGCTGAGGCCGCCGAGGGAGCCGCTCGGGCGCCTGGTCCCGGGCACGACCCCCAGCACGATGATCGCGGCGATGGGCAGCAGCGCCGTCCAGACCACGGCGGCGGGCGACCGGGCGAACAGCCGCGCCTCGACCCGAACGAGCTGCCAGAACGGGTGTGGACGCGCCGGCGAGGTCGACGAGGTCGGCGAGGCTGACGAGGTCGGCGAGGCTGACGGCACAGGATGAGTGGTCGAGGTCATCGGATCCTCCTGAGTTCGATGTGGGCCGGGCCGTTGACGGGTTCGCGGTTCAGGACGCGTGGGTCGACGTCAGCGCGAGGTAGGCGTCGTCGAGGCTGGGCTGTTCGACGCGCAGCCGGTGGGCGAGCACGCCGGCCCGGGCCAGGTACGTGGTGAGCACCGACAGCGCGTCGGCGTCGCCGACGACCAGCAGTTCGTCGCCGTGCCGGCTGACGGACTCGACGCCGGGCAGCGCGGCGAGCTGGGCGTCGTCGAGCGGCGCGGACGGCACGAAGCGGATGCGCTGCTGTGCGTCGAGGCGGGTGGTCAGCGCGGACGGCGAGTCGCAGGCGACGACCCGGCCGGCGTCGATGACCGCGACCCGGTCGCACAGCCGCTCGGCCTCGGCCATGAAGTGGGTGACGAGCAGGACCGTGACGCCCCGGTCACGCACCGCGGAGATGAGCTCCCAGGTGTCGCGGCGGCCCGCCGGGTCCAGGCCGGTCGTCAGCTCGTCGAGGATCGCCACCTTCGGCTGGCCGATCAGCGCCAGCGCGATGGACAGCCGCTGGCGCTGCCCGCCGGACAGCTTCCCGAACCGGACGCCGGCCTGCGCGCCGAGGCCGAGGACGTCGAGCAGCTCGTCCGGGTCGGCGGGCCGCGGGTAGAAGGAGGCGAACAGCGCCAGCGCCTCGCGGACCCGCAGGTTCGGCTGCAGGTCGCTGTCCTGGAGCTGGACACCGAGGCTCGCCGTCACCGCCGCACGGTCGCGCGCCGGGTCGTGCCCGAGCACCCGCACCGCGCCGCCGTCGGGCCGGCGCAGCCCCGCGACGCATTCCACCGTCGTCGTCTTCCCCGCGCCATTCGGCCCGAGCAGGCCGAAGATCTCGCCTTCGGCGACGGAGAAGGAGATGTCGCGCACGGCGACGCGTGCGCCATACGCCTTGTGCAGCCGAGCCACCTCGACGACCGTCATCGGATCCGTCCTTCCGCGTGTACCGCTGTCGTGGACGGTTTCGACGATCCCGCAGGAACGCCGCCCGCAATATCGCCCCGCCGGCTACAGGTGCGGGCCACGCGGTGGAGGGCCCGCATCAACCGATCGGTGGAGGTAACGACGAAACCGCTGGTAGGCCGCTCGTGGAATGGAGTCATCCCCTGACTCGTCGACGAGGTCGGCCTTTTTGCGGCGCGCGCGCCGCCGGTGGAGGAGAATGTTGCATTATGTCGGGGGTTGACTTAGCAGGCGAGAGCTCGGGGGCGACCGGGTGGGACTTCTTCGTCTCCTACACCGCTCAGGATGAGCCGTGGGCGGTGTGGATCGCCTGGACGTTGGAGGAGGCGGGTTTCACCACGCTGATCCAGGCATAGGACTTCGTGCCCGGCTCGGACTGGCAGGTCCAGATGGCGGAAGGTATGTCCCGCGCCACCCGGACAATTTCGGTGCTGTCGAGCGCCTACCTGCAATCCTTCTACGCCGGGGAGGAATGGCATGCCGCGCAGGCGGCCGACCCGAACGGGTTCGAACGCAAACTGCTGCCCGTCCAGATCGGGCATTGCGAGCCGCCGAGGCTCCTGCGCGCCCGCGTCACAGTCGATCTGGTCGGCCTCGACGAGGACAGAGTCCGCCGCCGGCTACTCGCGGCGGTGAGGGCAGCGGTGGATGGCCGGAGGAAACCAGAGAACAAGCCAGCGTTCCCGCCTCAGATCCAGCCTCGCAATCAACCCCCGGTAAATGATGTGCCCTTCCCCGGCTCCCGAGCCGTCCCCCAGCCGGCGCCCCAACCCGCGACCCAACCCGCACCCCAGCCGGCGCCCCAACCCGCGACCCAACCCGCACCCCAGCCGGCGCCCCACCTCGTGCCCCAGCCGACGGTCCGGCCCGTACCCCGGCTGATCCCCCGTTTCCTCACCGGCCACGACGGCTGGGTGGCGTCGGCACGGTTCTCCCCGAACGGCTCCACCTTGGCCGCGGCCGGAGCCAAGGCGGTGGTCCGACTGTGGGATGTCAGCGACCCCGCTGAACCTCTGCTGATCAGCGACCTCAAGCGGCATCATCACCGCGGGATCCAGCAGTTGGCGTTCTCACCAGACGGAGACCTCCTCGCCACCGCCAGCGAGGACCACTCGGTGCAACTGTGGGATGTCAGCAAGCCGGAACAGGCCCGCGCCGTCGGTGCTCCGCTGTCCGGGCACAGCCGCGGGGTCTGGTCGGTGGCGTTCTCACCAGTCGGACGCCTCCTCGCGACCGCGAGCGACGACCACACGGTGCGGCTCTGGGACGTCACCGATCCGGACCACGGCCATCCGGTCGGCTCCCCGCTCACCAGGCACACCAACTCGGTGCGCTCCGTCGCCTTCGCGCCGGACGGACGCACTCTCGCCACCGCCGGCGACGACCATTCGGTCCTGCTGTGGGACGTCACTGACCCGGGTCAGGTCCGACCCCTCGGTGAACCCTTCACGCACCACATGCTCATCTGGTCGGTCGCGTTCGCGCCCGACGGGCGCACCCTTGCCGCCGGCGCGGGCGGCAAGGACCACTCGGTAATCCTGTGGGACGTCAGCGACCCCCGGCGGCCGCAGCCGCTCGGCACCCCGCTGACCGGCCACGGCGCCTGGGTGGGGTCGGTGGCATTCGCGCCGGACGGAGGCACCCTCGCCACCGCCAGCGGCGATCACACCGTGCGGCTGTGGGATGTCAGCGACCTCCGGCAGCCGCGGCCGCTGGGCACTCCGCTGACCGGCCACACCGGCACCGTGATGTCGGTGGCGTATGCGCCGCAGGGCCACATCCTCGCCAGCGCCAGCAACGACAAGACCGTCCGTCTCTGGGACCTCAGCTCCAACTGATCCACAGCTCCCACTGATCCACGCCGCGGGGACGGTCGCCGCACTGGTGTCAGCGTGCGGGGTGCGGTCGGGCCGGCAGCGGGCCCAACAGCGCGGTGCGCATCGCGGGGCCCAGAGCCCGGACGATTTCATCGGCGGTCATCGACGCGAGCGGATCCGCGGCGATGACGTAGCGGGTGAGGATGAGTCCGCCGACCTGGGCGACGAAGGCGCCGGCCCGGCGGTGGGCGTCGGCGCCGCCGATCCGGTCGGCGAGGCGTTCGACCATCTGGCCGTGGATCCCGTCGCGCAGCATCGCCGCGAACTGGGGATCGCTTGCCGCCGCGCGCATGGCGGCCAGCAGCGGCACCCCGGTGTCGGGGTTGTCCCACGTTTTCACCAGGGTGGGGATGAGCCGCTGTGGCAGCGTCTCCAGGTCTCCCTGCAGCAGGCTCGCCAGCAGGTCCGCCGGGCTGAGGGTGAGTTCGAGGACCGCCGCGAACAGGCCGGCCTTGGAACCGAAGTAGTAGCTGATCAGCGCCGCGTCGACGCCCGCGTCCGCAGCAAGGGAACGCATCGTGACCGCGTCGAAGCCCTCCCGACGGAACCGGGCTCGCGCCACGGCGAGGATCTCGGCGCGCACGTCCGGGCTACCGGGCCGCCGCCCGCGCCGCGACGAAGAATTCATCACGGTTGAACTACGTTAGCCGCAGCGCCCACGGTGAGTCCAGCCGCACCGAAGCTGGAGGACCCTCGAGATGACCCCACCGACCACCCCACCCACGCCACTCGCCGTACCTACCAAGCCCGACGGGCGGCCCACCAAGCCCGACGGGCAGCCCGCCACGTACGACGAGCGCGACGAGCAGCTGCCAGCGGGAGCCGCGGATCGGCGGACCGCGGCACCGGGCGCGGGCCACACCAGGGTGCTGGTGGTCACGTGCCTCGCCCTGGCCACCGTCGTGTCCGCCATGTCGTCGCTGAACGTCGCGCTGCCGTCGATCGCCGCGGACACCCACGCCTCGCAGACCCGACTCTCCTGGATCATTGACGCGTACAGCCTGTTCTTCGCCGCGCTGCTGCTGCCGGCGGGCGCGCTCGGCGACCGGTTCGGGCGACGCCGCGCCCTGCTCGCCGGCCTGGTCATCTTCGGCGCCGCCGCGGCGGCGGCGCCGTTCACCAGCAGTGCGTCGGCGCTGATCGGGCTGCGCTGCGGGCTCGGCCTCGGCGGCGCGCTGGTGATGCCGGCGACCCTGTCGACGATCACCGGGACGTTCCCGCGGGAACGGCGGGCGGCGGCGGTCGGTGTCTGGGCGGCGGTCGCCGGGTCGAGCGCCATCCTCGGCGTGCTCGCCTCCGGCCTGCTGCTGGAGGCGTTCTCGTGGCGGGCCGTGTTCGTCCTCGGTGTCGGGCTCGCTGCCGTCTCGATCGCCGGGACCTGGCGGTTCGTCCCCGACTCGGCCGACACCGACACCCCGCCGATCGACGTCGTAGGTGCCCTGCTGTCGGTCGCGGGCCTCGGCGCGCTCGTCTACTCGATCATCGAGGCGCCGGAGCACGGCTGGCTGTCCGCAGCGACCCTGACCGGGCTCGGCATCGGCCTGGCGCTGCTGGTCGGGTTCGTCGCCTGGGAGCTGCGCACGACCTCGCCGCTGCTGGACCCGCGGCTGTTCACCCGGGCGCGGTTCGCGGCCGGGACGCTGTCGATCTTCCTGCAGTTCTTCGCCTTCTTCGGCATGATCTTCGTCGCGATGCAGTACCTCCAGCTCGTCCGCGGCGACAGCCCGCTGGTCGCCGCGGTCAGCGTGCTGCCGCTGACCGCGGGCCTGATGCCCGCCGCCCGGCTCGCCCCGAAGATCGTGGCCAGGGTCGGCGCCCGCGTCTGCTGCGTCGCCGGGCTGGTACTCGCGACCGTCGGCCTGGTGGTGCTGTCCCGGCTGACGCAGGACAGCTCGTACCTGCTCGTCGCGGCCGGGCTGTACCCGCTCGGCCTCGGCATGGGGCTCGCGATGACGCCCGCCACGACCGCGATCACCGACAGCCTGCCCGCCCGGCTGCAGGGCGTCGGCTCGGCCGTCAACGACCTGTCCCGCGAGCTCGGCGGCGCGCTCGGCATCGCCGTGCTCGGCAGCCTGCTCGGCTCGGCCTACCGTTCGCACCTGGCGCTGCCCGCCGCCGTGCCGCCGGCCGTCGCCGAGAAGGCCCGCTCGTCGTTCGGCCTGGCCGCCCACCTGGGCGAGCCGATCCGCGGCCACGCGCAGGCGGCGTTCGTCGACGGCATGGGCGTCGCCCTGCTCGGCGGCGCCGCCGCGACCGCCCTGGCCGCGCTCGCCGTGGCCGCACTCCTGCGACACCCGTCCCGTCCCGCCGAGGGCTGACCACGGACGTCGTCAGGCGGTCGGGATCCGCGCCGCGAGCCGGGCCACTCCCGGTCCGTCGAGGTCGGCGAGGGCCGCGGGGCGCCCGGTGAGGGCCATACCCAACGCCTCGGCGGGGCCGGTGACGAGGGTGCCCGCGCCGTGTTCCCAGTCCGTGTCGGTGGCCCTCAGCCGCAGGCCGGCGGTCGTACCAGGGACGATCAGCGCGCGGGCGGCACGCGGGGCGACAAGGTGGGTGAGCAGCAGACGCCAGTGCTGCGCCGGCACGTCGACGGACAGGGCGAGGGGGCGGGCGATGTCCCGCAGGTGGATGCAGGTCTCGGCGAACGGGCCGATCGGGCCGACCCGCGGCGGGTTGGTCCGATCGGCCGCGTGCCGGCGGAGGTCCTCGACGGTCTGGCTGCGGGGTCGCCCGGCGAGCTGGCGGGCGAGGTGGTCGACGGTGCGATTCGTGTCTCCCCGGTGGCGCAGTGCGACGCGAACGAACTGGCCGAACCCGACGAGCATGGGTTGGAGCAGGTGGGCGGCGAGCGTGCCGACCGTCCACCCGGCGCACAGACTCGGGGCCTGCCACTGGGCATCGTCCAGCCCCGCCAGCACGTCCGCGATCATGAGCCGGTTGCCCCTGGTCAGCGCGGCGAGTTCGGTCTCATCAGGCATGGGCGGCACTCCCCGCGTCGGCGGCCCGGACCAGCGGGTGCGCCCGGTCCCGGACGCTCTCCTCGACGGCCCGCAGCACCCGGGTGGCGACGGCGATCTCGTCCGCCGAGCAGCCCGGCGCGAGCGTGGCCAGGTCCCGCAGCTCGTCGCGGCGGATCAGCGCGAACACGGCCGCCCCGGCGGAGGTGGGCACGATCAGCGACGACCGGCGGTGCGCCGGATTCACCCGGCTCTCGACATAGCCGAGCGCGAGCAGCTCGTTGACGTGGCGCTGCACGCCCTGGCGGGCGAGATCCAGCCTGGCCGCGATGGCCGGCGCGGTCATGGGGCCACGGTCGACGAGCATCTCCAGCACCGCCCGGCCGCCCACCGTCAGCCCGTGCGGCCGCAGCGCGGCCTCGACCACCCGCGCGGAGTTCAGCACCAGCGGCCGGACGCACCTCAGCAGCTCGTAGAGGGCAGATCCGCGTTCCTGGGACATGACAACAATGTTGTCATAGCGACGGGCGGGATGTCATCGCGGCGCACGACCGCGGGCGCGTCGCGATGAGATCCACGGCTGCGCGTTGTCCAAGGTGGTGATGCGGCCCGGCACCCCGACCTGGGAGATCGACATGCGACTCACCCTGCACACCTTCCTCACCCTCGACGGCGTCATGCAGGCCCCCGGCGGCCCGGACGAGGACCGCTCCAGCGGCTTCGAGCACGGCGGCTGGTCGTTCGACCACGGCGACGAGGACTTCGGCGCGGCGATCGACGGCTGGTTCGCCCAGGCCGACGCCTTCCTGCTGGGCCGGCGGACCTACGAGATCTTCGCCGGGCACTGGCCGCGGGTGACCGAGCCGGACAACCCGGTCGCGAGGGCACTGAACACGCTGCCCAAGCACGTCGCGTCGACGACGCTGGCCGGCGTCGACTGGCCCGGCGCGCGTCTGCTGGCGGGCGACGTCCCCGCCGCCGTGACCGAGCTCAAGCGCCAGCCGGGTCGGGAGCTGCAGGTCCATGGCAGCGGCCGGCTCGCGCACACGCTCATCGAGCACGACCTCGTCGACGAGTACCGCCTGATGATCTTCCCGGTGCACCTCGGCACCGGCCTGAAACTCTTCGCCGACGGCCTGGCGCCGGCGAAGCTGCGCCTCACCGGCACCAGCACCACCAGCGCCGGAGTGATCATCGCAACCTACGTGCCTGCCGGGCCCGTCACCTACGGTTCCTACGCCCTCGACGACGATCAGTAGGTGCTGCTGGTGGTCCGGTGGTGTCACTCGGCGGGATCGTCCGTCTGGGCGGCCACGAGAGCCCGGACCCGTTCGGCCGGCAGGACACTGCGCACGGCCAGTTCATAGCAGCCGAGGCTGAAGGCGACCACGACGGCGATGTCCCACCAGAACGGGATGACGCCGCGCCCGTCGAACTGGCCGAGCCAGGAGATCAGCGCCATCCCGCCGAGCCACGGCACGAGCCAGGCTGCGGCCCGCCACTCGAGGTCGTCGCGGCTGGCGCGGCCACGGGTCGCCTGGTAGCCGCCGAACAGCGCGAGGCCGGCGAGGACCGCGAGGAACAGGCGCGCGTTCGTCCGCCAGCCCGCCCAGTAGACGATCAGGTTCGCGGCGGCGAAGGCCGCAGGCGCGAGCAGGCTGGCCGCCGGCATCCGGTACGGCCGCGGATGGTCGGGGTCGGCGCGGCGCAGCGCCGTCAGGCAGATCGGACCGAACGCGTACATCAGGAACGTGGCCGAGCTGATCAGCGTGACGAGGTTCTGCCAGCTCGGGAACGGCAGGAACATCAGCAGCCCGACGACGAACGCCAGCAGGATCGAGACGGTCGGCGTTCCGCGCCGGTCGAGGGCGTCCAGGCGGCCGGGCAGGTACCTGGTCCGGCCGAGGGAGTACGACAGCCGCGACGAGGTGCCCACGTAGATCAGCGCCGTGCCGCCGGGCGAGATCACCGCGTCGATGTAGAGCAGGACGGCCAGCCAGCCCAGGCCGAGGTTGGTGGCGAGGGTGGCGAACGGCCCGTAGTCCCCCAGCCCGACCGGGTGGGCCCAGCCATGGGCGATCCGGGCCGGGTCCAGGGAGCCCAGGAAGGCGACCTCGAGCAGCAGGTAGAGGGCCGTCCCGATCAGCGTCGCGCAGATGATGGCCCGCGGCAGGTGGCGGCGCGGATCGCGGGCCTCCCCGCCGAGCTGGACGGCCTGCTCGAAACCCTGCAACGCGAAAACGACGCCGGCGGGCAGCGCGGAGAAAACACCCCGGGCGCCGAACGGCGCGAATCCGCCGCCAGCGGTGAAATTCGAGGTGCGGAACGACACCGATACCAACGCGATCACCGTGATCGTCGGAATCAGGAACTTCCAGATCACGGTGATGGAGTTCGTGTGGGCCAGCCAGTGCACCCCGAGAATGTTCACCACCGTGCACACCAGCATCGCGGCGACGGCGATGGCGAGCCCTTCCCGGGTGAGCGTGCCGTCCGTATGGACCAGTCCGGACCATCTGTTGTTCAGGTAGGACAGCGCCGCCTCGACCTCGACCGGCGCCAGCGCGACGGCCTGCAGCCAGGCCAGCCAGCCGGCGGTGAAGCCGCCGAGCGGCCCGAAGACCAGATGGGTGTAGCGGGCAGTTCCACCCGAGACCGGGTAGGCCGCGCCGAGTTCCGCGTGCACCAGGGCGAGAACCGTGATGAGCACGCCGGCCATCACCCAGGAGAGCAGCGACGCCGGGCCGGCGGCCTGCGCGGCGGTCAGCGCACCGAGCAGCCAGCCGGACCCGATGATGGAGCCGAGCGAGACGAACGTCAGCCCGGCGAAGCCGATATGGCGGCGCAGCACCCGTTCGCTGGCCGGCCCGTCGGCAACGACGAATCCTTCCCCCGCGGGGTGGGTGTTTTCGGCGGTCGCGTCCGATGCCATCGGCAGCCTCCCGAATGTGCGTCCGCCGGTGCCCGCCCGGTTCCCCGCTGCCTTTCCCCCGCCGGCCGGACACACTCCCCCGACCGCCAACCGGGAGACACCGGTGGCACCCACGTGCCGGCCCGGGATCGGGCCTCACCCCACCGGGCGCCGCCGCGCACCCCGCCTGAACAGTGGCGACCCGGAGCCGTGGCGACACAGCGTCGTCGGGGCGGCGGCCTGGCTCACACCACCTGAACGCGCCCGTCGCGGGGCGATGTACCGTACGCCGGTCCCGGGCGATCGCGCGTCGGAGTTCCGGGGCCGCCGTCGGGTCGGAGCATCGGACAAGATCTCCCGAGCCGGAACGGAACCGCGGCCGGACCGGCCCGCGGGGCCGGCCTGGACCCGGTGGCGCGCCGGCGGCGACGTACCCCGCCCCGGCGCATCCCTGCCCCCGGTGCGCACCTTGGGAGTGACTGTACGTGACGCGTCGCAAGGATGGGGCGGCGCCCAGCGCCGAGACCCGCTGGCGTCGTCTGCCCGCCCCTGCCCTGATCGCCGTGCTCACGGCGCTCGTCGGCCTCATCGACATCGTCACCGCGATCAGCCACCGGCCGATCGGCTGGACGTGGATCGGCCGGCTCATCCCCGGCATGGTGACCGACGCGGCGGCCGGCACGAGCGTCGGCGCGGGCCTGCTGCTCGTCGCCCTGGCCCACGGTCTGCGCCGGCGCAAGCGGCGGGCCTGGCGGGCCGCGGTGGCCCTGTCCGGCGCGGCGGTGCTGCTCGACCTCGCCCGCGGTATCGCCGTGGTGCCGGCGCTGGTCGACCTCGTCCCGTTCACGGTCCTGCTCGCGACCCGACGGCACTTCCACGCCGCCGGCGACCCGCGGACCCGCTGGCGGGCGCTCGGCGCGCTGGCCGCGCTGAGCGCCGCGGACCTGCTCATCGGCCTGTCCCTGATCCGCTTACGCCACGGCCACGGCGGCGCGGCCGACCGGGTCCTGCACATCCTCGCCGGGCTGATCGGCATCACCGGCCCCGTCCGGTTCGGCCCCGGCGACGGTGATCTCGTCGGCTCGGTGCTGCTGGCGCTCGGTGTGGTCACCGTCGGCGTCACCGGCTACCTGGCGCTGCGCCCGGCCCGCCCGGTCGCCGCGCTCACCGGCGACGACTGCACCCGGCTGCGCGCGCTGCTCACCCGCCACGGCGGCCGCGACTCGCTCAGCTACGCCGCCCTGCGCCAGGACAACAGCGTGCTCTGGTCCCCGACAGGCAAGGCGGCGATCACCTACCGGGTCGTCGGCGGGGTCGCGCTGGCCTGCGGCGACCCGATCGGCGACCCGGAGGCCTGGCCCGGCGCGATCGGCCCGTTCCTCGACCTCGCCGCCGCCCACGCCTGGGTACCCGCCGCGGTCGGCTGCGGCCCCGACGGCGGACGCGCCTGGCAGCGCGCCGGCCTGCGCGTCCTCGAACTCGGCGATGAGGCGGTCGTGCACCCCGGCGAGTTCTGCCTCGACAGCCCGCTGACCCTCGGCGTGCGCCAGGCCGTCGACCGGGTCGAACGCGCCGGCCACACCATGCGGATCGACCGCATCGCCGACCTCACCGACGACGAGCGCGCCACTCTCGCCGACCGGGCATCGGCCTGGCGCGCCCGCGGCGCCATCCGCGGCTGCGCCACGGCGCTCGGCCGCGTCGGCGCCACCCAGGACGCCGAGTGCGTGGTCGTCCGGGCCTTCCACGACAACCGGCTGTGCGGGCTGGTGACCTTCCTGCCCTGGGGACGCGACGGGCTGTCCCTCGACGTGGTGCGCATCGACCGCGCCGCCACGGCGGGTCTGACCGAGTTCATGCTCGTCGCACTGCTCCAGGACGCGAAACGGCTCGGCATCACCAAAATCTCGCTGACCTTCGCGGCGTTCCGCGCGACCCTGGCCCGCGGCGCGCGCCTGGGCGCGCGCCCCGCCCTGCGGGTGTGGCGGCGCATGCTGCTCGCCGCGTCCTACTGGTTCCAGATCGAGTCGCTCTACCGCTTCAACGCCCGCTTCGACCCGGCCTGGCATCCCCGATACGTCTGCTGGCCGGCCACCCGCGACCTGCCCCGCGTCCTCGTCGCCGCCGTCCGCGCCGAGATCCTCCTCCCCCACCCGACCTTCCCCCGCCTCGCCCTGCGCAGCCGCCGGACGTCCCTGGACGTGGACCGGTCCGACGGTGTCGGGAACGCCGACAGCGCCTGGAGCGACGACAACCTCGACAGCAGAGGCCTCCTCTCGCTGAGCGCGGCCGCGCGCACGGCCGCGCGCACGGCGCACGACGGCCGGTCCTAGAACATCGACCACACCCAGCCCGCGAAGGTCAGGACGACGGGCAGCGTCAGAGCGACCCAGCCCTGTCGTCGGGGGAGATCGAACGCGACAGCACCGGTCACCGAGCCCACGGATCCAACAAGCAGCCCGAACAGCGGGAACGAGTGGACGATGAACAGCGCCGCGACGGCCAGCACCGCGGCCGCCAGGCGCAACCACCGGATCTCGTCCTCCGCCAGCCCCGACGACCTCGGCGCGGTGGCGGTGACCGGCGTGGGCGGCCCGGTCCGCCCCGACGCCGCCGGGGCTGTCCACCCCCGGGAGGGTGACGTCCTCCCGATCGGCGGCGGTGACGGTGGTGGCGGTGGTGGCGGCGGCGGCGCGGACGGGACGTTGGTAGTGGCATCCGTAGAGCCATGGGACGAACCGCGCCGCGGCACGAACGGATCGTGAAAGCCGTTGTCGCGCTGGCGGCACCACGGGCAACGTTGCCCCGCCAGCGCGCTGAAGACGTGACGCGACTCGTTCACACAGGTGGTCAGTGCCTCGAGGGTGCTGTCCAGCCGGGAGGCCCAGACGGCCGCCGGCGGGCGGTCGGCCGGGTCGCGCAGGCCCGGGCCGAACGCGCGGCGGGCGAGGTCGAGCAGATCGACAGGCAGCACGTCCACGGGCAGCGTCCGAGCCGGCACGATGACCAGGTCGTCGCCGGCGAACCTGCACAGGCCACGTTGGATCAGCTCCGCGGGCGTGTCCGCCTGCACCGTGTCGTCCGCCGGGACGCCGACGTACGGATGTGTCCCGCACATCAGCAACTCGCACAGGACGACCGCGAGGGAGAAGTCGTCCGTCGCAGCCGAATGGTCCGCCGGGGGATCTGCGGCGAGTTCCGGGGCGGCGTACTCACGGGTCAGCCCAACCGCGTGGACAATCCGTCCGTCCAGCCGAAACTGAAACGAGTCGCAATCGATCAGGCTGGGCAGACCACCGGGTCCGATCATGATGTTGCGGGGGGAGACATCTCCGATCACCAGCCCGGCCTCATGGACCATAGCGACGAGCGTGGCGGTGAAATAGGCGGTGTGCACCAGGAATCGCCAGTCAGCGTCGGGCACGTGCCGAAGCAGGGCCGCGCGGCTGTAGAGCTCGTCGAGCCGTGCGTAGCCAGGTGGCAGCCTCGGCATCAGATAGCCGACCTCGTCCGACTGGTCGTCGACGACGATGGTCACCGGCCAGGTCAGAAAGACGTGGTCAGGCAGGTCAGCCAGTTCCAGCGCCGGGTCCAGCGGGCGACCCAGCCTGATCAGCTGACGGGTCCGGCGGACGTTGTCGCGACGCCTCCCACCTCGGAAGATCTTGACCGCGTCGCCCGGCCGTCCCTCGACCGCGAACACCGCGGCCTGCCCACCGGCACCCAGGCGATCGCCCAGAACGATCGCCTTCCTGCTGTCGACCCGGACAAGCCGATCTCCGGGGCCGAACTGCCGTTGCACCCCGCCGCCATCACCTGTCGTCATCGGAGACCGCCACCACGATTGTCTTGTCGTCCTGGGTGTACTGCCGGAACTGCGGGCTGTACAGAAAGTCGCCCAGCGCCGCGTCCGGCTGCTGGGGCTGCTCATCGAAGTACTCCATGACGGACCGGACGATGGACTCGGTCACCTGCGGATCACGGCCGCTGTTCCGCACGAACGGCGACTCGAGGCCATCGGTGGACAACAGCACACCGGTAACTCGCGGATCGTCCATGGCATAGTTCCGCAACGTTTCCAGGCAGCGATCGGACGTCACGAAAGCCGTCTCGTCCGCGGCGGCGCCGTAACGGGACTTCGGCTCCAGATCCACCAGCGCGAACGACGCGTCCAGGCCGCGCTTGGCTCGCACCACGAGAAAGCAGTCGCCCACCGCCGCCCACGCGACGTAGTGCCGGTGCAGGATGGCGAGCGTCAGCGTCGTCGCGAAGTCCGCCGGATCGCCGTAGGCGCGGAAGAGCCCGAGAAGCGTCCGGTGCGCATCGCGAAACGCCTCGCCCGCGAGGTACCCCCAGTCAGCCGCACCCGCCGGACACGGTCCCGCGGCCAGCAGCCTTTCCACTGCCTGCGTGCCCACTCTGACCGCGTGATCGGCGCCCTCCCCGGACCGGCGCCGGCTGCCCGCACCGTCCGCGACCGCCAGCACGTACGTCGGCGCGGAGCCCTCGGTCGCGGACACCTCGGCGAAATGGAACGCGTCCTGGCAGGGCATCCCGAGCCGTCGGTGCGAGTCCCCCTGCGCCTTCGCGCCACGCACCCGCCAGTGGACCTGGCCGACCGGCGCCCGGCACGACCGATGTCCCTCGTCGACGCTCACGGCCGCCGTCGCCAGTTGGTGGTCTGGTCCCGGCCGCGAACCTGGTCGATGCTGTCGGTCATACGCGCCAGCAGCCCCTCGATGTTCACGTTCAGCTCGTAGTTCCGCGCCGGCGAGAGTGCCTCGAGCACCCGGCGCCGCTCGCCACTCGCGCCGGCACCCACCCCCACCGCGTGCAGTTGGAGATGACCGTTGCGCTCGGCGTCCGCAATGCGCTGGATCAACGGTTCCCACGGATCGGTGGGAGCGCCATCCGTCACCAGCCACAGAAGCGGGCGGTAAACCTGCTCGGCATGACGGCGCAGAAACTTCTTGCGCTGGTCGATGAGATCGATCGAGCGGCGCAGCGCCTCACCCATCGGCGTGTTGCCGTCCGCCCGCAGCTGCGGCGGACGGAACTCCGAAAGCGGGACGAACGTACCGGGGCCGGCATCCCGGTAGGCAACGCGTTCCGGGCCCCGCCACGCGCAGACACCACCCTCACCGAAGGTGACCAATGCGACTTCCAGAGCCCGGGCATAGTAGGGGTTGCGGCGCAGCTCGGCGAACCAGGTACCTAGCTTGTCGTTCACCTCCTGAATGGATCGGCCACGCATGGATCCCGAGGTGTCGAGGCACAGCAGCAACACAAGCCGCCGCTCAACCGGATCCTCGTCATCGAGATCATCCGGGAAGGGAATTACACTCCTGGGCTGCACGGTGATTCGGTCGTGAATGTTCGTCATGCCCCCGCCCTGACGGTTCTGATTTTGTCCTGTGACGCGCACACGGGTTACTCCGCGGCCCCTTGCGCATCATCCGCAGCTGTCACGACAGAAATGATGTGAAGCTCGCCGGCCCTGTTCCCGACACGGGCGGTGACGACCTCGCCGACCGCCGGCGGACGCACCGGGTCACCCAGCCAGAACGCCGGCCGGAGCACTCCGTCCGCTTCGAGGTATCCCCGCGACCCCGCGAGCGAGCTGTGCACCCGGTACTGCTGCCAGGCCGGTATCGGGTCGCCGCCAGCGGAACCGTCGGCGATAGTGCTGTCAGCGGGCATCGCGTCGAGAGCCTCCGTATCGACCGGCACGGTGTCGGGGGCCACGGCACCGACCGTTCCGGCGCCAGCAGGCATGCTGCCGATCTGCGTGCCGCCGGCGGAGGTGCTGCCGGTGAGCACGACCGCGGAGGTGACGTCGTCGCTGGCGCCGCCCTCGTCGTCCTCGTCGTCCTCGCGCACTCCCTGGCTGGGACCAAGCAGGCGACGGACATGGCCCCTGAACCGGACAGCCCGACCCTCGACGTCATCCGGTCGCAGCGAGATCTCCGTGTCGTCGTCCGACACGCGGCGGCGATAGAACAGGTACAGGAGCACAGGAACAACGACGATGACGAGCACGAGGCCCAGTGGCCACAGCAGGTCGGCCACTCCGTTGCCGGCGGAGCCGTTCCTGTCGGTGTCCGTCCGACCCGCGCCATCAGCGGTCGGCGACGATCCGTCAGCCGGCCGACCCGATGCCGACGAGGGTGAGCTACCCGGGGTGGCTGGCGTGCGTGCGGGTGCCAGCGGCGGCAGTCCCATCCCGGCGAGTTCCTCGGTCGCGCCCGCGTCCACCTGGGGATCATCCTTGACGAGACGATCCAGCGACCTCCGGCAGACCTCGTCGCACCACTTCCTGGCGGCAGGTCTCCTGGCCACGTCCGACTTGATCTGCCTGATTGTGTCGGCTGCCTGCTGCTGGGTCGAAGGCGACGCGATCCGGTGGCTGGCGAGCGAGAACATCAGGGCCGACGCCTCACCGCCGCCGGCACCGTCATCCAGGACGACGGTGAGGCGATCGCCGTTTCGGTCCCCGAGCCGCGAGAAATCGTTCCAGTCAAACTTCGACGCAAAGGAAATCGGCGCGGCGAAACGGACTGCAAACCTGCCCTGCGCGAGGCCGTCCAGGATGGCCTTCACCTGCGGTTCGCCAAGTTCAGGCGCGACGGCAGGCAGCTCGAGAGTCGGGATGGGAGCGCTCTCGGCCGGTGCCGCGAGCGCGGGCGCACCGAAAAACAGGAAGGCGAGGGCGCATAGCAGGGCTACATGAAGACCATGGCGCGACGCCGTTCGCCCAGGCCAGCCAACCACAACATGGTGGGCCAAGATGTACCGTCTCTCCCCCCGGAGCGGCCACGATTCGCGCAGATCGTACCAGGAAGACCCTCAACCGGCGTCCAACGGGCACCGGAACCGCCGTATGCACCCGAAGTTGAGTGGAGGTGAAACTTATGAATCTACCTTTTGTTCCAATTTGACGGCTCGCCACCCACGTCCGAACGTGGCGGCGGAGTACGTCCGATGTCGTACAGAGCGGGGAGGCCGGGATCTCCCCGCTGGTCCTCCCACGTCCCGCACTGCGCAGCCGCCGGACACTGCTGGCACTGGGACGGTTCCGGCGACCCGGACGACGACGAAACCGCCGGGCGCGCCTCGCGCCCGGTACCGCCGGCCGATCACCGTACGGCGTCGGCGAGCCCGACTGGCCCCGTCCGGACAAGGCCCGGCGTTGACAGCGCCGGTCGGGATTGATTCCCTCAGCGCGTGACCACGCGGCGGAGCGTCCGGTTGGCCATCGTCAGTGTCGCGCCGACGCCCGCGCTGCGGGCCGCGCGCTTCGCCGACGACGAGGGCCTTGACGCCGACGGGCTGCGCCGCGCCGCCTCCGCGTCCCGGGCGCTGGCGGCGGGCGCCCTGCCGCGACGGGCCCGGGTGCTCGTCGACGGCTCCATGCGGGCGCGGCAGACCGCGCGTGCGCTCGGTCTCGGCGCGCTGGCCGGCGAGGCGGGCGTCCAGGTCGACCCGGCGCTGCGCGACCTCGACGTCGGCGCCTGGCGGGGCCGCGACCTCGCCGAGCTTTCCCTCGACGAGCTGCGCCGCTGGCACGAGGAGCCCGACATGGTGCCCCCTGGCGGCGAGTCCCGGATCGACCTGTGCGCCCGGGTCGAGGCCTGGCTCGGCGAGATCGGCGAGGCGGAGCACGTCATCGCGGTCAGCCACCCGGCGGTCGTGCGCGCCGTGCTGCTCCACGCCCTGGGCTGCCCGCAGGAGGTCTTCTGGCGCATCGACGTCGCCCCGCTCACCGCGACCCTGCTGCATCGCCCGGCCGCCGGCGGCAACCCGGGGTCGCCCACCCACTGGACACTCACCCACGCCTGCCGACCGCTGTAGCGCTGTTCCTCGCGCAAGGTGTCTCGCCGTAGGCAGGACGAGAAGTGCCTCGGACCTGTAGGCGTGCTCAGAGCTGGCCGTGGCGGGGCGGGAGTGTGTCGGTGAGCAGCCAGCGGCCGATGTGCTGGACCTTCCAGCGGCTCGGGTCGTGCAGGGTGTGGGTGCGTCCGTCGCGCCAGTAGCGGTTGAGGTTGACGGCGCCGGCGGCGCTGCGGGTACCGCCGAGTTCGAACAGGTCAGACGCGGCCCGCACCACCGCTCTCGCGCCCGCGACCTTCGCGACGGCGGTGGCGATCGAGGCGCGGGCGGTGCTGTCCTCGGTGGGGTCGAGTTCGGCCGCGTCGATGGCCGCCGCCGCCTCGCGCAGCAGCGCCTCCGCGGCCCGGACGTCGATCTCCAGTTCGCCGGCCTGCTGGATGAGCAGCGGGTCGTCGGCGGCCCGGTCGACGCCGGCCTCGAACCACGGCCGCGCCTTCGTGACCGCCTCGACGGCGGCGTCGAGCGCGCCGCGGGCGATCCCGGTGTCCAGCGCCGCGTGCAGGACCTGGGCACGGGCGCCGTAGGTGGTCGGGCTGTCGAAGATCGAGGTGAAGGCGACGATCTGGTCGGCGTCGACGGCCACGTCGTCGAGGTGGACGGTGCCGCTGGCGGTGGTGCGCTGACCCATGCCGTCCCAGTCGTCGTCGACGGTGACCCCGGGGGTGTCGCGGCGGATGTAGGCCAACGCCTTGCCGCGCGCACCATCGGGGCCGGGCGGCTCGTCGGCGAGGACGGCACGCACAACCAGCCAGTGCGCGAACAACGCGCCGGTGGCGTAGTACTTCTCGCCACGCAGCACGTACCCGCCGTCCGGCCGGCGGCACAGGGTCGTGGCGTCCTCGGCGATGGTCCGGCCACCGCGCTCGGTCTGCGCGTTGGCGAAGCGCCGGCCGGCGAGGGCCTCGGCGAAGAAGCGGCGCTGCTGGTTCTCGTCGCCCTGGCGGCGCAGCGCGTCGAGGAAGACGAAGTGGCTGTGCGGGATCTGGGCGAGACTCGCGTCGGCAGTGGCCAGCACCCGGAAGACCTCGGTGAGGGTCGCGACCGACACATCGGCCCCACCGAGCCGTGCCGGGACGGTGACGCCGAGCAACCCGGAGGCGGACAGCTGCTCGACCTGCTCGAACGGCAGAACCCGGCCCGCGTCCCGCGCGGCGGCGCCGACGGCGAACCGGGCCGCGAGCCCGCGGGCAGCCACGACCGCCTCTGCGTCGGAGCGCGGCACCGGCACCGGCGCCGGCACCGGCGGCTGGTCGGCGGGGACGGTCGCGGTTGTCCCGGCGGCGGACGGGTGATCGGACACGGCAACATCTCCCAGGTCGGCGTTCGTGCCGGCCGACGCGAACGGAAACAGGTGGCGGGCCCGTCGACCAGATTCGGCCTGGCAATTCGAAGGGGACGGACACGCGTCGGTCATCATGACCGGCATGCGTCCGCCACGTCGACGTCCGCTGCCCGACATCGATCCGCCTCCGGACGGCCCGCCACGGACCACTGTGAGTGGCAGGCATGTCAGGCCGGCTCCCGCGGCCGTACCTCAGCCGAGGTCGAGGAGTTGCTCGTGGAAGCCGCCGAACCCGCGGCCGCGGTCGACGAGGTGGATCTCCAGGATCCAGTGACAGACGCGGCCGTCGTGGTCGAGGCGGCGCATCGGCTGGTCGCTGTCCGGGGCGACGTAGTACTCGATCTTGTTGCCGGGGATGCGGGCGTGTGGGAACTCGCCGACGAGATGGCCGGCGATCGGGCCGCCGAACGACCAGCCGGCCTGCTCGGCCAGGTGGCCGACGGCGGCGTACAGCTCGGCGCCGGTGATGTCGGGATGGGCCTCGAAGTGGCGCCGGCCAGCGTCGAAGATCCTGGGCAGGTCGGCGAGCAGGCGGTCTTTGACCGGGTCGTCGCCGAGGACGAGCGTGCGGCCGAAGTCGGCCTCCCAGCCCTCGAACACCGGGCCGAAGTCGGCGAAGACGATGTCGTCAGCGTCGATCACACGGTCGGGCGGGTTGTCGTCGTAGGGGTACAGGGTGTTCAGACCGGCGCGGACGATCCGCTTGTGCCAGTGCCGCTCGACGCCGAACATCTCGTGGGCCAGGTCACGGATGGCGTCGCTGACCTGCCGTTCCGTGCGGCCGGGAGCGACCAGCCCGCGGGCTTCCACCTCGTCGAACAGCGCCCGCGCCCGCGACTGCGCGGCGAGCAGGCGTTCCGCCCGTCTGGTCTCTGGCTCCACGCCGCCCATCGTAGGTGGCAGTCGAGTCGCCCCGACGCCAGCGCCCGTCGGCCCGGCAGGGGTCCCCGACCCGCTGTCCCCCACCGCCGCGCGAGCGGAAACAATGCGGGCGGACCTGAGCCGGCCGGGCCGGCGTGACGCGAGGAGGCCCAGCACATGGACACCGCGGATCCGGCCACCGCTCGCCCGGAACCCGACGAGGCAGCCCTCGTCGCCGCCGCCCGGGCGGGGGACGCCGACGCCTTCCGCCGGCTGGTGACGCCGCTGCAGCCGCGGCTGCGCGCGCACTGCTACCGGATGCTCGGCTCGCTGTTCGACGCCGAGGACGCGCTTCAGGACACCCTGCTCAAGGCGTGGCAGAACCTCGACGGTTTCGACGGCCGGGCGAAGATCAGCACCTGGCTGCACCGGATCGCGACGACCACGTGCCTGAACGCGATCCGCAGCCGGTCGCGGCGCGCGCTGCCGGTCGACACCGGGTTCCGGGCGGCCGGCCCGTCCGATGCCGCGACCGCGCCGGTCGCCGAGTCGGCGTGGCTCGAGCCCTTCCCGGACGCCGCCCTCGGGCTCACCGCGGAGCCGGACCCGCAGGAGTCCTACGAGCTGCGCGAAAGCGTCGAGCTGGCGCTGGTCGCGGCCTGGCAGCACCTGCCGGCGAACCAGCGGGCGGCGCTGATCCTCACCGACGTGCTCGGCTACCCGGCGCGCGACGCCGCGAGCCTGCTCGACACGAGCACCGGTGCGCTCAACAGCGCGCTGCAACGCGCCCGCGCCCTGGTCGCCGAGAAGGTGCCGGCGCAGTCGCAGCAGGCCACGCTGCGCCAGGTCGGCGACAGTGCGATCGACGCGGCCGTCGAACGGTTCCGCACCGCGATGGACGCCGCCGACGTCGACGCCGTCGTCCAGCAGCTACGCGAGGATGCGACGTGGTCGATGCCGCCGCAGCCGGCGTGGTTCGCCGGGCACGACGCGATCGCCGCGTTCCTCGTCGCCAACCCGTTCCAGTACTTCCGCTGGCGCAGCGTGGTGACCCGGGCGAACGGCCAGCCGGCGCTGGCCGCCTACTCGGTGCTGGCCACCGACCCGCCAGGCACCCCGTACCTGCCGCACGCGATCAACGTGCTCACCTTCGACGGCGACCGCATCGCCGAGGTCACGACCTTCCTCGACGTCACCCGCCGCGGCATCACCGGCCCCGGCTTCCGCCCCTTCACCGAGACCGGCCTGTTCACCCGCTTCGGTCTGCCCCCGTCCCTTCCGGCCTGACGGGCGCTCCGCCCTCGGTGCCGGTGGACGAGCCGGCGGCGGTGGACACGTCAGCGCTGGTCGTCGAGCCAGCGGCGGTGAACGGATCGGCCGCGGAGAGCGGGCTGGCGGCGTGGGCCTGGGCGGGGACGGCGGAGCGGCCGGGAGCCGCGGGGGTGGCGCCACGCAGCAGGGAGGACAGGCCGGCGAGCAGGCCGAGGCCGGCGGCGACGCCGAAGACGATCAGCAGGCCGTGGTGGAACGGGCCGGCGAGCAGTCGCGGGAAGAAGCCGTGGCCGCTGACGGTGGCCCGGTGGGCGGCGGGCACCGCGGCCAGGCCGCCGTCGGGGGCCAGCAGGTGTTCGACCGGGTTCACGCCGAGCACGGTGGCGAACAGCGAGGAGACGGGCGGCAGCGAGCTCGCGTGCCGGGCGACGGTCGCCGACACGCCCTGGGCGCGCAGGCCGTCGAACAGGGCGTCCGGCAGGGTCGCGGCCAGGCCGGCGATCATCAGGGAGAAGAACACGCCGATGGACAGGGCGGTGCCGGAGTTCTGGAACGTCGCGCGCATGCCGGAGGCGACGCCACGCTGCTCGGCCGGCACCGCCCCCATGATCGCTGAGGAGTTCGGCGCGGCGAACATCCCGGCGCCGATCCCGTTGGCCGCGATGAGCAGCGCGAACATCCAGTAGGAGAACATGACGGGCAGCACCATCAGGCCGACGAAGCTCGCCGAGAAGACCGCCATTCCGGTGGTGGCGATGCCGCGGGCGCCGAAGCGGTCGGACAGGTAGCCGGACACCGGCCCGGCGAGCAGGACCCCGGCGGTCAGCGGCAGCAGGTAGATGCCGGCCCACAGCGGGGTGTCGTCGTAGTCGTAGCCGTGCAGCGGCAGCCAGATCCCCTGCAACCACATGATCATCATGAACTGCAGGCCGCCGCGGGCGACGGAGACCGCGAGGCCCGCGAGGTTGCCGGCGGTGAACGCGCGCGAGCGGAACAGGCCGAGGGAGAACATCGGCTCCGGATGGCGTCGCTCGACGCCGACGAACGCGACGAGCAGCACCACTCCCCCGATCAGCAGCCCGATGACCCTCGGGTTCGTCCAGCCCATGGCGTGCCCCTGGTAGGGCTGCAGGCCTTCGGTGACGGCGGTCAGCACCGCGGCGAGACCGATCGCGAACGTGACGTTGCCCCACCAGTCGACGCGCGGCCGCGGCCGGCGCCGGGGGGCCGAGGTCTCGCGCAGCCGCCGGTACGCCCACAGCGTCCCGAACACGCCGACGGGCACGTTCACCCAGAACACCGCCCGCCAGTCCAGGACAGCGAGCAGGCCACCGGCGACGAGTCCGACGAACTGGCCGGCGAGCGCGGCGACCTGGTTCACCCCGAGGGCGAAGCCGCGCCGCTCGGCGGGGAACGCGTCGGTGAGGATCGCGGCGGAGTTCGCCGTGAGCATCGACCCGCCGACCGCCTGCAGCACCCGCCAGCCGATCAGCCACAGCGCGCCGTGCCCGCCGTCGAACGGGTCGAAGGACAGCAGGACGGACGCGGCGGTGAACACCGCGAACCCCAGGTTGTAGATCCTGACGCGGCCGAAGATGTCCCCGAACCGGCCGAGCGCGACGACCAGCACCGCCTGCACCAGCCGGTAGCCCATGATCATCCACAGCAGGTAGCCGACGTTGCCGGGCGCCAGCGGGTCGAGGTGGATGCCGCGGAAGATCGGTGGCATCGCGATGAGGACGATCGACCCGTCCAGGGCGGACATGAACACCGCCGCGGTGGTGTTCGCCAGCACAACCCGCCGGTAACCGGCCTCGCCGGGCCCGCGCTCCACCGCCTGGTCGGCCGGCGGCATCAGATGCGCTCCGCGAGGCGGGCGAGCAACGGGACCGCGGCGGCGAGCTGGTCGAGCTCGGCCGGGGTGAAGCCGGCGTCGAGCGCGCCGGCGATCAGCTCGGTACGCGCGTCGCGGCGGCTGTTCAGGGCCGCGATGCCGGCCTCGGTCGGCGAGAGGATCACCTGCCGACCATCGCCCGGATCGCGGCGGCGCTCGACGAGGCCGCGGGATTCCAGGGCCGCGAGGGTGACACCCATCGCCTGCGGGCTGATCTGCTCGACGCGGGCGAGCGCCGCCGAGGTGGCCGGGCCGCCGCGGTCGAGCCGGGCCAGCGCCGCCGACTCGGGGATCGTCAGCCCACCCGCCGACGTGGACTGGCGCAGCCGGCGCACCAGCATCCCCACGCTGAGGCGCAGCGCGGCGGCGAGCTGCCGGACGTCAGGTTCTTCGGAGGACATCTCGTCAGCCTAGATTGATAAACCTAGGCTGACAACATGGTGATCACGGCCGAGAGCGGCGGGTCTCCTCGAGGACGCGGATGAGCAACGCGGCGGCGTAGCGGTCGATCGGCGGCACCTGCTCCGCCGGCAGCAGGCCGCGCTCGACGATGAGCCGGGTCACCCGGGCGGCGAGCAGCGTGTGGCGCGCCGAGGCGAACAGCAGGTAGGCGTCCATGTCCGCCAGCGGCCGCCCGAGCAGGTCGGCGTAGCGCGCCTCGGTGGCGGCGCGCCCGGGCAGCCCCGCCAGGCGGGCGATCCCCACACCCTCGCTGAGATGGCGGTCGAGGTGCAGGTACCAGGCGAGATCCGTCTCCGGCTGGCCGAGGGACATCATCTCCCAGTCGAGCACCGCCGTGACCCGCTCGCCGGCAGCGAAGATCAGGTTGCCGAGCCGCGCGTCGCCCCAGAGCAGCCGCGGCGGGTGCCGCTCGGCCGGCGGATGCGCGCGCAGCCAGGCGAAGGCCGCGCCGACGGTCTCGGCGGTGTTGTCGGCCGGGGCGAAGAAGTCCAGGTGCCGCTCGTAGGCGGCGAGCTGCTGGGCCAGGCCGGTCGGGCCGTACTCCGGCTGGCCGGCGAACGTGACGCCGAGCGCGGCCGGGTCCAGCCGGTGCACCCGCGCCATCGCGGCAAGCCCGGAGTCCCACACCCGGGCCTGGCCGGCAGGGTCGAGCTCCGCCGGGAAGCCGCCCAGATGGTAGGGCGGGATGTCGGGGGGCACCTGCCCGTCGACCAGTCCGAGGACGACGAACGGAACTCCGAGCACCGCCGGGTCCAGCTCGTAGCCGTACACCGGCGCGACGCCGACCCGGCCGTCGCGGGCAAGGATCTCCATCAGCCGGCACTCGTCGGCGAACCGGTCCCACGGGTAGAGCCGGTAACGCTGCGGCGCGAAGCGCACCACCAGCGGCCGGGACACCCGCTGCCCGTCCGCGCCGATCCGAACCGCCGGCAGCCGCACGAGCTCCGCCGAGAGCCCCTGCCCGCGGGGCGTGCTCGGCTCCCCGAGCTCCCAGCGCACGGCGTCACCGGCCGCCGGCCGCTCGCCGCCCGCCCACCCGGGACCGGGTGGACGCCGCGCGAGCCAGGCCGCCAGCCGGCTACGCAGGCGCCGCGGGTCGGCCGGAGCAGATGAGGTCAGGTGCGGTCCTGGATCTCCCGGACCGCTCTGTCGATGTGCTCGCTGTGCTTGTTGCCGGTGCGGTCGTCGATCACGTCGCCGAGTTTCTCGGCTGCGGCGTCGATCTTGTCGTCGTGTTTCTCCGCCAGGTCACCGAGCTTGTCGAACGCACCCTTGAAGTCCACCATCGAACGCTCCCTCCGTCGCGGTGCCCCGCCCGCCGGCCGTCGCCCGCAGGCGATCGACGTCCCGCACGGAGGTCGGCACCGTCACCAGCGCTACCGGCACACACGATACCGATCCCCCGACATCGTTCGGCCGCATAGCGACAGGTCGGCGCCTTGTGCCGCCCAGGCCGGGAAAGGCCGCGCGACCGTGACCGTCAGGTGTCCGTGCCGGGCCGCGCGCCTGGCAACGGCGCTTCCTGTCTCGTACACAGCCCTCGGCGCCCGATTCGTCCTGTGAAGGAGACAGCGACCCGCTCAGCCACGCACGTCGGGCCGGCGGCGCAGCAGGAGCAGGGTGGCAGTTCCAGCGGCGGCCGACGTCCGCGCCGTACGAGCCGAAGAACGTCCGGCAACGGCGAACCAGGGCCGGCCAACAAGGCGCCGAGCCTGGGCTCCAACGCGTCACCCAAACCGTGCATCCGCATGAGAACATCACGGTAGTGGCTTACCGAAAGGTCAGGGTCGGTGAGTTCCAGTGCCTTTTCCAGGCGGAGGTGGGCACTGGCCGTGCGCTGCCGAAGCACCATCATCACGCCGGCGAACGCCGCCGCGGGCGCGCCGCCATCCAGGTTTACGCCGTGCACCCCATTACCCATCGCATCGATATTGCCGCGCTACGTGGATACCCGTACAGCCCGCCGGCCCGGGAAGTCGGCATACCGGGGGTGGGCGCTCTCCGACATGCTCGTGGAATCAGCGCACATCCCGCGGGGGATGGATTCGGCCGGGCGGCCGCGGCGCGCGGGTGGGACCGGCCTGGCGCTCAGCGCGGCTCGTCGGCGCTGGCGCGGGCGGCCTCGGTGTCGCCGCGGGCAGGGCGTCGAAGGCGCCCGGGTCTGCCGCGTCGGCCGTCTCGTCTACGTCGAAGTGGTCGCCGCGGTCGAGGTGGTGAAACGCCTGGAGTGGAACGCCTGGACCTGTCCGGGCCGGGTGGACACGGGCACCGGCTCGCCACCGGCGTCACGCACCGCGGCCCAGGGCTCGGTGAGCTCGACCTGTCCGGCGCCGTCGGGCGCGACCAGGAACGCGACACGGGTGCCCGCGAGATCACTCGCCACCTGACTGCACTCCTCTGACCTGCTTCGGCTGTGCTGGACACCCCCGGCCCTGCCCCGCATCGGCTCGGTTACCCGGATCCCTCCCCACACCCAGAACGTCACCCTGGGCAGTTACATGAACACGCATCACGGATGATCCCGGCCGGCGTGGGCGGCAGACGGCACGCAATGCAACACATCCCTCCCTGTCAGAATGAGGACTTATCCCGGAGCGACGGTCACCGAAGGGCGCCACATACCATTTCGTACCGACCGGGACATGGGATCGTGCGTCGCCACCACCGACGGCGCACCGGCCATGTCCGCCGTTCCAGGGAGGCATCCGATCGACCGCTACGAGCTCATCGACCTGACTCGACGGGCACTCAAAATCGCAACGGACCGGACCACGGACATGACTGCGTCGGAGCGCCGTCAGCCCGCCGCCGCATATACCGACCGCGATCGATTCGACCGCGAACGGGAACTCGTCCGGCGCGCTCCGCAACTGGTCGGTTATCGTTCCGAGCTGCCGACGCCGGGCACCTTCTGCACAAAGACCGTGATGGACGTTCCGGTACTGCTCACCCGTGCCGCGGACGGCCAGGTACGTGCTTTCCAGAACGTGTGCGCGCACCGGCAGGCGCCGGTCGCCCAGGGCTGCGGCGAGGCCGAGCGGTTCGTCTGCCCGTTCCACGCGTGGGTCTACAACAACGAGGGCCAGTACGTCGGCGGCCCCGGCCAGGACGGCTTCCCGCAGACGCTGAGGCCCGGTGTCGGCCTCACCGAGCTGCCCGCCGCCGAGCATTCCGGCTTCCTCTGGGTCGGCCTGGACCCGGCCGCCGGCCCGCTGGACATCGCCGATCACCTCGGTGATCTCGGTCCGGAGCTGGAGTCCTGGAACATCGGGAACTGGGCGCCGATCGGCGAGAAGGTGCTCGACACCCAGATCAACTGGAAGTTCGCGCTGGACACGTTCGCGGAGAACTACCATTTCGCGTCCGTCCACAAGGACACGTTCGGTCTGATCGCCCGCAGCAACTGCGCGCTGTTCGACTCGTTCGGGCCGCACCACCGGTTGGTTTTTCCGCTCCGACACATCACGGATATCGCGGAGCAACCAGAGGACTCGTGGGAGCCGCTGCACAACCTCGCGGTGATCTACGCGCTCTACCCGAACATCGTGCTGTCGGCCACCGTGGCCAATGGCGAGGTATTCCGGGTCTACCCGGGCCGTGAGCCGGGCCACTCGGTGACCTACCATCAGAACGCCACACCGATGGACCTCAGCGACGAGGCCACCAGAAAGGGCGCCGGCGAGATCTTCGAATACGCCCACGCCACCGTCCGTGACGAGGACTATCGCCTCGCGGCGGAGATCCAGCGTGCCATGGCCTCCGGCGCCCGCGCCGAACTGGTCTTCGGGCGCAACGAGCCGGGCCTGCACCACCGGCACCTCGCTTTCGACGCGGCCCTCGGCGACCCGCTGCTGCACGACTGATTCACGTCATGCGATCCGAGCCGCGCCCGCGCGGGCGGACCCTCAGAGCCCGCCCGCGCCACGGCTCCCGCCGGCGTCGAGACGCCGGACCGGCCCTCGGACCGGCCCCCGGGCCGGCGTGACCTCGCGGAAACCGGAGTCCTCTACGGTTCTGGTCGGCCGAGATGCCGACGCGAGCCGAGGTGACGACCGATGACCGACGACGCGACGACCGTCAGCGCGAGGGCCGGCAACGCGACGGCCGGCAACGCGAGGGCCAGCGAGGACGCGACGACCACCAGGCCCGCGGCGTTCGGGTCGGCGGGCGGCGGGCTCGTGCCGGTCGTCGACGTCTCGGCGTGGACCGGACCGGACGGCGCGGGACGGGCGGACGAGCGGCGGGCGGTGGCTCGCCGTCTCGACGAGGTGTGCGCCGCGGTCGGCTTCACCCAGATCGTCGGGCACGGTGTGCCGGACGATCTGATCGCCGACATGCTCGCCGTCACCACGGAGTTCTTCGACCGTCCCGTCGAGGAGAAGCTGGCGTTGCGGCCGTCGTCGCCGGAGGTCAACCGCGGGTACGCGCCGTACGGCAGTGAGGCGCTCGCCTACAGTCTTGGCGCCGAGCAGTCGCTGCCGGACCTGTTCGAGGCGTTCAACATCGGTGTCGACACCTGGCCGGCGGGTGAGGCGTACTACGAGCGCGAGGCGCACCGGATGTTCGCGCCGAACCTGTGGCCGGCGGAGCCGGCGCGGATGCGGTCGGTGTGGGTGACGTACTTCGACGCGCTCAGCCGGCTCGCCGCCCGGCTCATGGCCGCGTTCGCCTGCGCGCTCGACCTGCCGGCGGACTACTTCGCCGACCGCACCGGCCGGGCGCCGAACGTCATGCGCGCCAACCGCTACCTGCGCCAGCCCGGCTCACCCGACCCGGCGCCCGGCCAGCTGCGGATGGGCGCCCACACCGACTACGGGGCGTGCACGATCCTGCTCGCTGACGACGTGCCCGGCCTGGAAATCCTCGGTCCGGACGGGGCGTGGTACCCGGTGCGGCCGGTGCCGGGCGCGTTCATCGTCAACATCGGGGATCTGCTGGCCCGTTGGACGAACGACCGGTGGCGCTCGACACTGCACCGGGTCGTCCCGCCGCCGCCGGCGCGGCGCGGCCCGGCGTTGCGCCGCTCGATCGCGTTCTTCCGCGAGGGCAACCACGACGCGATCGTCGAGTGCCTGCCCACGTGCGTGTCCGCGGCGAACCCGGCCCGCTACCCGGCCGAGACCGTCGCCGCGCACCTGATGGCGAAACTCCTCGGCCCCCGCACGCTCACCACGTCGACCGCCACGTCGACGACCACCGGCCGCGCCGGCGCCTGACCGGCCGCTGCCGCCCGGCGGACGGCGCCCTCGGTGGCACGTTCCCTCTACCTCTCCTCGGGCGTCCCGCCGCCCGCCCGGCGGCCGCCCGGCGGCCACGGCGCCGCCGTGATCGGGCAGCCCCGCGAGCTCGACCTGCGGCCGGCCGCCCGGGCCGTGCCGGCAGGGACCAGCGGGCCCGCCGGGGGCGACGTTGGGCCTCGCCCGCCCGCCCCGATCCGGGCGTAGCCTCCGTGGTCATGGCATCGCTACCTACCGCGCCCGTCGTCGCCGCAAGCCTCATCGGCGGGTACTCCGCCGCTCGTCTGAGCGGGCGCCGCGAGCTGGCCGGTGTCGTCCTGGCTGTCGGCGGGACCGTCTGCGGGCGGTCCTGGCTGCGCAGCCGTGGCCCGGTGCTGACCGGCGTGCTGCTCGGCACCTACACCGCGGCGTTCGGCGTGGCCCACCCCCTCGCGAAGAAGCTCGGCGCCTGGCCGTCGGTGTTCACCGTCAGCGCGGCCGCCGCGGCCGCCACCTACGTCCTCGCCGACCGCCCCACCGACCGCCGGACCTGACCCGACCATCCGTTCACGGCCGGCTACGCGGCCTCCACCGTCCTCAGGCCACGCCGCCCGCGACGCGCGGTCGCGGCCATCAGCCCCGTCGCGCCGCCCCGCCGTGTGCGGGGCGGCGCTCGCCGTCTGGACGCTCGGTTGTACCGGTGCTCGGTGTTGCCCGTGCTCGGTGTTGCCGGTGCTCGGTGACGCCGATGCGGGCGCTCAGACCGTGCCAACAGTGGCGGTCACGGCGCGCAGCAGGTCGGCGAGGCGTTCCCACGCGGCGCGGGCCGCGGCGGCGTTCTGCTCGTTGGGCGGCGCCGAGGCGAGCAGCTGCACCGTCTTGACCGCCGCGTACAGGTACAGGGGGCGGCCGCGCCAGACGGTGAGCAGCGGATAGGTCTCGGCCAGCGCGCGGTGCACGACCCGCCGCAGCGGGATGTCCGGGCTGCGCTGCCCGATGTCCATGCGGTGCAGGATCGTCACGGCCGCGTCGATCTCGTCCATGTCCGGCATCCAGACACCGATCGTCAGCGCCGCAATGGCCTCCTCGTACGCGTCCAGGGCGGCCACCACCGGATACCCGCCGCCGTGGTGCACGGGCGGCGGAGCCCAGTCGTCGTCATCGTCGGTCACTCGACCACCGTCCCTCACCGGAACCACTCTGGGACGAACAGTGGCCAGACCCATATCGTTTGATGAATTTATTTCGCTAGACGTCGATCAGACGAACAAAAAAGCGCGCACATCGGATTATCGCCGAAGACCGGCCATGCTTCCTTCGGCGGCCCGCGCCAGCCCGGCGCGGGGTGGGGGTACCGCCGCGGGGAAGCCCCACCCCCGGTGGCACCAGCCGGCGGCCGCAGGCCCCCCGATCGGGTGGACGGCGTCGGCTGGGAACATCGCCGCCATGGGACCGAGCCGGCGGACACTGCTGCTCGCCGGGCTGACCGCTGGCTGCGCCGTCGGCGGCAGCCCCGCCACCCCCGCCCCCGGCCCGAGCGCCGGCACCCACGAAGCGCTGACCGCCGCCGCGGCGGCAACCGGGCCCGCGACGGTCACCACCACGACGTTCCGCAGCGCCGCGCGCCGCCGCCAGGTGGCGATGTCGGTCGTCACCCCGGCGGGTGGCGGGCGGGGGCTGCCCGTCTGTCTGGTGCTGCACGGGCGTGGTGACGATGCCCGCGGCGCGGTCGGTCTGCTCGGGCTCGACGGCCTGCTCCCGGCGGCGATCCGCGCGGGCACGGCGCCGTTCGTTCTCGTCACCCTGGACGGCGGCACGACCTACTGGCACCGGCGCTCCTCCGGCGACGACCCGGAGACGATGATTCTCGGTGAGGTCCTTCCCCGGTTGGCCGCCGCCGGCCTGCGCACCGGCCGGTTCGCGGTGCTGGGCTGGTCGATGGGGGGCTACGGCGCGCTGCTGCTCGCCCGCCGTCATCCCGAGCTGGTGGTCGCCGCCGCCGCGAGCAGCCCGGCGATGTGGCACACCTACGGCGCCAGCGCCCCCGGCGCCTTCGACTCGGCCGCCGACTTCGCCGCGCACGAGGTGCTCGGCACCCCGCCCGCGCCCGGCGTCGCCTACCGCATCGACTGCGGCGCCGCCGACCCCTTCGCCGCGGTCTCCCGCCAGGCCGTCGCACAGCTGCACCCGAGCGAGTACAGCCTCGGTACGGGCGGCCACACCCCCGCCTACTGGCGTTCGGTCGCCCCCGCCCAGCTCGCCTTCCTCGGCACCGCCCTGGCCCGCGCGGTCTGATGTCCCGCCGCCCGCGGTCGCGCGGCGCCGGACGGACGGTCCCGCGGCGTCGCGCGGCGATTCCACCGGTCCGCTGTCCGACGGTGGACGAGGAAAGCCGACTTTGCCGGAAACCCCGCGCGGTCCTTCCCCAGTTGCGAGCATGGCCGGGTACGACAGCGGGCGCCGGGGCGATCACCGTCAGTCCGATTCACCAGCGCGGCCTTCGGGGGAAGCCGGCGGGCGTGAACGTTCCACGGAGCCGGGTGTCGTGTGTTGTCCGACCTGTCCACCTCGATGTGGAGGCCCCGTGTCCACGATCATCAACACCGATCCGAAAGACCTGGAGGAGTTCGCCAACCTCGTCGTGGGTTTCGGCGAGACGGTGACCGAACAACTCCGGGGCCTGCAGACGCGCTTCGATCAGCTGCACTGGCAGGACATCCAGAAGGAGAAGTTCCGGGACCTGGTCACGGAGCACGCGCAGCATCTTCACTCGCTGCTTGAGGCCGTCGTCCAGGTGGCGCCCGAACTGCGCGGCAAGAGCGCGAAGCTGCACGAGTACCTCGACGGCGGGCCCGGCCTCTAGGCGGCCGACCGGTAGCGAGACGGCGTCGAAGGACGCGCCATGGTGGTCGTCGTCGATCCCACCGTGCTCACGGCGCACCTGGGTCTGCTGGTGAGCACCGCGGCCCAGCTCGGTTCCGCGGCCCTGGAGATCACCGGCTGCCTCACCGAGACGGCCGGGCGGGCGGACCGCAACCTGGCCAGCCACCGGGCGAGGCTGGACGCGGCGACCCGTGCCCGTCACCTCGCCGAGACGGAGGTCGAACGCGCGCAGCGTGAGATCGAGGCCGCCCAGCGCTCCGTCGCCGAGGCGCAGGCCGCGCTGGACCGAGCCCGCTCGCAGACCTGGCGGGATGCCGACGGAACCGAGCACCACCCTGACACGAGCGCCGAGCAGGCGGCGGTGTCGCGGGCGCGGGAGCGGGTCACCGTCGCCCGCCGCGCGCTCGCCCGGGTGCAGGCGGAACTGGAGAAGGCGATCGCCGCCGTGCTGGGCGCCGAGCGCGGCACCCGGGCCGCCGGCGCCCTGTGCGGCCGCGTCGGCGAACAGGTGGCGAACGCCGCCGCCGTCGCCGAGTGGATCAGCATGTTCCAGCAGCTCGCGACCGATGCGTCGTTCCTGCTCACCATCAAGACCGACCTGTTGGACCAGTATCTCGGCGACCTGCCCGCGCAGGCGTCCATCGCCCGGGCCGCCGCCCCCGCGGCGGCGCTCGCCGTCGCGCTGTCCGGCCTCGGCGGCGGCCTCGTCGGGCCGTTGGGTCTCGCGACGCAGCTCGGCCTCAGCGCCAGCGGGGTCACCGGAGTCGCCGGAGTCGCCGCGAGCCTGATCGACCTGAGCTCGGCGTTCGGCGGCGGCCTCGGCCTTCTCGCCGAGCACTGGGCCGACGACGTCGGCCACCGCTACCGCAACGCGTTCGCCGAGCCGCTCGCCGAGCGGCTGCGCGGCATCGCCCACGCCGCCGATGACGTCAGCACGGCCGTCGGCGGGATCACTCGCGACCTCGAAGGTTCCGAACGAGACAGCACCCGGAGGACCGAGGATGGATGAGCCAGCCCCCCTCATCGACCGCCTGGACAGACTGCGCGGCCAGATCGACGCCGCCCAACGGGAGGCGACGCGGGCCACCGAGACGGCGGACGCGCGCCTCACCGCGCAGCGCACGAAGATCAGTGCGGCCCGTTCCGCCGAGCAGCGGGACAACGCCCGCTGGCGCGACGCGAACGTCCGCCCGCTGGTCGCCCAGGCGCACGAGGCCCTCGGCTCGCGCGTTCACCTGTGGGAACGGGCCGAACAGCAGCGGCACGCGCCGCGACGACCGCCCGCGTCGATGGACACCCTCGACCTGCCCGACACCCTCGACCTGTTGGCGGAGGCCGCGAACAAGCTGGGCTCGATCTGGCGCAGCAGGCGCTACTGGGTCGCCATGGCGGTGGCCGCCGTCCGGCGCGCCGACCAGCTCATCGCCGACAGCGACGCGCAGGCCGAACGGCAGGCGCGGCTCGCCGGCCAGCAGGCGGTCGACGATCACCATCAGGCCATCACCGCCGCACGGCGGCGCTGGCAGGCCCAGTTCGCCCGGCTGCGCGCGGAGCTCGCGGCCACCGTCGCCGAGCTGGACGAGATCGACCGGCCCGCGGACACGGACTGGAGTGACTGGCGGACACCCGCGCGGCCACTCGGTGCCGTGCGCCTGGGCGACCACACCCGGCAGGGCTTCGCCGACGAGCCGATCGCGGTGCCGGCACTGTTCCGCTTCCCAGCGGCGACAAACCTGGTCATCCGGACCGTCCGGGACAACGCGGAGCACACCGACGCGATCCTCGGCGTGATCTGCCGGCTGCTCGCCGCGGTGCCGCCCGGGCAGCTGCGGCTGACCGTCATCGACCCGCGTTCGCTCGGCGGCAGCGTCCGCACCCTGGCCGGGCTCAACTCCGACGACGTGAAGCTGCTGGACAAGCCGCTCACCGAATCGATCGACATCGAGCGCAGGCTCGCCGCCCTGGTCGGACGGATCATGCGCGTGCACGGCGAGATGCTCGGCCCCAACGGGCTGGACACCCTGACCGAGTACAACGATCGGGTCGCCGCCCGCCCGGAGCCCTACCACCTGGTGGTGCTGTTCGACTTCCCCAGCGGCTTCACCACCGCGGACAGCCGCATCCGCGTCGATCAGGTGATGTCCAACGGCCCGGCCTGCGGCGTCTACACCGTGCTCGCCATCAACGACGAGGACCCGGACCATCAGCACCACCTGGAGCTCACCGCCGACGGCCGGGTGCTGCCCGGGCCCGCCGCGTTCGGCCCGGCGAGCGCCGGAGCGTGGGGCCTGGAACTCGCCCGCCCCCGGGAAGGCCGGTGGGAGCGGTCGGCGGCGCTGCGCACCGTCGTGGAGCGGGTTGCCGACGCCGCCCGCGACGCGGGGTTGGTCGTCGTCTCGGTGGAACGGATGTTCGCGCTGCTGCCGGCGACGGCGCGGCCCGAGCACGGCGGCGTCCCGGGCGCCACCACGGCGATCAGCCCGCAGGAGCCGGCCACCTGGTGGCAGGGCGACGCCGGCGGCCTGCTCGTCGCGCCGCTGGGCCTCTACGGCCTCGACGACGTGCAGGCACTACGGCTCGGCGAGGACACCTGGCAGCATGCCCTGATCGCCGGTACGACCGGGTCCGGCAAGTCGACGCTGCTGCACACGCTCATCATCTCCGCCGCGACCGTCTACTCCCCCGACGAGCTGGAGCTCTACCTGATCGATCTCAAGGGCGGCGTCGAGTTCTCCGAGTACGCGGTGCGCCGCCTCCCGCACGCCCGGGTGGTGTCCATGCACAGCGAGCGCGAGTTCGGCCTGGAGACCATGCAGGGCCTGCTCGCCGAGTCCCGCCGCCGCGAGCTGCTGTTCGCCCAGCACGGGGTGCAGGACCTCGCCGACTACCGCCGGGCGTGGGATGCCGCGCCGGCCGACGATCCGCTGCGGGCCGAGCCGCGCTTCGCCCGCGCACTACTGATCATCGACGAGTACCACGTGCTGTTCGAGGGCGACGACCACATCGCCCGGGCGGCGCGGGCCTGCCTGAGCTCCCTGGTTCGCCAGGGCCGGGCGTTCGGCATCGGCACGCTGATGGCCTCGCAGACCCCGAGCAGCCCCGTCCAGCTCGGTGAGGGCGTCCCGAGCCAGATGGCGGTGCGGATCGCGCTGCGCTGCCCGGAGAACATCAGCCGGCGCATCCTGGCCGAGAACAATGTCGCCGCGAGCCTGCTCACCGCCCGCGGCGAGGCGATCTACAACCCGGAGTACGGCCAGGTCGGCCGGGACACGACGTTCCAGGTCGCCTTCCAGGACCGGCTGGCGCGGGCGGACGCGCTGGATCGGATGAGCCGGCTCGCGCACGCCCGGGGATTCACCCGCGAGCCCATGGTGTACGACGGCCACCGGCCGGGCGATCTCACCCGCGACGGGGTCTTCGAGGCCCACGCGGGCGCGGAGTACCGCCGGGCCGGGCGCGGGCCGACCGATCCGGTCCGGGTCTGGCTGGGCGAGCCGATGGGCCTGACGGCTCCCGTGTCGGTGGCGTTCTCCGCGAGCCCCCGCCGAAGCCTGCTGGCGATCGGCGACGACGAGGCGAACGTGGGCGTGCTCGTCGCGGTCGTCACCGCCCTCGCCGCCGCCGGCCTCGGGCGCACAGCCGCGACCGCCGACGCCGTCACGGTGATCGACTTCACCGGCGCGGCCTCCCATTCCCGCTATCCGGGTGTGCAGGCCGAACTGGAGGTACTCCTGCCCGGTCTGCGCCGCATCGCGGTGCGCGACGCCGAGGAGCATCTGGTCGCGCTCGCCGACGAGGTGCGCCGGCGCCTGGCGGACGACGCCTTCCCGGCCGGCCGCGCGCAGGACGCCCGGTTCGTCCTGCTCAACGGTCTGCGTCCGGCCCAGGGTCTGGCGGACTCGCCGCGGTTCCGCCCGGCCGGACTCGGGATGGCGCTCGACGTGCTGCTGTCGCAGGGTTCGGAGGTCGGTGTCTTCGTCGTCGCGACGATGGATCCGAGCGCGGAGCGGCGCATCCACAGCGAATATCTCAACGAGTTCGGCCCGGTGCTCACCCGCTGGCAGCCGCACACCTACGACCATCGCATCCAGAGCCTGGTCGGGCGGCGGACCGACAGCCTGCGCGACGGTCAGGCGCTGCTGATCGACGAGGACACCGAGGCGCGCCTGCGGCCGTACCAGATTCCACGGCCCGGCTGGCTGACGGAACTCGCCGCGCGACTGCCCGCCGGGGACGCGCCGTCCACCGAGCTGCCCACGGTCTGACCCGGTCCGGTCTGACCCGGTCCGTACGGTCTGACCCGGTCCGTACGGTCTGACCCGGTCCGTACGGTCTGACCCGGTCCGTGTGGCCGGTCGGCCGGCGTCAGGGCGGCGCGTCGACCGAGCGGATGGCGTCGGTGACGGCGGCGAGGGCGAGCAGGCGGACGAGGTCGACGTCGGCCTCGACCTGCCCGGTCGCGGCGGCGACGAAGGCGTCGCCGTCCACCCGGGTGTGCGGCGGCATGATCGCCCGAGCCAGGCCGTCGTGGGCGCCCTGGGCGACGATCAGGCAGCCGGCCTTGTCCAGGCGGGCGTTGGTGACGACGACGCCGATGGTCGTGTCACCCCGGCCGCCCGCGAGGGCCAGCGGGCGCCATGCGCGCGCCGCCGCGTCGAGGTCGGCCAGGCCGTCGCCGTGGTCGATGTCGCCGTGGGCGTTCACGGCGCACAGCGCGGCGACGGCGAGCGTGCCGACCCGGCGGACCGCGTGGCCGAGCCCACCGGGCCGAAGCGGCGTGCGGCCACGCCACTTTCCCGTGCGCGCCCCCGTCCCGGCGCCGACGGCCCCGCGCAGCGCCGGCCGCTCGCCGCCGAACGTCTCGCCGGCGAACGTCTCGCCGGCGAAGGCGGCGGCGGCGGCGAGGTAGCCGGACTCGGCGGTCGGCCGCGCGTCGGGATCGCCGACCGCCAGGTCGAACAGGGCCAGCGCCGGGACGATCGGGACCGGCCCGGCGGCGGTGACCACCCCACGGCCGCGCTCGGCGAGATGGCGCATCACCCCGTCGGCGGCGGCCAGCCCGAACGCGGAACCGCCGGTGAGCAGCACGGCGTCGACAGCGGCGACCAGCATCCCCGGCGCGAGCACGTCGAGCTCCCGCGATGCCGGCGCCCCGCCGCGCACCTCCCCCGAGGCCACCGTCCCCGCCGGCAGCTCCACGACCGTGCAGCCGGTCAGCCCCACCGGATCGGTCCAGTGCCCGACCCGCACCCCGTCGACTCCGATCGTCACGGCTTCGCCACACCGACGATCTCGTCGACCTGAACGCTGGAATGGATCGGACCCAGAACGCTCCACCAGCTCACGTCGGCCTCCTGGCTCGCGGCGCCCGATATGCCGTCGAACGCCTGGCCGTCCCAGTCTCCTCAGGCCGGCCACCCAGAGCCACCCGTCCACGGCGCCAGCCGATCAGCCAATGTTGTCACCTCACGCAAACAGGACGTGATAATGTCATTAAGCGGCCATTTCGTAACTCTCTGAATAAAATCGGGGGAGAATAAAATGGGGGATCACGCCTGGTGCGTCATACCACTCGGCTGTTGACAGCGGCGACATCACTGCTGTTCCTGCTGGCTGCCTGCGGCAGCGGCTCCGGCCCGCTGATTCCCGATCTCCCCGCCACGAGCGCCAGCGCCGGGGGACCGGCGACGAAGACCCTGCCTCCGGCCCGGAACTACGACCCGCCGGTTCATTTCAGCCAGACGGGTGCGGTGCCGATGCCACCCGAGACCGGGCAGGGCCTCATCGGGCTCGACGGCAGTGCTCGGCGGCCCCTGCCGGTGGTGCTCGTCGGCACCCTCGCCTACATCGCCGCCACCGACCGTCTCCTGGCAGTAGACACTCGTACCGGCCAGCAGCTCGACTCGCCGATCACCCCACGGTCAGGACAGAGCGAGCCCTACCAGCCCTCCGGATTCGTCGGTGACAATCCCGCGCAGCGGCCCCTGTCCACGACGGTTGGCGGCCACCGGCGGCTCTATACCGCCTTCGTCGTCGACATGCCGGGCAGCGGCACGACACCAAAGCAGCCCGCTCTCGAGCTCGTCGGGGTCGAGGTGCCAGGCCTGCGTGCTGCCGCACGCGCGGTGGTGCCACTGGAGAAGTGGGTCAGCGAGCCGCCTTACGGGGTGGTGGCAGCGCCAGTGTTCAGCGACGAGCACACCGTCGTCGTCCGTGTCACCGACGACTCATCCGACGCCACGACTTACGCCATCGACGCGACCAGCGGAAAGGTCCTCTGGAAGCAGGACGACTTCGCCGCGCGTGCCGTCGTCGGCTCCACCGTCGTCGGCGAACTCCCGGGCGAGTCCTATCCGGCGAAGACCTCCGGACTGTCGCTTTCCGACGGCAGCATCCGCTGGACGAAATCCGACGAAGCCCGCTCGGTGACGATCCTTCCCGGTGGTCCCACGACTGTGGTCGCCTACGGCGAGACCGCGGGACGGGCGAACTTTCTCAATCTCATCGACCCGGCGACCGGTGCGGTCCTCGACAGCAGCAGCGGCGCCGTCTCCGACGTCACCTGCGAGTACGACGGCACGTCCGTGACCGTGTGTTCGCAGCCGGCCGTATACGGCGATGCGTGGGCCGCGGCCTTCGACGCCACCACACACGCGTGGCTGTGGAGCCTTCCGGACGACAAGGCGAACCGGGTGGCACCCACCGTCACCACCGTGTGGCACGGCGCAGTCTACGGATACACCAGGAGCGGACCGGTCATTCTCGACGCGCGAACAGGAGCGGACCGCGCCACCGCGCCAGGGACCGCTCCCTTTGTCGTCGATGGCGATGTCGGTATCGCGGACACCCCGGACACGTCCGGGGTCCTTGCCGCCTACCCCGCCGACGGCTGACGGTCCGCCGGGACGTACTGCGGATCCCGGAACATGGGCAGCCGTGCCTTTCGGTTGTGGCAAGGGGTGCTGAACGCCTTCCGGGGGCATCGCACGGTGGACGGGGACGGCCGGTGCCGCAGGGGCACGGCGCCCGGACGCGGGAGGCTCCATGCGGATTGGTGTGCACGGTCTGAACATGGGCGTGGCGGCGACCGGGGCGGACACCGCCGCGTTGGCGCGCCGGGCGGAACAGCTCGGGTATGACTCGTGGTGGACCGGTGACCACGTCGTCGTACCGACGCCGACCGGGCCGGCGTCGGCGACGGATCCCGTCGAGTCGATTCTCGATCCGATTGTCGACCTGGCCTATGTGGCCGCGTCGACCGAACGGCTGGAACTGGGCACCGGCATTCTTGTTCTCCCGTTGCGCAATCCGCTGGTTCTCGCGAAGCAGGCGGCGAGCCTGGACGTGCTCAGCGGTGGCCGGCTGCTGCTCGGGGTCGGCGCCGGCTGGCTGGAACCGGAGATGCGCGCCATCGGCATCGACCCGTCCGGCCGTGGTGCCCGCGTCGACGAGTACCTCGACGCGATGACGTCGTTGTGGACCGATCCGGCGCCGGAATACCACGGGAAGTACGTGGACTTCGCCGGCGTGGTGTCCCGCGCGGGACGTCGAGCGGCCCGCCAGGCTGGGCCGCCTGGAGATCACCTACATGTTTCCCGACCCCGCCGAGGTGAGCGTCGAGACGACGCGTGCGGTCGCCGACCTCGGTGTGGACCGCTTTCTGCTGTTCGGGCTGCCGCTCGGCACCGCGGCCGCGGCCGGGGAGTTCCTCGAACGCCACGCGGACCTTCCCCGCTGACGGCCGCGCCGGCCGCGCCGGCGGCGCCGGGCTGGGCCGGCGCCGCCGGAGACTTGCGAAAGCGAATACGGAGCATCGATCGGATTGGTACGGTCGGCCGGCACCTGGAGGTATTCGGTCCGCCATCCTGATGGAGCAGACGCCTCGTGAGCCTGAGCAAACGTGCCCGGCAGTTCCAGGAATTCCTTGAACAACGCGGTCTGGGGTTGACGGTCACCGAGCTGCCGGACTCCACGCACACGGCGGACGAGGCCGCGCGGGCCCTCGGCTGCCTGAAGGGGCAGATCGTCAAGTCCCTGGTCTTTCGGAACACGGCGACCGACGCGCCCGTCGTCGTGCTCGCCAGCGGATCGAACCGGGTGGACGTGGCGCGGGTCGGCGCGGCCCTGGGCCATCCGATCGCCATGGCGGACGTCGCGTTCGTGCGGCGGGTGACCGGTTTCCCGATCGGCGGCGTTCCGCCGCTGGGTCACCGGGAGTCGTCCGACCTGTTCGTCGACGAGGACCTGCTCGACTTCGACGAGGTATGGGCCGCCGCCGGCACCCCGCACGCGGTCTTCCGCATCCCCGGGAAGATCACCGAGATCCTGCCCGAGCACACGGTCCTCACCATCGCCTGAGCGTCGCTCAGGCCGGCGGCGCCGGGTCGGCCGAAACCTGACCGGCGCGGCGGTCGTCGGCGTCGCGGGCCGCCTCGACCTCGTCGACGTGGGCGTAGCCCACCGGCGCAGCCCGGAGATCTGCGCGGACAGCGTGCGCCCGAGCGGGGTCAGCGCGTAGTCCGCACAAGGTGGGACGGCGGCGTGCACGGTCCGCTCGACGAGCCCGTCGCGCGCCAGGGCGCGCACGGTCCGGGTGAGCATCTTCTGGCTGACGCCGCCCACCGCGCGGCGCAGCTCCTGGTGGCCGACCACGCCGGGCTCCCGCTCGGCACGGTCGTCTGAACGTCGTCACGGACCCCGCGTCTCAGGGTTTGCGGCCGACGGCGGCGTAGTTGCTGACCAGGGCGTCGGTGAGGTCCGGCGGCACGGCGTCGTCGGGCCGCCACCGGTGCGCGACGGTGACGCCCGGTTCGACGAGGTCCAGCCCGGCGAAGAAACGGCCGAACTCGTCGCGGTCGCGGGACTGCAGATGGATGCCCCGCGCCCGGTAGGCCTCGTACAGGCGGCGTGCGCCCGGGTCGAAGTCCGCGGTGCCGTGGGTGGCGACGAGGTAGCTGCCGGCCGGCACCGCGTCGAGGAGCCGGCCGACGATGTCGTAGGGCTGGTCGTCCGCGCTGAGGAAGTGCAGCACGGCGACCAGCGAGATGGCCACGGGACGGGTGAGGTCGAGGGCCCCGCGCAGGGCCGGCGCGGTCAGGATGCGCTCGACGTCGCGGATGTCGGCGTCGAGGTAGGCGGTGTGCCCGCGCGCGTCGCCGGTGAGCAGCGCGCGGGCGTGGGCGAGCACGATGGGGTCGTTGTCGGCGTAGACGACCGTGCTGTCGGCGGCGACGCTCTGGGCGACCTCGTGCAGGTTCGGCGAGGTGGGGATGCCGGTGCCGATGTCGAGGAACTGGCGGATGCCGAGTTCGCCGGCCAGGTGACGGGTGGCGCGGACCATGAAGGCACGGTTCTGCTGGGAGACCAGGCGCGCGTTCGGGAAGACCGTCAGCGCCCGTTCGGCCGCCTCCCGGTCGGCGGGGAAGTGGTCCTTCCCGCCGAGGTAGTAGTCGTACATCCGGGCCGAATGCGCCTGGTCGGTTTTCAGATCCACCGGTACGGGCCGCGCGGCGAGGGACTTCCACCACTGACCTGACGGCTGCTCTCCGATGGAACTCGTCACCCTGTTCAGCCCCCTCTTTCGACTATCAACCGGGTGAGCCTATCTATTCGGTTTTGCCGTCAGGCGGACTGGCGCTCCGCGTAGAGGCGTGCCCACTCCTTGCGGGAGCGGATGGCGGTGTCCACATCGGTCGCGGTGGCCCGCAGGGCACCGACCGTCGCCTGGGACTTCGGCAGCTCGACGAACGGGTCCCAGCCGAAGAACCGGCAGGCGTTCCGCCAGGTGATCTTGTCGATCTCCGCGTCGGTGGCGCCGGCGTTCGTCAGCTCGTTGTGGACGAACTCCGGGGCCGTCGGCCAGATCGAGTCCGAATGCGGGTAGTCGCACTCCCACGCGATGTTGTCGATGCCGATCTCCCGGCGCAGCCGTAGCGACGTCGGGTCGGTGACGTAGCAGGCCAGGGCGTGCTCCCGGAACACCTCGCTCGGCAGCTTGCCGCCGAAGTCCCGGCGCAGCCAGCGCTGGTTCGTGTAATGCCGGTCGCAGCGGTCCAGGTAGAACGGAATCCAGCCGATCCCGCCCTCCGAGAAGGCGAACTTGAGATGCGGGTAGGTGCGCATCGCCGGGCCCCACAGCAGGTCCTGCGCGCTCAGCGAGGAGACCTGGGTAGCAAGGATGATCATGTTGTCGATCGGCGCGTCCGGCGCGAGCTTCAGCGCGCCGAATCCGGTGCCGATGTGCAGGCACATCACCATCCCGTGGTCGGACAGCGCCTGGAAGACCGGGCCCCAGAAATCCAGGTCGTGGTAGCTCGGCAGCCCCTCCAGGTACGGAAGCTCGGGCAGGGTGACCGCCCGGCAGCCCTTCGCCGCGACCCGGCGGATCTCGTTGACCATGAGCTGCGGATCCCAGGTCGGCAGCAGCGCCAGCGGGATGAACCGGCCCGGGTGGGCGCCCGCCCACTCGTCGATGTGCCAGTTGTTGTACGCCTGGATCATGACGACGGTGGTGTCGGTCTTGTAGTGGTTGAGATGGCCCGCGCTGAACCCGGCGAACGTCGGGAAGCACATCGAGGCGAGAATGCCGTTGCGGTCCATGTCGCGGACCCGGTCGTGGACGTCGTACGCCCCAGGCCGCATCTCGGCGAACCCGGCCGGCTCGAACCCCCACTCCTCCGCCGGCCAGGACACCACCGCGTTCAGCCCGCTGACGCCGGTCACCCGGCCCTGGTAGATCCACTCGTCGATGCCCTGGTCGTTGGTGACGACATGCGGGGCCTGGTCGGCCAGCCGCGCCGGGACGTGGTTGCGGAACATGTCGGGCGGCTCGACCACGTGGTCGTCGATGCTCACCAGCACCATGTCGTCGATGTTCATCGCCACTCCTCGTTCGTCGTCTCTCGTCGCGGCCGGCGCGCCGTGGATCCGCGTAATACGCCGCTAACTCCGTTGTACGCTGACGAGATATGACCGTCTCCGCAGCTCCGGCCAGAAACCATGCACGAACGGCCACGCGTGGACCTGCCGCGGCCGGTCCGGCCGGCCCCGAACCGGTCCGGCCCGCACCAGGCCGCACCGAACCCGTCCGGCATGGCCTGGTCGACATGCGCCAGGGCGGCCACGGCCTCGGCGGCAGCTACCTGTTCGAGGGCAGCGACCTGGTCACCGGCTGGCACTCGCACGACCTGCACCAGATCGAGTACGCCGTCAACGGCGTGATCGAGGTCGAGACGGCGGCCGCCCACTACCTGCTGCCGCCCCAGCAGGCCGCCTGGATCCCGGCCGGCCTGGAGCACACCACGACGATGAAGGCCGCCGTGCGCTCGATCGCCGTGCTGTTCGACCCCGCGCTCATCGCGCAGCCCGGCGACCGGGCCCGCATCCTCGCCGTGCCGCCACTGATCCGCGAGATGATGATCTACGCCCAGCGCTGGCCGATCGTCGGCGCGCGGGCCGACCCGATGGCCGACGGCTTCTTCCGCGCCCTCGGCGGCCTCGTCGCCGAGGCCCTCGACCACGAGGCCCCGCTCAGCCTGCCCACCGCCACCGACCCGATCGTCGCCGCCGCCGCCGCGTACACCCGGGAGCACCTCGCCACGGTCACCGCGGACGAGGTCGCGCGGGCCGTCGGGGTCTCCGAGCGCACGCTGCGCCGCCAGTTCCGCGCCTCGCTCGGCGTCTCCTGGCGCTCCTATCTGCTGCGGGCCCGGCTGCTGCGCGCCATGGCGCTGCTCGCCGAGCCCGGGCCGACGGTCCTCGACGTGTCCACCGCGGTCGGGTTCGACAGCGCCAGCGCCTTCGCCCGGGCCTTCGCCGAACGCTGCGGCGAGAGCCCGTCGGCCTACCGACGCCGGGCGGCCGCACAGCCGCAGCCGCCCGGACCGCCGCCGCCAGCCGGCCGCGTGATCCCCACCGCGCCCTCCGGCCGACCCGACGCGTCGGGCTGGGCCGCCGCGGGCCTCACCCCGCCGGACGGCACGCCCGGCCCGGGGTAGGCCCACCCGACGAAGGCCTGGCAGCGCGCCATGGTGGGCCTAAGCCCCCTGTCGCACAGCGGATTCAGGCGGCTCGTCGCGAAGCCGGCGCTCGCCGAGGCTGAGAGCCATGACCGAGACCTCCACCGCGACACCGGCCCGCCCCTTCGCCGGCACCGAGCCGTCCACGCGGACCAGTGCGGCGCGGCGAACGCGCGCTCGCCCCCGATCTCACCCGCGGCGCGATGACCCCGCGAGAGCGGGAGGTGCTGGCACACATGGCCCAGGGCCGCTCCAACGCCGCCATCGGCGCCGCCATGGTGATCACGGAGAAGGCGGTGGGCAAACTCACCAACAGCATCTTCGCCAGGCTCGGGCTGACGCCGTCGGAGGACGACAACCGCCGGGTGCTCGTCGTCCTCGCCTGTCTCGAAGGCTGACCGGCCGCACCCGTCAGCACGCGTCGGCAGGCAGACAGCCTCGCTGTCGCGTCCGTTGCCGCGCCGGACACGACGAACCGGCAGTATATGGCCGTGATCAGGAATCCTCGGCGGGCCGTCGCGATGCTCGGACTGCTGGGCCTCGGCCTGGTCGCGACGCCGCTGGCTGCCGGCTGTGGATCCGCGTCCGCCGCGACGGCCACGGCCACGGCGACGGCCCGCCCGGCGACGTCGACCGGCGACACGACCGCGCCAGCCGCGGCGCCCTATCGGGTGACGACCCGCACCGAGCGGGGGACGCTGCGCCCGGGTGCCGACTACACGATCACCATTCCGGTGCTCGCCGGCCCGGACCAGAACGTGGTGCGCCGGGTGAACCGTGCCGTCCTCGCGTACGTGAACGAGGAGAGGAACCAGACGGCCGACGCGACCCTGACCCTGACGGCCGGCTCGCCGCACGTGGGCACGACGGTGCTGGCGCTGTCGTTCGGTGGGGACCGCTACCCGCCGGGCGCCGCCCATCCGACCGAGCTCGCCACCGGGCTCGTCTTCGACCTGCGGACCGGCGACCGCATCCGGATCGAGGACGTGTTCACCTCGACCGACGCCGGGCTGCGCCGGCTGGCGGCGATCGTCCGGCCGGAGCTCGACCGGCGGTTCCCAGGTGGGCCGACGGGCGGGGTCGCCGATCCCGTGTCGGCGAACTACGAGCAGTTCGTCGTCACCCCACGCGGGCTGGTGGTGATCGTCAGCGACCTGCCGTACGTGCTCGGGCCGCAGAGCGTGCTGGCCCCCTGGGAACGGCTGGGCGACCTCGTCCGTCCGGATCTCGCCGCCGCCCTGCGTTCCTGAGTGACGCCGTTCCTGAGTGACGCCGTTCCTGAGCGACGCCGTTCCTGAGTGGCGGGCCGGCGCCGACAGGTCAGTGGGGCATGACCGCGGCCCGATGGCCGCTGGACGCGGGCTCGGCACTCGACCCGCCGCGGGCGAGCCCCGCGCTGGCGGCGGTCTGAGCCTCACGCCGAGTCGCTCACGGGTATCAGCGCACTCACGGGTTTCAGTGCCGGTGCGGCGACGGCCGCCGCCGCGCGCACGAAGGCGGCGACAGCCGCCGACCGGAGCTGACGCGGCCAGGCGACGCAGAGCGTGCTCGGGCCGAGATCGCGGACCTCGCGGTAGGCGATGCCGGAACGGGGATGGCGGCGGGCGACCGACTCCGGCGGGAACCACACGATCGCGCCAAGCTCGACGAGGGTGAAGATCTGCGCCAGGTCCCGGTAGCGCTGCTGCGATCCGGCCGGCGGCGGCCCGGCCACCCCGGTCGGAACCGTCGGCAGCCGCCGGGGCTGGGGCGCGGTACCCAGGCCGCGCAGCGGTTGCGGGTCGGCGAGGTGCGCCGCGGCGCCGTCGGGCAGCACCCGGCCGACCAGATCGGCCAGGACCAGCGACGGACGGGCGGCCAGCGGGTCGGCCGCCGCGAGCGCGGCCAGGCGCGGTTCGGTCACCAGCGGCTCGTGGTCGAGGTCCCGATCGTCAAAGGGTGCCGGGAGCAGAGCGACGTCCGCCAGGCCGGCACGCAGGGCCGGTGCCTGCTCGCCGCGCCCGCCCATCAGCAGGTCCACCGGGACGGCGGCGTCCTCCCGGTGGTAGGCGTCGAGGATGCGCGGCAGCAGCCCGGCGTCGTAGTCGGCCTTCATCGCCAGGCGCAGGCCAGGTTCGGGCCGCCCGGCGTGCCGGGCCCGCTGTTCGGCGGCGGTGACCGCTTCCAGTGCCACCCGGGCGTCGCGGAGGAACGCCCGCCCCGCGGCGGTGAGCGTGACCCGGCGCGTGGTGCGTTCCAGCAGCGTGACGCCCAGGCGGCGTTCCAGCTCCCGGATCGACCGGGACAGTGGCGGCTGCGCCATGCCGAGTCGCTCGGCGGCGCGCCCGAAGTGCAGCTCCTCGGCGACGGCCACGAAATATCGCAGCTCCCGTACCTCGATGTCACCGCTCATCGGTGCCGCCATTCATACCACCAGGGTATGAGTCGGGACCGTAATGGTCCTTCATGCCCGCTCTCGCTGCGCGTTGAGTGGATGACACGGCGCCACCAGACGCCCAGGCCGCGCAGCGGTCCGCAGCCACCCCGGAGACGCACATGATCGTGGTCACCACGCCCACCGGCACCATCGGCAGCCAGGTGCTCGACCGCCTCCTCGCGGCCGGCGAGCCCGTCCGCGTGATCGCCCGCAGGCCCGAGCGGCTCCCCGACCGGGTCCGCGACAGCGTCGAGGTCGTGGCCGGCTCGCACGGCGACCCCGACGTCGTCACCAAGGCGTTCGCCGGCGCCGACGCGGTGTTCTGGCTGGCGCCGCCGAACCCGGCAGCCGCGACGGTGAACGCCCCTTACCTGGACTTCGCCCGGCCCGCCGCCGAGGCGATCAGGAGCCAGGGCGTGCGCCGGGTCGTCAGCGTCTCCGCCCTCGGGCGCGGGACGCCGATGGCCGCCAACGCCGGCCTGGTGACGGCGTCGCTGGCCATGGACGACCTGATCGCGAGCACCGGCGTGGCCTTCCGGGCGCTGGCGCTGCCCGGGTTCATGGACAACATGCTCCGGCAGGTCACGTCGATCCGCGGCCAGGGGATGTTCGTCTCGACGTTCCCCGGCGAGCGGCGCCTGCCGACCTGTGCCACCCGCGACATCGCCGCCGCCGCGGCCGGCCTGCTGCGTGATGACTCCTGGAGCGGGCAGGACAGCGTCGCCGTGCTCGGCCCGGAGGACCTCTCCGGCGAGGACATGGCGCGCATCATGACGGACGTGCTGGGCCGGCCGATCCGCTTCCAGCGGGTCCCCACCGAGGCCTACCACGGCGTGCTCGTCGCCCAGGGCTGGTCCGCGCCGATGGCCCAGGCCATGATCGACATGGTCGCGGCCAAGGACGCCGGCCTCGACGACGCCGAGCCGCGCACGCCCGCGTCCACCAGCCCCACCGGCTTCCGCCAGTGGTGCGAGGAGGTCCTGCGCCCCGCCGTCGAGGGATGACGCCCGGACCAGCCGGCGCGGTCCCCCCGCAGCCCGGCTACAGGTCGGCGTACTGCGGCTCGTCGGCGATGAGGATCCGCTCGAGCAGGCGCGGAGTGTCGCCGTAGTTGCGCACGGCGTAGTGCACGGCCGCCCGGTTGTCCCAGAACGCCACCGACCCGGGCCGCCAGGAGAAGCGCACCTGGTTCTCCGGCCGGCGGTACTGGTCGATGACCGCCGTCAGCAGTTCCCTGCTCTCGGTGCGGTCGAGGCCGATGATCGTCGGCCGCTGGGTGAAGTTCACCCAGGCGATCTGCTCTCCGGTCTCCCGGTGCACCCGGACGACCGGGTGGGCGACGATCGGGTAGTCGTGCCCGGCCGCGTTCAGCGCGCCGCGGAAGTCGTGCGTCACGTGTAGCCCGGCCAGGCGTTCCTTCACCTCGTCGGACAGCCGCTGGTAGGCGAGGGCCGCGTCGACCCAGACGGTGTCGCCGCCGACCTCGGGCAGGTGCACGGCCCGCAGCACCGCACCCCACGTCGGCACGAGCCGCCAGCTCGTGTCGGTGTGGTACGGGTCCCAGCTGTCATCGCCGGCCTGCGGCGCGTGGGACTTCTCGATCTTCTTGAAGTCGGCGGAGGAGATCTGGTGGATCGCGCTGACCTGCGTGTCCGCCTTCGGCGCGCCCGGGTGGGTGTAGAGGGGGCCGAACTCGCGGGCGAAGGCCTCGTGACGCTCCTGCGTCAGGTCCTGGTCGCGGAAGAAGACGACCTTGTACCTGAGCACGGTGGCCCGGATCTCGTCCCGGGCGGCCGGCGCCAACGGCTGGCTGATGTCGACGCCGCTGATCTCGGCGCCGATCGTGGGCTGCAACGGCCGGACGGTGAGCCGCGACTGGACGGGGGTCTCCACGACAGTGGTCACTGGCTGTGTCCCTTCGGTGGGGTTGGGTGATCGCCGGGCGGGCGATCGGTCGGGATGATCAGGGCACGGATCAGTAGTGGATGGGGCCCGGCGTCCCGCCGCCGGCCGCGATGGACTCGCCGGTCACGGCGGCGGCGAGCGGCGAGGCGAGGAAGGTCACGACCGCGGCGACCTCCTCGGCGGTGACCGCCCGGCCGATGGAGATGCGCTCCGCGGCGGCCTGGATCCGTTCGCCGGACAGGACGACGGTCCCGCCGTGGTGCTCGGTGCGGGTCAGGCCGGGGTGCACCACGTTGACGGTCACGCCGTGCGGGCCCACCTGGCGGGCGGCGAGGCCACCGATGTTGATGATCCGGCCCCACCGCTGCGCGACTGAAGATCCACGTGTGCTCCCGTTGGAGGACGACCACGAAGCGCATCGCCGCGCTTCGGGTGGGATGGTTGCCGTGCGGTCGACGCCGGAGCTTCACGTGCGGCGCGCCTCGGACTCAGGACGCCTCAGGTGCGGTGCGCTTCGGATTCGAGGCGCTTCAGGTCGAGGCGCTTCGCCTCGATGGCGGAGCGATCCGGCCGTCGACCGGCCGCCGCGGCCACGGCCGACAGCGGGGAGGTCGGTGCGTCAGGGGGCGGCGGGTGCGCGCCGGCCGCTCAGGCGAGGCGGCGCGGACAGCTCGCGGAGGTGACACGCAGCAGGTCGATGTGCTGGCGCCTGACCAGATCCGCGGTCCTCAACACACCCTCGACAGTAGCCTGCTTTGTTCATCGGTCAAGTAGTAAATGCGGTGTGACCTGATTCACTTCTTCACTACTTGACTCGACAATATGGACTTACTCAGAGTGCTCGGTAGTCCGTATCCGGGTCGGCACCGACCACCGTCGCCCGCTCTGCCGCGCGCCCGCGTCTCGGAGCTCCCCCGCGCGGATCGGCATGCCTCCAGACCCCGAGATGGGAAGGACGGCGACGACATGACGATCTCCACTCCTGAGTCCCCGCCAACGTCGGTCACCGCGTCCGGCTGGGCCGGGCAGGTCTCGCCGGCCGAGGGCGGGCCATGGCCCCGGCCCGTGCCGGCACGCGACCTCACCGAGGAGCGGCTGCACCGCCGCCGCAAGCTCGCGGCGGCCTACCGGATCTTCGCCAAGCTCGGCCTCGCCGAGGGCCTGTCCGGCCACATCACCGCCCGCGACCCGGAACTGACCGACCACTTCTGGGTCAACCGCTTCGGCCTCGACTTCAGCCGGATCACGGTGTCCAACCTGCTGCTGGTCAACGGCAGGGGCGAGATCGTGCACGGGCAGCCGCCGCTGAACACCGCCGCCTTCGCGATCCACGCGCAGATCCACGCCGCGCGCCCGGACGTCGTCGGCGCCGCGCACACCCACTCCCCCTACGGCCGGGCGCTGTCCGCGCTGGGTGAGCCGCTGCATCCGATCTCGCAGGACGTGTGCACCTTCTACCAGCAGCACGTCGTCTACGACGAGTACAACGGCGTCGTCCTGACCGAGGCGGAGGGCCGGAAGATCGCCACCGCGCTCGGCCCGCACAAGCTGGCGATCCTGCGCAACCACGGCCTGCTCACCGTCGGCACCACCGTGGAGGCGGCCGCCTATCTGTACATCGCGGCGGAGCGGGCAGCCAGGACCCAGCTCCTCGCCGCCGCCGCCGGTCCGCTGCGCCTGCTGGACCACGACATCGCCAGCGCCACCGCCGGGCCGGGCCGCGGCGACGACGGCGCCCGCTGGGCGTTCGACGCGCTCTACGAGGTCATCGTCGCCGAACAGCCCGACCTGCTCACCTGAGCGTCAGCCCGGTCAGCCGCACGACCGGGCTGGACGCGGACGCCACCCCGCGGCGAGGTGACGTCCACCACCTCCCGCGTTCCCGAGCTGTCACCTTCGGCGCCCGAGTCCCCGCCAACCCGTTACCTTCATTGATCAGGAAGCTACCTTGACAATCGGCAAAAGCGCTGACATCAGGGCGAGAGGCGCAAATCGGGGCACACGCGTCGAGTACGGTCCGGGCACCGACGGCGGATCCATACACACAGGTCGGATATTGACGTCAGCTCCATCGATCGGGCATTCTCCACACATGCGGTCGAGATTCCTCCTCGTGGCGTGTCGCTACGTGGACTACCTGCGGACGTCCAGCGCCCTCTGTCGCTGACACCGTCGGCTGTCACTGACAGCAACACTCTTCGGTGACGCTGCCGCTGCGAGCGGCACCCACCACACCTCGATCACCGCCCACAATCACTCATTGTGATCGTTAGCGCCTGCCCGCTCCACCGGTCAGGTGCGACGAGAGCACGCCTCCCCGCACCCAGGACCGCACCCGGGTGAAGTCCCGTGCACGTCTCGAGGTTGGCCGCTGAAAGCCGCCTGCCCACGCGCCGACACGGGGCTGCGCCTTCTTTTCGCGCGCCTGTTTTCTGTTTCACGGGTATGCGCCGGCCCGGCCCGACCCGCTTTTCAGGAAGGAACACCGTTCCCAGTGAACGCACAACCACGAGCCGAATCGTTGGTCATCGGTCGCCGCGGCTTTCTCGGTCTCGGCGTGCTTGCCGGCTCGTCTGTGCTGCTCGCCGCCTGCGGCAGCGGCGGCGACGCGGTCTCGTCCACCGGCAAGGAGGGCGGGACGCTGCGGTGGGGCTGGGCGGAGGTCACCTCCTGGGACCCGGTCACCTCGTCCGCCGGGTGGGACGTCCACGCGCTGTCGTTGGTGTACGCCGCGCTCACCAAGCTCGACGAGTTGGGCAACCCGGTCCCGGCGGCGGCCGAGTCGTGGAAGTACAACGACAGGGGCGACCAGATCACCTTCGTGCTGCGCCCCGGTCTGACCTTCAGCGACGGCACCCCGCTGAACGCCACCGCCGTGAAGAAGAGCCTGGAGCGCGGCCGGGACTTCGCCGGCTCGCTCGTCGCCGCCCAGCTCGTCAGCATGCAGACGATCACGGCGAACGACGACGCCCGCACCGTCACCATCGGTCTGTCGACCGTCGACTACCAGATCCCGAGCCTGCTCGCCGGCAAGACCGGCATGATCGTCAGTCCCACCGCGTTCGCGAAGGACGCGAAGGGCCTGGCCACCAAGCCGGTCGGGGCCGGGCCGTTCAGACTCACCGCGTACGTGCCGAACCAGTCGGCGAAGCTGGTGCGCTTTCCCGGCTACTGGGACAAGGCGAACATCCACCTCGACGCCTTCGAGCTCTACCCGGCGCCCGAGGCGGCGACCGCCATCGCGGCGCTGCAGTCCGGCCGGCTCGACGTCGCCCAGCTCCCGGGCAGCCAGGTCGCCGCGGCCAAGTCCGCCGGGCTGGAGGTGCAGGTCATCCCCTCCCTGGTGACCACGGTGCTCGACGTGAACGTCACGAAGGCGCCGTTCGACAACCCGAAGGTCGTCGAGGCGTTCAAGTACGCCATCGACCGCCAGGCGCTGGTCCAGACCCAGACCTTCGGCCTCGGCACCGTCAACTACCAGCCCTTCCCGCCCGGATACGTCGGTCACGACCCGAGCCTGGACAACGCGTTCGGCTACGACCCGGACAAGGCGAAGAAGCTGCTCGCCGAGGCCGGCCACGCCACCGGGCTGTCGGTGGCACTCACCACCACCGGCCAGTCCTCCGAGCTCTCCGAGCAGCTGCAGGCGCAGCTCGCCAAGGTCGGCGTGAAGCTCACCATCGACACGATCCCGTTGTCCCAGGCCACGCAGATCATGTACATCCAGCACTCCCGACCCATCGCGGTGGACGGGTTCGCCGGCCGGGACTCGGCCGTGCAGGCCTTCCAGGTGCTCTTCGGTGACCAGGGCCTGATGAACCCGGGCCGCAGGACCCCGCCGGAGCTGACCGCGGCGCTGCAGAAGGTCCGGCACACCCCGCTGGACGACCCGTCGTACCCGACGGTCCTGCAGGCCGCCACGAAGATCGCGGTCGAGCAGATGCCGAACATCTTCCTGTTCACCCAGCCCCGCATCCTCGCCCGCAAGAAGAACGTCTCGCCGCTCGGCAACTACCTCGCGGTGCAGCGCTTCGAGGGCGTCCGGGTCAGCTGAGGCCGCAGGCGGCCCTCGGGCAGAGAGGTGGAAAGCAGCACATGACGACACTGGAGATCGAACGACCAGCCGGGCTGGCGGCCCCGCGGGTGGGCAGCCGACCGGGGCGATGGGCGGCCGACCGGGGCGGCCGACTGCTGCGCCTGCTGCGCAGCCTGCTGTTCGTCGGCGTGCCGGTGGTACTGCTTTCCACCTTCATCACCTATGGGCTCGGTGCCCTCACCGACACCAACCCGGCGGCGCAGGTGCTCGGCGAGACGGCGACCCCGGCGGACATCAACCGGATGAACCACTACTTCGGTCTGGACCGGCCGTTCCTCGTCCAGTACTTCAGCTGGCTCGGGCACGCCCTCACCGGGGATCTCGGGCGGTCGTACTACACCACCCTCCCGGTGACCGACAGCATCAGCCAGGCGCTCCCGGTGAACCTCTCGATCACGATCGTCGCGCTGCTGATCGCCATCCTGCTCGGCGGCGCGCTCGGCATCGGGGCGGCGCTGTCCGGCGGTGGCTGGTTCGACCGGGGGGTGACGCTGCTGTGCTCGGCGGCGTCGACGGTGCCGCCGTTCGTCATCGGCATCGCCCTGATCGTGCTGTTCTCGGTGACGCTGCCGATCCTGCCCTCGGGCGGCTACGTGCCGTTCACCGAGGATCCGGCGCGGTGGCTGCGGTTCGCCATCCTGCCGGCGCTCGCCCTCTCGGTGGAGGGAGCCGTGGCCATCGCCCGCCAGCTACGGACCTCCCTCGTCGGGGAGCTGCAGGAGAACTACGTGACCGGCGCGGACGTGCGCGGCCTGACGAAGCGGCGGGTGGTGTTCGGCCACGCGCTGCGCAACGCCGCCGGGCCCGCGGTCACCGTGCTGGGGTACTACGTCCCGCAGATCATCGGGGCGATGGTCGTCGCCGAGGCGGTGTTCAACCTGCCCGGGCTCGGCAAGCTCAGCCTGGACGCCGCGGGCAAGGGTGACATCCCGGTCATCCAGGGTGCGCTGGTCACCATGATCGGCCTCGTCGTGATCTCCAACCTGCTGGTCAACGCCGCCCTGCTGCGGCTGACCCCGCACGCGCGGAAGAAGGAAGCATGAGCGGCACGTTGCGCCGGGCCGTGCGGCTACGGTCCACGAAGATCGCGCTGGTGGCCCTCGGGGTGGTCGTCTTCGTCGGCGTCGCCGGCGGGGCGCTCGCCCCGCAGGACCCGCTCGCCCAGGACACCGCGCACGTGCTGGCCGGGCCCAGCGACGCGCACTGGCTCGGCACCGACTACCTCGGCCGGGACGTCCTCAGCCGGCTGATGGACGCCACCGGCCGGTCCATCGTCGGCGCGGCGGAGGCCGTCGCGATCGCCTTCCTGCTCGGCGTGCCGGCGGGCCTCGGCTCGGTGTTCTTCGGCCGGTTCTTCGACTGGGCGGCCCAACGCGTCGCGGACTCGGTCATGACGCTGCCCTACCTCGTCGTCGCGATCTCCGTGACGGGCGTCCTCGGCAACGGCCTTCCGCAGGCGATGCTGGCCATCGGCGTGTTCCTCTCGCCGCTGTTCCTGCGGGTCACCCGGGCGGCGGCGCTCTCGCTGACCCGCGCCCAGTACGTGGAGGTCGCCGAGCTGCTCGGAGCGTCCCGGTGGTGGATCATCCGCCAGCACGTGTGGTCCAAGGTGCTGCCGACCGTCGCCGTCACCACCGCGCAGCTGGCCTCGACGGTGCTGCTGGTCGCGTCCTCGCTGACCTTCCTCGGCATCGGCGTGAAGCCGCCGGCGCCGACGTGGGGCGGGATGCTCTCCGCCGACCTGGGCTTCCTGTCCCAGCAGCCGTGGGCACCGGTGATCCCGGCACTCGCGATCGCGGTGACGGCCGGCGCGCTCAACGCGATCGCCGACGCCATCCGGGACACCACCGGCGTCACCGTGACGCCGCCCGGCCGCCGGCGGGGCCGGGCCGACCACCCCGGAACCGACGCCGCAGGTGACCATTCCCGCCCAGGAAGGGGCGCTGACCGATGCCTGAGTCCGCTGCCAGCCCGGCAGAAGTGCTGTTGCGCGTGGAGGACCTACGGGTCACCGTCGGCGCCGGGGCGGCGCAGGCCGTCCACGGCGTGTCCTTCGAGGTGCGGCGCGGCGAGGCCGTCGGCATCGTCGGCGAGTCCGGCAGCGGCAAGACGCTGGCCTGCCGCTCGGTCCTCGGCGTGCTCGCGCCCGGCTGCGCGGTCAGCGGCGGGACGATCGACTTCGACGGGACCTCGCTGGTCGGGCTACCACGGCGGGGCTGGGAACAGCTGCGCGGAACCCGCATCGCCGCGGTCTTCCAGGATCCGGCGTCCTACCTCAACCCGTCATACCCGGTGGGGTACCAGCTGGCCGAGCAGCTGCGGGTGAAGCACGGCCAGTCGCGGCGCGACGCCCGCGCCGGCGCGGTGCGGCTGCTCGCGGCCATGGGTCTGCACGAGCCCGAACGCGTCTACCACCAGTATCCGCATGAGCTCTCCGGCGGCATGCTGCAGCGGGTCGTGCTCGCCATCGCCGTGTCCGGCAACCCGGAGCTGCTCATCGCCGACGAGGCGACGACCGCGCTGGACGTCACCATCCAGGCCGAGGTGCTGGAACTGCTGGCCGGGCTGCGGGCCGAGCGGGGCCTCGCGGTCATCACGGTCTCCCACGACCTCGCCGTCATCGCCGAGTTCTGCGACCGGGTACTGGTGTTCTACGCGGGCGAGCTGGTCGAGTCCGGCCCGACCGCCGCGGTGCTGCACACGCCGCGCCACCCGTACACGGAAGCGCTGCTGCGGGTCGCCTCGGTCAGCAGCTGGGAGCGGCGCTCGCTCGCCGTCATCGACGGTCAGCCCCCGCCGGTCGGTGCCGAGCTCGCCGGCTGCCGTTTCGCCGACCGGTGCGCCTTCGCCACCGAAGAGTGCCGGACCCGACCGGTGCCGCTGACCGAACAGCCGGACGGCCGGTCCGTCCGGTGCCGCCGCGTCGACGAGCTCGCTCTGAGTGGAGCGGGCACCGCCACCTCCGCAGGAGCCGCAGCATGACGCACACCGACCTGGCCCACCCTGGCCTGGCCACCGCGGCCCAGACCACCGCCTACCAGACTCCCGCCTACCAGACGGGGGGCCGCCCCCCCCCCCCCCCCCCCCCCCCCCCCCCCCCCCCCCCCGCCCCCCCCCCCCCCCCCCCCCCC